>NZ_JBKJMB010000019.1:0-1743 GCF_046596595.1 Sphingorhabdus sp.
TATCAGTAATCAGCCACGTCGCGCTGCTGCGCGGGCAATACGAACAAGTTCCTCTTCCAATATGGTGACGGCAAGGCCATCGCGCACGTGCATCAACTTTGCTTCCACCTCAAGCAAATGGCTGTTCAATCCAGCCAGCCGTGCGGAGGGCCAACGTGCAAGTTGCTGCGCGTAACTGTCTGCGTCCTTCCAGAATATCGAACGCGTGGCTTTGACGACGGCACCGGGATTTGCCCCATTGTCCACCTTCGTCCGCATTGCCGCTAGCATCGTCACGCGGCGCTGAAGCGCGCGGACGACGCGAATCGCATCAACGCCCAAATCGCGCGCCGCTGCCAACTCGCGCCCTGTCCCGCGCACGTCGCCGCCCATCACCTGATGGACAAGGCCGGTAACATTCTCTTCGCCGGTTTCTGCCGACAATGCTTCGAACACAGGCACTTCGACCGTCGCTGGTCTCTGGGGAGATGCGTCATAATATAAAGACAGCTTTTCAATTTCGGCTTGCGCCAGCTTTCGGTCCTGATTGGTATAGCGCGCAATTCGTGCGGCCAATGGCCTGCCGATTTTGAGGCCCGCAGTGGCCGCATAAGCCATCACTGCGGCTGCCGCATCGCCTTCTTCAGGCAGATAACAGATATGCGCCATCGCGCGCGGATGTGCCTCGGCCAACTTGCGCAATTTGCTGGCCTTGGTGAGGTTTCCGGCGGTGGCGATGATAGGGTTTGCGTCGCCTTGAAGCGCAAGCAAGGTTTCGACTGCGGCAAGCCCCTCTTCGCGCCGGAAGTTGAGACGGATATGCCTTTTATCGCCGAACAGCGACAGCGCCGATGCCTCGTCCGACAACAAGGCGGGGTCATTGCGGATCCGGTCGCTGTCGATGTCGATGCGCTCTGACCCGACCAGTTGCGCCGTCATTTGCGCGGCGATGTCGGCAATCGCCGATTCGTCCTGACCGAAAATGAAAAACAGCCGGACGTCAGGACGTGCGGCAATGGCGCTGATAAAACTGCGCTCCTTTGCGTTGCTCATTCGCCGCGGGCGTAAAGGGAAAGACGCGTCACAATCTGGTCCGCGACCTTCTGCGTCAGGTTTTCCAAGGCGCTATTTTCACCTGCGATCGTTGCATATTCCGAACTCACCACGTCGATACCCGCATCTGATCCGGCGGTTGCATCAAGCACGGTTTCGCCCGTGGCCGTCGCAATAAGTTGATATCGCGCGCGCAGGGTCCGCCGTTCGCGTGTGACAGTGTCATCGGCGCGCACGCCAAAACCTTCGATTTGATCGTCAAGCACTACTACCAGGCGGAATTGCGGGGCGTTGTTTTCCTGCCCGCCCAAGCGGTCGTTTAACGCGTTGCGCATCAGCCAGCCGTTTTTGCCTCCGATAGGAGCTACGGATATTGTCCCCAAGGTGCCGGCAACCGCACCTTTCGACCCGCCGCTGTATAATGGCTGCAATCCGCATGCAGGCAGCAGAAACACGAGCAAAAATGGGGCAATGAAACGGTTCATAAAACGATGTTGACCAACCTGTCAGGGACGACGATGATTTTCTTTATATCCGCGCCTTCCATCGCATGCTGAACCTTTTGGCTGGCAAGCGCAAGCGCCTCCAGATCGCCTTGAGATAAACCCTTCGCCACGGTCAGCGTGTCGCGCAACTTGCCTCTGACCTGAATGGCAATGGTAACCTCGTCTTCTTCAAGCAAGGCAGGGTCAACCTCTGGCCAAGGGGCGT
>NZ_JBKJMB010000129.1:0-22272 GCF_046596595.1 Sphingorhabdus sp.
ACTGGATTACCCATCATCATTCACACCCGCGATGCAGAGGCTGATACCGCTGCGATCTTGACTGAAGAGATGGAAGAGGGCGCTTTTCCGGGAGTTATTCATTGCTTTACAGCAAGCGCAGACTTCGCGCAAACAGCTTTGGACCTTGGCCTGTATATTTCGCTGTCGGGTATCGTGACGTTTAAAAACGCGAAGGACATTCAAGAGGTCGCAAAATGGCTTCCTGAGGATCGACTTCTGGTGGAAACGGATTCTCCTTTTTTGGCACCCATTCCGCATCGTGGAAAAACAGGCGAGCCCGCCTTTGTTGCAGACACCGCACGGTTTGTTGCACAATTGCGGGGCGTGACTGATGAAGTATTCGCCCAGCAGACTTCAGACAATTTCTATCGTTTGTTCTCAAAGGCAAAGCGATGAATATCATGGAAGACGGACCATCGCTCATCTGGGGCGTAGTTTGTCTTGCATTGTTGATTAGCTCGCTCGCTGCGCGCCGCTTGCCGCTGGGCTATCTCGCGAAGGCCGGGTTGGCATGGGTTGCTATATTTGCAGCATTATTCGCGGTTTTCAGCTTCCGCTATGAATTCATGAGCATTTGGGAACGTATCAAAGCCGACGTTTCAGGTACAGCCGGACAAAACGTCAGCGGCGACGCCATCGAACTTCGTCGTCAAGATGATGGCCATTATTGGCTGCAGGTTGAGGTCAACGGCAATCCAGTGCGCTTCATGATCGACAGCGGCGCTTCATTTACGGCCATAAACGCGACCACGGCTGCTGAAACCGGGGTGCAAATTGATGCGAACGGTTATCCCGTAATCCTCAGCACTGCCAACGGCCGCGTCGCAGCAAACCGTGGGTTGGTAAAGTCACTAAGAGTCGGACCGCATGTCATTACCGATCATCAGGTCGTTGTTTCCGAGAATTTTGGCGACACCAACGTTCTGGGAATGAACTTTCTAGACAATATGCAAAGTTGGAAGGTCGAGGCCAATATGATGGTTTTGCAGCCGTGACCGTTCGCCGGACTAAATGTACAGCAACAGCTGATAGCATATTCTACTTAACATAATATATATTATCGAACTTATTGAGGTGACTTAACAGATGCACTCGGATATCACCCCCCTTGCGGACATTATGCGGCGGCTTCGTGATCCAGACACTGGCTGCCCCTGGGATTTGGAGCAGAATTTTTCAACGATCGCGCCTTATACAATTGAGGAAGCATATGAAGTTGCCGATGCGATTGAACGTGATGATCTAGATGCACTGAAAGATGAACTTGGCGATCTGCTGCTTCAGGTTGTTTTCCACAGCCAGATGGCGACCGAACTTGGGCGATTTACCCTGCAAGACGTTATCGACGGCATTTGCGATAAAATGATCCGGCGCCACCCACATGTCTTTCAAAGCGCCGTCATCCCATCCGATGCCGTGCCCGACAATTGGGAGGCGATTAAGGCTAAGGAGCGAAGCAGTGCTGCGGACAATAGCGCCTTGGCCGGTGTTGCTCTTGCCCTACCCGCATTGCTGCGTGCCCAGAAAATACAGAAACGTGCCGCGCGCACGGGTTTCGATTGGCCCGATCAGTCGGGTGCGCGCGACAAGATAATTGAAGAATTACACGAAGTTGAAACCGCGACTTCAACTGAACAGGTAGCTGAAGAAATCGGTGACCTCTTATTCGCTGTAGTGAACTTTGCGCGTTTTCACGATGTCGACGCCGAACATGCGCTCAAGGCTGCAAGTGCCAAATTTGAACGGCGCTTTCGGGATATGGAAGCTTCTGCTGGCGATACGTTTGCTGCGCTGTCACTGGACTCCAAAGAAGATCTCTGGCGACAGGCCAAAGCCAAAGAAAATCTCTGATCACGCGTCCACTTGATCGAACTGTTTTTCGAACTGACCCCATAATTGCCGGCTAAGTGATACGTCCACTGACACGACGTCGCCGTCCAAAGCCTGCTGCGTGATCGTTCCGCGGCCGTGGAGCCATGCCAATGCCGCGCCGTCGTCGGCTCTTAGCTTGACCGTGCGCACATCATTTCCCTTGGCTATCAACGCGGAAAGATGCGCTTTTAGCGCGTCGATGCCCTCACCGGTCTCCGCCGAAATCATCAGGATGTTATCGTTGCGCGCCGCCAGGTTCGACAATTTGTCGCGGCGTTCTTGCTCAAGCAAATCCAGCTTATTCCAAATTTCAACCATCTGCGGCTGATGCCCGGCTTGCGTATCATCAAGCACGCCAAGATCGCGCAGTATTTGAAGCACGTCGTCTTTCTGCGCATCGCTTTCAGTGTGTGAAATATCCCGCACATGGACAATGATATCCGCCGATATGACTTCTTCCAAAGTAGCTCGGAACGCCGCGATCAACTGCGTTGGCAGATCGGAAACAAAGCCAACGGTGTCCGACAAAATTGCCTTTTCGACACCAGGCAGCGAAATTTGCCGCATCGTCGGGTCAAGCGTGGCAAACAGCATATCTTCCGCTAACACGGTCGCCCGCGTCAGCCGGTTAAACAAAGTTGACTTGCCCGCATTGGTATATCCTACGAGCGCAATGACTGGCCAGGGCGCGCGTTTCCGGCGCGCACGGTGCAAGGATCGCGTTCGTTTGACTTCCTCGAGCTCGCGTCGAAGCCGCGCCATCCGATCACGTATCATGCGCCGGTCGGCTTCAATCTGTGTTTCGCCAGGGCCGCCCAAAAAGCCAAAACCGCCGCGCTGGCGTTCAAGGTGAGTCCAGCTTCGGACCAAGCGGCCTGCCTGATAATCGAGGTGCGCAAGTTCAACTTGCAACCGTCCCTCGGCAGTGGCGGCACGTTCGCCGAAAATTTCAAGGATCAAACCCGTGCGGTCAATTGTCTTGAGCCCGGTACGCTCCTCAAGATTGCGCTGCTGAATTGCGGTAAGTGACGCGTCTACGATAAGCAGATCCGCTTCAAGCTCGCGGCCCATTTCGGCAATTTCTTCCACCTGCCCGCCGCCAAGCAGCGTCACGGCGCGAGGCGAACGCACACGATAATGCTTTTTGCGCACGACGTTCAGGCCAATTGCTAGTGCAAGTCCCTCAGCTTCGGCGAGCCGCGATTCCGGGCCCACAGATGCCCGTCCCGGCAATTCAGGGTAAACGACCACGGCACGCGCTCCGCGCGCGAACTCGTCGGTCTCGCTGCGTTCAAACCCGCTCAAATATCGCTCTCGTCGACGGATTGATTATATTCCGCGAGATTAACCGGATGCGCTGGTTGAATGGTAGATATGGCATGCTTGTATACAAGCTGCGTCGTGCCATCTCGTTCCAGCATGACCGAAAAAAGATCGTAAGCTGCTATTGTCCCCTGCAACATGACGCCGTTGACCAAAAAAGTAGTCACTGGTTCGCTTTTGTCGCACATCGCGTGCAGAAACACATCTTGCAGCATACCTACACGGTGTGTGGTGCGCGACATCATTTCGTCAAACATCGCGCGATCTGGCGATGTTGAAGGCATAATTGTCGAGATAGAATGCTTATAAACAAGTTGCGACATGCCGTCGCGGCGCAACAGCACCGAAAAATTGTCAAACCACGTTACAACACCTTGAAGTTTGACACCTTTAACCAAAAACATGGTAACTGGTGTCTTCGACTTTCTGAGGGAGTTCAGAAAAAGGTCTTGAAGCCCGTTATTTTTTTCAGTCATTGTAATTATCCGTTTATATTTATTGTTAAGCTTAGCCCGACTGAACGCCCATCAAACAGCCTGATATCTAAACATAAACGACCTTACACTAATCACGTGTACTTCGCAATTGCGGTCACGTGTCACCCTCGTCGCTAAACCCCATGGCGTTTTTGCGCACGGAGATACCGAGCAGTTTAAGTTTTCGGTGCAGAGCAGATCGCTCCATGCCGACAAAGGCCGCCGTTTTAGAAATATTTCCGGAAAATCGCTTAATCTGGACTTGTAGATATTCGCGTTCAAAGGCCTCACGTGCCTCGCGTAACGGTGCGCCCATCAGCGACGTCACATTATGCTCAGCGCCCTCATAGCTGTTAATAATCTCCGATGGCAGCATGTCGGCTTCGATGGTGGCGATCCCGTCTGCAGGTGCCAATATGATCGTCCGTTCAATGATGTTACGCAACTGACGGACATTGCCAGGCCATTCGCACGCTTGAAGCGCCGCCATGGCGTCGGCCGAAAAATATGGCGGCGAAATGCGGTGTTCGGAGGCAAAACGGGCAGCATAATGATTGGCAAGATCGGGAATATCCTCGCGCCGCCCGGACAAGGGCGGGATTTCGACTGGAACGACGTTTAGCCGGTAGAAAAGATCTTCTCGGAACCTGCCCTCCGATATTTCAACAGCCAGATCGCGCGCTGTTGCCGATACAAATCGGACGTCCACCCGAATTTGACGGTCACCGCCCACCCTGACAAAGCTCTGATCAGTGAGAACGCGCAAGATTTTGCCCTGTGTTGTCCATGGCATGTCGGCCACTTCATCCAGAAACAGCGTTCCGCCATGCGCCTTTTCCAGCATTCCGGCCTGAACCAGTCGGCCATCCTGTTCGATACCGAACAATTCCTCGTCAAACCGTTCCGGCGACAAGCGCGCAGCACTGACTGAAACAAATGCTGACCCTGCCCTTGGGCTCCAGCTATGCAGCAACCGGGCCGCAACCTCTTTGCCGACACCAGCGGGGCCAGTAATGAGCATCCGGCTTCCTGTTCCCGCGACTTTCTTCAGCGTTGCGCGTACGGCGTTGATCGACGCCGATGACCCGGTCAATTCCTCGGAATGCCCTACCCGCGCCTTTAATGCGGCATTCTCGGCGCGCAAGCGTTCTGTTTCGGTTGCTTTCGAAACAAGATGAAGCAGCTTGCTTGCTTCAAAGGGTTTTTCGATAAAGTCTGCCGCACCTTGGCCAATGGCCGCCACCGCAGTGTCAATATTTCCGTGTCCCGAAAAGACAATGACGGGAATTTGCGGATCACGGATTTTTATGGCGCGCAGCAGTTCGATGCCATCCATCGACGATCCGCGAAGCCAGACATCCAACAAAATTAACGAAGGCAAGCGCTCGTCAAGCGCTGCCAATGCCTCATCGGCAGAGGCTGCTGTCCGGGTCCCATACCCCTCGTCATCCAAAACACCAGCGACCAAATCCCTGATATCTTGTTCGTCGTCTACGATAAGTATGTCGAGTGCCATAACTAGCCCATTACCTCATCTGAATTGGAAAGATTCGAGGAAGATTTCACTTTCCCCACCCTTGATGCCACGAATGCGGGGTCAAATTTCAGGGTTACAATTGCGCCCACGGGTTCATTGTCGGACAGCAAAATTTCACCAAAATGTTCTTCGATAATCTTTTTCACTATCGCCAATCCAAGTCCGGAGCCGGTTGCGCGGTTGGTGATATATGGCTCCATGATACGCTGACGGTCCGGTGGCAGGCCAATGCCATTATCAGCGATCCGAATTATAAGGTTTTTGTCCTGCATCATTAAATCAACCACGATCATACCGTCGAACGGAAAAGATTTTCTTTTCTCTTCAATGGATTCGACCGCATTTTTAAGAATATTGGTTATCGCCTGCCCCAACTGTCTGCGATCAGCTGTGAGCGTCGGCAGTTGCCCATGCTGTGTATAATTGAAGGTGATGTCCGGATGTGCAACCTCGAACAGGAAAACCGCATGGCCAACGATATCATGCACATTTTCCGCGCGGAACAATGGCTTTGGCATGCGCGCGAAGGATGAAAATTCGTCAACAATGTTGCGCAAATCTCCAACCTGCCGGACAATCGTACTGGTCAGCTGCGCAAAAATTGCCTGATCCTGCGGGATGTTCTTGCCGAACCGGCGCTGTAGACGTTCCGCAGCCAATTGAATGGGGGTCAATGGATTTTTGATCTCATGTGCAATGCGGCGGGCAACATCCGACCATGCCGCACGCCGTTGGTCCGCAAGCTGCTGGCTGATATCTTCAAAGGTAACTACATTGCCCTGCTCGCGCCGTGATACCGTAACGGCGACAGTCAATGGTTCGGGCCCATCACCAAGTTGGACCACGCCGCGAGGACTTTCGCTCGCCAGACTGGCAAGTGCCGGCGCAACCAGTGCGAATTTTTGCCCGACGATCGTGTCCCATTTGTTTTTAAGCAGTTTTTCCGCAGTCGAATTTGCCAGTTGAACGACTCCGTTGCCATCAACGGATACCACCCCTGCCGAAACCGATTCCAGAACCGCCTCAATAAACAGGCGGCGCTCCCCCAGTTGATGGTTTGTGGCCAGCAGAACTCCAGTCTGTTCCTGCAGGCGCTCGGTCATGCGGTTGAACGACTGAGACAGAAATCCGACCTCGTCATCTCTAAACTGGTCTACGCTCACGCGGGCAGAAAGGTCGCCATCGGCAATCTTCTGCGCGGCGTCGACAAGGTTGTTGACCGGACGCACCAATCGGTCAGCGACACGCAGGGCAATCCAAAGCGTAATCCCGATGATCATTAAGGATACGACATAAAGTGCTATGTTGAATTGTACCTGCAACGCACGCGACCGCGTAACCATTTTATCATAGTCATCGAGAACAGATTGGGCGCGTTCACCCAGTGCAAAGGACGGAACCGTCTCTGCGCGTCTTACGTATAAATAAGTTCTGGGTTGGTCATATAGGACGACGACGGCGTCAATATTGTTAGGGCTGACCGTCACGACGAAATTCTCGCCTGACTCCAGCTTACGCAAAGCCTCGTCGCTAATCCAGTCGCCGCGCGGCTTTTCGGCAAGCACCGCTTCGGTATTCTGTTGCCCGTTCGGGCCAATGGTAACGATAGCGGACTCGCTCAACTTGCGGTTCAGCACTTGCTGGGGGTAAGCAATTTCCAGAAATTCGGAGCTGTCGATTTTTACTTGCGACAAAATATAGCGTATGTCGCCCGCCATGGTGACCGTCTCGGCCCCGACATCACGCACTTTTTCGTCATAATATCCCTTTGCAAGTTCGCCAGCGTTTTCGAGCATTCCGCGTGCTGAGCCCGAGAACCAGAACTGAACGCCGCTTTGAAACAATAATGATGCAAATATAACCAACAGCAGCGTCGGCACCGCAGTTATCGCGGAAAATATAGCCACCAACCGAACATGAAGCAGTTGTTTACTACCGATATTGCTATTTTCCGCCCGCTTCAAAGCTACCCGGCGTCCAAAGAGCACGAGAAGTAAAGTGGCGGGAAGCAGATTGCTGACGAGCATTGTTGCCGCGGCCGCAGGTGCCAGCGGCTCAGATTGCGGCCCTTGCCCGACCAACAACATTGCCGTGATGACGCCTGCAACGATCAGCATCAATGCGCTGGCGATTTCGAGAAATTTTATGGACTGGCTATTGCCCAGCAGGTGCGCGAGCCATTCGAACAGGCGACGGACTACGGACGGTGGTGCAGTATCCTTCGTCAGTCCGATTGTTGCCATAAAGACACTGTGGCATTCCTTGCGTTGCCTGAAAAGCACAAAATCTCGGCGAATTTGCCACACATCGTGTTAAGGCTTCAACCTATCGCCCGCCCGATGGTCCGATCCCATAATCGGTCAGTTTTTTGCGCAATGTGTTGCGATTAATACCAAGCAAGGCGGCTGCTTTGAGCTGGTTGCCTTTGACCTGCCGCATGACATGTTGAAGCAACGGAATTTCAAATTGTGCCAAAGCGCGGGGATATAACTTTTCACGTGACGGCCCGCGTTGACGATGATCGCGCAAGAACTGAGCAACCGCCGCCTCAAAGCTCGCACCTTGAATGGGCAGATCGGAGTCCGGAATCGGCTCAACAAACTGCATGATGGTCGCTTCTGTAATAACGTCTTCGCGGCAAAGCAGTGCAAGCCGGTAAATCAGGTTTTTCAGCTCGCGAATATTGCCGCGCCACGGCATCGCCATGAGCTGGCCGACGGCGTTGTCGTCAATTTTGCGCACGGGCAACCCGTCTTTAGCAGCCAGCATGAGAAAATGTTGCGCCAATATCCCGATGTCTTCGGTCCGATCCCGCAAGGGAGGCATTTCAATCGGAACGACATTAAGGCGATAGAATAGATCTTCGCGAAAGCCGCCCTTCTCTATCAATTCGGGTAAATTCTGGTTGGTTGCCGCAACGATGCGCACATCAAGGCGAATGCTCGCCTTGCCACCGATGCGGCTGATGACGCCGCTTTGCAACGCACGCAATAACCGCGTTTGCGCATGCATTGGCATATCGCCGATTTCATCGAGAAACAAAGTGCCGCCCTGCGCTTGCTCGAAACGTCCAATCGATTGCCCCACCGCGCCCGTGAATGCGCCTTTCTCGTGGCCGAACAGTTCAGCCTCAATCAGCTCGCTCGGTATCGCCGCCATATTCACTGCGACAAAGGGGCCAGTCTTGCGATGGCCAAGATTATGGATCGCCTCGGCGACCAGCTCTTTGCCCGTCCCGCTTTCACCCGAAATCAGCACCGAAAGGTCATTTCGCAAAAGCCGCGCCACCATTCGGTAGACATCCTGCATCGCGGCACTGCGCCCGATCATGGGTAAATTTGCTTCTGTGATCGACTCAAACGGATCCTGCGCCGAAGACCGCCGTTTTTCGATGCCCTGCTTTACCGCAAGGACGAGGTCGTTAAGGTCAAACGGCTTCGGAAAATATTCAAATGCGTCTATTTCGCTGGCTCGAACGGCCGTTTCGAGCGTGTTTTGCGCAGACATGATGATGACTGGCATATCTGGCGCCTTAGCCATCGCTTCTTTCAAAGTCGCAAGGCCGTCGCTGTCCTTCAACATAACATCGGTCAACATCAGGTCGAATTGACCATTGGCGAGCACATTGTCGCGTGCAGCCACTGAATCGCAGATTTGTGTCTCGATATTTTCCGCCTCAAGCGCTGCGCTGACCACCAAGCCGATTGACACGTCATCCTCGACGATGAGAACCCGGGGCGGTTTCATAATACGGTCTTGCCGGACGCGACCGGCAACAAAAGCCGGAACGTTGTGATGGCTTGCACCGGATCGCGTTCGAACAATACTCTGCTGTGCATTTGTTGCACGAGTTTCCTGACAATCGCGAGGCCAAGTCCCTGCCCGTCGCGCTTTGTGGTGACAAAAGGCGAGAATAATTCGTCAACGATATGCTCGGGCACGCCGGGTCCATTATCGGATATTGCGATTTCGACCGGCAATTTAATCGACCGCCTGTCGACGTCAGCGTCACGCAACGCACCGCTCATAACAAAGCGCGTGGAGATCCCGATTACCCCATCCAACCGACCCTGAAGCGCATCGGCCGCATTCTGCAACAGGTTAATAAGAACTTGAACCATCCCGTCTGCATCGATCAGAACATCTGGCAAGGATGGGTCATAATTAATTGAAATCTCCGGCATTGCCCGATTTGCAGCACGAAGCGAGCGAATGGCGCGTTCGATGAGCAAGTGGATGTTCGCGGGCGCAAGCTCTGGCGGCTCCGAACGGCCAAGTTTTTGCATCTGGTCGAGCAACCGCGCGATACGGTCGACTTCATTGACGATCAAATCCGTCAACGCCACGCTTTTTTCATCGACTTGCCGTGCCAGCAACTGCGCTGCGCCTTTTATACCCGCCAACGGATTTTTGATTTCATGCCCCAATATGGCAGGCGCGCCCATGGCCTGTTGCTGTCCGCTGTCGCGTTGATCCCCAATATGCTCCCTGCCGCCATTCCGGGGCGATATGATAGCAATTCGCCAATCCGGGTCCTTCGACACCGCAGACAGGCTTATATCGACTGTAATGGCTCCTTGGGACGTCTTCAGCTCCATATCCTGAGCGGATATATCGCTGTCCGGTGATAACAGGGCGGCATTCATCCGCTCGCTTTCAAAAACCAGAATGTCATCGACCTGATAACCTTCCAGCTTCCGCCGGCTTCGACCGAAAAACGATTCGCTCGCGTCATTGGCATAAGCAATGCTGTGATCGGGAGAAATCAGCAGCACCGGGACCGCAATACTCGCCAGCATCTGGCCATAATCCGGACGAGGCAGCGATTGAGACATGAATCAGGCAGCCGTTCTGGTGAGAAAGGGCTCATAAAAACGCGTTAGTTCGGCGATGACAGTCATCGGGTCGTCAATGCGGTTCACAAAGTTTCTAAATTCCGCAGAGCCGTTCAAGCCCTTGGTATACCAACCGACATGTTTACGAGCGATCCGTACGCCGACTTCGCTGCCATAATGGTCCAACATCGCACGGTAATGGTCGATGATCAGATGAAATTGGGTGTCAATACCAGGATCATCAATGGTCTGCCCCGTTTTGAACCAGTGCATCATTTGCCCCAATAGCCAAGGTTTGCCATAGGCACCCCGGCCGACCATGACGCCATCGGCGCCACTTTGGGCCAAGGCGTCATGCGCATCCTGAATGGAGCAGATATCGCCGTTTACAATTACAGGTAATGACACGGCTTCTTTAACCTTGCGGACAAAACGCCAGTCTGCAGATCCCTTGTACATCTGGTTTCGCGTGCGTCCGTGAACGGTAATCATTTTTGCGCCCAAATCCTCGGCTATCCGCGCCAATTCAGGCGCGTTCAAGCTCGAGTGATCCCAGCCCATACGCATTTTGACAGTGACCGGAACAGAGACCGCCTTCACAGTGGATTCAATCAAGCTGGCGGCCAACGGCAAGTCACGCATGAGAGCGGAACCCGCGTCGCCGTTCACGACTTTTTTGACCGGACACCCCATGTTGATGTCAATAATGGCCGCGCCGCGATCCTCGTTCAGCTTGGCCGCCTCGCCCATTTCATACGGTGTGCAACCGGCAAGCTGCATCGATACGGGCTCTTCAATGGCGTCCCATTCGCATTTCTGGATGCTCTGTCGCGTCTCGCGGATCATGGCTTGGCTGGCAATCATCTCGGTGACATTCAGGCCAGAACCAAATTGGCGGACAATCCTGCGAAAAGGCATGTCGGTAACGCCAGTCATCGGCGCCAAAATGACAGGACAATCAATCTCGATATTGCCGATGTGAATAGGTTTCAGTTGCGTCATCATATACTGCCTAAAATTTAGGCAGGCCGTTACCCGCTTTCAGCTTGGCGGGCAAGTCTGCTGTCGCTAGAGCGCGCACATGGCATCTCGTCCACACACCGTTGCGTTGATCGTCGCCGCTGGCTCGGGTAGCCGTGCAGGCGGCGGACAGCCAAAGCAATTCCGCCTGCTGCGCGGCAAGCCGATGTTGTGGCACAGTTTTAAGGCATTGTCGGCGCACCCAGCCATTGATCAGGTTTATGTCGCAATTGGTGCAGGGCAGGATGAAGCGGCCACCACTGTGCTTGACGGGCTGCCACCAGCGATTTTTGTGCAGGGCGGTGCGACACGGCGTGAGAGTGTACATCTTGGACTTCAAGCAATCGCGGCAAACGGGGGAGCGGATCAGGTGCTTATCCACGATGCTGCGCGGCCCTTTCTGCCCTCGGCGATCATCGATGACTTGCTTGACGCATTATTGCTCGCGCCGGGCGCCGTTCCCGCATTACCCGTCGTCGATAGCCTTTCGCGTGGTGATGTCCAGTTGTCGGAAACTGTTGCCCGCGAAAATCTGTGGCGCATTCAAACGCCGCAGGCTTTTGCGTTTCGGGAAATCTTCCAGTCTCATCAAACTTGGGCTGGTGAAGAACCGTCCGACGATGCACGTATGCTGATGGCGCACGGTGGCAAAGTGCGCATTGTGCCCGGGGCCGAAGCGCTCAATAAATTTACTTTTTCAGATGATTTTGCAGGATCACATATGCCTTCATTCAGAAGCGGGAACGGATTTGACGTCCACCGACTGGTTTCGGGGGCTGAACTATGGCTTTGCGGCGTGCAGATACCTCATGACAAGGGCCTTGCAGGCCATAGTGATGCAGATGTTGCCATGCATGCGCTGACGGATGCTATCCTTGGGGCAATGGCCAAAGGTGATATCGGTGACCATTTTCCGCCAAGCGACCCGCAATGGCGCGGTGCATCGTCAGACCGGTTTCTTGCACATGCCATGATGCTTGCGCGCGAGGACGGATTTGACCTTTCCAATGCGGATGTCACAATTATCTGCGAACAACCCAAAATTGGTCCCTTTAAAGGACAGATGTGCGCGCGATTGGCGGAAATAATGTCTGTTGATGTCCGCCGCATATCGGTAAAGGCGACAACAACCGAAATGCTGGGCTTCACTGGCCGCGGCGAAGGTATAGCTGCCCAAGCCACCGCTACTTTAGAGAAAATCTGAATATGGATTCTGTATTACCCACCGACATCGCCGAGCTGGCGGCGCGCGTTGTGAGCGAAAACAAGGCAGCGGGCCGCATGGTTGCCATTGCAGAAAGCTGCACCGGTGGTCTGGTGGCCGCGGCGATTACCGAAGTGCCCGGCAGCAGCGCAGTTCTTGGCTACGGATTTGTAACGTACAGCAACGAAGCCAAGATGCAGATGCTTGGGGTGAATGAGGACATCATCGATACCTTCGGCGCGGTTTCCGTGGCAGTCGCTTGGGCGATGGCGCAGGGCGCTTTGAAAAGAAGTGGCGCTGACGTTGCGGTGGCCATCAGTGGTGTTGCCGGACCTGATGGCGGAAGCGCTAACAAACCCGTTGGGACAGTTGTCTTTGCCGTCGCGATGAAGGGGCAGAACCCCGAAGACGTTGTCGGTGACCGGAAAGCTTTTGGACAAGACAAAAGCCGCGCCGACATCCGTGCCTTTGCGACGCTTCACGCGCTGGAACTGCTCCTGCCGCCCACGCCATAAAGCGAGTCGGCGCGTTCGATAAACGCAGTGGTCATTTTGCGCAGCGCGGAATCGAAGAACTGTCCGGCCAGCGCCTCAAACACGCGGTTGCGAAATGAAAAATCTACCGTGAAATCGACAATCGATCCGCCGCCCGGAATTTCTTCAAATGTCCATGCATTATGTAAATGCTTCATCGGGCCATCAAGATAATCGACAATGATCGACGTCTTGGGCGTTTTGACGACCCTGCTGCTGAATGTTTCGCGCAACGATTTAAAACCGACAATCATGTCGGCCAGCATCTCGGTGTCGTCATCCTTGCGCACGCGGATCGCGCTCACCCACGGCAAAAATTCGGGGTAGCGTTTTACATCGGCCACAAGCTCATACATCTGCGCTGCCGAGTGCGGCAGGCTGCGGCGTTCGTGATGGTGCGGCATGTTTTCGCTTTGCTCTAGCGGGCCTTGGCGAGTTGCGCCGCACGTGAATCGCGCATTTTCGCAAAATCGTCACCCGCATGGTAGCTTGACCGCGTCAGCGGACTTGCCGCCACTAATAAAAAGCCCTTTGCACGCGCAATCGCCGCATACGCGTCAAATGCAGCAGGCGTGACGAAATCCATCACCTTTGCGTGCTTTGGTGTGGGCTGAAGATACTGCCCCATGGTGAGAAAATCAATGTCGGCGCTGCGCATGTCATCCATAACCTGATGCACTTCCAACCGTTCTTCACCGAGCCCGAGCATCACACCCGATTTGGTGAATATGGAGGGATCGTGCCGCTTGACGGTCTCTAGCAAACGCAACGATGCATAATAACGCGCGCCGGGCCGGATCGTTGGATACAAGCGCGGCACAGTCTCCAGATTATGGTTGTAGACATCGGGTCGCGCTGTGACGATTGATTCAATCGCGGCCTGTGCCTTGTTGCGAAAATCAGGTGTCAGTATTTCAATCGTGGTATTCGGCGTATTGCGACGAAGCGCTTCAATGACCTTCACAAACTGGCTTGCACCGCCATCGGATAAATCATCGCGGTCAACAGAAGTGATGACAATATGCTCTAGACCCATCTTTGCTGCGGCGATTGCAACATGCTCGGGCTCAAGCGGGTCGACCGCACGCGGCATGCCGGTTTTGACGTTGCAAAAGGCACAGGCACGCGTGCACACGTCACCAAGGATCATGACCGTGGCATGCTTCTTCGTCCAGCATTCCCCGATGTTCGGGCAAGCAGCTTCTTCGCACACGGTATTCAGGTTGAGATCACGCATCAGTCGGCGTGTCTCGTTAAAGCCAGCACCTGTCGGCGCTTTTACCCTAATCCAGTCCGGCTTGCGTTCTCTGGCTGGGCGTTCTGGCAAGGCAATGGGTGCGTTCATAAAGCCCGAATAGCGCTGGAGCACCTTCTTGCCAACTGCAACTTGCCTGCTATGGGTTGCAAAATAAGCAAAGAGGGGCACGATGATAGTTGATACACTCACATCTCCGGTGATCCTTTTCTTCGTTCTTGGGTTTATTGCGGCGACGGTGAAATCCGACCTCAGTATCCCCGAAGCGTTTGCCAAGGCGATGTCCATCTATCTCATGGCCGCCATTGGTTTAAAGGGCGGGGTCGAGGTATCCAAAAGCGGTATCACCTCCGAAGTCGTCATTGCTGCTTCGGCTGGCCTTGCTTTAAGCTTCCTGCTCCCGGTGCTTGCGTTCGCGATGCTGCGTAGTGTCGGCAAATTGTCAAAGGTCGACGCAGGCGCTGTCGCGGCGCATTATGGATCGGTCAGCGTCGTCACTTTCGTGACGGCAGTGGAATTACTCACCGGCCAAGGCCTGCCCCCTGCTGGCTACATGGTTGCAGTTCTGGCGCTTATGGAAACGCCAGCGATCATTACAGGCCTGATGTTGGCCGGCCAACGGGATGGAAACAGTGATGACGACAAGATTCCGGCACCTTGGCATGAGGTACTGACCAACGCGTCGGTTATGTTATTGGTCGGCAGCTTTGTGATCGGCGCCATTGCAGGAAGCGACGGGTTTGCACCGGTCAAACCATTATTTGATACGGGATTCCGCGGGGTTCTGTGCCTTTTCCTGCTCGATATGGGTCTGATCGCGGCACGTCGCCTCATGCAATCACGCAAAATGACGCTGCGGCTGGTGAGCCTCGCCATCGTCATGCCTTTGGTCAACGGCACTATCGGTACCGTCACCGGGACGTTGATTGGGCTTGATGTTGCATCGGCAGCAGCGCTCGGCATACTGACGGCAAGTGCGTCCTATATCGCGGTCCCCGCAGCCATGCGCCTTGCCCTTCCCCAAGCCGATCCGGGCATTTATCTAAGCATGTCACTTGGTGTAACCTTTCCTTTCAACATCATCTTTGGCATCAGCATTTTCGCCGCCCTCGCCCAAGCATTAGGATGAAATATGGTGCAAACCGTCACGCGCAAACGCATTGAAATTCTGGTCGACACGCCGCTTGTTCCCCGCATCATCAGCCAGCTGAAAATGGCCGATATTTCGGGGTGGAGCCTGATCCATATCGACTCCGGCGGCGGTCGAACGGGGGAATGGCAGGATGATGATGTGACAGGAGCTAGCGCCAAAACAATTTTGCTCGCCATTGCATCTGAAACGAAGACAGCAGCGTTAATAGACGCATTGACGCCTTTGCTGGACAGCTATCGCATGCTGTTGACGGTAGGGGACGTTCAAGTTGTCAGAGGAAATCGCTTTTAATGCCAGAATTTCGCGTATTGGTTGACGGATATCGCCGCTTTAAATCAGATGCTTATGTAAAACAAAAGGCGCGATACGACGCATTGGCAAGCGACGGACAGTCGCCGCCAATCATGATCATCTCTTGCAGCGATAGCCGGGTTGATCCGGCTACCGTTTTTGACACAACCCCAGGTCAGGTGTTTGCGTTACGCAACGTCGCTAGCCTGGTTCCACCTTATGAAACCGGAGGCGGCTTGCACGGCGTGTCGGCGGCGATTGAATTTGGTGTACTTGGCCTTGAAGTGCGACATATCGTGGTGTTGGGGCATGCGCAGTGCGGGGGAATCAAGGCATCGTTAGAAGGTGCCAATCTTGGACATGACGGTCACAGTTTCATTGACGGTTGGGTGGATATTATCCGCCCTGCCCGGGACAGAATAGTTGCATCCGCATCAGATGACCCGCAGCGGGATCTGGAGTTGGATGCTGTTCGCGTCAGTCTAGCCAACCTACGTAGTTTTCCCTTTATTGCAGAGCGCGAAAAAAACGAACAGTTGAAGTTGCACGGCGCATATTTCGGTATTGCCGATGGCAATCTTTATGTTCTGGATGAACAGACTGACATTTTTGAGGTACAATGACCGCGTTAAACAATTTGCCCGCTTATTACGATGATATTGAATTAAGCTTTGAAGAAGCGTGGAGCGTTGTCAAAGCCGGGGTAACCAACCGACACAACCCCGCTCATATGCCTGCAGTCGGCACGGTGGATGAAACAGGCGGGCCGCAATTGCGCATCATGGTTTTGCGAGATGTATCTCGCGAAAGCAGGACCCTGCGATTTCATACAGACGCGCGCTCGGCAAAGGCGGACCAGCTTCGACAGAAAAACGCTACGAGCGTGTTAATCTACGACCACCCTGCCAAGATTCAAATTAGGCTTTCAGGTGAAGCCCGCTTGGTGCTCGAGGGCGACATTGCCGACGCAGCATGGGACAGTTCCACACCATTTGCGCGTCGATGCTACATGGCTGAAGCAGCGCCGGGGTCATCATCAATTAAACCGTCATCGGGTTTGCCCGACTGGATTGAAGGCAGGCAACCCGAAGAAGACCAGCTTGCAGAATATCGGTCCAATTTTGCGGCGATGATCGTCGACGTTACCACAATCGAATGGCTTTATCTGGCAAATGCGGGCCACCGGCGCGCGCGCTGGCATTTTGATATGGCAAAAGATTCATGGACGGGTGGCTGGCTTGTCCCATAATCCCGCACATTTTTCGAGATATGCCTTAATCATTATGGTGTGACGCGCGGCCGACATAGCCAGGTCAGTTTCCGCACGGCTTTCAGCATTCATATATGCGATGTCCGGACGGTTTAACGCGAGGTAGTTGGACAGAGAGCCATCGCTTTTGCCCACTGCCTCATGCCAAAAATGCACCCCCGACTGGGCCATTAACGCACCGCAGGCCGCGCCAGCTGCTACCGGCCCGCCGCTCCGTGCCAGAAAAGCGGACAAAGCAAGCGTGTCGGGGTTAGCCATTGCAGCCACCGGATTAACGGCAAGTCGTCCGTTTTTTCGCGCTCTGATTTTACCAAGCGCAAAAGCGTCGCGATCATAAATCGTTATGTCCCCGCGCCCACCTGCGCCGTCGCCCGAAAACCCATGGCTGTTTGTATGCAGTGCCACGACAGGTTGAAGCGGTTTGAAGATATCTGCAAAAGCAGCGGCAAATAGGGGTGCTTGGGCACTAAAATTGCGATTAGGGTCACAGCTGGTCACGCGGACTGTTTTGACACCGCAAACACCATTACCTGTTTGCCGCCGTTCAGTGCCGGATCCCGAATTTACTGCTATTCCCGTACCACCATATTTTTGGATCGCTGCAATCATCGCGTCAAAGGCAGCGTTCTCGTCATCATGTGGCACAACCCAGTTGGGCCCATCTGGTTTATCAACGCTACTAAAGCGAATGAGGTGCCAGTCGAAGCCATTCTCGGAAAATCGGTATTCGCTAATTTTTACACCTTCAAAAAAGCGCTCTCGCGTCAGGTTGCGGGCAATATCGTCATCAATTTGCACAAGCGCCGTAGGTTCGATGGCAGACCAGGTTCCATCCGGTGATGCGGCAGCAGGAAGCGATATGATTGCGATAACGCCCAGAATAGCAACCCGCCAAAATGTCATCCCGCAATCCTTAGAAAGCGAATAGAAGACATCGCCGCCTTGCAAGTCAGTGGCAATATACATTCCTGATACTCGCCGTCCAACAATGTACCCGTTTGGATATGATCGCCGACAACAGTGACGCTGTGCATCACACCCAATTCTTCGCGCGGACCTTCCCGAAAATCATGCCTTAGCCATGCAAGGCCATGGTTGACCATATCACCGAGGGAGTTGGCCTTAAATGCGATAACGCTTAGATTTTGTGCGTCGAATGGTTCTATAAAAATGCCAGAATAGGCCTCTCGCTTTGCGCCATCCAACCAGACGCCTTCATCACCCAGCGTTTCAGACCAGGCCTCTGGCACGGTCTCGCTTAAACTTGAAATATCGGCCTGCCGGATCCCCTCGCGCACCTTGCCCCAACGGGTCGAGGGGCCGACTGTTAAACCCGTGAAAATTTCGGTTTCGCCAGTTTTTATTACTGGGACCGATATTGCCTGGCTGGAAATATTCGGCAGCATTTTGAGAAGTTCAGGTAACAGATGCTCCCCATTCAGCCGCCGCGACAGCAAGTTCATAGTCCCGCCGGGTAAAACCAGAACTTCGCCTTGCCAACCCGAAAGCTTGGAACAAAGGGTGCTAACTGTCCCATCGCCCGCGCAAACGGCGACGGTGTCAAAACCCTGTGCCTCAACCTCAACGCGCTGAGGCAGGTTGTCATCGGGCAACGAAATCCGGCATGCAATCTGAAACCCACCCGCCTCAAGGGCTGCGGCTAGTACATCCCCGTCAATTGAACTGGCGTTACCGCTGTTGTTGTTGATGACGAGGAGTGTACGTTTCATGCCATCATCAACGCGTCATCTTCTTATAAGTTGCACGGTGCGGACGGGTCGCCTCATCGCCGAGGCGGGCAATCTTGTCTTCTTCGTAAGACTCGAAATTACCTTCAAACCACTCCACATGGCTGTCGCCTTCGAATGCCAAAATGTGCGTGGCCAAACGGTCGAGGAAGAAGCGGTCATGGCTTATGACCACCGCGCATCCAGCAAAGCTTTCAAGCGCTTCTTCAAGCGCCGACAGCGTTTCAACGTCGAGATCGTTTGTTGGCTCGTCGAGCAGAAGCACGTTGCCGCCTTCTTTAAGCATCTTGGCCATATGCACGCGGTTGCGTTCACCGCCTGACAGCAGGCCGACCTTTTTCTGTTGATCGGTGCCCTTGAAGTTGAACGCACCGACATACGCCCGTGTCGGCGTTTCATGCTTGCCCAGTTTCATAAAGTCCGCGCCGCCCGAGATTTCTTCCCATACGTTTTTGTTGGGATCAAGATCATCGCGGCTTTGGTCAACGAAACCAAGCTTCACGGTTTCGCCAATTTCCACTTCACCTGAATCAGGGACTTCCTGGCCGGTGATAAGGCGAAATAAAGTCGACTTACCTGCCCCGTTCGGTCCGATAACCCCCACAATCCCACCCTGAGGTATTGTGAAAGACAGATTTTCGAACAGCAGTTTGTCGCCATAGGCCTTGGAGACATTTTTGACTTCAATCACCTTGCTGCCAAGTCGCTCGGGAATTTGAATGACGATCTGCGCCTTGCCCGGCGTGCGGTTTTCCTGTGCCTCGACCAACTGATCGAAGGATTTGATACGTGCCTTCGACTTGGTCTGCCGTGCCTTCGGGCTTTGCCGGATCCATTCCAATTCGTCCTTGATTGCTTTCTGGCGGCCAGCGTCTTCGCGTGATTCCTGCTCGAGACGTTTGCCCTTCTTTTCCAAATAAGTCGAATAATTGCCCTCGTAGACAAAATAGCGGCCACGATCGAGTTCGAGGATCCAGCTGACAACATTATCGAGGAAGTAACGATCGTGGGTCACGAGAATGACGTTCCCCTTGTAATCGACCAGATGCTTTTCCAACCACGCAACCGATTCCGCGTCCAAGTGGTTCGTTGGTTCATCGAGCAGCAGAATATCAGGCTTTTCAAGCAGCAGACGAGTCAACGCAATCCGGCGCTTTTCACCGCCGGACAGGCTGGTCACCGGGCTGTCACCCGGAGGGCAACGCAACGCGTCCATCGCAAGTTCAAGCTGGCTGTCGAGCGACCAGCCATCGACTGCATCGATCTTTTCCTGCAGCGTGCCCATTTCTTCCATCAACGCATCAAAATCGGCGTCTTCGGGTGGATCGCCCATGATCATGGAAATCTCGTTAAACCGGTCAACAAGGTCGGCCACGGGCCGGACGCCATCCATCACATTTTCCCGCACCGTCTTGTTCGGGTCAAGCTCGGGCTCCTGCGCCAGATAACCAACGCGAATATGTTCGCCGGGCCATGCTTCACCCGTAAATTCGGTGTCCATGCCTGCCATGATTTTCATCAGGGTCGACTTACCCGTACCGTTAGGGCCAACGATGCCGATCTTTGCGTCCGGGTAGAACTGCAGATTGATATTACTAAGGACCGGCTTATTCGCGCCAGGGAAGGTTTTTGTCATTCCCTTCATTACGTAGCTATATTGGGCGGCCATGGGGATTGCTTCCTGTGTTGCATTACTTTGATTTGGCCGCTTCCCTAGCTATCTGCACGTTTACCCGCAAGGTGGGATTGCAAAACCGGACGATGGGTTTAAGCCTGCGCGCCATGAAGAAAAACATCGAACTGTTCGCCGCAGCCTCAGCGCTGCTTTTAACCCCCTCGCTCGTTTCCGCTGCGCCTGCAGGTCCTAAAACAGATAGCGTCGCTGCCTTACGGGATAAGGCTCTGGAAGGTGACGAAGTCGCCTATGGCATTGTGGAGGGGCTCACCACAGAAATCGGCCCCAGACAAGGCGGCACCCAAGCCGAAGCCCGCGCTCGTATTTGGGCGGTCGCCAAGTTAAAAGCCCTGGGTTTTGATAATGTACGCGTTGAAGAATATCAGATGCCGACATGGGTTCGTGGTGCAGAAACGGCAGAGACCATTTCCCCGTTTCCACAGAGACTAGCCGTTGCGGCGCTCGGCAATAGCGGCAGCACTGGCGACGCCGGAATTGAGGCGGAGATTGTGTACTTCCCGACAATCGACGAATTGCGTGCTGCACCCGACGGAAGTTTGAACGGCAAGATTGCCTTTGTCAGTCATAACATGAAAGCCACGCAGGACGGCAGCAGTTATGGCGCATTTGGCCCTGCCCGCTTTGTCGGTCCGAATATCGCGGCGAAAAAAGGCGCGGCTGCCATCGTCATCCGCTCAATTGGCACCGATCATCACCGCAACCCGCATACCGGAAATACCAATTTTGACCCCGGCGTTACTCCAATTCCCGCTGGTGCTTTGTCAATTCCCGACGCGGAAAATCTTGAGCGCATGATTGCGCGCGGCAAACCGGTGCGGATAAAACTCAAACTTACCCCGCAAAACATAGGCATGCAGACATCCGGCAACGTGCTGGCAGAGGTCAAGGGATCAAACCCGAAATTGCCCATCATCGTCATTGCTTGCCATTTGGACAGCTGGGATCTCGGCACCGGGGCAATTGATGATGCGGCTGGTTGCGGCATCATCGGCGCTGCCGCCTTACATCTAAAATCCATGGACAAACCCAAGCGGACCGTCCGGCTCTTGTGGGCGGGCGCGGAAGAAGTTGGCATCTGGGGTGGGCGTGATTATGGCGAAAAGCACGCAGGCGAACCCCATGCCTTGGCGATGGAATCCGATTTTGGCGCGGGCAAAGTCTGGGCGGCTGACTTTCGTCTTCCCGCCAGTGCTGCAGGATTGCGCGCGCAAATTGTTGCCGCGCTTGCACCCTTGGGCGTTGTGCCTCGCCGCGAACTGGCAGGCGGCGGCGCAGATGTCGGCGCGATCATAGCCGCGCAAAAACTAGGCATAATTGATCTGCAGCAAGACGGTACGAAATATTTCGATTTGCATCACACGCCAGACGATACGTTGGACAAGATTGACAAGGCCGAATTGCGGCAAAACGTCGCTGCTTGGGCCGCGACGTTGGCGCTTGTGGCGAATTACGAAGGCGAGTTAAAGCCTGAGCCCGCGCAGTGACTCAGCGTGTGTTTTTGCTCATGGCAATGTTTGCCCTTGCTGCGTGCGATAACACGCCAGCGGCATCGGGAACCCCTCCTGCCGATAGCGAGGCTGCTCCTGCCTCTCAGCAGGAATTGATAGCTGAGAAAAAGCTGAGTATTGAGCAAGCGGCTGAAGAGGCGACCAAAGTGATCGAGGCGGACGCAAAGGCTGAAATCGATGCAATCGCCCCGCCCAGCGTTGAAGCTTCGCAATAATCTACGCTGAAGGAAGCTTTTGTTTCTTCGTCGCCCACTTGCGGAGACCTGCAGATCCAGCCCGTGCAACTATGGCATCAATGTCGGTCAGCGAATAAGTTGAAGCGCTCTTGATGTCCGGCAGTTCGTCCCACATGATGGGCATTGCGACAGGCGCGCCTTCGCGGGCCCGCACGGTCCATGGCTGCACTGCGGTAGCGCCGCGCTGGTTGCGCAGCCAATCGTTGAATATCCGGCCCTTGCGTTCGGCCTTGCGGATGTTCGCCGTAAATATTTCGGGCTTGGCTTGAGCAAGGGCGCGGGCGAAGCGGCTGG
>NZ_JBKJMB010000082.1:0-6433 GCF_046596595.1 Sphingorhabdus sp.
CTTAGCTACAGCGTCAAAATCTGCGTTTATAGGTTCAATCATTTTTTTGTCGTCAGGCATTGATAAGTTCCTTGTAGGTGAGGCGCTTTCCAACCATGCGGCCCACAGTGGCTTCGATGAAGCCCATTGTGCCAGCTTGCTTTGTGTTGTGACGGAAAGCAAATTCATTGACGTAGCGGTGCAAGTGTTTGCCGCTCATGCTGTGAAAGATGCCGTAGTGACCACGCTTTAAAAGCGCCCAGAAGCTTTCAATACCATTTGTGTGTGCCTGATCACGGACATACTCTCCCACCGAGTGATTGACAGTTTTGTGCGTGTAGGCATCGCTTAAGCCAGCGTATGAACGAAAAGCGTCAGTAACGACTGTTGCACCTTCACGCGCATTGGCGCGAACGAAGCGCTGCAAATGCACCTTGCTAAGATTGCTAATTGGCTCTGCCCTAACGCGGCCATTGTTCTCGATAATGCCCACAACGGCAGTCTTAGTGTCAACGCCGTGGCGAGTGCGCTTGTTAGCGTGTTTGTTGCGCTCTTTGCCGCCGATGAATGTTTCATCAACTTGAACGTCTGGACCCATATCATCTTCCGAGATCACCATCCACGTTTCACGGATGCGTTGCGCCAAAAACCACGCTGATTTTTGAGTTATACCAAGTTCACGCGCCATCTGGGTTGAAGGGATGCCCTTGCGCGCTGTGGTCATCATATAGATCGCCATAAGCCACTTGTGCAAAGGCAAGCGGCTTTCGGCCAACACAGTGCCAGTGCGCACGCTGAAATGCTGGCGACAATCGCGGCAGCGGTATGGCATTGGCTTCATGTCTTTGACAGGAGCGACCGATAGGCTGCCGCAATGAGGACAATTGACTTCACCAGCCCAACGATTGTTCTCAAAATACTGCCGCGCAGTTTCCTCGTTCGGGAAGCGCTGGAAGAATTGATAGAGCGAAACGGTTTCTGGTTTGTCAGTCATAAAACCTAACTAGCCAAATGACGCTAGCTAGTCAAGCGACTTTGTGGCTAGTTAAATATATAGTTCCCCCAAAAACCGCTTTCCTACAAATAACCATATCGGTTAGTTGATTCGCGTCATTCAGGCTGCGGTCTAGAACGTGGGTCGGGATGATGGGAACGCTGGCGGGGGAACCCGGCAGCACGGCCGGCGCGATAGGGTGCTTGCTTCAGCCTTCAAAAGGGCCTGTTGCATCAAGCTCTGAACAGCGCAAAAAAAGGTTGCATGTGGCGGGAAACCGCCCCGTCCTTTCAGGGCGGCCCCGGGGACTTTGGGAACCTTTACCCCCGGGGAAAATGTGACAGCCACATCAAAGGCGGCTCGGGGCATTAGCCTGATGGAACAATCGAGCCTTAATCCACAAACACCATCAGCCGGAAGCAGCACCAGCGCTTCCGCGTCGGCCGTCCCTTTTTCGCGCAGGCAACACGCGCAAAGTTTTTGTAGGAAATATTGTTGCGCGTGTTGGAAATTTGGGGGTGCTCCCCCGATTTCGTCATCCTGAACTCGGTTCAGGATAACGAACCACCGTCGCCTGTTATCCTGAAACGAGTTCAGGATGACGAAAGTGTTGAGTTATTGAAACCAAAGCACTCGAGACGCACCCGTTCATGTCGAGCGAAGACGAGACACGAGCATCGTCGAGACACCCTGAGGCATCCGCACCAGCATCAAAACGAAACGCTAAACGCCCCCGCTTAAGCGACCTTGGAATCCACCCCGAGAACCAACGGTTCAGCGGCCCTAATTGGCGCGCGCGCGATGGTTGGTGCGCCGGTGGAGGATTTGTGCCGGAACTTGCCGTCGATTTGCCCGCCCGGTGCGATGGTCAGATTGCTGTAGACCACATCGCCCATGATGCGCGCGGTTGCTTCGATTACCAGGTCATTGGCTTCAATCGATCCCTCGACATGGCCCGATAATTTGGCGGATTCGGCCGTGATTTTGCCTGCAATAATGCTGCCTTCGCCTTGCACCAGATTGCCGCAGGTGACATCGCCCTGCACCTTGCCATCGATATGGAGGTCAACGCGCGCCGACAGATTACCGACAATTTCCACGTCAGCGGCTATGATCGAAAATGTATGACCAGAATTGTTGCGCACGTTGTTATTCCTTTGCGGCAATGTCGGCACGGTGTCCGGCGACGGTTTGGACTTTGAGAACATCGGGATTAGCCTCCAAAAACTTGCGCGGATTTATTGCCTGACCATTCAGGCGAACCTCGAAATGCAAATGGCTGCCGGTTGAACGGCCGGTGCTGCCCATGCGTCCGATTTGCAGGCCGCGTTCGACCTCTTGGCCGTACCGCACATTTAAACCGGATAAATGCGCGTAACGCGTTACCAATCCACTGGCGTGGGTGATTTCAACAGTGTTGCCATAGCCGCCATTATACCCGGCCAAGGAAACCTTACCCTCGGCTGCGGCAAGAATGGGCGTCCCGATGGGGCCTTTGAAATCGAGCCCGGCATGCATGGCGCCAGCGCCGGTAAAGGGATCGCTGCGATAGCCAAAGCCGCTTGACATGAACGTGACCGCAGCGGGCATCGATGTGGGGATTGCGGCCAAAGCGCGCTCCATCGCGTCCATCCGGCCAAGCGATGCGGCCAGTTTCAAAAAGCGCGGGTCGCGGACGTCTTTTTTGCGGCTACCGAAAAATGGTTCAAACAAACCACCGAGCGCATTACGCGCTTGCCGCGCCAGCGCTTCGGGGTTCAAACCGAACTCGCGGATGGCGGCTTCTGCCTTTGATGCACGGACCAGCGCCACGCGGGTCATTTGTTCGGCAAAGCGAATTTGCCGCGCTTCGATGCGAGCAAGGCCAGCGGCCTCGGGCACCATAAGGCCGATCGTTTTGACGGTTTTATCGGCTTCGGTGGGTGCGGATTGTTGCGTAGTTGCTTTCGCCTCGGCCTCAGTCAGCTCGCCAAGATATTGGTCGCCCAAGCTTTCGAGCATTTGCTGCCTGCGCTCCAGATCCTTCGTGACTTCATCAATCGATCCGCGATAGCTGGCGACGCGTTCCTCGGCGGATTCAACCTTTGCTTCCTGCGCGCTTAACGCCATCCGCTGTGCGGTGACAGTGATCTGATTGATGGCCATACCAAGCGTGACGACGAGCCAGACGCCAATGACGCACGCAACTGTGCCCGCCACCCGGCGTTGCACCTGTGCGGATATCTTGAGAAACCGGACTTGGCCATTGGCCCGCATGAAAAATTCGCGGTCAATAAACCATCCAGCTATCCGGTTTTTCCAACCGGACATTCTGATTTTAAGCGACACGACCCACCCCGTTATTAACTTTGTCGGGTGCGCGTAGCAGAGGAAAGGGGTGCTAGCGAATCGCCTGAAGCGGACTCGTGACGAGTCGGGCGCATTGCACGATGAGCTGTGGAAAACGTTATCAAATTGTCATTTGCCCATAAGCAGTTGCAGCCATTTGGATGGAAATGGTCGGAAAAATCGCGATAAAACAGACATATCATCCCGATTCGTTTTTGTTCCCTTGTTTCCAATTGCTAATTTGCCGGAACACTTCCCCTTTTGCCATCACTTCTCTACGAGTTACAGGCGATGACAGATAATGAGACATTGATGACGGTCATTGCGGCAAACGCGCGTGTCGCGGCTGGCCGCCTTGCAAGCGCGGATGATGCGACCAAGGCGGCGGGCCTTATGGCCGCAGCGTCTGCCTTGCGTGACGGCATGGCCGATATCCTTGCGGCGAACGATATTGATATGGACGCTGCGGTTGCGGCGAAAATTTCAGCTGCGATGCTCGACCGTCTGAAGCTCGATGAAGCGCGTGTGATGTCGATGGCGTCGGCAGTCGAACAGGTTGCTGTGCTTGAAGACCCCGTCGGACAATGCATCGACAGCCGCATCCGGCCCAATGGTCTTGTGATGGAGCGCGTGCGCGTTCCTATTGGCGTGCTTGGCATCATTTACGAAAGCCGCCCCAATGTCACCGCCGATGCTGCGGCGTTGGGTCTGCGCTCGGGCAATGCCATCATTTTGCGCGGTGGCAGCGAGGCGGTGCACAGCAACCGCGCGATTCACGCGGCGATGCTGCGCGGCGTCATACAGGCTGGCTTGCCAGCAGAAGCCATCCAACTGGTCCCGACGCAGGACCGCGAAATGGTTGGCTTTATGCTGCGTGCGCAGGGCGTGATCGACATGATTATCCCGCGCGGTGGCAAGTCTTTGGTCGCACGCGTTCAGGACGAGGCGCGCGTTCCCGTGCTCGCGCATCTTGATGGTATTTGCCACAGTTATGTCCACAAGGATGCTGACCCGGTGATGGCGCAATCGATCGTGATCAACGCCAAAATGCGGCGGACCGGGATTTGCGGATCTACTGAAACGCTTTTGATCGATCAGGATTATCCCGCGCCTGCCGCGTTGATTTCGGGGCTGCTTGATGCAGGATGCGAGGTGCGGGCTGATGATATGCTCATGGAGCTGGATGCCCGCACGGTGTCGGCCGAACCCGAAGATTGGGACACCGAGTATCTCGACTCGGTCATTTCCGCCCGAGTCGTGTCGGGGCTTGATGAGGCGATGGCGCATATTGCCCGTCACGGCTCACACCATACCGACGCAATCATCACCGCAGATGAATCCGCTGCGGCACGCTTTCTGGCGGAGGTCGATAGCGCGATTGTCATGCACAATGCGTCGACCCAGTTCGCCGATGGTGGCGAATTTGGTCTTGGCGCAGAAATCGGCATTGCGACGGGCCGGTTGCACGCGCGTGGACCCGTCGCGCTTGAGGGGCTTACGACCTATAAATGGATTGTCCGGGGCCAAGGACAGGTCCGGCCTTGAAAACAATCGGCCTCATGGGCGGATCGTTCAACCCTGCACATGGCGGCCACCGCGCGATCAGCCTGTTCGCGATGGATTCGCTCAATCTTGACGAATTTTGGTGGATGGTCTCGCCGGGCAACCCGTTGAAACCCAAAGCAGACATGGCGCCTTTGTCTGCGCGCATGGCGTCGGCCAAAGCGCAGGCGCGGCGCACGCCCATTAAGGTCACGGCGATCGAGGCAGATCTTGGCACCGTCTACACCGCAGAAACGCTGAAAAAGCTCGTAGCACGTTACCCGAAAACGCGGTTCATCTGGATCATGGGGGCGGACAATTTGTTGCAATTTCACCACTGGCGGCGGTGGCGCGACATCGCGCGATTGATGCCGATTGCAGTTATCGCCAGACCCGGCTATAACGAGCATGCTGTTGCGGGTCCCGCGATGGCCTGGTTCAGGCGGTTTGTCCGGCGTCCGGACCAGCGTCATTGCTGGACAAAATGGAGTACGCCAGCGCTTGTCTTTTTGCGCTTTCGTCCAGATCCGCGTTCGGCGACCGCTCTTCGGCGTGCTGACCCATATTGGTTTCACCGATATAAGGAACTTGGAACGCGTGACGGCGTTACCCGAAATATTGTGCTTTAAGGAGCCATCTTGATCGATTCTGTATCCGTTCCTGCCCAGACCGCAAAGGCCAAGGAGCCCACTTTGACCCCCGACGCGCTGCACGCGTTGATCCTTCAATCACTTGATGATGATCAGGCGCAGGAGGTGGTCACCATCCCGCTTGAAGGCAAAAGCAACATTGCCGACCATATGGTCGTCGCGTCGGGCCGCTCGTCGCGCCAAGTGGCGTCGATGGCGCAGAAACTTGCCGAGCGCATCAAAAAGGCCGGACGCCATGCCCGTATCGAAGGCCTGCCTTCTGCTGACTGGGTGCTGATTGATGCCGAAGACGTCATCGTCCATTTGTTCCGTCCAGAAGTGCGCAGCTTCTACAATCTTGAACGTATGTGGGCATTTGGCGACGCGCCCGAAGTCGCGGCGCAATAAGGCTGAACGCCTGCGCCGATGGCGATGCGTCTGCACATCATCGCGCGCGGCAAGATTGGCCGTTCCCCCGAGCAGGAACTCGTTGACCGCTATTTGAAACGGATAAGCTGGCCAACGCGGCATAGCGAATTGCCTGATCGGGGTGGGGATCTTCCTGCCTCGGACAGCCCACATAAAACCATCATCATGGATGAAAAGGGCGAACAGCTCAGCTCGGCTGAACTCGCGCGCCTGTTGGAACGCTGGCGCGATGATGGCGTGCGCGAAGTGCGCTTCCTGATTGGCGCCGCCGACGGTTTTGACGATGCTGCGCGCGCTGGAGCGGACAAGCTCATTGCTTTTGGCAAGGCAACCTGGCCACATTTGATGGCGCGGGCGATGCTGGCCGAACAATTGTTCCGCGCCACATCGATCCTTGCGCGCCATCCCTATCATCGCGAAGGGTGATGCGATGACCCGCGCCCTGCCCTGGTTCCCGCTCGTCGCGCTGGTGTTGACCGCCTCGTCGAGTGTCGCCCAGCCCGCCGCGCCGCCGACCATCGCCAGCGCGCAG
>NZ_JBKJMB010000045.1:0-4303 GCF_046596595.1 Sphingorhabdus sp.
AGACGAAAAGGATCGGACCAATCAAATGCTGCCAGTTCGGCCATATATTATCTCCATTGTTGCGCGGTCGCTAACCTTTTTGTTCTTTGCGGGCAAGCTGGCAAAACGTCTGTAACCTGTCTATTCGGCAAGCAATCAAACAGGAGAGCTCAGGTGACGTTGCGGACAGAAGTAGACAGTATTCTGGAAAAACTCGGCACGCGTGTCACAGGCGATATGGCTTCGTCCTCGCCAATTGACGGAAGCGATATCGGTTCAGTGCAAACTGCTTCCATGCAAGACGTTGATCTGGCTTGTGCGCATGCGAACGAGGCATTCCATGCGTGGCGTAAGGTTCCCGCCCCGCGCCGCGGCGAGCTTGTCCGCGTGTTTGGCAATGCGTTGCGCGAACATAAGGATGATCTGGCGCGGCTTGTCACCATCGAATGTGGAAAGCCCATTTCGGAAGGCCTCGGCGAAGTTCAAGAGATGATCGACATCTGCGATTTTGCCGTTGGCCTGTCGCGCCAGTTGCATGGCCTTACCATCGCCAGCGAGCGTCCTGGACACCGGATGATGGAACAATGGCATCCTTTGGGGCCAGTGCTTGTTATTTCTGCGTTCAATTTTCCCGTTGCTGTTTGGGCGTGGAACGCTGCGCTGGCGTTGGTTTGCGGCAATAGCGTTATCTGGAAACCGTCGGAAAAAACGCCACTGACTGCGGTCGCAGTTCAGGCCATTTTTGAACACGCTGTCCGTGCCTTCGGTGATGCGCCATCGCATTTGTCGCAAGTCGTGCAGGGAGGGCGCGAGGTTGGGGCAGCGTTGGTTGCCGACCCGCGCGTGGCATTGATCTCCGCGACGGGCAGCACGGAAATGGGACGAAAAGTCGGGCAGGTGGCCGCAGCGCGCTTTGCCAAAACCATTCTGGAGCTTGGCGGCAACAACGCAGCGATCATCAGCGAAAATGCCGATCAGGCTCTGGCGCTGCGCGGCGTGTTGTTTTCGGCATTCGGCACCAGCGGCCAAAGGTGCACCAGCCTCCGCAGGCTTTTCGTGCACGAGAATGTGTATGACGGATTTGTCAGTGCGTTGAAATCCGCAACCGTTTCCATGACAGTGGGCGACCCGCTGGATAGCAGCAACCTTGCTGGGCCGTTGATCGACGAACGGGCTTATGAAGCCATGCAAATTGCACTTGATGAGGCAAGGGCGCTCGGCGCGAATGTGACGGGTGGAGAGCGGATCGCAATGGATGCCGTCTATGCCCGACCAGCCCTTGTGGAAATGCAGGCACATATTGGCCCTGCGCTCAGGGAGACATTTGCGCCGATCCTGTACATATTCCGTTATCGCGATTTATCCGACGCGATTATTTTGCAGAACAGCGTTGCGGCAGGTCTGTCGTCGTCGCTCTTTTCGACAGACATCCGCGAATGCGAGCTATTCCTGTCAGCAGAAGGAAGTGATTGCGGCATCGCCAATGTTAATATCGGCACGTCAGGCGCGGAAATCGGCGGCGCTTTTGGCGGTGAAAAGGAAACGGGCGGCGGCCGCGAGTCAGGTTCCGACGCGTGGAAAGCCTATATGCGCCGGACGACCAACACGATAAATTACTCCAACGATCTGCCACTTGCACAAGGGGTGACTTTCGACCTAACTTCATAACCATGTCGTCATTTTGAACTTGTTTCAGGATAACGAGCGGCGGTGTGCTATCCTGAAACATGTTCAGGATGACGAACGACGGGATAGGAAATACGCATGCACGTCGATAAATTGCCGCCGGTGAAAGCAACGCTGCAGCCGAGCAACCATCCTTATCTCAATGGAGCGTGGACGCCGCAGCATGATGAGGTTACGGCGACGGACCTTGAAGTGATCGAAGGCCGTATTCCCAACGACATTGACGGCATCTTTTTACGCAATACCGAAAACCAATTGCACCAACCACTTGGTCGCTACCACCCGTTTGATGGTGATGGAATGATCCACCAGATTGATTTTTCGGGCGGTAAGGCATCTTATCGCAACCGCTTCGTCCGCACCCGCTGTTTTCAGGCAGAACAGGACGCTGGCGGGTCGTTATGGGGCGGGCTGATGGATAGGACAGATGTGTCTAAGCGCCCGGGCTTTGGCGCGCATGGCAGCCTGAAGGATTCATCAAGCACAGACATCATTGTTCACGCCGGCAAGGCCGTGTCGACATTCTACCAGTGCGGCGAGGGCTATGTGCTGGATCCTGCAACGCTGGAACAGGAAGGCGTGGCATCATGGGTGCCTCTCGATGGCATTTCTGCGCATCCCAAGGTCGATGAACGCACTGGCGAATTGTTGTTCTTCAACTATTCAAAACATGCGCCCTACATGCATTATGGTGTCGTCAACCGCGAAGGAAAGCTGGTGCATTATGTACCCATTCCGCTTCCCGGCCCACGCTTGCCGCATGACATGATGTTTACGCAGAATTGGTCGATATTATGCGATTTTCCGCTGTTCTGGGATGAGGAGCTGCTCAAACGCAACGTCCATGTGACGCGGCTGCACGAAGGACTGCCTTCGCGATTTGCGCTTATTCCCCGATTTGGCCAGCCCGAAGACATCCGCTGGTTCGAAGCTGACCCGACCTTTGTCCTGCATTTCATCAATGCGTATGAGGACGGCAACGAAATCGTGCTGGATGGCTACTTCGAAGAAGACCCTTATCCACCGCCACTCGAAAACGCGGACGGCTATGGTCACATGATGGCTTATGTCGACGAACATAGCTTCAAACCCAAGCTACATCGCTGGCGGTTCAACCTTGACGATGGAACTACGCGCGAAGAGCGACTTGATGACCGGGTTCTCGAGTTCGGGATGATGAACCAGCGCTATCAGGGGCGGCCCTATCGATATGCCTATAGCACGACCTCAAAGCCCGGCTGGTTCCTGTTTACGGGTTTTGTGAAGCATGACCTGCTGACAGGCGCGTCATGGCACGTAGAGCTTCCTGAGGGACGTTTTGGCAGTGAGGCACCCTTTGCCGCGCGAGTCGGCGCTGTCGACGAGGATGATGGATATCTCGTCAGTTTTGTGACCGATGAAAACAGCGGAACTTCCGAATGTATTCTCATCGATTGCAAGCGCTTTGCAGACGGGCCCGTTTGCCGGATTGCCCTTCCGCACAAGATCAGCAGCGGCACGCATGCGCACTGGGCAGATCGCTCGGTCCTTTAATCGCGCTTATTTCTGGAACACGACCTTGGTGCCGGGTTTCACCATCCCGGCCACGCGCGCTGCATCCCAGTTTGTGAGGCGAACACAGCCATGGCTTTCGGCCCGGCCAATTGTTGAAGGTTCGCCAGTTCCGTGAATACCATAATGTGGCTTTGACAGGTCAATCCAGACGACGCCGACCGGGCCATTAGGGCCGGGCTTCAGCAATTGCTTTTCCTTACTGTCGCTGACGTCCCAAAACAGTTTCGGGTTATAGTGGAATTCCGGGTTGCGTGCGACGCCCTTCACGGTCCAGTTGCCAATGGGTAGCGGATCGTGCGAGCTGCCGGTTGTTACGGGAAACTGGCCAATGGTTTTGCCTTCCCCGTCAACTGTCCGCAACCAGCCTTCGGATTTGTCGACAATGATGCTCTCGATGTCCGGTTGCTCAGCTGCAACGCCGAGTGACAGCAACGTCATGTCCCAACCACGGGCTGACAGTTCGGCGCTCGGTGGCGAAACATCTGGAAGGTTAGGTACGACGATGATCTTGTCCGCGCCTATTTGCGTATCCCGCGAATTTAGCGCCAATAAAGTTTCAGGCGTCGTGTGGAACCGTTCGGCCAAAGCCTCCATCAACGATCTATAGCCAAGCGCCGGCAGCTTTGCTTGAGCAGCTGCATCGGCTGGAAAATCGGGGTAGAACGTCTGGTTGGCGAACATCGCAGGAATGCGAACCAGTCTTGTCGGTGCTGTGACATTCACTTTGGCCAACGCAGCCATCGTGGCTTCGTCCAGGGCACCTGTTTCTTCAAGGCCGCTGGCCTTTTGAAAACCTTTTAGCGCCAGTTTCAAGGACTCGCCATTTTTGCCGTCCAGCACTCCGGGCGAAAAGCCAAGCCGGTCAAGAGCCAGTTGAACGGAAAGCATGTCCAGAGCCTTTGGCAATGACGGCACGCTACCCTGCGCTTCAGTAAATTTCAAAAGGTCACGCGGGTCAGAGACCTCGCTTCCCTCTTCCGATGCTGTCCGCTGTTCTTTATCGTTGGAGCTGTCATTGCGATCACACGCAGCAAGCGTGCCCATTGCGAGGAGCAAGGCGAAATATTTCAAGAGTTTTGGCTTT
>NZ_JBKJMB010000081.1:0-6671 GCF_046596595.1 Sphingorhabdus sp.
TTCCCGCCTGAGTGATACAAATCAACCCGACTACCGAACTGCAAGCATCGGCGCTGGATACGGGCGCCGCTTGTCTGAGCGTACCACAATTAACGCTGGCCTGACGGGCACGCTGGCTGATTATATTGGTACCAAAAATGGGGATGCGCGGATCCTCGGTCTGAAGATCGGAATTGACAATAAAATAAACGAACGCGTAAGCTTGACGGCAAATATCGGGGTGTCTGTGGCATCAGTGGATGACGCATTTGGAAAATCGCAGACCGATACCTATCTGACTGGCTCGTTTTCCATCTGTGACAAGGGTGTTAAATCTGCGTTATGCGGATCCTTTTCCCGAAGTGCAGAACCAACTGCGCTCGGGGGCGTCCGAGCGGTAACCAACTTGGCAGCTGTTTACGACAAAACATTGAGCAAAAGTGAACGCCTTGTTCTGTCGGCGCGCTATGGCCAGACAAGCCAGAGCTTTGCTCCGACGCCAATAGCTGGAGCCCGAAATATTCAAATCTATGGCGCATCGGGGACATATTCAAAGGACATTAGCGAACGGCTGGCTTTTGTCATCACGCCCAGCTTTACCAAAGAGGTCGAAAGACGATTTCGCAACGAGAGCAATTACGCTGTCACGGTCGGCGTTAGACTACGACTTGGAAAGTTGCGTTAATGGATAATTATGGATCTGACGGCGCCGACACAGAAGAGGGTTCGGGTAGCAATTTCATTCCGTTGTTACCAGTTATACTGTGGCAACGCAGATGGTGGGTCATCGTTCCGGCGCTGATAGGAGTTGTGGCTGCGATTGCTGCAATCTTCCTGATTAAACCTGTCTATCGGGCAAATGCAGTCATGCTGGTCCAGTCACCGCAATTGCCGACTGAAGTTATTGGTACGGATGAGCTTGATGTAGTTGATCGCCGTATTGCCCGCATTCGCGAACAAGTTACCGCGCGCCCTGAATTGATCGCACTGATCGACCGTCATGGCCTTTACGATTCCGAACGAAAATCCGATCCTTTATCCGAAGTCATCAAGGATATGCGCGATGCCATTACGCTTACTCCTACGCAATCGAGTGGACCTGACAGCAGCTCAGCTCAAAAGACCATCGCGTTCGAACTGGCATTTGATTACCGTGAACCAATAGCTACACAAGCGGTTGTCCAAGATCTGATGAACCGCATTTTGCAACTAGATGCCAGCGGCAATGTCGAACAGGCAACAAACACAGTCCAGTTTTTGACTGACCAGTCAAAAGGCCTCGAAGCCCAAATTGCAGACCTTCAAGGAAAAATTTCAGCCATAAATGCGCGCAACGGCGGCGTGTTGGCCGGAGGGAATATGATCGTCGCCGGCGCGTCTGGAAGTTACGATGTGCAGATTGCTTCACTGCAGCGTGATAATCAGTCGCTTGTCCAGCAGCGCAATGTTGCCCAAACCAGCGATGTCCGCGATCCAATTGTCTCCGCAGCAGAGCAAAGACTTGCGGCCGCCCGCGCGGTATATTCTGAGACCCATCCTGATGTTGTGGTCGCCAAACAGAATCTGGAGCAGGCTAAAGAACTTGCAAAGAGCAATACGCGCAAAATTCCGGTTGATGTAATTGATCAGCAAATTGCATTTAATAACTCGCAGATCGCGGCTTTGCGTGCTGCAAAAGCTGGGGAACAGGCGCAAGTCAGTTCGCAACTTTCTGCGCAAGCACGCGCGCCATTGGTCCAGCAGCAAATCGCCGACCTGCAGCAGAGTTTGATTGCTGTAAACGAGCAATATAAACAGGTTCAGACCCGGTTGTTGGCTGCGAGGGCTGGCGTGCGTGCAGAGGACGAGCAGATGTCTGAGCGCCTTTCGGTTGTAGAACCGCCCGTCATTCCGGACAGCCCTAGCAAGCCCGATCGACTGAAATTGGCGCTTGGCGGTATTGGTGGAGGATTAGCGTTAGGAATATTTTTGGCTTTTGCCATTGAACTGTTCCTTAAACCTATAAGAGGTCCGGCAGCGCTTCAAAACATCATGGGGGCAGCGCCGTTGGGCGTAATTCCGGTCGTGACAGCAAAGGCCACCAAAAAGCGCAAATGGTTTGGTTTGCCATTTTCGCGCGCAACAAAGTCAAATTAGGGGTTATTTATGTCGACTGCTGTTGTGCCAAGCATTACAGGTCAACTACCAATGAAGCTCGGCAGCTTGCCGATCTTTACGCCCGATGCCGAGGTTTTGAGTGATCAACTGATTGTTGGGCTGGACAGCCGCGACAGCCGGTCTCGCGCGTTTAATCTGCTGCGTACAACCTTGGCAAAGCGTATGAAGGAAAATGGACACCGCCTGGTCGGCATTACATCAGCGACGCCTGCAGCCGGTAAATCGTTTCTTTCACTCAACCTAGCGGCATCACTTTCAAGGGTTTCTGAAGAAGACGTGATCTTGGTCGACCTCGATTTGCGCCGGGCTTCCATAGCGGATGGGGTCGGGATGCAAGTGAAGAGAGGAGTTAGTGACTTTCTTGGCGGTGAATTGTCCGACTTGGCCTTAATCGGATCCCGCGTGCAAGATACGCAGCTGGTGCTCTTTCCTACAAAACAGGTCGCACAAAATACAGCCGAGCTCCTGACGGGGCCAAATTTCGAAAAATTCATATCTGATCTGAGGCAGGATACTGGCGACTCGGTAATATTATTTGATCTGCCGCCAGCATTTGCAAATGATGATGCCATGCTCATTCTTTCCCAACTCGATGCCTATGTGATGATCATCGACAGCGGCAAAACCAACGCCAAGCAGGTGCAGGAAGTGTTAGGAATGCTGCATCCGGTACCGTGCATCGGCACAGTCCTTAATCGTTACAATGGCGGTTTTGCTGACAATTATGGTTATGGCTACGGTTCGTCGGCTTATGCAAAATATTATGATTAAACGATAAAAGATTGGACGAGGATTACGGGTAAGCACATTCCCGTAATTTCCAAAATATAGGCAATCTCATTTAACCGTTACAACACCGATGGAATGATGGATAATTTTCAAGGTATAATTTTTTATCTTTATTGTTTTATTTAGGAACGGTTAAGCGGATTGTATATTTTATCCGTTTGTCCCAAATAGCGGCCATTGACCAAGTACCATGCGAGTTAAGATCATCGATAAGTCTTATCCATCTCCGCCTAAAGCCGAATTATTTGATCATCAATTTTCGAAGTACCCATCACGCGATAAGCGCACTTTATTATATGGGTTGTCGTTTGTTTTAGATGTTGCCTCAATGTTCGGTGGATACGGTTTTGCGCTGTTTGTGCGCGAACCCCAGTGGCTGGAGTCGGGCGGCTACGCATTAATAATCTTGGCGATTCCCTTGTTTATAATGTTCGAAATTGCCCGCGAAGCCCAGTCGGAGGAATCGCTTAATAACAGGCTGCTTGCCATTCAGCGTTCGGTTGGGGCGTTATTGGCTACAGCGCTGGTTGTGATTGGATTGACATTTCTAATTGGGTCAGAAGATCTTTCACGGCTTGGCTTCCTCGTCACTTTCGGCGGAGCAGCGTTTTCCATCATCATATCCAAATTCATTGTGGACTGGCTTTTCAAAAAGATTTTGAACGGTTCGGCGACAACAACAATCCTGTTGCTTGATGGCCTGCCAGCCGCTGGTGAGCAGGGGGTGGACGTTCTGAATGTCGGTCAGGCAGGCTTATGGCCGGATCTTGACCGCCCAGAAATGATTGACAGCCTGTCGCGTATTATCTCTCCTTATGACCGGGTTGTGATCGCTTGCAGGTTTGACCATCGATCGGCGTGGGCGACATTCCTGAAAGGCCACGATGTGGGGGGAGAAATCCTGCTTGACCGAGATCTGCTTCATGGTGCTGTCGCGATCGGACAATATTGTAACCAGGATACAATCGTTATTTCGCGTGGACCCTTAAATCTTGTCCATCGATTGCAGAAGCGTGTGTTGGACCTTTTTGTGGCATCGATTGTGGTTTTGTTTCTAGCGCCTTTGCTAATGGTCGTGGCTCTTGCGATAAAATTTGACAGTCCAGGGCCGATCATGTTCCGCCAAATCCGCGTTGGGCAAGGCAACCGCCAATTTAGCATCTATAAATTTCGTTCGATGTGTGCCGACAGCGGAGATATGCGTGGCGATAGGTCGGCATCACGTGACGACGACAGAATTACCCGCGTCGGCCGGTTTATTCGCAAAACCAGTATCGATGAGCTACCGCAATTGCTGAATGTTTTGCGTGGGGACATGAGCCTAGTTGGTCCGCGACCCCATGCATTGGGGTCATTGGCTGGAAATGATCTGTTCTGGCAAGCGTCCAAGCAATATTGGCTTAGGCACGCTCTCAAGCCAGGCATCACCGGTTTGGCTCAAATCCGGGGTTTCCGTGGTGCAACGCAGAAAGTAGACGACCTTGAACAACGCGTCCGCTGCGATTTGGAATACTTGACGAACTGGTCCATCGGGCTTGATCTGATGATTTTACTGAAAACTTTGCGTGTCGTGGTGCATAAAAATGCGTATTAACTGCGCTAGGGAACTTTGCTCAGAACTCGGCCTATCATTTAATTTTATCGCGTCTAGTAGACACATTTTGGGACGTCAACGTTGACCATCTCTGGCGCGATGCGCCTGCCATAGAATAGCTACCCGTCCCAGTTCGCAACCCAAGCGAAATTTCTTACCTTTTATTCTTTATGATTGCGTAAAGTTGCTTTCGGATCAGAGAGCCACTCAGATGCAATTGGGCCTGATCATAGCCTTCTTTACCAAGTGCAATTTCGAGATGCCTGATGTTGCGACAGCATCCCTCCCTTGCCAGTTGGAAAGCCCGGAACACGATATCACTCATTATCCGCTCCCTTGATCAGTATCTTCGTCGACTTTTCGGTGGCTGTCCTAACAGCCTCGTCCATGACCTAGTTCTATCAGTCGTGACCGTCAGCAACGATTGTTTTTGTCGGGTTTATGAGGGAATAAACTTCTAACCCGAGCAAATGTTCAATATCAATCGTATCGAGCGGTTAACTCTGTCAAAGACTGCCGCAAGGCTTTGGACCTTGCGGATTTTTTAAGCGGCCAAGGCCTACGCACATCCTTCGTCCTGAAATTGCCATGTTTTGGAACAATTGTAACATGAGGTCGTTTTCTTTTGGTTCGTAACGCGGGGAATTTTGATGAGCAGTCTTTCATCTTTGCAAATAACTTCCACCGTATATCCATCATCCGTAATGATTGTAGTTAACGCGCTTCACAAACAGCCCAGAAAATGCGAAAGCGTTGTTTGAAATGAAAAGGTCCAGCTTTCCAAATCGCGGTCGCGCCAAAATATTCCTTCTTGGAGGACTTAGCCTCGTTGCTCTGCTTGGCACTGGAACTACAACAGCCGGTCATAAACTTATCGCACAGATTGGCATTGGCGATTCGTTCGCTAAAACGACCGAAGCTGCTGAACGTCTCGTCGAGAACGGTAGCAATGCTGTGCAGGCGTTTTTAGGTAGGTCGCCGGGTGAACGCGGCGCAGCTGATATTATAAAGGGCAAAGCTAAGCGCGCTCTTGCGAAAGATGATGCACCGATAGGCAAGCCGAAGCCTACTCAACGTGCACTTGGCAAGACATTTGACGATCCGCTTTTGAGCTTAGCTGGACCGCTGACCTCGGCCCCTGGTGTTGAATTTCTTCCTGTTGACGCCGCGCCTGCTGCAGCATCGATTCCCGCCCTGGCCTTGACTGTTCCAGGCGGATCTGGCGGTTTCACCCCTGTGGGCGGCGGATCGATCGGCGGTGGCGTTGGCGGCGGATCTGGCGGCGGTGGTGGTGGTGGCGACGGAATCGTGCCTCCTCCGCCTGCACTCCCTCCTGTTGCGGCTGTTCCAGAGCCTTCGACCTGGACTTTATTGTTAATCGGCTTTGCTGCCGTTGGGGCGTCCATCCGGCGTTCAAAAAAGGCGGGCAAATTGTCCGGCCCTGATCGAGCTGGAAATTGCGTAACAGCTTAATTGCCGGTCTGCTGGTTTTATCTATAGCATTGGGTGTTGCAGTGTTCGGAAAGAGTTTTTTTGCCGTGTCAAAAGCAACTTCCGCAACTTCATCCCCGCAGCCAGAACGTGTGAACGCGCCGCTCAACCCGCATCGCGACTTCATTTCAGTAAGTGATGCCAAGTTGCTAGCTGAACGCAAACTTGCCCCATCCACAACCAAGAGCCTGTTGAAGGTCCCTGCGGTCATGAGGCATGGTGATTTTGTTTGGAATGAGCAAGGAATCGCCAAGGGCCATGTTTATATTTGGGTCGATCTGCGCCGCCAGATGATTTCGGCATTTCGAAACGGCCATGAGATTGGTACCGCTGTCATCATATATGGCGCAGAAGACCGAAGCTCGCCGGAAGGCCGCTTCCCTATTCTCAACAAGCAGCGGCATTATCACTCACGCACCTATGACGCGCCTATGCCCGCATCCTTGTTCATCACCAATGATGGAGTGGCGTTGCATGGCAGTGAGATGTCAAGCCGGCGTGCGTCGCATGGATGCATTGGTCTTCCCGTCGCATTTGCCGAACAATTGTTCGATGCAGCCAAGGTCGGGGACATAGTAGAGATAACCCGATCTCAAAAAGACCCGCGCGAGTCGTCCCGTTCAAAAGGTTAACTTTGCGTTAGCTATATGGCGCTACGATG
>NZ_JBKJMB010000083.1:0-13445 GCF_046596595.1 Sphingorhabdus sp.
GCCATCCTCGCGCATGGGCACGTTGAGCGATGTATCACCGCCCATCGCCATGCGGCGGTTCATGTTGTTCACTTCCTCCTCGGAAACGCCCAAGTCAGTTGCGATTTTACGCAAGGCTTCTTGATTGAGATCGCCATCTTCAAAGGCCTGAAGGTTGTTCTTCATGCGGCGAAGATTGAAGAAAAGCTTCTTTTGCGCGGCGGTTGTCCCGATTTTAACCAGGCTCCAACTGCGCAGGATAAATTCCTGCATCGACGCGCGAATCCACCACATCGCATAGGTCGCGAGGCGGAAACCGCGGTCAGGGTCAAATTTCTTCACGCCTTGCATCAATCCGATGTTGCCTTCGGAAATCAACTCGGACACCGGCAGGCCGTAGCCGCGATAGCCCATAGCGATTTTTGACACTAGACGTAGATGTGAAGTGACCAGCTGCTCGGCAGCTTTGGTGTCGCCATGTTCCTGAAAGCGTTTGGCGAGCATATATTCCTGCTCGGGCTTCAAAACCGGAAACTTGCGAATTTCACTTAAGTAACGATTGAGGCTCGCGTCCCCCCCAAGGGCAGGTATCGTAGCCGGAACACTCTTTTTATCAGACATGTCTTTCTCTTTCTCTATGCCTTCCGCTGGGCCTCATCAAGCACCCGATGGCAAGGCGTTCCCTTCGAAACTTCTATACACGAAGCAGACTTAACAGAAGCTGCATGTCTTCTGGAATACCGCATTCAAACCGTAAAGTTCCGCCGGTGATGGGATGAATAAACCCCAAAGAGGCGGCGTGCAATGCTTGCCGGTCGAATTTGGCTTGATTTGGGCCGATAATGTAATGGTTTTGTCGATTAGAATAAACGCCGTCACCGATGAGCGGATGACCGATATGAGTCATATGGACACGCACCTGATGCGTTCGTCCAGTCTCCAGCGTGCATTCGACCATTGCGGTTTTGGCAAAAGCTTCGACCATGCGATAATGCGTAACGGCGTGCCTGCCTTTCGATTCAGGCAACACGGCCATTTTCTTGCGGTTGGTCGTCGATCGGCCGATTTGCGTGCGAACGGTTCCAGCGGGTGGGGCAGGGATGCCGCTCACGATGGCGATATATTTGCGTTCGATGTCGTGGGTAGCAAACAGTTTCGCGAGGCCCTCATGCGCAGCATCGCTTTTGGCAATCACCAAAAGACCGGATGTATCCTTGTCGATGCGATGGACAATGCCCGGACGTTGGACACCGCCAATACCAGACAGCTTTCCCCGACAATGGTGCAGAAGGGCATTCACAAGCGTTCCGTCGCTATGCCCCGCGGCGGGATGAACCACCAGCCCTGCCGGTTTGTTAACGATGATGAGGTGCTCGTCTTCGAAAACAACGTCCAACGCGATGTTTTGCGCAATGGCCTTGTCAGGCACCGGTGCGGGCACGCTCAATTCAAAACTTTGCCCGGACATTTTCTTACTGGCCGAATCCGTATAACATTGGCCATTAACCCGAAGCGCAGCCTCGGCTATCAGTGCCTGGATACGGGCTCGTGAAAATTGCGGCAACGCAGCCGCGAGCGCGCTATCGAGCCGTCCGTCGCCCAAAATACCTGAAAATGTGGTATTTTCTTCAACCATCGCATACACATGGGCGATGGACCTGATTTTATCAAGCAATGCCCACCAACAAATGCTGGATTGGGCTGTGGAAGCTGGTGAGCGCGAGTGTTGCGGTATTTTGCGCGGAACTGGTCGCCACGTTTGTGCAGTAGAGCTGGCAAAGAATGTCGCGCCAGATCCTGCGAGATATTTCGAGATTGATCCCGCTACGCTCGTCGCAGCGCACAAGTCTGCCCGCGCAGGCGGGTTACCATTGCTCGGCTATTTCCATTCGCACCCTAACGGGCTAGCTTCGCCGTCTGCTACAGACGTCGCGCAGGCTGCACCAGATGGCCTGATTTGGCTGATAGTCGCCTCACATTCTATCAGTGCATGGCGGCCCACAGTTTGCGGCGCTCGAGTCAGCGGATTTACCTCCGTGTCCGTGGTCGTCGAGGGTTGAAACACCCGTCAACTCAGTCCATGAGCGCCTCCAACACGCCAGTTATCTTCAGGAAATGTTTTTAATGTCCGAGACAGAAATCGATTTTGCCAGCCTGCTTTGCTCGCGCCTCTGCCATGACCTGTTAAGTCCAGTTGGCGCAATGAATAACGGGCTGGAGCTTCTGGCGGACGAGCACGACCCTGCGATGCGGCAGCGGTGCATGGACTTGCTTGCGGAAAGTGCAAAAGCCGCAGCCGACAAGCTTAAGTTCTTTCGCTTGGCCTTTGGCGCAGCCGGCGGATTCGGGACTGATGTGGACCCCAAAGAAGCCAAGATGGTGATTGAGCCGCTCGTGACTTCAAGTGGCCGTACAGCTCTGGAATGGGCAGTTCCTGCCCAAATGATGCCAAAACGTGCCGTCAAGATACTGTTAAATCTCGTGTTGTTAGCCAATGACTCATTAGTGCGCGGGGGAACATTGTTTGTGGGGGCCGAGGCGCGTGAGGGCGAACAGGAAATCGTCATCCGCGCAAGCGGACCGAAAATAGTGATGGATGCAGCCATCCGGGATGCGCTGACAGGCCAGATTGATCCTGCGTCCGTCGATTCCCGCACCGCAGCCGCCTGGATGGCGCACACCTTGGCACTCAAGGGCGGCGGCATGGTTCAATTGGCGGAACCTGACGCCGAGCATCTTGTTATCGGGGCTTTGATACGCACTTAGATAAAAGGCGGTTCTCAACGTCTTTTTAACCATATGTCTTCAACAGTCACGTCCTGAGTTTCAGGGCGGGATTGATGGACGACTTGTTAGACGACTTTATCGCGGAAACGCGTGAAACGCTTGAATCGCTCACAAACCAACTTGTTGAGTGGGAGCGGGACCCCGATAACCGGGATCTGCTGGATAGTGTGTTCAGGTTTGTGCACACGGTCAAGGGAAGCTGTGGCTTTCTTGAGCTACCCCGTCTGCTTCGGCTTAGCCATGCAGCAGAGGATGCGCTGAGCGCTGCCCGGGCAGGCGACGTCATTGTTTCTGCTGCGCTGGTGACAGCAGTGCTGGCGATCATCGACCGGATCGCTGCATTGACCGAAGCGTTGGAAACCGGCGTTGCGGTATTCGACAATGATAGCGAACTGATCGATGCTGTCCTTGCGTGTTTGCAGAAAGGCGATGCCGCCGCGGATAAAAGCGCCGCGCCATCGACAATTGTCGATATGATCGCCGAATTTGATAGCGCCGAACGTGAGGGGCCGGTCAAATCCCGAAGCGTCAGGGTTTCGCTGGCGCTTCTCGACAAATTGATGAGCGGCGTTTCAGACATGGTGCTCGCGCGCAATGAAGTATCACGGCAATTGCGCAAAACAGGCAGCAACAGCGATCTGGAGGTGTCTTTTGGTAGGCTGTCCGCGACCGTCGCCGAATTGCGCGATGCAGTCGGCAAGATGCGGATGCAGCACATTGATAAACTCTTTTCGTCGCTTCCCCGCTTAGTCCGGGACTTGTCGATTGAATTGGGCAAAGATATTGAATTGCGTATCGCTGGAGGCGAGGTTGAAGTTGATCGTGAAATGATTGAGGCGCTTCGCGACCCGCTCACGCATATTTTACGAAACGCTGCCGATCACGGAATTGAATATGCCGCAGATCGGCGCGCCGTAGGCAAAGCTTCTGCAGGCCATATCTCCATTTCGGCGCGCCAATCCGGCAATCAGATTTTGATCGAGATTGTCGACGATGGGCGCGGCATCGATGTCGAAAAGCTAGGCGTACGGGCGATCGCGGCAAGAGCCATAACGGCGGCAGATTGGCAGCAAATGTCGATGCGGGCCAAGCTGAACATGATATTCACACCTGGTCTGTCCACTGCTGACACGGTGACGTCGATATCCGGCAGGGGCGTCGGGATGGATGTCGTGCACAGTAATCTGCTGACAATTGGTGGCACAATCGAGCTCGAAAATAACGAAGGGCGAGGGCTTAAAATCATCTTGCGCTTGCCGCTGACCCTATCGATCATACCGGGGCTTTCGGTGCGGGCTAGCGACCAGATATTTGGAATCGCCCGCAGCTCGGTGGTGGAGATGATCTCCGCCTCCAACGCCAATGTGCAATTTGAAGAGCTAGGCGGCCAGAAAATTGCCTGCATCCGTGGGAAGCGATATCCGTACCGGGCGCTCGAAGATATTCTTGGTATCGAGATCGGCACCAAGTCCATAGGTGAAAGCCGCACGCTTGTCGTGATTAGGCCTGCGGTCGGTTCGATGTTCGTGTTGGAGGTGGCCGCCGTCATCGATAACGAGGAACTCGTTGTCAAACCGGGTGCACCCTTGGTCATGGCAAATGGTCTGTTCGCTGGAACCTCGCTGCCCGATAACGGCCGTCCCATGCTGTTGTTGGACGCAAGCGGAATAGCGGCAGCCATGGGGATTTCGGCAATGCAACAGGAAGAAAGCGCACAACACGAAAATACCATCGCCGAGGCCGCATCCGATAGTTTCTCTGCTCTGCTTTTCGTAAACAGCGATGGACGCAAACAGGCGATCCGATTGTCCGCGATTGACCGAATGGAAGATGTCGAGACTACACAAATCCAGTTCATCGGTGGCCGGATGCGCCTGTCGGTGGAAGGCAAATTATATGATCTTTGGGAGTATCTGGAACGAGCCAACGAGAGCGTCGTCAATGTCCTAAAGTTGAGCGACGGCGAAAGCAGCTGCTATCTTGCCGTTCACGATGTGCTCGATATTGTTACCATTTCAGGCGATATACTTCAAAGCGCACAGCCCGAGTTACATGAAGGCGTTATAACAGTCTTTGGGGAAGCGGTTGAACTGCGGAATAGCTTCGCCTTTTTTGAGGCAACTGACCGACGCCGACGGGTACGCGGTGCCGCTCCGCTTTGCTTCATCGAATGCGCGGAAAACGCCCAATGGGAACGCACAATATTGGCGCCGTTGCTCACGGCGTCAGGCTACGCCGTTAGCTTTGATCGCAATGATCAGGCACAGGCAGCCATAATATTGCTTCGAGATATGTCATCGACTGGAACAGTCGCAGACGATGCGAGACTGTTACAGCTTAGGGATTCGCGTCATCCGGCGGATGACCTCGCTGCGAGCATTTACCGATATGACCGCGTTGGCCTGATTTCAGCGATTGAAGAAAAACTAGCGGTAAGTGCATGATGACAAACTTATACTTGATTGCGGACCTGGCCGGATCGCGCGTTGCCATTGAAAGCGGACTTGTCGAATCAGTTGTCCATACACCCGACATTGTGGCCGTTCCGATGTGCGATCCCGCAATCGCCGGAATTTTCGCGCTGCGAAGCCGTGTGCTAACGCTAATCGATACACAGTACCTTGTCACTGGCGTGAAGCAACCACCGGAAAAGGGTGCGCTGGCCGTTGTTACGGAGATTGGGGGCCATCAATATGGTCTGTTGGTGGAAAAGGTTCACGACGTCGTATCCATCGATCTTCAAGAAGCTGAAACGGCTATTCGTCCGTCCCCCGCATGGGCACGATATGTTGATGAAATCGCCACATATCAGGGCGCCCTGGTAATGATATTGAACACAAGCGCGTTGGTGTCGGGGCAAACTGCGCTGGCTGAATAATTATCTTCCCTTGGGCTCCCACATTAACGTGTCGATAAGAACAGCGCGATACTGTCTCCACTTCGGATGAAATAGTTGGTGAATTTACATGAAATCCTGTTTGATCGTTGATGACAGTAAGGTCATCCGTAAGGTGGCACGGCATATTTTGGAAACGATGGAATTCAACGTCTCTGAAGCGGCCGATGGTCAAGAAGCGTTGGATCATGTTACCCACGAAAAACCCGATGTCATACTGCTCGACTGGAATATGCCGGTCATGACGGGAATGGAGTTTCTACGTACGTATCGCGCGAAGATCGAAAATCCGACGGCTAAAGTTATTTTTTGCACCACCGAAAATGGCATAGCTCATATTCAAGCGGCCATCGACGCGGGGGCGGACGAATATGTGATGAAGCCATTCGACCGGGAAACGCTGCATTCGAAGTTGCAAATCGTTGGCTGTATCTAAAAACTGATCATGCCAGCATTGCAGACATTTGAGGGCGTTTGGCCCCCGCCGATACTGGCACCCATTCGCGTAATGCTTGTCGACGACAGCATTGTTGCCCGTTCGATCTTTGCCCGTGTCTTAGGCGACCAGCCGGATATAGAAATTGTCTGTGAAGCATCCGACGCTGAAGGTGCCGTTGCATATCTTAGCCATATTGAAGTCGACATCATCTTGCTTGATATCGAAATGCCCAAGCGGTCTGGCCTCGACGCGCTTCCGGACATAATCGCAAAAGCAAAAAGCGCGCGTATATTGATTGTGTCTGCTTTTGCCGAAGAAAATGGTCCCGCTGCGGTTCAGGCACTTTCCCTCGGGGCATGTGACACGCTGGCAAAACCCGGTCGCGCAGGTTTTTCTGGTCGCTTTTCCGAAATATTAATCGACAAGGTTTTGCGGCTCGGGCGTTCAGCACCCATGCCCTCTAGCGGACGGTTTGCAGATCGGCCGATATTTGATGGTGCAACGCTCTCGAAGCCACGCTGCATCGCGATCGGGTCATCGACAGGAGGTATTCCCCCGATTCACCTTGTCTTGCGCACGTTAAACCCTGCGATCGATTGCCCAATATTCATCACGCAACATCTGCCATCGGCATTTATGACATTCTTTGCACGCCAGCTCGATGGCCTCACCGACCGCATCGTGAAGGTTGCTGAAGTCGGAGAACGGGTTAAGTCCAACCATGTCTACGTTGCGCCGGGAGATGCCCATTTGATATGCAGGGCCGAGGGTGATGACGTCATTATTGACCATCAATTGGAATACACCGGCAGCCGTTACTGCCCATCGGTCGACGCAATGCTCGAATCTATTGCCCGTGTTTATGGGCTCGAAGCGTTCGCCATAATTTTCAGCGGCATGGGTAACGATGGATTGGCTGGAGCCCGGGCGTTTAAACAACGTGGCGCGGCCGTTCTGGTGCAGGATATGCAAAGTTCGGTAGTGTGGGGGATGCCAGGCGCGATTGCAAAAGAAGGGCTTGCTACGGCGATATTGCAGCCGGACCAAATCGTTGATGTATTGGCGCGCACTGCGATAGCACGATGAATACGGCTGAAACCCAAGCTTACAGCATTTTGTCAAACATATTAGAGAAGCATACCGGGCAAACCGTCGTGGCGAACCGGCATTGGCGCATTGACATGGCGCTTAAACCCTTGATGCGTACAAACTCGGTTCCCGATCTCCAGACCCTCGCGGCACTTATCGAGATCGATGCCGACCCAAAATTGACGCGCGCATGCGTGGAAGCGATGGTGAACAACGAGACCAGTTTCTTCCGAGACCAGCCAAATTTCGCTTTGCTGACCGGGCCAGTGCTTGACAATATACGTGAGCACCGGATGGCGAGTAAGAAGCTGCGCATCTGGTCTGCTGCGTGTTCAACGGGCCAAGAACCATACTCATTGGCGATTTCAATTCTTGAAAACGCGGAAAAATGGCGCGGATGGAACATTCAGATATTGGCGACCGACGTGTCGACATCCGCCTTGGCGCAAGCCAAAGAGGGGCGTTATTCGCAGTTTGAGATCCAGCGCGGATTGCCCGTAATGCAGATGCTCCGTCATTTCGATCAGAATGGCGAAGAATGGGTGGTCAAGGACGCCATTCGAAAAATGGTGACTTTTACCGAACATAACATGTTGAACCCGTGCCGCCATTTCGGACGCTTTGATGTCATTTGCTGTCGCAATGTGCTCATGTATCTCAGCGATGAAAAGCGGGTGCAGATATTGGAGAGTATCGCGCCGCTCTTGGAAAAGGACGGTTTGTTGATGCTGGGGGCGGCAGAAACCGTCATTGGCCAGACCCAGAAATTTCGCGCAAGCAAGGAATTTCGCGGTTTTTACGAGACAACCCCCGCGGATGACCGAAGCGCGCAGTTGTCGCATTAGCATACCGCATATTATTGCGTGTACCTCGGGACTTACCTATGGTTGGCAAATGACCATGATATGGAACCCTTCACCTAATTTCGGCGAACGCAGCCTACCCATCAGCATGCTTGTTCTGCATTACACTGGAATGCAATCTGGGGCAGCAGCGATTGACTGGCTAGCTAACCCGGCGTCGAAGGTTTCTGCGCATTATGTTGTCGATGAAGACGGGCAGTTGGTGCACATGGTACGCGAGGAACAACGGGCGCAACATGCGGGGCTGTCTTACTGGCGCGGAATTACGGATTGTAACAGTGCCAGCATCGGTGTTGAAATCGTGAACCCCGGCCATGAATTCGGCTATCGGCCATTTCCAGAAGCGCAAATGGATACGGTCACGCGGTTGGTGGCCGAATTGGTTCGGACGTACAGTATTGAGCCACGCAATGTCGTTGGGCACAGCGACGTCGCCCCGACGCGCAAGGAAGACCCGGGCGAGTTGTTTGACTGGGAACGGCTTGCAAAGCTTGGGCTTGCCATGTCGCGGCCAAAGACGAATTTGGTTGATCCAGGCTGGCCCGATGCGGCGTTTCTATTGGCACTAGAACGTTATGGCTATGGCATATCGGAAGGTAGTGCTGCGACTGTTGCGTTTCAGCGCCGGTTTCGCCCTGAAAACATCGATGGGGTGATCGATGGTGAGTGCCGCGCAATTTTGCTTAGCTTGCTCTTGGAGGTTGAAGGCGGACCTGCTATCTGAGGCGCGCCAGAGGGTTGGGCGACCGCCGCTTAGTGGGTAACTGCTGAGGGGAGGAAAGTCCGGGCTCCAGCGAGGAACGGTGCCGGATAACGTCCGGCGAAAGCGATTTTAGGGAAAGTGCCACAGAAAATAGTCCACCGCATTCCGATGCGGCCAGGTCGAAACGGTGCGGTAAGAGCGCACCGCATTTCTGGTAACAGAAATGGCAAGGCAAACCCCACCGGGAGCAAAACCGAATAGGGGCGGCATATGGCATCCTCCTGCCAGTCGCCCGGGTTGGTTGCATGAGCGGCGCAGCAATGCGTCGACTAGATGAATGGTCGCACAGTGCCTTAGGGCGCGGACAGAACCCGGCTTATAGACCCTCTGGCTTTTTGTTCCATACGCGAAAGGCGGCAAAAAATACCGCAAGGACTATGCCTTCGATGATCATCGGTGGTCCCATGCGCGCGCTATAGCCATCGACTGCAATGCTGACGAGGCGACCGATAAGCGTTGCGCTCAACAGTGTTGCGGCTGCGAGCAGGGCGGCCAAGTTTTGCCGAAGTGCAGCAAATAAAGCAAAGCAGGCGATCCCCAAGAACAGTCCCCCGACATCAGCACGCAGGTTCGCGCGCCCGATGTCACCTATAGCCTGCATGCCGCGCTCTGTGCTCACGGCATCAAGGCTGAACCAGTGTTGGCTAACGCCAAGTAACGCAAATATGCCGATTGCCCCGACCACAATTCTTAAAACTAAAACCATACCCCCCCCCCCCGACTGACACGCACGTCAACATTTACATGTAAGCGCCATTATGTTTCCTTGCTTTCCGGAACACATTTCCTGACGGGCAAGTCAATGTCGATTGTGGAGCACCGCGAGAATATTATCCTGAAACTGGCTTAGGCTCGTCATAACCGGCGTCATCGCCGACTTGGTAGTATCGAGCAAGGTTGGAAATCCGATCATGGATGGCGCGCTGTCGAGTGCATAATTTGCGCTTACGCCCTAGCAAATTGCGCATGCCATCGCTAAGTCGGCGACATGGTGCGTACTACTCGACGAAATGACTGGGGTTTTCCCCGCTGGCGCGGCTATGGCAGCAGCAGTGAGGCGCAACAGGTGCGCCTGTGCGACCGCTATGGCTGCAATAAAGCTGGCAACTGCCCTGCGCCTAAATCGCCCAACAACCCCGACCGTTGGATGTTCTGCGAAGAACATGCGGGGGAATATAATCGTGGATATGATTATTTTGAGGGTCTGACGAAGGAGGAAGCCGACGAGCGCGAGGCAAATGAACGTCGCGACTCATCGGGCTATAAGGAGTCCGCGCATTATGGTTGGGCAGGCTCCGGTGACGGCAGCCGAAGCCGTGACGAAATGCACGCGCTCGACATATTGGGTCTCGAAACCGATTCTACTTTTGAGGAAGCCAAAAAGGCTTGGCGCAAGATAGCAAAAGAAACGCATCCTGACGTAAACCCGGGCAATGCCGATGCGGCAAAAGCGTTTCAGGCAGGTCAGGCTGCGTACGACGTCCTACGCGTTGCAGAAGAACGGCGCGAATGGAAGGGATAGCCTGAGCCTGACGGAGCATCAGTTCGCATAACGCGCAGCGGTCTCACGAATAAGCGCGATCATATTTGGAATGCCCTGCGTGCGGTTCGAGCTTAACTGGTTCTTCAGGTCAAACGGAGCGAGCGCAGCCCCGATGTCAGTATCGAGGATTTCCTGTGCGTTCTTGGCATCTACCGTTTTCAACACCAGTGCAATGATGCCCTTGGTTATTGCAGCATTGCTGTCCGCCAAAAATGACAACCTGCCGTCATCCGTCACGGGGTAGACCCAAACATTTGCGGAACACCCCCTGACGAGCGTGGCGTCGGTTTTCAGTGCGTCAGGCATTGGCGCCAGTTCGCGGCCCAGGTCTATCAAGAGACGGTAGCGGTCGTCGGCCTCAAGAAATTCATATTCGTCGCTAATGTCGGTGAGTGTAGGCATGCCACCGCATATGGTGACTGCGGTCAGATATCAATCCCCGCTGCGATGGCTTCAAGCCGTTTGACCCGCTCTTTCAAATCCGCGACTTCAATGCGTGATGTAGCGGACGGAACGGGGGCGTCGCTTCCACGCCGAACGACATCAAGTTCTGCATGTTTTAACGCGATCCAGTCCCGCCACCCACGCAAACCGAGCGAGGAGAGTATACCGACGCAAAGCACAGCAAATGCGCCGATGATGATGTAGAAGTTGGGATCCTGTTCCATGGTTCCTTCCTTTCGTTTCCGCGAACCGTTACCGGTTGCGCAGTTCCTCAATCTGGCGGTTAAGATCATTTGCGCTGCTGTTGTCCGTCGCGATGCGCTCAAGCACCTGAATGCGGTCCTTCAGCGTGCGGATCTCATCCTGCATGGCCTTTGTGTCATTGTTGCCGAGCAGTCGCTGGGTCTTGTTGCCCAGCATGTCTTCGTCCTCAATAATGCCATGGCTCGCTTTGTAGCGGTTGCTCAGCACTTTGCCGATCGTCACAATCAACACAATGAAGACTACCATTGTAAATGGATCACCAATCATTTCAGCAGCTCCTTTTCATGCGTCGGGCGAATAGTTTCTGGCAGGCTGCGCAAGCTCTCAATTTCTTTGGCGAGGCTATAGCCCTGGTCTGTGACAATCCGTTCAAGCACGGCGACGCGTTCGAGCAACTGCGACTGATTTGAGGCGTATTGCGCTGCTTTTTCCGCGACGCTGTTCGCGTTCAACTCCAGTTGGCGCTCTTTCATTTTCATCCAAGGTCGAAAAATCGCCCCTGCAAAAATCGCAAGCAATCCACAACTGATCCCTAATATCGGTATCATGGCAAAGATGACATCTGGTGACATGTTAAATATCCTTAGTTCGCCGGCCCGCGAAGGGCCTCAATTTCGGAAGTAAGCCTGTGGCTATCATCGACGACAATTTTTTCGATATTTGCAAGCCGGTCTTTGACCGAGCCAAGTTCCGCACGAAGCTGGGCGTTTTCCTGGCTTAGCAGTTTTACGCGCTCGACGGCTTCCTGGTCATGCTTTGGATATACGGCCTGGCCCCATGCACCATCAAGCGGATATCCGTTTTTGATGCGCATCCATGTTGTAAGCACCCATCCGGCGGAAATCGAAACAATGCCAATGCCGATCATCGGGCCAATGGCCGTGATCATCGCAAATTTATCTGGATCCATTTTTCCCTCCCAAGCGCCTCAGCGCAGCCTTTCAATTTCTTCAGACAGACGCCCGGCTTTGTCCGTTACAATGCGTTCCAGCACTGCAACCCGCTCTTCCAAATGTCCGATCTTGCCGTTGAGCGTTTCGTTTTCATTGCTCAAAAGCATGATTTTACGTTCGGAATCGCCATCAATCCGGTTTGATTTTCCGCCCCATTCATCTTCCAACGGATAGCCATGCTTTGCCCGGATCCAGTTGTTGAGTAGCCATCCGCCGTAACACAACGCTACGATAGCAATGATCATTATCGGGCTGCTCCAGGTCATTTGAACTCTTTCCATGGAAGGCGGCGAGTCACAGGCTGAATTGGCAGGTCACGAAAATCGACACTCCAGTTGCGGCGATCCGCTTTCCGCTTTTTCTGCGCTAAGTGACGGTAGGCAAACCAACCAATGATGCCGAGGACTATGAGCGTGAACATCTTAGATATTCCTTCAGTGAAATGTGATTAGCGCAGGCTTTCGATTTCCTCGGCCAACTGCTTGTTGTTGCTGACATAATAGGTTTCCATTTCAGCCAACCGGTGGTCGATTTCGCGAAAACGTGAACGGATGTCGCGGGTGGTGCGGGCAGGCGATTGACGCACACCTTGCCAGAATTTCTGCTCTTCCCGGTCGTCGGTATATAGATGCACTGGTTTCCGTTGCGCCATCCATGCAGTTATAACGTAAGCAATCAGCGTCCAGGGGAAGCCACCCATGAGGGTGAGCATGACAGCGCCCAGTCTTACCCAGAGAACATCGACCCCAGTATAGTCCGCAATCCCGGCGCAGACGCCTTTCCATTTGGCATTCTGCTTATCGAGATAGAATTTGGTATGTTTCCCGGACATTTCAGCGGTTCCTTTCCAGCTTGCGAACATTTTCGGGGTCAAAATTTGGAGTATCGAGTTCGATGCGGCGTGGTTGCCATTCTGGATTTTCCTGCGCGACAAGTCGTTCTACCGTGTCGAGCCGATCTTCAAGTCGGCGGGCCAGCTCATGCATATCACCAAGCATCCGCTCATCATCATTTGTAAGTGTCGCAGCAGTTTTCCAGCGCGTAACATAATGAAGCACAAGCCATGGAAGCGCGACGAACAGCATCCCCACGACCATGACCGGGACCAATACATCTTCCATGATTTAGCCTTCCTTCTTTTGGTCGGCCTTCATGGCCTTTTTCATTTCTTCAAGTTCGGCATCGACGACATCGAACGATTCAAGTGCTGCGATTTCGTCGCCCAACGTGCGCGGTGCGTCCGATCCGATCGAAAGCGAGTCCGCATAACCTTGTGCTTCATCCACGCGGCGTTCGAGGACATCGAAGCGCGAAAATGCCTCGCGAACCTTATCGCCATTGTACATGGTGCGCAGCTTGACCTGATTTTCTGCGCTTTCAAGACGAGTCATCAACGCATTCTGACGGCTGCGCGCATCGGCAAGC
>NZ_JBKJMB010000006.1:0-5705 GCF_046596595.1 Sphingorhabdus sp.
TGGCCGCCGCCCGATGCAGGCAGAGCCGCTCGGCTAAAATCCAGCTTGGCGGTTATTTCGATGGTCAACGGCAGATCGCTGCGCTCGGACACCGCAGCGATTTGCGTGCCGTTGGACGAACACAACAGGCACGTGTCTTCGCCCGCAGCAAGCAGCAACGGCAATAGCCCCAACGCTCCCACAGCGCGTAGCTTATGACCCGGTCCTGTCATAGCCTGCCAAATCTAGCCCGATCATAGTAAAATATCTGTTAAGGATAGTTCTTGAACCGTCTTGCCATTGACCCCACATCAGCTTTTCCAAAAGGATATTTGTAATGAAAAAGATTATCAAAACCGACGCCGAATGGCGCGCCGAATTGGGCACCGTTCAATATCATGTCCTGCGTGAGGCAGGAACGGAGCGCGCATTTGCGGGCGAGTTGACCGATGAAAAGCGCGAGGGGGCATTTTTATGTGCAGGATGCGGAACGGCTCTGTTCGCCTCGGACACCAAATTTGACAGCGGGTCAGGCTGGCCGAGCTTTACTGCGCCCGCCGATGGCGAAGTGGTCGAAGAGCATCAGGACGTCTCGCACGGCATGGTCCGCACTGAGGTACGTTGCGCCGCTTGTGAAGGGCATTTGGGGCATGTGTTCCCTGATGGTCCAGGGCCTACTGGCCTGCGATACTGCATCAACAGCGCCGCGCTTGCATTCGATCCCGAACAATAAGCTGCTTGTCGGCGAGTCCACGACCGATTAACACCCGGTCATGGTACGCGCGCGCAAGACTTCGAAAGAACGTAGCCCAATGGGAACGTGGTTTTTACGTATCGTCAAAACCGTCGTTATCGGGGGTTTCCTGTCCGTCATGGTGTTGGGGATATTTGTCGCCATTGCCCGCGGAGAAATTGACAGTTTTGAAGATTTAAAAGCATCCCCCAATGGCCAGATGATCCGCGTGCGCGCGGCCGATGGCACGGTCATCCAGTCGCTTGGCCCAAGCTTTGGACGCTGGCTAACGGTCAACCAATTGCCGTCCGAAATGACGGACGCAATGGTCGCGGTGGAAGACCGCCGTTATTATCTGCATCCCGGCGTTGACCCGATTGGCATTACCCGCTCATTTTACGTGCGGGCTATTGAAGGGCGCTGGACTCAAGGCGGGTCAACTATAACCCAGCAGCTGGCGCGCAACATTTATCTGAATAACAACAAGGAATTCGGCCGCAAAATGCGCGAGATAGTTCTTGCGCTGGCCATGGAAACCAAATTTTCCAAAGAACAGATCCTCGAGCTATATTTGAACAAGGTCTATTTCGGTGGCGGCGCTTATGGCGTGGATGCAGCAAGCCGACGGTTTTTTGATCATGGCGCCGAAACGCTCAGCCTGGCCGAAGCGGCTATTATTGCAGGAATGGTCAAAGCGCCCTCGCGTTATTCGCCTACAGCCGACGCACAGGCAGCGCGCGACCGCGCGGGTGTGGTGGTTGAGGTCATGCAGGATGCAGGCATGATTACCGCCGCGCAGGCCGCGAGCGTGGAGCCTGCCGAAGTAAGGCTGGCGGCTGAATCGCCACAGAACAGTGTGCGTTACTTTACGGATTGGATTTTGCCGCAATTGGACGGCCTGATGGATGAAACCGAAAAGCCGATTGATGTATGGACAACGCTTGACCTGAAGATGCAGCGTGCAGCGACTGCCGCAATTGCGGCGAATGTTCCGCGCGGGGCACAAGGCGCATTGGTGTCGATCGACCGCGATGGCGCCGTCAAGGCTATGGTCGGCGGAACCGATTATGTGTCCAGCAATTATAACCGCGCAGTTACCGCTGTCCGGCAACCCGGCTCTGCGTGGAAATTATTCGTGTATCTGACCGCTCTGGAGGCGGGCTTTCGTCCAGAAGACATGGTCGAAGATAAGCCCGTTGAAATCGAGGGATGGCAGCCAAAGAACAGCGGCGGCAATTATGCAGGTTCCATTTCGTTAAGAACAGCGTTTGCCTATTCAAAAAATACCGTAGCCGCGCAGCTCGGACAGGAAGTGGGCACCAGCAGCATCGCAAATATGGCACGCCGATTTGGGATAACTACGCCGATTAACACGCTGCCCTCCATGGTGCTCGGCACGTCAGAAGCGCGCGTCATTGACATGACTCAAGCCTTTGCTGCGGTTGCGGCGAAGGGACGAAATGTGACGCCTTATGGCATCATCAAGGTGACCACGATTGATGGCGAGTTGCTTTATGCGGCCAGACCGTCAAGTTCGGTCCAGCTTGTCGATGATTGGGTGGCAGGTGCAATGACCGATTTGATGCAGACCGCTGTTGCAACCGGTACTGGCCGTGCTGCCAATATCGGTCGGCCAGTTGCAGGCAAGACCGGAACAACCTCAAGCAACAAAGATGGTTGGTTTCTTGGCTTTTCGAGCGGCCTGACAACGGGTGTATGGATGGGCCGTGACGATGCCCGTGCGATTGGTGGTCTTGAAGGCGGGCGGGCCCCGGCACAGGCGTGGGCAGCCTATATGCGGATTGCGGTGGCCAACCGCCCCGTCGAGAAATTTGCGACTGAAGTCACCTTTCCCGAGCGGCTTGAGGGTGAGGAGCCTTTGCTGGGCGAGCAAGAAGAAGTGCCGCTGGTCGATGAATTTGGCATGCCCATTGAGGGCGATCCTGTCATGGAAGACCCGGGGCTGGTTCCGACCACTGAGCCGGAGCCGCTTGATGAAGCATTTATCGAACGCGCAATTGGAGGGCGGCGTGAGCCAAGGCCGGCACCCGAGGAGGAAGACCCCCGCGCGCTACCGCGTCCGTTCGGCTGACAGTTCGAGTGACAGCGGGCATCCTGAAGCATGCGCCTACAGCGCGTGACCGGTCCGGCTTTTCTTTGTTGCAAGATAATCGGCGTTGTGCGGATTTTCAGCAATTTTGAGCGGTAAGCGCTCTTCGACTATAATATCGGCGCTTTGCAGCCCGCGCACTTTCTCCGGATTGTTGGTCAAAAGTCGTACCTGTTTGACCCCGAGCAATTCAAGCATGCGCGCTGCAACCGAAAAGTCGCGCGCGTCGATTGCAAAGCCCAAGCGCGTATTGGCATCGACGGTGTCGAAACCCTGATCCTGAAGCGCATAGGCACGCAGCTTGTTAATCAAGCCAATGCCGCGCCCTTCCTGCCGCAGATATAATAATATCCCCCAGCTTGCGTCGGATATCTGACGAAGTGCCTCGTGCAATTGGGGGCCACAATCGCATTTCAGACTGCCTAGGACATCGCCCGTCAGGCACTCGCTGTGTAGCCGGACAACAGGCGGCGACGAATCGCGCTTGCCGATGAGCAAAGCAACATGATCGGACGCATCAACCGCCGTCCGGAACGCCACGATTTCGGCATCGGCATTTGCGGCAACGGGTAGCCGGGCGCGCGCAGCAATACGCAACGCCCCATTATCGTCAAACGCGGCGACATCTTGCGGGCTTAAAAGCACAGGCGCGTCGCCGACACCGTCCAGAACCAGAAACGCCGGAAGCAGTCCGGCAAGTCGCGCAAGCTCGATGGCTGCCGACGCAGATGGTCCGTCACCAAGTGCTTGCGCCGCAAAAGGACCTTTCATCGGGTATAAAAGGTCAAGACTTGGGTCAGCCAACGCCAAAGCCAGCGTCAGGTCCAAATCGGACGGCGTCTTGATCATCACCGGCAGGGCAGTGTCAGCTGCCGCACGCTGGTTGGTCAGTTTAAGTGTCGCAGCGCGGCTTGCGGAGAGCAATATCGCTTGCGCGCCAGATATGTCTTGAGCGGTTTCTATTGCCAACACGGTCAACACACTGTCCATATGCGTCAGGGTGACGGGCCAGCCACGGCGAAGTGCGTCGATCGCCACGGCGGCGCGGCGCGAGTTCCCCGACGCGATATCAGCGCCGCTCAAAAAGCGAATTCCGTCACAATCGGCGCATGGTCCGATGGCTTACCCCACCCCCGCACATGCTTATGAACGACGTGCGACTTTGCCTTCTCCATCAGGTCGGGCGTCACCCACATATGGTCAAGCCTTCGGCCCCGGTCGGAGGTTTCCCAATCCTGCGCGCGGTAGCTCCACCACGTATAAAGCTTTTTTGACGGATCGACAAAATGCCGCGCAACATCCACCCAGTCGGCAGCCTTTTGAATCTCGGCCAGATGCGCGCATTCAATGCGCGTATGGCTGACAACATTGACAAGCTGCTTGTGGCTCCAGACATCCTGTTCAAGCGGCGCAACGTTAAAATCACCCATCAATATGGTTGGCTGCGTCACCGTCTGTGACCACTCGGCCATCCGCTTTAAAAAGCTTAATTTCTGACCGAATTTCGAATTGACCTCGCTGTCGGGCACTTCGCCACCAGCGGGAATATAAACATTGTCGATGCGAACGCCCTTCGCCGCATCGATATTAAGCTCCGCCCCAATATGGCGGGCCTCGCCATTGGCCTGCCAGTCTTCGACCCGGCGGTTAATGAGGGGTATTTTGCTCACAATGGCCACGCCGTGGTGCATGGGTTGTCCATTGATGATGAAATGGCGATAGCCCAGTTGCCGAAACAGCCCCTCGGGAAACAGGCTGTCGATTACCTTGGTTTCCTGCAGACATAAAACGTCCGGCGCTTCCTCCTTTAAATACCGTTCGACGATGTCGATGCGGGCGCGGACCGAGTTGATATTCCACGAAGCGATACGGATGGTCTGGGACATAGAATGTCCGCCCTAGATGGCTGAAGCGCTTGGGGCAAGCCGATGAAGTGGCGGGGGCCCCAAAAAAGCAAAGCCCTCATCCCGGGGGCATTTGGGATGAGGGCTAAGCTTGCGTTCGTCACGCGGTATCAGCGGCGATTTAACGTCGTGGGCAACAGGGGGAAAACCACACGAACTCTCAACCGTTGATGCAGTTTTAATACTACGACTTTCCTGTCAGCGAGATGAACAAAAGGTATAGGCTCAGCGGTTTGTCGGCAGTCAGCATCAGTTCATCGACTGATTTACGATTTTCTGCGAACTGGGCGCGGGTCTTTCCACGTAAAGGCGTTTTTACCGATTGTGCCGTTATAGCTGATGTTACTGAGTCGAAGGCTCGTCCGGTTGTTTTTGGAGTCCAATGCGACCCAGCCATTCAGCGTCAGGCCGCCGGGTGCCCCCGGCTTGTTGACAAATATCATGGTGATCGTGCCAAATTCGGGACGTTTGGCATCGCGGACTTCGACGCTAATGACGTCATTTGTGGAGGACGGGACAACCTTGCCAAAGCGTGCCAAGTCCTGACCCGGGTCAAGCAATGCAGCCAATGGACTGTTCCGGATGGGCCAGCGCTGAACCTGCTTCACTTCATAATCCACCATGGTCAGCGCGCGACCATCGGCCACAATCAGCAGCGGCACGTCTTTCTGATATTCAAACCGCACCTGACCGGGCCGCTTAAGCAACAGCTTGCCTGTCAGCGTTTGGCCGTTCCGGTCCGTTTGGGTGAAATCGGCAGACATCGTGCCGACGGCTTTCATATGCGCAACGACGCGCGCCAAGCGTTCGGATGAAGACTGTGCTGTTGTGGGCGCCGTTGCCACCAGCGCAACAGGCGCAAACATCAGGGCGTATTTGAGATATGTCATCATGTTTCCTTGGAAGAATGAGGCCAGCCCTATGAGTGCAGCCTTGAACCCCGTCTTAACGCCTAAATGGGATCGCCGTTCCGGTCGCG
>NZ_JBKJMB010000041.1:0-3425 GCF_046596595.1 Sphingorhabdus sp.
TCTAATGACCGACCAGATCCTCCAGTCGCGCGATGGCGGCATATTGACGATCACGATGAATATGCCCGAAAAGCGCAATCCGATATCGGATGTCGCCGTCGTCGATCAGATGTGCGACGCATTCATGGCGGCTGATCAGGACATATCGGTGCGCTGCGTCATTCTGACAGGCGCGGGGACTGTATTTTCCTCTGGCGGTGACCTGAAGCAAATGCGTCCTGACAGCGGGGGCCTTCGGGCGGGATTGCCTGCCGAAACGCGGCGTAACTATAAATATGGAATCCAGCGGCTGCCGTTGATGTTTCAGGCGCTTGAGGTTCCCGTGGTTGCTGCGGTCAACGGCCCGGCGATTGGCGCTGGCCTTGACCTCACCACAATGTGCGACATCCGTATTGCCGCATCTTCGGCCAAATTTGCCGAAAGCTTCGTGCGTTTAGGCATCACCCCGGGCGATGGCGGAGCGTGGCTTTTACCCCGTATTATCGGTTTTTCAAAAGCCACAGAGCTTGCCCTGACCGGTGAAACCATCGACGCGGCAGAAGCCCTGCGTATCGGGCTGGTTTCGCAAGTGGTGGATGATGCCGAATTGATGGCCGCTGCGCGCCGTGTCGCAGACAAAATCGCTGCAAACCCGACGCATGCTGTCCGCATGACCAAGCGACTTTTGCGCGAAGGACAGACGGCGGACCTTAAAAACATCCTCGAAATGTCCGCGGCGATGCAAAGCCTGGCGCACGCCACGGCGGACAATGACGAAGCCATCACGGCGTTTCTCGAAAAACGCCCGCCTGAGTTTAAGGGAGAATGACCATGTTTGATCTGACCGGCATGACCGCGCTCGTCACGGGCGCATCGGGCGGCATTGGTAGCGCGATCTGTCAGGCGCTTGCCGCCCAAGGCGCGCGCCTTGCAGTCTCTGGCTCCAACGTTGAAAAACTAGAGGCGTTTCGTGCATCTTTAGGCGGCGACCATGTCGCGATCCCGTGCAATCTGAGTGATAAGGACAGCGTTGAGGCACTCGTCCCTGCTGCGCTGGAAAAACTGGGCAAGATCGATATTCTCGTGAACAACGCCGGCGTCACCCGCGACAATTTAACGATGCGGATGAAGGACGAGGAATGGGACGAAGTAATCCGTATCAACCTCGAGTCGACATTCCGGCTAATGCGCGCCGCGACAAAGCCAATGATGAAGGCACGCTTTGGCAGGATCATCACAATCACCAGCGTCGTGGGCACAACGGGCAACCCCGGCCAAGCCAATTATGCAGCATCCAAGGGCGGTCTCACGGCGATGACCAAGGCTATCGCGCAAGAGCTTGCAAGCCGCAACGTTACCGCAAACTGCGTCGCGCCGGGCTTCATCGCCACGGCGATGACTGAAAGCTTGCCAGATGCGCAGAAAGAGGCGCTGAATGCCCGGATTCCGATGGGCCGGATGGGCGAAGGCGCGGATATCGGCGCGGCCGTTGCCTATCTCGCGTCAAAGGAAGCAGGCTATGTTACCGGGCAGACAATCCATGTAAACGGCGGCATGGCGATGCTTTGACGCCTAACCGTCGCTTGCCACTTGCCAGCGGACAATCTGGACATTAGGGCAATATCAGAAATTCATCTTCCCAACCAATAAGGGGCACAAAAATGAGCGATACCGCGGAACGGGTCAAAAAGATTGTAGTCGAACATCTCGGCGTTGAAGCAGACAAGGTCACAGAAGCGGCAAGCTTTATCGATGATCTTGGTGCAGACAGCCTCGACATCGTCGAGCTGGTCATGGCGTTTGAAGAAGAATTCAACGTCGAAATCCCTGACGATGCCGCTGAAAAAATCGCGACCGTCAAGGACGCGATCGATTTTATCGACAGCAACGGCTAAATCGATACGCGCAGAACCTGCGCGGTCAGTTTGAAATTTAAACGGCTTTCCGACCAGCGTTAATGGCGCTCCCGTCGGAAAGCCGTTTGCTTTTTGGCACCTGTTCACAGTAATGGGCGGCAAAGAATGCTTTTGGAGATAACGGTATGCGTCGTGTCGTGGTCACCGGACTTGGTCTGGTTACACCTTTGGGTGCCGATGTTGAAACCACGTGGTCTAACCTGATTGCCGGAAAATCGGGCGCTGGCTTGATTACGCATTTTGACGCCAGCAACCAGAAATGCCTGATTGCTTGTGAAGTAAAGCCAAAAGATCACCCTTGGGGCTTTGACCCCGACAAGCGCGTGGACCACAAGGTGCAACGTCAGGTCGATCCGTTCATCATTTACGGCATTGATGCCGCTGGCCAAGCGCTTGAAGACGCTGGCCTGACCGACATGACCGAAGAACAAAAGGTCCGCGCCGGATGCTCAATCGGCTCGGGCATTGGCGGACTTCCCGGTATTGAAAGCGAAGCTTTGCTGTTGGCGGAAAAAGGTCCAGGCCGCGTCAGTCCGCATTTCGTCCATGGCCGTCTGATCAACCTCATCTCGGGTCAGGTCAGCATCAAATACGGTCTAAAGGGTCCCAACCACGCCGTCGTGACTGCCTGTTCAACCGGCGCGCATTCGATTGGCGATGCAGCGCGAATGATTCGTGACGACGATGCGGACGTGATGGTCGCTGGCGGCTCGGAAGGGACAGTCTGTCCGCTTGGCATAGCCGGGTTTGCGCAGGCACGTGCGCTGAACACCAGTTACAACGACCGCCCCGAGGCCGCGAGCCGTCCTTATGACAAGGACCGCGATGGTTTCGTGATGGGCGAAGGCGCTGGCGTGGTTGTCTTGGAAGAATATGAACATGCCAAGGCACGCGGCGCGAAAATATATGCCGAGGTTGTAGGCTATGGCCTGTCGGGCGATGCCTATCACGTGACCGCGCCGCATCCCGATGGCGATGGCGCATATCGTTCGATGCAGATGGCGTTGAAAAAAGCAGGCATGACGCCGGCCGATATCGATTATATCAATGCCCATGGCACGTCGACCATGGCCGACACCATTGAATTGGGCGCAGTAAAGCGGCTCTTCGGTGATGCCATTTCGCATGTCTCGATGAGCTCGACAAAGTCCGCCATTGGCCATTTGCTCGGCGGCGCTGGCGCGGTGGAGAGTATTTTCTGCATCCTCGCGCTGCGTGACCAGATCGTTCCACCAACGCTCAATCTCGACAATCCGGACGAAGGCACCGAAGGCGTTGATCTTGTTCCGCATGTTGCCAAGAAGCGCGAAGTCAAAGCGGTTTTGAACAACAGCTTTGGCTTTGGCGGCACCAACGCCAGCCTGATCATGAAGGCGATCTGACCAAATGGGCCGCCTCGCCAAATGGGCGATAATTGCGGCCGCTGTGCTGCTTGCTGCTGTTGCGGGTAATTTCATTTATGGCTGGACTGCGCCCGGACCGTTGGAGCGGGAAACCACGGTGGTCATCAAGCCAGGATCAAGTATTACT
>NZ_JBKJMB010000063.1:0-57622 GCF_046596595.1 Sphingorhabdus sp.
AATGATCTGGCCAACCGGATCATCGACAGCCGCGCCCGTCCCAACGGACTATTGATGGAGCGGATCCGCGTTCCGGTGGGCGTGCTGGGCATCATTTACGAAAGCCGGCCCAACGTGACTGCCGATGCTGCAGCACTTGGCCTTCGGTCGGGTAATGCCGTCATATTGCGCGGCGGAAGCGAGGCGGTGCACAGCAACCATGCCATTCATGCCGCGATGCTGCGCGGGGTTGTTGCGGCTGGCCTGCCGGCCGATATTATTCAACTGGTCCCGACGCAGGACCGCGAGATGGTGGGCGCGATGCTGCGCGCACAAGGGGCAATCGACATGATCATCCCGCGCGGCGGCAAGTCGCTGGTGGCGCGGGTGCAGGATGAGGCGCGGGTGCCGGTCCTCGCGCATCTTGACGGCATCTGTCACAGCTATGTCCACAAGGATGCCGACCCGGACATGGCGCAGGCGCTGGTCGTCAACGCCAAGATGCGGCGCACCGGCGTGTGCGGATCAACCGAAACGCTTTTGATCGATCAGGATTATCCAGCGCCCGCCGCATTGATCGCGGCGCTGATCGATGCCGGGTGCGAAGTGCGGGCCGACGATATGCTGATGGAACTCGATGCGCGCACGGTGTCGGCTGACGATGACGACTGGAACACCGAATATCTCGATTCGGTCATTTCGGCGCGTGTTGTGTCCGGGCTCGATGATGCCATGGCGCATATTGCCCGCCACGGATCGCACCATACCGATGCGATCATCACGCAGGATGAAGTGGCGGCTGCGCGTTTCCTAGCCGAGGTCGACAGCGCCATTGTCATGCACAACACCTCCACCCAATTTGCCGATGGCGGTGAATTCGGCCTTGGCGCTGAAATCGGAATCGCCACGGGGCGCCTGCATGCGCGCGGGCCCGTCGCACTTGAGGGACTGACGACCTATAAATGGCTTGTCCGTGGCCAGGGACAGGTCCGGCCTTGAAAACAGTCGGGCTGATGGGGGGATCGTTCAACCCGGCGCATGGCGGGCATCGCGCGATCAGCCTGTTTGCAATGGATTCGCTCGGCCTCGATGAATTTTGGTGGATGGTGTCGCCGGGCAATCCGCTGAAACCCAAATCGGACATGGCGCCATTGCCCGCCCGCATGGCATCGGCCAAGGCACAAGCGCGCCGCACGCCCATCAAAGTCACGGCGATCGAACAGGCGCTCGGCACCGTGTACACCGCTGAAACACTCGCGAAACTGGTCGCGCGTTACCCCAAGACGCGGTTCATCTGGATCATGGGGGCGGACAATCTGTTGCAATTTCACCACTGGCGGCAGTGGCGAAAGATCGCCCGATTGATGCCGATTGCAGTTATCGCAAGACCCGGCTATAACGGGCGCGCTGTTGCGGGTCCCGCAATGGCCTGGTTGAGACGGTTTGTCCGGCGTCCGGACCAGCATCATCACTGGACTACATGGAGTACGCCAGCGCTTGTCTTTTTGCGCTTTCGTCCAGATCCGCGTTCGGCCACCGCTCTTCGGCGCGCTGACCCATATTGGTTTCACCGATATAAGGAACTTGGAACGCGTGACGGCGTTACCCGAAATATTGTGCTTTAAGGAGCCATCTTGATCGATTCTGTTTCCGTTCCTGCCGCTGGCATTGCCGCCGCAAAGGCTAAGGAACCCACTTTGACCCCCGACGCTTTGCATGCGTTGATTCTCCAATCGCTCGATGATGATCAGGCGCAAGAGGTGGTCACCATCCCGCTTGAAGGCAAAAGCAACATTGCGGACCATATGGTCGTCGCTTCGGGCCGCTCGTCGCGCCAGGTGGCGTCGATGGCGCAAAAGCTTGCCGAGCGTATCAAGAAGGCCGGACGTCATGCCCGTATCGAAGGTCTTCCTTCGGCTGACTGGGTGCTGATCGACGCTGAAGACGTGATCGTGCATCTGTTCCGTCCGGAAGTGCGCAGCTTCTACAATCTGGAACGCATGTGGGCATTTGGCGACGCGCCCGAAGTCGCGGCGCAATAAGCCAGCATTAACGCGCCGATGGCAATGCGTTTGCACATCATCGCGCGCGGCAAGATTGGCCGCTCACCCGAATCCGAGCTGGTCGATCGCTATCTGAAACGGATCAACTGGCCAACGCGGCACAGCGAATTGCCTGATCGGGGTGGGGATCTGCCTGCCTCCGACAGCCCGCACAAAACCATCATCATGGACGAAAAGGGCGAACAGCTCAGTTCGGTCGAGCTGGCGCGCCTGCTGGAGCGCTGGCGCGACGATGGCGTGCGCGAGGTGCGCTTCCTGATTGGCGCGGCCGACGGCTTTGACGACGCTGCACGCGCCGACGCAGACAAGCTTATTGCCTTCGGCAAAGCCACCTGGCCGCATTTGATGGCGCGTGCGATGCTGGCCGAACAATTGTTCCGCGCAACTTCTATCATTGCCAACCACCCTTATCATCGTGAAGGATAAGCCATGCGGTTCGGCTTCACCCTCGCGACGTTGATAATTGCACCACTCGCCATCGCAGGCGGGTTGATGGCGCAGGAAAATGCCACCCGCGACCCGCAACAAAATGCTTTGCGCAATGCGCAAGCACGGGTGCATGCTGCCCAACAGCGCAGCGAATTGCTTCGGCAGGAGGCGAGCAATGCAGAAAGCACCGCCGATCGTTTCATTGCACGGCGCGCTGTGCTGTCGGCTGAAGTCGATGCAGCAGAGGCGCAGATTGACGCAGCGACGATTAGCGTTGGCATTATTTCGCGCAGCCAAAATGCACAGCAGCTTCAGCTGAATACGCAAAGCGCGCCTGTGCTGCGGCTGAATGCAGCGCTTCAGCAAATGGCAGGCAAACCCACATATTTGCTGATGATGCAGCCTGGGCAGCGCAAGGATTATATCCATTTGCGCGCCGTTATGGCGACGGTGCAGCCATATATCATGCAGCAAACAAGCGCGCTGCGGCAGCAGATTGCCGTGCAGAGCGAGTTGCAGGCGCAGGAATTGACGGCGCTTAAAATGCTGCGTGATGCGCGCAACAGGCTGAAAACGCGCCAAGCCGCATTGGCGCAACTGGAAGGCGCGGCGCAGGGCGTGAATGGCGTCCTGTCCGCCAACGCAGCGATCGCCTTTGAACGGGCTATTGCCCAAGGCGAACAGGCACGCGATATTGTCGGCCGTATTGATAATCAGCGGTTGAGCGCAGCAAAAGCTTCCGAGCTGGCGGCGCTCGATGGTCCCGTTGTGCGTCCCGGTCGCGGTGGACGAAAAACTGTCATCGACAATGTCTATATGTTGCCCGTTGCTGGCAAGCTGGTCACCGGTTTTAGCGAACTGACCGCTACGGGTTATCGCGAGCGTGGCCTGCGGTTGGCGGTTGGCCCGTCCACGCGAGTGGTCGCCCCGGCAGCGGGAACAGTGTCCTTTTCTGGCCGCTACCGCAGCTATGGGCAGATTGTGATTATCGAACATGGCAGTGGCTGGAACAGCTTGCTCACTCATCTCGATTCGGTTCAGGTGACGAAGGGGCAGAAGGTAGACCGAGGTGGCTTGCTTGGCCGCGCCGGAAAAGATTCGCCAGATATCGGGGTCGAACTGCGCAAAAATGGCCGTGGAATGGACATATCTGCGCTTTTGGGCTGATCTGCTTCCCTTGGTCGAGGGCAAATCCCTGTTCATGGTAAACTTGCTTTCACCTGAGGTTCAGGCGAGATATAGCTAAGAAGATCTGATGAACTGGAATTGGTCTATGAAGAACCGTTTGCTGCCTTCCACCCTCGCCATCATGGTGGCGCTTGCCGTGCCCGGCACAGTGCTTGTTGCGCAGAATATGCAGCAACAGCAATTGCAGGCGCAGCAGATTGAGGATCTCGACGAATTTCTTGCTGTCTACCGCAAGGTCAAATCAAGCTATGTCGACAAGGTGGACGACAAACAATTGATGGAAGGCGCCATTCAGGGGATGCTCGCGAGCCTCGACCCACATAGCGGGTTCCTCGACAAGTCCGATTTCAGTTCGCTGCAAACGCAAATTGACGGCGAATATGGCGGCCTTGGCCTCTCGGTTACGCTTGAGGATGAAGCGGTGAAGGTCATCGCGCCGACCAAAGATACGCCTGCGGACAAGGCCGGGATTAAGTCGGGCGACTTCATTACCCATTTGGATGGCAAGCTGATCATTGGTGGAACGCTCGACGAAGCGGTCGACGCGATGCGCGGCCCACCGGGTACATCAATCAAGCTATCGATCTTTCGTCCCGGCCGCGACGCGCCGTTTGACGTGACTTTGACTCGCGCCATCATTGACCTGAAACCAGTTCAATGGGAGGTTAAAGACCGCATCGGCGTTATTTCGGTAACCGGCTTTTCCGAACAGACCGGCGCTGATGTGGTCGCCGCGGTTGCTGGCATCAAGAAATCACTTGGCGGCAATCCGCTTGGATATATCGTTGATCTGCGGTCCAACCCCGGTGGCATTTTGGATGAAGCGGTGGCCGTTTCCGATGCGTTTTTGACGAGCGGCGAGATCGTTTCCGAGCGCGGCCGCGACAAGCGCAACATCGAGAGATGGTGGGCTGAGCGTGCTGTTCCGGGTGACGTTACCGGTGGCGCGCCAATCATCGTATTGGTTGACGCGGGCTCCGCTTCCGCATCCGAAATCGTGGCAGGGGCGCTTCAGGATCATCATCGCGGGCTCGTGATGGGCGAACGCAGCTTTGGCAAGGGGTCGGTACAAAATGTCCTTCCGCTGACCCGCGATACCGGCCTTCGTTTGACCGTGGCGCGTTACCATCTGCCATCTGGCCGGTCGGTGCAGGAAGGCGGCATTAAGCCAGACATCCGCGTGCCCCAATTGTCCGACCCCGATTACAAAAAACGCGTGTCGATCCGCGAATCCGATTTGCGCCGGCACTTGGTCAATGAGCTGAAAGACGACACAAAGGATCTGGAATCGGATATCACCGACGATCCCCGCTTCGCCATGACTGCCGAGCAGTTGAAGGCAAAGGGCATTGAGGATTTCCAGCTATATTACGCGATGGAAACGCTGCAACGCCTTGGACCCCGCACCATGAAGCTCGCCGAAAAGCCATTGAAGGGCAAAGCGCAGAATTGAGTTGGGCGGTAGTCTGTCACACTGATCGGCATCCTGAACTTGTTTCAGGATAGCAAACCACCGCTGCTCGTTATCCTGAAACAAGTTCAGGATGACGACATAGAGAAGATTGGCCTTTCGCGGTCCACCACTGGGTCATGCTGAACTTGTTTCAGCATCTTACTTTTTCCATATTGTCCAAGTAAGACCCTGCATTGAATTCAGGATGACAATAAAGACTGGTAACGCCGCATATATGACTTCGAAAATTGACAAGGCCCATTGGTTGGCGCTGCTGCTGCCCGCTGCAATGCTGGCGGGCGCTTATGTGTCGCAATATGTCGGCGGACTCTACCCATGCGAGATGTGCTGGTGGCAGCGGTATCCGCATTTTGCTGCGGTTGCCATCGCGCTTGTTGCCTTTGGCGTCAACAACGCCGCCTATCGCAAGACCTTGGTTGCATTGGCTGCATTGGCGATTGCAACAAGCGGCGGCATTGGCGGGTTTCATGCGGGCGTTGAATATGGCTGGTGGAAAGGCCTCACCGCCTGCACCGCGACGATTTCGGGCAGTGGCGACGATTTGTTAAAGTCGATCATGAACGCGCCCTTGGTGCGCTGCGACGTTGCCCCATGGACTTTGTTCGGTATTTCGCTTGCCGGGTACAATTTCCTCTTGTCGTTCGGCGGCGCAATGCTCATCTTGGCGATGATATGGCGCAAAAAGACACTTTGATAACCGCAGAACAGCGGAAACGAGCAATCGAACGCATGATCCGCGTCAACCAGGCGGGTGAATTCGGTGCAAAACGTATCTACGCTGGCCAGCTTGCGGTCATGGGTGATCGCACGCCAGCCGCGCGCAGCATTGCGCATATGGCCGAGCAGGAAGAACGCCACCTCAATGCCTTCGACAAGATGATGGCGGAGCGCGGCGTCCGGCCAACCGCATTGCACCCGATCTGGAATGCCGCCGGTTTTGCGCTTGGTGCGGTATCCGCTTTGGTAGGTCCGGAGGCAGCGATGGCCTGCACCGTGGCTGTCGAAACTGAAATCGACCGCCATTATGGCGAACAATTGGCCGAGATCGGGGACAGCGACCCCGAATTGGCAGCGATGATCGCAGATTTTCAGGCCGATGAGCTGGAGCATAAGGCAACCGCATTGGAGCAAGGCGCCGAACGCGCGTTTGGCTATCCAGTGATGAGCGCGCTGGTGCGGATGGGATGTCGCACGGCCATCGCGGTGTCGAAACATATTTAAGCTTCATCGCGCATTCAGCCTGCGCGGTTCAAGCTCAAGGCTATAAAGTTGGAGATATTCCCGTGAATGCAATGGCCAAAATTTCAATTGCCTGCCTTGGCCTGATGCTGTCGGCACAGGCACCTGCTCAAGATATGCCTGCGGCCCAACCGGGCGATGAAAAAATCAACCAGCTGATTATTTATGGCGACGACAAATGCCCTGAAAGCACTGGCGATGAAATCGTTGTCTGCGCACGGATGGGTGAGGCCGACCGTTTTCGCATCCCGTCATCGTTACGCGGCGACCCGAATGATCCCCGTAATCAGGCGATGTCCGAACGGATCAAGTCCTACGAATATGTTGCCGCAAGTGGCACGATGAGCTGCTCGCCCTCGGGCGCTGGCGGATTTACGGGTTGCGGTCTGGCCGCGATCAACAAGGCTTATGCCGAAAAGGCGCAAGACCCCGGCATTACCTTTGGCCGCCTGATCGCCGCCGAACGGTCCAAGCGCATGGCGGGCATTGATGCCGAAGCCGCCGAAGTTGAACAACGCGTGCAGGAATTTGAAAAGGGCCGCGCCGAGCGTGAAGCAAAATTGCAAGCCGAGCTTGAAGCCAAGGAAGCGGCGGGCGCTGATGCCGAGCCGCTCCCCGAGCCCAAATAAGCAGAGCTAGCTTTACGCCTTTTCGCTTGCGACCCAGTCCTTGATTTGTTGCTCAAGCACGTCCAGCGGCACTGACCCCTGACCTAAAACGGCGTCGTGAAATGCGGCCAGATCGAATTTGGGGCCAAGCTCTTTGGTAGCCATCGCCCGCAACTCACGGATTTTAAGCTCACCCAATTTATAGGCCAAAGCTTGGGCGGGCCAGCTGATATAGCGGTTTACCTCAGCCTCAATGTTCGCGGCGGACAAGGCGCTGTTGTCGGTCATGAAGGCGATCGCCTGCTGCTTGCTCCAACCTTTGGCATGAATGCCGGTGTCGACCACAAGCCGGCACGCGCGCCACATCTCATAGGACAATCGGCCCATATCCTTGGCGGGCGTATCATATAGACCCATTTCGATGCCAAGCCGTTCGGAATACAGCCCCCAGCCTTCGGTAAACGCGGTAAAGGACACGCCATATTTGCGGAAGTCCGACAAGGGCAATTGCTGCTGCAACGCAATCTGGTGATGGTGCCCCGGCACCGCTTCATGGACCGACAGCGCGGGGATTTCCCAATAGGGCCGTTGGTCAAGCTTCGATGTGTTGACGAAATAGGTCCCTGAAATGCCGATTTCGGGCGACCCCGGATTATAATAAGCCGTCGTCGTGCCTTCGGCAGTCTCCGCCGGAATTTCCTTGATACCATATGGCAGGCGGGGCAGGCGGCCAAACAGACTCGGCATCTTGCCATCAATAATCTTGGTCACCCGCGCGACCTTCTCCATCAGCTCTTCGGGCGTCTTGGCATAATATTGCGGGTCGGTCCTCAAATGCGCGATGAAGGCTTCGCGGCTTGGATAGCCAGCCTTTGTTGCGATATCGGCCATTTCGGCGCGAATACGGGCGACTTCGCTGAGGCCAATTTGATGGATCTGTTCCGCCGTCAAATTGGTCGTGGTTTCTTCACGGATCCGGAATGCGTAATATTTGTCGCCGCCGGGCTGCGCCGAGACACCGGGCGCTTTGGCGCAGGCTGGCTCGTAGCTTGCCGTATACCAGGCCAGCTGCTTGCTCAGCGCCGGGTGGATGACGTTGCGGATGGTCGCTTGGGCACGCGCCGCCAATTCTGCAAAATCAGCTTCCGACACGTTGTCAGGCCGTTTTCCAGCATAAGGCCCGTAAAAACGCGACTGGCGTACGTCAGGGGCGATCAGGCCAGTGATGGTGCCTTCAAAACCGGTAAGCGTCTCGCACGGTTGGGTAAACTTGCCCTTGATCGCGACATTCGCGACCGCGATGTTTTCGTCGTTCACGCGCGCATATTGTGCGAGCCGCGCATTATAGCTTTCAAAGTCGGCTTTGGTTTTAAACGGCAGATTTCGCGGCATGCTTGCGATTTGCTGATGCCAGCTGGAATAGGTCGTGAAGTTAATTGCGCGCTGGCCGAACCGGTTGCCCTCGATTGTGGAATACAGCGACTGCCGCAATATGCCTGCCTCAACCTTCGATGCAGCATCAAGGTCGCCCGAAGGAATAGCATCGAGACGGGAGAGGAATTTACTGGCTTGGGCTGCCCTGCGGTCGAGCGCGGCCAGCGTATAATCGCCAAGTTCATTGCCATAGTCGTTGACGCCGAGCGCGCTCGCATAAACCGGCTGTTCCTTGAGCACGAACGCCCAGACTTCATCGACCAGTTCCGCGACGTCTTTGTTGGCATCGGCGTATGCTGGGGCCGAAAGTACAAATAGCGATCCAGCGAGTAAATATTTGCGCATAAGGGCCCTTCCATGAAATATGGCTCTGCGGACTAAAGCAGGGGAGAGAGCAATTGGCCAGTCTGTTTGGCAAACCAAAGGAACGCATTACGCCCGCACAGCTAGTGCCGGACGGCTTCGACCGGCTCCTGTCCGCTGGCGCGGCGCTGTTGTTTGTGGCCTTATGTATTGCGTTGTTGCGCGGCCAAAAGGACTGGCCACAACTGCCGCTGGCGTTGTGGTTTCACATCGCGACGATTGCGACAGCGCTTGTTCTCACGCCAGTGATGTTGCTGCGCAAGCGCGGCGACAAATGGCATCGACAATTGGGGTATGTGTGGGTGTCGGCGATGCTTATCACCGCCATCGTCAGCTTTGATATTCGTCTCGCAAACCGCGGAAGTTTCAGCATCATTCATCTTCTGTCGGTGTGGACGTTGATCCAATGCGCGCTAATATTCTGGAGCGCGCGGACCCATGATGTTGCCCGCCACAAAAGCGCTGTGCGCGGCATGGTGCTCGGCGCACTGCTGATCGCCGGCTTCTTCACCTTTCCATTCAACCGCCTGCTTGGCCAGTGGCTTTTTGGTTAGCAGTAGCTGTCGACGACTTCGAACATCGCGGTGATTTGATCGCGTTCGCGTATTGTCAATTCAGGCCGCCAAATGTCGAATATCAACACGAGCCGGTCAAAGGCGCTATTATTCCACGCCTCATGCTCGACACTGTCGTCAAAGGCGATGATTTTGCCTTCCTCCCACTGGATTGTGGTCGCACCGACCCTAAAGCCGCAGTAGGGCGGGACGATGAGCGGGAGGTGACAGATCAGCCTGCTGTTCAGCATGCCCGAATGCGGCGGAATTTTTGCACCCGGGCGTAACAATGACAACATGACCGACGGCGCGCGCGGGCCAATGAAGCACAAGGGCACATTGTCCATCACCGCGCGATAGATTTCGGGGCAGCGGCGGATATGCTCCTCCACCGGCGCGCCATTCTGCCAGAGATGCAAGGTGCTCCAGTCCGAATTTTCAAGCAGTCCGTGATGGTCCTGCTGCGGCCGGCCGGCAGCGGCCTGCATATATGGCTGGAACCCGTCATGGCTTTTCAAAAGCTTCAACGCTTCATCCTGCAGTGCAGGAAAATTTTCTTCCAACTGCGGAACCCAGTCGAATTGGCTTGTATCCGCAAACTCAAGATGCGGCATGTCCGGATAATAATGCGCCATAGGCTTCTGCGGAAACTGCCGATATTCGGGAGGGCGCGGTACGTCGCCAAACATCATGTCGAGCGATTGCGCGAAGCGGGGATGCTGCTGGTCTCTGCCGAATCCCTTATTGCTCAGTGAATCCAGCAAGTGATTCCGGAACACATCGGCCAGCCATGTTACGGCACGCGATGCGCGTTCGACCTGCTCGATAACAAGAGGGTCGGATGGCGGGCGCGCGGCGGCGGTCCGAACTGCTGCGTTATAATAAGCATTGGCCGCGCGGCGGTCGCCGTCTTCGCGCCGGTGGTCAGCTTTTGCAATCAACGCGAGGATGTCAAAACGGTCGGCAGTGAGCCGGGTCTCAGCCTCTGATTCGGTAATCGATCCGGGCGGTGTCTGGGGTTCGCGGCCTAACATATTCAGGCATTACGCCATCAATATGCGCCTTGGCAACTTTCGGGTTGCGCTTGCCTTTACCGATTGCGCGCGCGCCGGGCCTCTTCTTTGGCCACGCGGATCTGGTCTTCCATATCGCGGCTGAGATTTTCGAACGCTGGCATCATATTGGCCATCGCCCGGGCAACGCCGCCCATCATGCCAACAACTTCGCGTGTCTGACCACCCAATTCTTGGGGCAGATAATCGGCGTCGCGTCCTGCAAGATCACCAATCGTGGCATCGCGGCGCAGTCGTCTCTCGACCGTTCCGGGCCGCGCGGTTTCAATCGCGTCGGTGATACCGCCAATCGGCATGTTCAAAACCGCACCCGATACGCGCTCGACCATGATCGCTATACCATTTTGCACAACAGGGTCGGAAAGCCGACCGGCGATCTCGCCCATCCCTGCCTGCGCATCATCACTGGCATAAGCTTCATCGTCATAGGCTTCACCTTGCGAGTCGTCGTCGGCACTTGCATATCCCTGCGCCCCGGCACCCGGCACGTAAGTCACGTCCTGCGCGGCCAATGGCGCAGCCATGGCTGCGATAGGAAGGGCTAGAAGTATGATATTAACACGCATGATTCATCCTTGCATGAAACCGTCAACTGATAATGCTGGGGTTTACGCCGCACAGCATGAGTCTAAGCTGAACGCTTTTTATCGGGTCAGTTGACGCAATGACTGGAGCGCTGCTTTCACTCAGCGGCTTCCAATGCTGCATGGTCCGACAACGGTTGATTAAGGCGAGACAGCATTTCCTTCGGGCAAATCTGCCAGAACTCGCCGCGCCTGCGATCCCAATCCTCAATGATTGATTTTGACCATGCGCTGTCGGTGGCATCGGCATGCGCGGTAACAAGCGCCTTGAGCTGCTCTTCCCAATATGTGCTTTCCAGCCTTTGCCAGACGATGCTTTCGGGGTTGGCCATTGCGGCGAAGTCACGTTCCGCATCGAGCACAAACGCCATTCCGCCGGTCATGCCTGCACCGAAATTGCTGCCGACCTTACCCAGGATAACTGCCATGCCGTTGGTCATATATTCAAGCCCGTTTGAGCCGCAACCTTCGACCACCACATGCGCGCCGGAGTTGCGAACTGCAAAGCGTTCGCCCGCTTGCCCTGCCGCGAACAAACGGCCCGACGTTGCGCCATATAAAACGGTGTTGCCGATGATGCTGTTTTGGTGGCTCACAAGAGGACTGCTGACCGTTGGCCGGACAATGATCGTTCCGCCTGACAAGCCCTTGCCGACATAGTCGTTGGCGTCGCCAAAGACTTCCAACGTAATGCCTTGGCACAAAAACGCCCCAAGCGATTGCCCGGCGGAGCCGCGTAAACGGACATGGACATGCCCTTCGGAAAGGCCCTTCATGCCGTAAAGCCGTGTGATTTCGGAACTGAGCCGCGTTCCTACGGCGCGATGCGTATTGCGGACATTATAAGTCAGCTGCATCTTCTCGCGCCGTTCAAACACCGGCCTGCCATCATGGATCATTTGCGCATCCAGGCTTTCGGGCACTTCGTTCCGGAATGTCGGAATACTGAAGCGGCGTGCACTGTCGGGCGCATCGACCTTGGCGAGGATGGGATTGAGATCAAGATCATCGAGATGCTCCGCTCCGCGGCTGACCTGCCGAAGCAGTTCGGTGCGCCCGATAACTTCGTCAAGGCTGCGATAGCCAAGCTTGGCCAGTATCTCGCGCACTTCCTCGGCGATGAAAGTCATCAGGTTGATGACCTTTTCAGGTGTGCCAGTGAACTTCTTGCGCAATGCCTCGTCCTGAACGCAAACGCCAACAGGGCAGGTGTTCGAATGGCATTGCCGCACCATGATGCAGCCCATGGCAACCAGGCTCAGCGTGCCGATGCCGAATTCCTCAGCGCCAAGGATCGCGGCGATCACGATATCGCGCCCGGTCTTGAGGCCACCGTCGGTGCGCAGCTTGACGCGATGCCGAAGACCGTTGAGCGTGAGCACCTGATTGGCCTCGGACAGACCCATTTCCCACGGCGTCCCGGCATATTTGATGCTCGTCTGCGGGCTCGCGCCGGTGCCGCCGACATTGCCCGAGACGAGGATGACGTCGGCATGCGCCTTGGCCACGCCCGCCGCAATCGTGCCGATGCCCGCCGCGCTGACGAGCTTCACACAGACCCGCGCGCGCGGGTTGATCTGCTTGAGATCGTAGATCAGCTGCGCGAGATCCTCGATCGAGTAGATGTCATGATGCGGCGGCGGTGAAATCAGCGTCACGCCCGGCGTGGAGTGCCGCAGCCGCGCAATCATCTCGGTGACCTTGAAACCGGGCAATTGCCCGCCTTCGCCCGGCTTTGCGCCTTGCGCGACCTTGATTTCGATTTCCTCGCAGGCACCAAGATATTCGGCAGTCACGCCGAAACGGCCGCTGGCAATCTGTTTGATGACGCTGTTGGCATTGTCGCCATTCTCATAGGGCTTGAACCGCTTGCTGTCCTCGCCGCCCTCGCCAGATACGGCCTTTGCGCCGATGCGATTCATGGCGATGGCAAGCGTTTCGTGCGCTTCTGGCGACAGCGCGCCAAGCGACATTCCGGGCGTGACAAAGCGTTTGCGGATTTCGGTGATGGCCTCAACCTCGTCAATCGCGACAGGCTCTTTGGCGAAGTTGAACTCAAGCAAATCACGCAGATAAATCGGCGGCAGTTCCTTAACGCCTTGCGCAAACTGGGTGTAGGTAGAGTAACTGTCGTTTGCGACAGCGCTCTGCAACAAATGCATCAGCCCTGCCGAATAAGCATGCGACTCGCCGCCGCTGCGCTGTTTGTAAAAGCCGCCAACAGGTAACCTTGCAACCGCGCTGTCAAAGGCGTCGGCATGCCGGTCGCGCGCGTTGACATATAGAGAGTGATAGCCTTCGCCCGAAATCTTATTCGGCATGCCGGGGAAGAAGTCGTTGACGAGCGCGCGCGAGAGGCCAACTGCTTCAAAATTATAGCCGCCACGATAGCTTGAGATGACCGCGATGCCCATTTTGGACATGATCTTCAGCAGCCCTTCGTTAATGGCCGTGCGGTAATTCTCGACGGCTTGGGGCAGCGTAAGACTTCCAAGCAGGCCGCGCGCGTGCCGGTCTGCAATCGCAGCTTCAGAAAGATAGGCGTTCACTGTGGTTGCGCCGACACCAATGAGCACGGCAAAATAATGCGTATCAAGGCATTCCGCCGAACGGACGTTGATGGACGAGTAACTGCGAAGGCCATTGCGCACCAGATGCGTGTGCACCGCGGCTGCCGCCAATATCATCGCTATGCCGACGCGGTCGGCATTGATGTTCTCGTCGGTGAGGAACAGCTCCGATTTGCCCATCCGCACTGCGGCAACGGCCTCTTCGCGGATCCGCTTTATGGCGGCGCGCAAGCCTTCTTGTCCTGTAGATATGTCGTAGGTGCAGTCGATTTCGGCGCCAAGCGAACCAAAGGCGGCCTTAAGCCTATACCAGTCGCGCGCGGTCAAAACCGGACTGTCCAGAACCAGAACATCGGCGTTTTGGCTCTTTTCCTCCAATATATTGGCGAGGTTGGAAAAGCGTGTTTTCAGGCTCATCACATGCCGTTCACGCAAGCTGTCGATGGGCGGATTGGTAACCTGGCTGAAATTCTGGCGGAAGAACTGGCTGATCAGCCGCGGCTTGTCGCTGATGACGGCGAGCGGGGTGTCGTCGCCCATCGACCCAATGGCTTCCTTGCCATCCTCGATCATCGGCGCAAGGATCATTTCGACATCTTCCAACGTCATGCCGGCGGCGATCTGGCGCTTTGTCAGTTCAGCGCGCGACCAAGCCGCGGTGCTTTGCTCGCCGGTATCGGGCAAATCGTCGATCCGGCGGAAGCCGCCGACAAGTGCGCGATAATCCTGCTCGGCTGAAATGCGGTCCTTCAACTCGCCGTCGCGGTACAATTTGCCTTCATCGAGATTGACGGCAATCATCTGCCCCGGGCCAAGGCGACCTTTTTCCAATATGACGGCTTCCGGCAGAACCACCATTCCGGTTTCCGAGCCAATCACGAGCAGATTGTCCGACGTCCGGCTGTAGCGCAGCGGACGCAGCGCGTTGCGGTCAACACCCGCTACCGCCCAATGGCCATCGGTCATCGCCAGCGCTGCCGGACCGTCCCACGGCTCCATGACGCTTGCCATATATTCATACATCGCGCGGTGGTTTGCGGGCAGATTCGGGTTCGACTGCCATGCTTCAGGGATCAGCATCAGCTTCGCGGTCGGCGCTTCCTTGCCCGAGCGGACAAGGGTTTCGAACACGGCGTCGAGCGCCGCGGTGTCGGATGACCCGGCGGGAATGACTGGCTTGATATCATCTGACTGCGCGCCAAAGGCGATGCTCGCCATCTTGATTTCGTGGCTTTTCATCCAATTCTGGTTGCCGCGAATGGTGTTGATCTCGCCATTATGCGCAAGGCCGCGGAAGGGCTGTGCCAACCACCATTGCGGGAAGGTGTTGGTCGAATAACGCTGGTGGAAAATCGCGACGCGGCTTTCAAACCGGTCGTCCTGCAAGTCAGGATAGAACACGGAAAGCGATTCTGCGAGGAACAGGCCCTTGTAAACAATCGACCGGCACGACATCGAGCAGATGTAGAAGTCGCGAATTTGCGCAGCGATAATCTTCTTCTCGATCCGGCGGCGAACGAGATAGAGATTTTTCTCAAACTCGGTCGCGTCAACTTCGTCAGGCATCGGCCCGGCAATCATGATCTGCTCGATCTCTGGCCGCGTTGCCTGCGCCTTTGTGCCGATAACCGATACGTCGACAGGCACCTGCCGCCATCCATAGATTGTGTAGCCAGCGTCGATGATTTCGGCCTCGACGATCGTGCGGCAGTTTTCCTGCGCGCTCAGGTCCGTGCGCGGCAGGAAGACCATGCCGACCGCAAGCCGGTTGGGCATCGGCCGGTGGCCGCTGTCTGAAATTGCGTCGTCAAAGAAGCGGACGGGCAAATCGATATGCAGCCCTGCGCCATCGCCAGTCTTGCCATCTGCATCCACCGCACCGCGATGCCAAACCGCCTTCAGCGCTTCGATCCCTGCGGCCACCACGCGGCGCGACGGCTTGCCATCGGTCGCCGCGATCAGGCCAACGCCGCACGCATCGCCTTCGGACTCCGGATGGTACATGCCTTCACGGGCAAGGCGTTCATGTTCGGCGGTGGGGTAGAAAATGGTCATTTACCTGTTCCAAGATATTGCGCAGCTTCGCCCATCAATTCGACGGCAGCCTTTTCACCGGCCTTGCGGCCAATTTCCTGTCCGGACAGGCTGAGCTTTTGCTGTATTTTTGGTTGCGCTGAAGCCAATGCCTGTCCCGCACGCGATTCCATGAACGTACGAATATTCGCAAGATCGGCCGGGCTGATTTCTGCCACATATTGCTGCGCGGCCTGATCCAAAATGGTCGGATATGCCGCCTTGAAATTCAGCATGATCAACTCGCCGAAACGCTTCCCGAAAGCGGCTTGGCCACCAGGATATTTGGCGTCAATTTGCTTTATGAGTTCAGCGCCACCTGCGATCTGGCCAATTTGCCCAAGGAAGCCAGCCTCCATGACGGGCACTAACTGTGTGAACATATAATCGAGTGTTTTTTCGGTGTTAGCGGCAATGATAATGGCGCGCGCATCTTCGATCGGCGTGGCCGGTGCTGCGACTTGCGCGGCGACGGGTCCTGTCGCGACGCCCATGCACAAGAGTGCCAAAAAACTATGGCGGACGACTGAAGATATTTTCATGCTGCAATCCTCTCACGACCGGCCTTCGAATTCAGATAACTGTGCATATGCTCCGTGACATCACGTCCGTCGCGGATTGCCCAGACGACCAGGCTTGCGCCGCGCACGATATCGCCAATGGCAAATACGCCATCGAGATTTGTCATTTGCGTTTTATGGTCAACGCGAATGGTGCCCCAGCGGGTGACGTTGAGGTCGGCTGCCCCGAACAACACGGGCAGGTCCTCCGCCTCAAAACCGAGTGCGGTAATCACCATGTCGGCGTTGACCGTAAAATCACCCTCCGGATCATTTTCGGGCGTGCGGCGGCCAGAGGCATCCGGCGCTGCAAGCCGCATCTTGGCGACGTGCACGCGTTCGATCTTGCCATTGCCATCAAAGCCCTTGGGGCCGGAAAGCCAGACGAACTCGACGCCCTCTTCTTCCGCATTGGCAACTTCGCGCTGCGATCCCGGCATATTTTCCCGGTCGCGGCGGTACAGGCATTTTATGGACCGAGCGCCCTGACGAATGGCGGTGCGCACGCAGTCCATCGCGGTGTCGCCGCCGCCGATGACGACAACATCCTTGCCGTGCGCATTCAGCGCGCCGCTGTCGAACGCGGGGACATCATCGCCAAAGCCTTTGCGGTTCGACGCCGTGAGAAAATCGAGCGCGGGTACTATGCCGTCAAGCCCTACACCCGGCGTTGATATGGCCCGCGCCTTATACACGCCCGTCGCGATTAGCACTGCGTCATGTTTCGCGCGCAAATCGTCAAGTGTCGCGTCGCGGCCAACCTCGAAATTCGCATGGAAGTGGATGCCAGCATCCTCAAGTCTCTTGATGCGGCGCATGACGACGTCTTTTTCAAGCTTGAAGCCGGGGATACCATAAGTCAGCAGGCCGCCCATCCGGTCATAGCGGTCGTAAACATGCACATCATATCCAGCGACACGCAGATATTCCGCTGTTGTAAGCCCGCCCGGTCCACCGCCGATAATGCCTACCGACTGGCCGCGCGATGGCCCGACCTCAACGGGTTCGACCCAGCCCTGCTCCCACGCGGTATCGGTGATATATTTCTCGACCGCGCCGATGGTGACGGCATCATGGCCCGAAAACTCAATGACACAATTACCTTCGCACAGGCGATCCTGCGGGCAGATACGGCCGCAGATTTCGGGCATGGTGCTGGTCAGGTTGGACAGCTCATATGCCTCGCGCAGACGGCCTTCGGCGGTCAAACGTAGCCAGTCGGGAATATGGTTATGCAGCGGGCAGTGGACAGAACAATATGGCACGCCGCACTGCGAACAGCGTGATGCCTGGTCTGCTGCCGCTACCGGCGCGTAACGGTCCGCGATTTCCGCAAAATCTTCTGCGCGAAGCTCCGCCTCCCGCTTGTGCGGATAAGCCTGAGGCTTCGATACGAACTTAAGCATTGGATCTTTCGCCACAGCATGCTCCTTGAAGATACGGTGCGGTTACCGCGGCAAACCGTTGCTGTCACGCAGAAATCCAAATATAGGGAAGCTTTGCTGACTAATATATCGATATTTGAGGCTATAAAATAACCCTGCGCAATTTTATTTCAATTTAATATGGCCATTTCGGCCCCTACCGCAAGCTAAGCCAAATTAATGCCGCCGAGCCAACAATGATTCGATAATATGCAAAGGGCGCAAATCCATATTTTCCCACGACGGCTACAAAAGCTTTGACAACAACGACGGCCACCAGAAACGCCATGATAAAACCAATGGCGATCATCCCCATATCGTCAGAGTTCAAAAGCGCTCTGTCTTTCCATAACGCATAGACTGTCGCCGCCATCATTGTCGGCACTGCCAGAAAGAATGAAAACTCGGCAGCCGTCTTGCGCTCGACGCCCATCATCAGTCCGCCCATGATGGTCGCGCCAGATCGGCTGACGCCCGGGAGCATCGCAGTGCACTGGACAAGGCCAATCGACAATGACGTGCCGAGCGGGATTTCCTCCACCGCATTAAATCGTACAGTCTTTACCACGCGCTCAAGTATTAGAATGATGAACCCGCCGACGATCAGAGCGATGGCAACAATTTGCGGGGTCTGCATCGCAGCGCGAATGGCATCATAAGCGAGTACCCCGATGACAAGTGCCGGGGCAAAGCCGAGCAATATGTTGCGAGTGAAGGCGACTGGACCTGCCTCCATTTTCAAAAGCCCAACACCGACCGCCCAAAATCTCTGCCAGTACACAAGGATGACCGCCAATATCGCGCCAAGCTGAATCGCGATCTTAAACGCTACCGAACTTTTGTCGGTAAATCCGACCAGTTCGCCCGCCAGAATAAGATGGCCAGTGGAGGATACCGGCAAAAATTCGGTCAGCCCCTCGATGATACCAAGCAGGACTGCGACCATCCAATCGCTCATTGGCTGGATTCCGCTTGTCCCGACTCTTTAGGCGCACTGCCAAACCGGCCATGCTTGCGGTAAATGTCCAGCCAGTCGTCGGCTATGACATTGAGGGGCGTTGGCACAATCGCATAAGCCGCCAACCCATCGGTGCCGGTTACAACATTATCGCGCCCAAGCATTTTATACTGATCCTCCGTGATGGGCGCCCCGGGCAACCATCCAGTGCCCTTTGCAAGCATCTTCGCCGCGATGTCCGGAACCTCAAGAAATACCGGCTCTCGCCCGATGGCCTTTGCAATCCAGCGGTTCAATTCCATCATTGAGAATATCTCTGGCCCGCCAAGTTCCAATATGCGCCCATCCTGATGCACCAAAGCGGCCGCAACGGCCTTGGCTACATCGCCTGCAAAGACTGGCTGAAACCGGGTAGCCGCGCCAATGACTGGAACGATGGGCAGCATTCGGATGAGCCCAGCAAAGCGATTTATGAACTGGTCCTCGCGGCCAAATACGATCGATGGTCGCAGTATGACTGCGGCGGGAAAGGCGGCATGCACTGCGGCCTCGCCGCCGGCTTTGCTCTGGCCATATTGTGCATCGCTGCTGGCATCGGCACCAATCGCCGAAATATGGACCAATGCTGTCACACCGGCATCCGCCGCGGCCTTTGCAACATGACCAGCGCCGATATTCTGGACCGCATTCATATCGGCAAAACTGCCCACCAGATTGACGACGGCGTCCGCATCCTTGACGGCGCGCGCGACGCTTGCGGGCTTGCGGATATCCGCCTCCATCAATTGCACATCGCCCAGATTGCCAAGAGGTTTAATGTGATTGGCATTATTGGCGTTGCGGCACGCGACACGAATACGCGCACCCTGACTGAGCAGCGTTTGCGCAACGTACCGGCCCAAAAAACCGCCGCCGCCAAAAATCGTTACCAACTTGCCTTGCATACATGCTCCGTCATTAAGCGAAAAATCGCTCCTGCGCTTTGCACCACCACCCGAAAGCTTTCAAGGCCGACATGCTGGAAACGACCGCAGCATCGATCCCTGCTTGCTTTACTTATGTAATCGGCCAGCTGCGTGGCAGGGCCGTTGACAATATCCCCCGATTGCTTAAAGGGACGCGCCTACCCGACGTGCTGCCAAAAACTGCGCGTCACGTGCCCGGATGGCGGAATTGGTAGACGCACCAGCTTCAGGTGCTGGCGCTGGTAACGGCGTGGAGGTTCGAGTCCTCTTCCGGGCACCATTTTCGCGATCGTGTAAATTATCGTCGGTTGAACACGGCGCATGCGTGTTGCTATTGCAACCGGTGTCGTTCGCAGTATCGGATATTCGGAGGCCACAGCGGAACCTTTTTGCGTGAGGTGGTGTTGGGGCCGGGGGATGTCTTTTTGATCCGATCAATTGCCTTTTTATATCTTGGATGTGCGGCCGCGCCTTTGCTTGCCCAAAATCCGCCTGCGTCTGCTGTTTCCACGCCTGTTCCGGTTGCGCCAGCGGCGGTAGAGGCTGATCCAACCGGACCGCGCACGCCGATAATAACAGATACGGAATTTGACGAGGCCATTCCGTCGCTCGATGATGCCCCGCTGGAAAGCATCGATGAATGGACAGCGGCGCAGGAAAGCCGGGAAGAAGGGGGTTCAGCGCAGGAACAGGCAAAGCAGACCGCAGCCGACCCTGCCATAGCCGCAGTTCAGGATAATGACGCGGTAGAGCTGCTGCCGGATGCGCCCGTCACGGATCCGCTTTTGGACGACCCGTTGCCGCCTATTGAAAGTTTTGATGCAGAGCCACCGCCTGAGCCGACACAGGTGGCCGAGCGGGAAGCCAGCGCGGTGCGCTATGTCGTACGGGTCGACGGGCTTGATGCAGCAAAGACCGCCGAAATCGCAAAAGACGCCGATGCTGTGCCGATCGAAGCCGAGGCGTGGCGCGATGTTCGCAGCCGTTTTAACGATCTGTCCTCCTTAGACGATGGGGATGGCCGCGCCGACAGCCGCGCCGAGGTTGGTCAGCGCGCACGAGCCGATCGCCAGTTACTGCTCGATATCTTGAACGGGCTTGGCTTTTTTGATGCAGATGTTCGCGTCACGTCCGAAGTTGCGACAACCCCCGATGGCGCAATCAATGTTGTCCTGACGGTCATTCCGGGGCGGCGTTATTATCTCGGGCAGATCGCCTTTACCGCGCCAGTGGTTCAGCCGGCTGACCTAATCAGCAGCAGCTTTGTGCCGAAAACCGGCGATGCGATTGTTGCAGATGTTATGTTGGCCGCCGAGGCGAATATTTCGGTTACCTTACCGCGCAATGGCTATCCCTTCGCCACGGTCGGTCAGCGGGACATATTGCTGGATAGCGATACGGGCGTTGGCGATTACACTTTGCCGGTGGAAACGGGCGCACGAAGCTATTTTGGGCAATTGCGCACGGAAGGAACGCCAGCGTTCGGCGCGGATCATGTCGCCATCTTGCGGCGGTTCAAAACAGGCGACTTGTACGACAGCCGCAAGGTTGACGATTTGCGCGCGGCCTTGATTGCAACGGGACTATTGTCGACCGTGTCCATTGAGGCCGTGCCAGGTGAGGGCGTTGCGCCCGATGGGACACCTTATGCCGACCTGCTTGTCCGTCAGGAGGCTGCTCCGCCCCGCACGCTTGCTGCAAGTGCGGGGTACGGCACCGGACAGGGCTTCCGCGCCGAGGGCAGCTGGACTCACCGCAATTTGTTTCCGCCAGAAGGATCGTTAAGAGTTGCAGGCGTGCTTGGCACGCAAGAGCAGGCTGCAAGCGTTGCCTTTGCGCGCGCCAATGCTGGGCGGCGTGATCGCAATTTTGAAATATCACTGTCGGCGCTGCATAGCACGTATGATGCGTTCGAAGCATATACTGGCCGACTTGCGGCGACCATGGCGTTCGTCTCGACACCGATCTGGCAAAAGAAATTTACATGGTCGGTCGGGGCCGAAATACTGGCGACGTCCGAAGATACGTTTGAAGTCGCACGCGCGATACGCGATCGGCGCATTTATTATGTCGCCGCTTTACCCGGGCAAGTGGGCTTCGACCGGTCGAACGACCTGCTTGACCCTGTCCGCGGCTATCGCGTCAATCTGCGCGTATCGCCCGAGGCATCATTGGGGTCAGGCAAACAGATTTACGCACGCGTGATATTGGACGGATCCTATTATTACCCGGTCAACGACAGCATGGTCGTCGCGGCGCGTGCGCGGGTTGGTACGATCTCGGGCATTGCACGCGATAATCTTGCGCCTTCACGCCGTTTTTACGGCGGCGGCGGCGGCTCGGTCCGTGGCTTTGGATATCTGCAGCTTGGACCTAAAGACATAAACAACGATCCAATTGGCGGCCGCAGCCTGAATGAATTTGCGCTTGAGGGGCGATACCGCTTTGGCAATTTTGGTGTCGTTGGCTTTGTCGACGCTGGACAAACCTATGAATCGTCAAAGCCGAAATTCAATGACTGGCGCGTCGGCGTCGGCATTGGCGGCCGTTTTTATACAAACTTCGGACCCGTCCGGCTTGACCTTGCTACCCCGCTGAATCGCCAGCAAGGCGAGCCGAAAATAAGCGTCTATGTTTCGATAGGACAGGCGTTTTAATGGTCTGGCGGCGGGTAGCTATTGGCGTTGCGGCGATCGCGGGACTGTTGCTTGCGGTTTTATTGGGCAGCTATATCTGGCTCGATAGCCAGTCTGGTCGTAATTTTGTTGCGCGACAGATTGCCAGTTTCGAACTGGAAAATGGCCTGAACATCCGCATCGGGAAAATCGAAGGGTCCATTTATGGCGACGCGATTTTGTACGATGTCCGCTTCCGCGACCCGAAGGGTGACTTTGCCCGCGCGCCGGAAATCCGGCTCGACTGGAACCCGCTGTCTTATTTCAAGCGCGGCGTTGCCATCAATGCGCTGACGGCCAAAGAATTGAACGTATCGCGTCGGCCCGCGTTTCGGATCGTACCTGACCGCGGCGACCCGCTACTGCCTGATATCGATATCAGCATTGACCGGTTGCAGGTGGACCGCATTGTCTTTGCCAAAACCATAACCGGCGAAGAACAAATTGCTTCGCTGTCGGGCAAAGTGCAAATTGCGGACAGACGCGCGGTAATCGACGCCACCGCCGGAAGCATCCGCGGCGACCGGATTGTTTTGAAACTGGATGCGGTGCCCGACGACAATCGCTTTGATGTCGATTTGAAACTCGATGCACCGGCAAAAGGCTTGGTCGCTGGACTAATTGGACGCGAACAACAGATAAAAGTAAAACTATCCGGGCGTGGCAGTTGGCGCAAATGGGATGGCGCGCTGACCGCGCAAATCGCGTCCGACGATGTCGCTGACCTCAAACTGTCTGCGCGCGAAGGGACGTTCACGGTCAAGGGTACTGCCGCGCCGGCGAAATTGATGGCCGATGGCTTGCTCATGCGCGCCTTGTCGCCAGTGACATCGATAGACATGGCAGCTACCTTCGCCGATCGGATTGCAAAGATTAAGGGAACTGTCCGGTCGGCAGCGGTTGAGGTTGATGCCGATGGCATGGCTGATCTGGGTGAAGGCAGCTTTGAAGATCTGGCGCTGGAGTTTCGGGTTCTGCGCCCTGGAATCATTGGGTCAAATGTCAGCGGCACGAATATTCGCGGGAGAGCTTTGCTCAATGGTGTCTTCGCGGGCCCCATTGTGGCTTATTCCGCCAGCGCCAAGCGAATTGCTTTTGATGCCACAACATTTGAAGACGTTACCGCGACGGGCGAAGCGCAAGGCAAAGCCGACCGTTTTATCATTCCGGTCAATGTACGGGCGCGGCGCGTCACGGGTATCAACCAGATTGCAGGCGGGCTTTTGACCAACGTCCGCCTGAACGGCGATCTTGCCATCTCGGGTGGGCGCTTGCTTTCCGACAATCTGAAGATCCGGTCCGACCGGATTAATGCAACTGCCCTGCTCGTCGGGGATATCGACAAGGGTTTTTATACCAGCGCATTGAACGGAAAAGTAGACGGATTTCAGGTCAATTCGGTTGGCCTGTTCAACGTGGTAGCTGATGTCGATTTGGAAACGACACTTGGCCGTGGCTACGCGCTGGTCGGCACCGTCAAAGCGCGTTCAACGCGTCTGTTTAGCGCCGGCTTCCAGAATTTCCTTGGCGGACAGATGTTCGTGAATGCCGGGATCCGTTATGGCAGCAATGGCATATTGCAGATTACCCGCGCCACAGTCGTGTCGCCCTTATTCCGGCTAAACAGCGGTAGCGGAAGCTATGTGACTGAGGGCGGCCGGGTCGTGTTCAACGGACGCGGATATTCCACCAAATACGGCCCGGTGTTGGTCGGAATGACCGGCACATTTGACCGTCCCGTGTATCGCATTACAGCGACCAATCCGGGATTGGGCGTTGGCATGTCCAATGTCGTTGGCGTTGTTACGCAAAGTCGGCGGGGCTATGCCGTCGCGATAACGGGTTCAACCGCTTACGGTCCGATTAGCGGCAACATAGACGTCCTGTCCGGCAACGGCCCGCTGACGATTGACATATTGCGCGGGAATTTCGCAGGGATCGGCATAACCGGACAAATCCGGCAGGCCGCATCGGGTCCATTCGTGGGAACCCTGACGGGAGTCGGCTCCGGATTTGACGGAACAATCGCATTGTCGGCCCAAGGCGCATATCAACGCGCGGTTGTCGACGCGGTTGCGCTGAATGCGGAGCTTTCGGGCGCGCAAAAACTCGCCATCGGACGCGGCATCATAAATGCGGACATCATATTGTACGATAGCCCGCAAATCATTGCGGATGTTCAGGTAGAAAACGCGCTGGTGAACGACATCTCGTTGGCGGCTGCCCGGGTCAAGGTCAATTATCGTGCAGGCGCAGGCACTGCGCAATTATTGGCCGAGGGCCGAAGCCAGGTTCCGTTCCGCATCGCCGGCAATGCAGACTTCACGCCGCAACTTTGGCGGGTCGCATTGAAGGGCCGCGCCAATAGCATCGATTTCGCTACCGATGGCCCGGTCAGGATTATTCCGCGCCGAAACAGCTATGATATTTTGCCAAGCACTATCAAGGTGGCTGACGGCAACTTGCGTCTTGCGGGTAGTTACGGCGAAGCGATAAAGTTGCAGTCGCGGTTGGACAAGGTCGACATCGCGGTGCTCAATCCGTTCATGCCCGGGCTCGGTCTGAGCGGACGTGCGACCGGAAGCTTCGACTGGTCGCAGGCGTCATTGGCCGCGTTCCCGAGTGCAGATGCGCGGCTTGAAATATCCCGCTTTGCGCGAACAAATCTGGGCTCCCGTTCGCAACCGGTTGATATTAGCATGGTTGGCAGACTATTGCCCAGCGGCGGCAATGCCCGCGCCATCGTCCGTCGCCGCGGGGCCGCAGTAGGCCGGCTTCAGATCGATCTCACGCCATTGCCGCCTGGCAACGCAAGCTGGACAGAGCGCCTTCTTGCTGCGCCCTTGTCGGGCGGTATCCGCTATAATGGGCCTGCGGATACGTTATTCTCGCTGGCGGCGCTGGCGGATCAGAGCCTGACTGGAAATATCGGCGTGGCTGCCGATTTCTCGGGCCGGGTGCAAACTCCGCGTTTGACTGGCGTCGTCCGCGCGAACGACCTCGTCTACGAAAATGATCTGTACGGCACGCGTCTGACGCAGCTGCGCGTGCGCGGTGTTTTTACCAATGACCAACTGGAAGTAACCGAACTGAGTGCGAAGGCGGGCGATGGCACAGTGTCGGGCAAGGGGATCGTCAACCTGAGCGCCGCAAAGGGCTTCCCGTTGCAGTTAAATCTTGACCTCGACCGCGCCCGCGTCGCGCGCAGCGAGTTGATTTCATCGACGGCCACCGGGCAAATCAGCATAACCAATACGCCCGACGGCGCTGCTTTGGTCAGCGGTACGCTGCGCCTGCCCGAAACACGGTTCAAGATCATCCGCCAAGGTGCCGCAAAGGTTGCGACCTTAACTGGTATCCGCCGTAAGACACCAATCGGGCGCGCGCGCGTTTCAGGTAATGCCGACGCGATCACCAGCCTGCCAAGTAACTGGAAGCTGGACATCCGGCTTGAGGCACCCGACGAATTATACGTCAGCGGCATGGGACTGGAATCCGAATGGGGCGCAAATTTGCGGGTAACAGGCACCAGTGACGCCCCGCTCATTTCGGGCGAAATGGAGTTGCTGCGCGGAACGCTCGGTTTTGCTGGCCGGTCGTTTGAACTGGAAAGCGGTCGCATTTCCTTCAATGGCGGTCCGGCCAGCAACCCGTCCATTCGCGTTGCTGCCGCAAGCGAAGTTGACGGCACGACAGTGCGGGTCAATATTCGCGGGACGGGCCAGAACCCCGATATCAGTTTCAGCTCGACCCCGGCATTGCCCCAGGATGAGATCATGGCGCGAATATTGTTTGGAAATTCTATTGGCGAGCTGTCAGCTATCCAGGCTGTCCAACTGGCCGGATCGCTGAACAGCCTGCGCGGGGGATCAGGAGGACTTAATCCGCTTGGCGTGTTGCAGTCGGCTACCGGACTTGACCGCCTGAGAATATTGAGCGCTGACGAGAAAACCGGACGTGAAATGGCGGTTGCCTTTGGCCAATATATCACCAACGACGTCTATGTCGAAATCGTTACCGACGCGCGTGGTTACACCGCCACGCAGTTGGAAATCAGCCTGACCCCTGCATTGTCGGTGCTCAGCCAAATTGGTACTGGCGGCACGTCGAACGTCAATGTCAGATATAAAAAGGACTATTGATGCGTCGCGCCATCCTTTTGCTCATTCTGGTATTGCCGCTTTCGTGTCTCGCCGGGTGTCAGCAGGACTTTGACTCGCAATATGCCGAGACAGAGCGGAAGGTGAAGGCCGCCGAGGCAAAAATAGACGCCGAAATGGCGAAGAAAGCGAAGCGGGAAGCGGGTGAAGAAGCTAAATCGGACTAATGCCCGTGGTTTTGCGGTGCGCGCTCTTCCCTTTATCCATAACCCGCCCTAACAGACACGCATGTGGCAACTCCATCAATATCCACTCTGTCCGTTTTCGCGCAAAGTGCGTCTGCTCTTGGGCGAAAAAGGTGTGCCCTATAGTCTGGTGCGCGAAAACCCTTGGGAACAGCGCGACGAGTTTTTGCAAATGAACCCGGCTGGACGGACACCGGTGATGCGCGATTCCGAACGGAATATTACGCTGGCCGATTCGGTGGCGATCTCCGAATATATTGACGAGACGGTTTCGACCAACCCGATGATCAGCGGCACTGCGCAATATCGGGCTGAAATCCGGCGGCTTGTGTCCTGGTTTGACGAACAGTTTTACGGCGATGTCACGCAACCGCTTTTGCATGAGCGCATGAAGAAGCGATTGATTGATCGGCAACCGCCGGAGTCCAAAGTTTTGCGTGAGGCGATGAAGCTGGCAAACGGACATCTCGATTATATTGACTATCTGATCGACCACCGCGCGTGGTTGGCAGGTTCAACGATGACAATGGCGGATCTGGCTGCGGCTGCGCAAATTTCGGTTGCCGATTATCTCGGTGGTATCGACTGGAACGGGCATGAGCAGACCAAGGCATGGTATGCGATGTTCAAATCGCGGCCCAGTTTCCGGCCATTATTGTCCGAACGGATGGAAGTTATCACGCCGCCCAAACATTATGAGCAAGTGGACTTCTAACGGCAACTCATGGTCATAGTGTAAAGTACACCGACACCTTGTTTGTGTAAAAAATATGCCATTAGATATACTAACGTTTAGTATACGAGACGTAGGCAGTTGCCTCTAACGCGAATTTCGTTGCAAGAAATGTGTGTCGATCTCTGGACCGGTCGGCTGGGCCTCCGTTATGTCACATCCCGACATGGCGGGGGCTCATTTCGTTTTGTGGGGAACCAATATGGTGTCGATAGTCTCCACGGTCGCCTATCTGGGATTGGAAGCGCGCAGCGTTGAGGTCCAATGTCAGGTCGCCCCTGGCATGGTAGGGTTTGCCGTTGTTGGCCTTCCCGACAAAGCCGTTGCAGAAAGCCGCGAGCGCGTGCGCGCCGCTATTTCGGCGCTTGGTCTGGCGCTACCGCCCAAGCGGATCACTATAAATCTGTCGCCTGCCGATCTGCCAAAAGAAGGGTCGCATTATGACCTCCCCATCGCGCTCGCCTTGCTTGGTGCCATGGGACTGGTGGATGCAGAAACGCTGGCCCACTTTGTTGTGGTTGGCGAGTTGGGGCTAGATGGTCGGGTTGCTGCATCGCCCGGTGTGCTTCTGGCTGCGTTGCACGCTTCTTCGCGGGGGCTGGGGCTTATCTGTCCAGCAGTGCAAGGACCAGAAGCGGCATGGGCAGGAGAAATCGAAGTTGTAGCGGCGCCCGATCTGCTTGCGTTGCTCAACCATCTAAAGGGCCAGTCATTGTTGCGTACGCCAGAGCCGGGAGCAGTGGAAGCCCGCCAACGCGGCCCGGACTTGAAAATGGTCAAAGGTCAGGAGACCGCAAAGCGCGCCCTCGAAATCGCTGCTGCCGGTGGTCACAATCTGGCGATGGTCGGACCGCCCGGCGCAGGCAAGTCGCTCTTGGCGTCATGTATGCCGGGGATATTGCCTGAACTCCCGCCTGCCGAAGCGCTTGAAGTATCGATGATAGCTTCGGTTGCCGGAACATTGGAGGGCGGACGGCTCATGCGGACACGTCCGTTTCGCGCGCCGCACCACAGCGCCTCAATGCCCGCCTTGGTCGGCGGAGGATTACGCATCCGTCCCGGCGAAGTTAGCCTAGCGCATCTCGGGGTCTTGTTCCTCGACGAACTCCCTGAATTTCAACGCGGCGTTCTCGACAGCCTGCGGCAACCGCTTGAAACCGGTGAAGTCAGCGTCGCTCGTGCAAACAGCCATGTGACATTTCCGGCAAATGTGCAGCTTGTTGCGGCGATGAACCCATGTCGATGCGGACATCTCGGCGACGCCGCACTGGCGTGCAGCGGCGCCCCGCGTTGTGCTGCAGATTATCAGGCCAAGATTTCAGGGCCGTTGCTCGATCGGATCGATCTGCACGTTGAGGTGCAGGCAGTAAGTGCAGCGGACCTGGTTTTGCCGCCGCCTGCGGAGGGCTCTGCCGAGGTAGCTGCGCGCGTACATGTGGCGCGGCAACTGCAAAGTGCGCGCTTGCACGGATCTGGCTTGCGCACCAATGCTGACCTTGACGGCGATATGCTCGCGGCTTTTGCAACACCCGATGCAGCAGGGCAGAAATTGTTGGCGCAGGCGGCGGAAGCCATGCGACTGTCGGCCAGAGGCTACACCCGCATATTACGCGTTGCGCGAACGATTGCCGATCTGTCGCTTTCCGCCGATGTCGGGCGAATCCACATTGCCGAAGCCCTCAGTTATCGTCGGCAACCCCCGCGCAATTAAGCGCGTGAGGCAATGTTCTGGACCTGAACCCATTCCGGCATGTCCGAAACAATCGCCCCGATCTGGTCGCCAAAAGGGCATGACAAAGGTTCGTCGTAAAAAGCCAAGGAAGGGCGCATGAACGGTGAATGGAATTATGTGCCTTGCCGGACAACAAACGACGCTTTGACGATAACGCTGCTTCTGCAGCGTTAGCGATGCAAAATGGTGCGGATGGCGGGACTCGAACCCGCACGCCCAAAAGGACAACAGATTTTAAGTCTGTAGCGTCTACCATTCCGCCACATCCGCTTGACCACGCGCAGACAGCATTACACCGGCATGGTCAAGTGACTTTGTGATTTAGGCTCAAGTGTTGAGGCGTTCCCGGACTTCTTTACCGGGTTTGAAATACGGTACGCGCTTTGACGGCACCTCGACTGAATCGCCGGTGCGCGGGTTGCGGCCCTTGCGGGGGCTGCGGTCGCGTGTTGAAAAGGCGCCAAAGCCGCGCAGCTCAACGCGTCCACCATCGGCGAGGCGCTGGATTATCTGGTTGAAAAACAGATCAGCGATCTTTTCGATCTCCTCTGTTTTCAGCTCGGGATTTTCGGCTTCCAGCTTCTTGATCAACTCCGAACGGATCATATCATGTCCTTCACTTTGGGGCGACTTTTGTAACACAATACCAGCTACATACGACTATTACCACCAATTTGGCAGCAATTTTTTCAGATTACAATGGGTTTACGTATCAGAAGGCACCGAAAAGCATAAAAAAACCCGCTCCTGGCGTCAGGAGCGGGTTTCTGATCCGATATTCCGGATAAAGTGATCAGCCGAAGCTTATTTTTTAGCGCCTTTAAGTGCTTCGCCCAGGATGTCGCCAAGCGACGCGCCTGAATCTGACGAACCATATTGCTCAACGGCTTGTTTTTCTTCAGCCAATTGAAGCGCCTTGACCGAGAAGTTTGGCTTCTTCGAACGGTCAAAGCCAGTGATCATTGCGTCGAACTTCTGGCCAACCTGGAAACGGTCCGGACGTTGCTCGTCACGATCGCGGCCAAGGTCAGCGCGCTTGATGAAGCCAGTTGCGCCATCTTCGCCCGCTTGCACTTCAAGTCCGCCATCGCGCACTTCAAGTACCGTCACAGTGGTGGTTCCACCCTTCTTCAGGCCGCTTGCCGAAGCAGCGCCGGCTGCCGACGGGGCACCCTTTTCAAGCTGCTTGATGCCAAGCGAAATGCGCTCTTTCTCGGCGTCGATGTCAAGGACGATCGCCTTGATGGTTTCGCCCTTGCGGTGGAGATGCAACGCTTCTTCGCCAGTGATGCCCCATGCGATGTCGGACATATGCACCATGCCGTCGACGTCGCCGTCGAGGCCAATGAAAAGGCCAAATTCAGTTGCATTCTTGACTTCGCCTTCGACGGTCGAGCCAACTGGGAATTTCTCTGCGAACGATGCCCATGGATTGTCGTGCGCTTGCTTGAGGCCAAGCGAAATGCGGCGCTTTTCCATGTCGATGTCGAGAACGACAACGTCGACTTCCTGGCTCGTCGAAACGATTTTGCCGGGGTGGACGTTCTTCTTTGTCCATGACATTTCCGAAACGTGGACCAGACCTTCGATACCGGCTTCGAGTTCAATGAACGCGCCGTATTCGGTGATGTTCGTAACTGAACCCTTGAGCTTTGTGCCGACTGGATATTTGGCAACCGCTGCATCCCAAGGATCGCTTTCCAGCTGCTTCATGCCAAGGCTGATGCGCTGTGTATCCTTGTTAATACGGACGATCTGTACCTTGACGGTGTCACCAATGTTGATGACTTCGCTTGGGTGGTTGATCCGCTTGTAGCTGATGTCGGTGACGTGGAGCAGGCCATCGATGCCGCCCAGGTCAACGAACGCACCATAATCGGTGATGTTCTTGACAACGCCGTCGATGATCTGACCTTCGGCGAGGTTCTGGATGAGGCCAGTGCGCTGCTCTGCGCGTGTTTCTTCCAAAATGGCGCGACGCGATACAACGATGTTGCCACGCTTGCGGTCCATCTTCAGGATGACGAATGGCTGCGCGATGTCCATCAATGGACCAACGTCGCGTACGGGACGCACGTCAACCTGGCTGCCGGGCAAAAATGCCACTGCGCCACCAAGATCGACAGTGAAGCCGCCCTTGACGCGGCCGAAGATAACGCCATCGACGCGGTTGCCAGCGTCGAATTCGCCTTCAAGCACATCCCAAGCTGCTTCGCGGCGGGCGCGGTCACGGCTCAACATGGCTTCGCCATTCATATTTTCTACGCGGTCGACGAAGACTTCAACTTCGTCACCAACCTTAAGGTCGGCTTTCTGGCCGGGCATAGCGAATTCACGCAGCGCCACACGGCCTTCGGATTTGAGCCCCACATCGATGACGGCATGGTCATTGTCGATTGCGGTTACGGTGCCTTTAACGACGCGGCCTTCAAAGCCACCGTCTGCGCCACCAAGTGATTCGTCGAGAAGTGCCGCGAAATCGTCGCGGGTCGGGTTTGGCGAAGTTGCCATAGGTTAGAGTTTCCTTGCGTACTTTTTGTCCGGCCAGTCGGTTGGTTCCGACGGTCTTTGACCAGAGTTGCCTTACTGCCCGAATAGCAGCAAAGCGTTCGTTTTAAGAGGGTTGCAGAATTATAGCAGCGTCACCCTGAACGTGTTTCAGGGTCTTACTAACGAAGGCATTTGCCAAAATAAGATGCTGAAACAAGTTCAGCATGACGCAGATTTTCTGCGAAACACTCCCGCCACTCAACGCGTGCGGAGTCGCGACTCCACCAGCGCTATCGCGGCTTGAACGGCGTCGCCTATAGTCAAATCGCCGGTATCAAGCAATAGCGCGTCTTCAGCCGCTTTCAGCGGGGCGTCGGCACGGCCCATGTCCCGTTCGTCGCGCGCGCGAATGTCCGCGAGGATAGCAGGATAATCTACACTCATGCCGTGTCGTCGCATTTCGTCATACCGCCTGCGGGCGCGAACCTCGGCTGGAGCCGTTACAAACAGCTTCACATCGGCGTGCGGTGCAATGACCGTTCCGATATCGCGGCCATCAAGCAATGCCCCGCCGGGTTGGTTGGCAAATTCAACTTGCCGCTTGTTCAATGCTGCGCGTACCTCTGGATGGATGGACACGCGGCTCGCCAACCCGCCAACTTCCTCGCTCCGCAGAACAGTGTCATTAAGTAGGCTGTCTGCAAAGCTACACCCAGCCAGCGCATCCGCCGGATCATCAGGTTTGCCTTGGTTTAGCTGCACCTGCCGACCAACAGCGCGGTACAGCAATCCCGTATCCAAGAACGGCAATCCGAAATGCGCCGCCAATGCCTTTGCCAACGTGCCCTTGCCTGAGGCAGTTGGCCCGTCAACGGCAATGATCACTTCGGCGTGCCTGTCTCTGCGCGGCGCGCCATCAGCGCTTTTGTCATGCCAAACAGCGCAATCGCCATCCAGACGATTTCCAACACCATCGTTGGGAGGTTGAAATTGACGGTCAGCGATATGGTCAGCAACGCAGCGCCAATGAAGTTGGCCACGTTGAACCACAACGCATTCATCTGCGTCGTCAGATTGCTGTAAGCAAAAGCCGCGACGATGAAGAAGCTGCCGGCAAAGCCGACAAGGTCAGCAGCAAAGGGTGAGAGATATTCAGTCATTTTGTGCCTGCAGTTTATTTAAGATGGCTTCAAATGTCGGAAAGCTTGTCGCAATTGGCGAGACATCATCGACAGTGACGGGATGATAAATATGCTGCCCAACCACCGCGAAGCTCATGGCGATGCGGTGATCGAGCGCGCTCGACACGGTCGCGCCGCCCTCCAAAGGTTCCCCGCCAGTGCCTTCGATGATGAGGCCACCCTCGCGTTCTTCAACCTGCGCACCGATTGCTTTTAAGCCTGCTGCCATTAGCGCAAGCCTGTCGGACTCCTTGACGCGCAATTCGTCCAGACCGCTGGTCGTCGTGCGGCCTTGCGCGATGCTTGCGGCGACAAAGAACACGGGAAATTCATCAATCATGCTTGGCGCAACATCGGGCGGTACTTCAATCCCGCGCAATATAGAATGCCGTGCCGTGATGTCGGAAACTGGTTCGCCGCCGACTTCACGTTGGTTGGCGTATGTCAGGTCAGCGCCCATCGCTTGCAGTATCTGGTAGATTCCCGTGCGTGTCGGGTTCATGCCGACATGGGTGACGGTAACTTCGCTCCCGGGCGTAATCAATGCTGCGACTATGAAGAACGCTGCCGACGATGGATCGCCGGGGACTTCGATCTCCTGCGGCTTTAATTCGGCTTCGCCCATCAGGCGGATGTGCCGCACGTTTTCGGCATCGACCTCCACCGTCAAATCCGCGCCAAAACCGCGCAACATGCGCTCGCTATGGTCGCGGGTAGGCACAGGCTCGATGACCTCCGTGATGCCAGCGATGTTGAGCCCCGCCAATAGGACAGCGCTTTTGACTTGCGCCGAGGCAACCGGCAGTCGGTAGCTTATCGGCACGGCAGGGACCAACCCCCGCACCATTAATGGCAACGTGCCGCCCGGACTTGCCGTAAACTCTGCGCCCATTAGGGAAAGCGGATCGATGACGCGGCCCATCGGTCTTTTGGACAGGCTCGCATCGCCAATGAATGTCGCAGTCAGCCGGTGGCTGGCAACGAGTCCCATCAACAATCGCGTCGATGTGCCACTGTTGCCCATATCAAGCGCGCCAGAGGGCTGCATGAGGCCGCCCACGCCTACACCATGCACGGTCCAGTCGCCATCGCCTGTGCGTTCTATATGGGCGCCCATTGCGCGCATGGCGGCGGCGGTCGCTAAAACATCTTCGCCCTCCAACAATCCCGAAATCCGGCTTTCGCCAATGGCAAGCGCGCTGAGCATCAGGGCGCGGTGCGAGATGGATTTGTCGCCGGGGACCTTTACGGTGCCGCGTAACGGGCCTTGGGGCTGAAAACGGCCGGGTCTGGTTTGGGAGTGCTGCGTCACCATTTGCGCTTTGCGGATGATGCGCGATCAAGTCAACGACCACAGTAATTTTTGACAGCGGCGCAGCGCTGTGGCAAAGGCCGCGCCAATTGACGGTGATTCACGCACGTGCATCGCCTTTCCAAGCCAGTTTAAAAAGGATTTAAGCCCGCCATGATCAAGGCTGAATGGGGAACCAAGCGCACTTGCCCGAAATGTGGCGTGCGTTTTTATGACCTGACTAAGGACGAGCCGGTTGAATGCATTGAATGCGGCAACCAGTGGACCCCTGAACCCGTATTAAAATCAAAGCAGCCGATGCCATTTGAGGAAGTCGAGAAGAAGAAGGATGACGCCGATCTGGCCGATGACGATCTCGACATCGACGTAGATGCTGTCGATGGCGATGTCTCGCCAGACAATGACGTCGACCTGGGTGGTGACGAAGACCTTGGGGTCGCCGGCACTGAAGGCGAGCCTGACGATATCTAATCTTCGCGCTTGAAATATGCAGGAGCGCCAGCTAGTGGCGCTCCTCACCAACGCCGTCCTTTGGGCGGTAAGATGGGGCCTTAGCTCAGCTGGTAGAGCGCTACACTGGCAGTGTAGAGGTCAGGGGTTCGACTCCCCTAGGCTCCACCAATTTTCGCTAAGGCTTCGGCTAGCTCGCCAGTCCGCGTTGTCGGCAACATTCCGCTCCCCAAGTTTCGTCATGCTGAACTTGTTTCAGCAGAACATGCGACGTTAGCCCGTTATCCCGAAACGAGTTCGGGATGACGAAGTCGCTACGATAGTTTAAGGCCACTACATGCACTTTCTTGACCAAGCTAAAATTTTTGTCCGTTCGGGCGCAGGTGGCCCCGGCGCGGTCAGTTTTCGGCGCGAGAAATATGTTCAATATGGCGGCCCCGACGGCGGCAATGGCGGCAAAGGCGGCGATGTCATTATTGAAGCTGTGGCTGGGCTGAACACGCTTATCGATTTCCGCTACGCGCAACATTTCAAAGCCATGCGCGGTATTCAGGGTATGGGCCGTGACCGCCATGGCGCCTATGGTGATGACCTGGTCATCCAGGTGCCGGTGGGAACACAGGTGCTGGCGGACGATGAAGAGCGCACTTTGCTGCTTGATTTGACCGAGGTTGGTCAACGCGTCGTGTTCTTGCGCGGCGGCGACGGCGGGCGTGGCAACGCTTCTTATAAAAGCTCAACAAATCGCGCACCGCGCCAACATGGTCCGGGCTGGCCGGGCGAAGAAATGTATGTCTGGTTGCGGCTGAAACTGCTGGCGGATGCCGGGTTGGTTGGTATGCCAAATGCAGGCAAATCGACCTTCATCAATCAGGTATCCAACACCAAAGCCAAGGTCGGCGATTATCCCTTCACCACCACGCGCCCGCAATTGGGCGTTGTTGACCACAAATCACGCGAATTTGTGCTTGCCGATATTCCCGGCCTCATCGCCGGGGCAGCCGAAGGCGTTGGCATTGGTGACCGGTTCTTGGGCCATATCGAACGTTGCCGCATCCTCATTCACTTGATCGATGCGACTCAGGATGACCCCGTGGCCGCATGGCATATCGTGTGCGACGAACTCAGCGAATATGGCGCGGCATTGGATGAAAAGCCCCAGATTGTCGCACTGAACAAGGGCGATTTGCTTGATCCGGAATTGATGGCTGACATTGCGCAACAGCTTCAGGCAGCAGGGGCGAAGGACGTCATCGCCATCTCGGGCGCAACCGGGCAGGGCGTTGATCTTGTCCTCGACCGGATTTTGGAGGAACTCCCGGCGAAAAGCGGAATCGAAGGCGCGAAAAACGCGGGCATAACCGAGGATGGGACATGGTCGCCGATTTGATCATTGCGCCCAGCCTTTACAAAACCGGCGTGGACGGGGTCTAGCGATGAATGATACGTCTCCTCGCCAAAATGCTGTCACCCTTAACTTGTTTCAGGGTTTTGGATCGATGTCGAAAAGCAAGATGATGAAACGAGTTCAGCGTGACGGCGCTGGGTGGACTGGCCGTGGATAAGCTGTCTCCCGCATTTTGCCCCTTGTTGGTGGTAAAGGTCGGATCGTCGTTGTTGGTTCAACCCGATGGCAATGTCCGCCGTGAATGGCTTCAAACGCTCGTTGCGGATGTTGCCACGCGGCACAAGGCGGGACAAAGGATCATTATTGTAACCTCGGGCGCAATTGCGCTTGGTGCGCGCAAACTTGGCTTTGACAAGGGCGGACGTGCCAGCCTTGCCGATGCGCAGGCGGCGGCGTCGGTTGGACAGATTGTGCTGTCGGGCATCTGGGCACAACTTCTGGAAGCGCAAGGGCTTGCCGCGGCGCAAATGCTGGTGACGCTCGACGACCTTGAGGATCGCCGTCGCTATCTCAATATCGCTGCGACGCTTGATCGCCTGTTGGGTGCAGGGGCCGTGCCTGTGATCAACGAAAATGACAGCGTTGCCACCGAAGAAATCCGCTTCGGCGATAACGACCGCTTGGCCGCGCGCGTCGCACAGGCCGCTGGAGCGTCGGGCGTGGTTTTGCTCTCTGATGTCGATGGCCTGTTTGATCGCGCACCGCATCTGCCCGGTGCAGTGCTGCTGCGAAGCGTTGAGAAGATCGATGGCCGTGTGCGGGTGATGGTGGCTGAAGGTTCATCGTCCGGCATGGGGTCGGGCGGGATGGCGTCAAAGCTTGATGCGGCGGATATCGCAACGCGCGCTGGCATTGGCCTCGTCATAGCTTCAGGGCTGCGCGACCACCCTCTCTCGGCTTTGGAGCAAGGCGGCCCTTCAACCTTCTTTGCCCCGCGCGAAGGCGCATCGGCCCGCAAAAGCTGGCTTGGCGGGCGGCTGACGGTAAAGGGTCGGATCCGGATTGATGCCGGCGCGGTTGCGGCTTTGAAAACGGGCAGCAGCCTTCTGCCAGCTGGCGCATTGTCAGTTGAAGGCGAGTTCAAGCGCGGCGACGTGATCGACATCAGCGCCGACGACGACATCGCGATTGCGCGGGGGCTGTCGGAATATGATGCAGTCGATGCAGCACGCATTTGCGGTCATCGGTCAAGCGAGCTGGCGGCGATATTGGGCACTGTGCCGCGGTCAGTGCTTGTCCACCGTGACCAGCTGGTTCTTCTGTGAAGACAGTCGCGCTGACGGGAGCGACGGGTTTTGTTGGACGCGTCACGCTTGACCGGCTTGTTGCCGCTGGTTGGCATGTCCGCGCGCTGACTCGGCGGGACCAGTCCAAAAAAGATGGCGTAAGCTGGGTTCACGGCAGCTTGGATAACACGGCCAGCCTTGCGGAATTGTCCGAAGGTGCCGACGCGGTGCTGCATGTCGCGGGCGTCGTCAATGCACCTAACGCTGCAGGGTTCGAAAGCGGAAATGTGACTGGCACTTTTAACATGCTCGCTGCCGCGGATGCGGCGGGGATAAGCCGCTTTATCCACGTTTCATCGCTAGCGGCGCGTCATCCAAGCCTGTCGATGTACGGGGCGAGCAAAGCAAAAGCCGAGTCATTGGTTACTTCTTCAACGCTCGATTGGACCATAATCCGGCCGCCAGGAGTTTATGGCCCCGGCGACACCGAAATGTTCGATATGTTTCGGATCGCGGCCAAAGGATGGGCCATTCTGCCACCGCGCGGACGCGTGTCGGTTATCCATGTCGATGATCTGGCAAGCTTGCTGGTGGCGTTGCTTTCCGCCGAAAATATGTCAAAGTACGTCGTGGAAGCCGACGACGGCACTCCAAACGGCTGGACTCACGAAGGTTTTGCCAAAGCCATCGGGGCAGTCGTCGGACGGGATATCAGAACATTGCATGCGCCCGTAGCATTGCTCAAATTTGCAGGATGGGCCGATCGGGCGGTTCGCGGATCAAAGGCAAAGTTGACCCCTGACCGTGCCAGCTATCTTGCGCATCCAGACTGGACGATCAACAGGGACGCTATGCCATCCCCCGATGTTTGGAAGCCCGAAATAGCAACACCTGCAGGGCTGATAGACACCGTTGCATGGTATCGAAAACATGGCTGGATGTAGCCACCATATTTTGCCCTCTTGCCGCCTTATTCCCTTGCCATAGCGCGCAAAGCCGACGCAAAGCCGACGCAAAGCCTGCGCGTAAATTAAGGAATTCGAATGACTGACCGGAGCGAAATGCTTGATCGCCTGATGGGCCTGATTGAGCCATTCAACAAAAAAGGTGTTGAAGTAACCGAGGCAACGACCTTTGCTGGCGACCTTGAATGGGACAGCCTGACCGTCATGGATTTCGTTGCCGAAGTCGAAGACAGCTTCGACATTATCATCAGCATGAATTTGCAGGCCGAGATTGAAAATGTTGGCCAGCTTGCCGATGCCGTAACCAAGATGACCGCTGCCTGATTTTTAACGGAAAGACGTTGATGACTGACTTATTCTCCAAATTTGACGCCTTGATTGCCCAACGCGAAGGCCTGCTCGCCACTGGCGTGAAGGATCCGTTCAGCCTGGTGATGGAAGAGGTGAAATCGCCAACCGTTGCCGTCGTCAATGGCAAGGAAACAATCTTGCTTGGCACCTATAATTATATGGGCATGACCTTTGACGATGATGTCATCGCGGCTGGCAAACAGGCTTTGGACGAATTTGGCGCGGGCACCACCGGCAGCCGTGTTTTGAATGGTACGTTTCAGGGCCATAAGGAGTGTGAGGACGCGCTGAAGGAATTTTATGGAATGGACTACGCGATGGTCTTTTCCACTGGGTATCAAGCAAACCTTGGGATCATCAGTACGATTGCGGGCAAGGGCGATTACATCATCCTTGATATCGACAGTCATGCGTCGATTTATGACGGCTGCAAAATGGGCGACGCCGAAATCGTCGCGTTCCGCCATAATGACGTTGAGGCACTGGAAAAACGTCTCAAGCGTTTGCCTGCCGACGCTGGCAAATTGGTGGTTCTTGAAGGTGTCTATTCGATGCTTGGCGATGTCGCGCCCCTGAAAGAGATGATCCGCGTGTCGAAAGAAGCCGGCGCAATGATTCTGGTCGATGAAGCGCACTCGATGGGCTTCATTGGCGAAAATGGCCGCGGCGTTGCCGAGGAACAGGGCGTTCTCGATGATGTCGATTTCATCATCGGCACTTTTTCCAAATCAGTCGGCACGGTCGGCGGTTTCTGCGTTTCGAACCATCCGAAGTTCGAGATCATGCGGCTTGTCTGCCGTCCTTATGTTTTTACCGCGTCGCTTCCACCCTCGGTCGTCGCCTGTTCGGCCACGAGCATCCGCAAGTTGATGCATAACCATAACAAGCGCGCACATTTGTGGGAGAATTCGAAAAGCCTGCATCAGGGGCTGCGCGATCTGGGCTTCCAATTGGGCACACCGAACGCACAAAGCGCCATCATTGCGGTGATCATGCCTGATCTGGAAAAAGGCGCTGCGATGTGGGCGGCATTGCTCGAAAACGGGCTTTACGTGAATCTCGCTCGGCCACCAGCGACACCAGCTGGCATGACCTTGCTGCGTTGTTCCTTGTGCGCCGAACACAGCAGCGCGCAGGTCGCCGACATTCTCGACCGTTTTGAACGGGCGGGCAAAGCCGTCGGGATCATCTGACGACCGGAATATGAACAGGCTTGACCGTAATGCCCGTATCTTGGCCGTCAGTTTTGCGGCCATGGCGGGCATGGTCGACGCCATCGGATTTCTTGCCAGCGGCGGGTTTTTCCTGTCGTTTATGAGCGGTAATTCCACGCGCTTCAGCGTCGGTGTAGTCGAAGCAGCGCCTTACGTCTCTATGGTCGCTGCGTTGCTTTTATGCTTTGTTGCCGGCGTTGTGGTAGGGTCATTGATTGGCCGCAAGAATTCGCTTTCGGCAACAAAACGGCAGGCATATATCCTCATCATCATATCGCTGTTGCTGTTTGCCGCGCCATTGATCGCTGGCATGGGATTTTTATGGGTTGGTCTGTGTGCCGCGGCTTTCTGCATGGGGCTGGAAAACACACTTTTTGAACGCGAAGGATCGGTGTCGTTCGGGCTAACTTACATGACAGGCGCGCTCGTCAAAATTGGGCAGGGGATGGCAACGGCATTGAGTGGCGGCGCACGTTTTGAATGGCTGCCCTATCTTCTGCTCTGGCTTGGCCTTGTCACAGGCGCGGCAGTTGGCGCCTTGATGTTTCGCAGCTTCGGCCTCAACAGCCTTTGGTTGCCCGCAGGGTTTGCGGGTGTTTTTGCTTTTGTGTTATTGGCCCAACGCAAGCGAGCGTAGCGCTAACGCACTGCGCCTTTCACCCATAACTTCGGCACCAGAAACAACGCCGCAACCAAGGGCCACTTACGCTGCCATGGCCGGATGACAATCTGCGTGCCTGCATGGCGATTTATCTTCCACGCCAGATAATCGATTCCCCCGGCATAAGTGAACGCGGCCTTCGCAAGCCGCGCAATGGTCAGCAACTTGCCCCTGCGGCGAAGGCCCGGCCAGCGCGCCTTTTCCTGCACAATCCTGCCCTCCAGGTCGGGCTGCAGGACAATTTTATTGCCGCGATGCTCATTGGCAATCAATGTGTGATGAAGCGCCGCCACGCCAAAGCGCGTGTAACGTTCGGGGTCGAAAGCAATGACCGACGATGGCCGGTCCTTCCGCTCAGCCCGAAGCTCAGCGCTATAGGTCATTTGAAACCCGGACTGCCAAAGATCAAGCACTTCAACCTCGCGTTCGACAAATGCCAGCGCGCCGTTCAACAGCGTCGGTGCAGCGCCCGAAATCGCCATGATCGCGGACTGGCGCGCCGCTTCATCGGCACACCAAACGAGGCGCGATGGTTGCGCAAATCGCGCCCAGACCGACACGGCAGAGGCAGATGGCCGGTTCAGTTCGTGAAAATCCGCTTCGCTCAGAACGGCAACTTTTGCGATAAGGCCATCATGCTCGACCGGAAAGACATTAGGCGGCAAGCGGCGGTTCCATGTCGCCCGCCAGGTTTTTCCGTACGCAGCCTCATAATCCGAAACAATGAGGTAAAAGTCGAGCATTTCGCCGTGCAACTGTTCGGAACGTAGACAAGAGCCATAAAACAGCACCGCGCGCGATGCGGCACCAAATTGCGCGGCTATATGTTCAGCAAAGTCGCACACACCGTCCTGAACCGGCACGGCCAGTTCCTCGGCCACAAGTTTCGTGAGCGACAGCATATGCGTGCCTTAGCAGTCTTTACAGCAATCTGTTAAGCCGCGAGCTTAAGGAACGGCACAGGCGGTGTCGACCGGAGCACGATTGGGCTTCCCAGATATGCCTCAAATACTTCGCCATCCAGAACAACGCTGCTTTGCTCGCTATCGATTCTAATCACGTCGCCTTGCTGAAAATGGATGCCAGCCATTGTCGTTTGGCCCAATTTACCGCGCAAGGACGCCGCAATCATCTTCAGCATTGCGATTGGCTTCTGGTCAACCGCAAGAAATTTCATCAGCCCGCGCTGTTTGGTGTTTCCGGCCTGACCACCGAGCAGCAGTTTTTCCAATGTCGTAACAATCAGCACCGAGAATGTGCCATGCAGTTCGCCATTACGAATGAAAGAAATGCTTACCGGCTTGGATCGCTCGGGAAGGAAGCTGGCCTTTACACTGACAATTGTGGAAAACATGACGGCAATCGCCGTCAAAAAGTGGCTCAATCCATTTGGCAATCCCAAGGGATAGATTTTGTGCCGGCAGTAAAGGATCGTTTCGGCAAGCCCTGCGCCACCTAGAAACATCCCAAGCACTGGACGAGCGCCTTCGCTGCCATCACTCAATGCGATAAGTTCGCGCACGACAATATGTTTTGACAGATCGCCCTTGGCGACTTCGATAATCCGGGCCAGCGCTTCGAGCGGATTTCCCTCAGCGCCCAAATCCAAAGCAATCAAATTGGTCTTTCCGTTGGGCAAAACCGCGACCGGAGGCGGCGTGCCGTCAAAATGCCCGCCATGATATAATTCGGTCAGGGCTGACTGGACCGTGCCGTCACCGCCATTGATAACAAGCACCTTTGGCTTGACGCGCGCAATCATTTCCAGCGCTTTGGCAATCTGGCCGATCTCTTCGACCTCATAATGAAATATATCCGGGTTCTTGGCGCAATATGACCGAACCGCCGGCAACAATGACCTGTTGCCGGTGGAATTAGGGTTCGAAAGGAGCGCCACTAAAGCCAAATAATGTCCTTACATATATTTCAGGTTTACGGTGATCCGGGTGACACCCGGTCCGGCTTCGAAGGCAACTTTATTGACTGACGGTTTGCCAAGATTCAGTATGCTGATGCTTGGATTGTTGGAAAATCCGCCGCCGTCCTGGCTGATGTCGGTTTTGCCATTAGCGTTGCGGTCATGCCGCACGGCAATTCCGTATTTGCCTTCGGAAGGCACGGGAATGCATATATTCATGCTGCCCGCGCTTGCACGGCTTTCAACGCGGTGAAGCCACCGGCCTTTGGCGAGCCATGCATTCGAGCTCGCTGGATAGGATTGCACCCTGATCTTGCCGCTGGATTCTTTTACGCCGCGGACATTCACGAGCACAGCAGGTCCCTTACCTGACGCACAGCGCGACAAATCGTTACCCAATTCTTGGCTCGCGACTGCTGTACCCGAAATGAGCACAAGACCGACTACGGTCATGAGGGCGACATATTTATTCATCTCAAAACTCCTGGAACGCTATGTCGATATCCGCACATTTTTCGGATACCATCGATATTGCCCCTGAACCACTAAGCGTCTATCGCGACAGTTTGCGGCCAAATTAGGGTGACAGGGCGACCATAAGTTGAAATTTATTACTGCCACTGACCGCTATATTTTCCGGCTTGTGATGTTGCCGTTGCTTGCCACGCTGGTAATTGCGGCTTCTTTATTGCTTTTGGAAAAAATGCTGAGCCTGTTCGACTTTGTCGCGGCAGAGGGCGGACCTGTAAGCGTTGTGTGGCGGATGCTTGCCAATTTGATGCCGGAATATCTGTCACTTGGTATCCCGATCGGTTTGCTGCTTGGTATCTTGCTGGCGTTCAGGAAACTCGCAACATCTTCGGAACTCGACATTTTTCGCGCGGTTGGCATGAGCTACTTTCGACTTTTGCGCGTTCCGTTTATGCTCGCTATTGCGCTTGCGGCGGTGAATTTTGCGATCGTTGGATTCCTTCAGCCGAGTGCACGATATCTTTATGAGGAACTGCGCTTTGAGCTCCGGTCCGGTGCATTCGGCGCGAAGGTTCGGGTGGGGGAATTTAACAATGTAGGAAAAAACCTGACCGTCCGCATTGATGAAAGCCGTAACAATGGCAATGAATTGTCCGGCATGTTTGTATTTGCGCAGAGCAAAAACGGGCAGACCATTGCTGTAACTGCAGAAAAAGGGCAGTTTTTGCGCACCGATGACCCGGACACAATTTTATTGCGGCTGGAAAAGGGCACGCTTGTCCACGATGCGCCCAGTTATGAATCGCCGCGGGTACTGAGCTTCACGAGCCATGATGTACCTATCCCCCTTCCGCAGATCGAGAATTTCCGTACGCGCGGTGGCAAGGACAGGGAATATCTAATCACTGAGCTGACGAAGATCGGTGGCGATGCCCAGCGGCCCGCAATTGAACGAAACAGCGCGTGGGCCAATTTCCATTTTCGCCTCGTCGAAGTGGCGATGATGCTGCTGCTTCCCTTGCTGGCGGTTGCGCTCGCCATCCCGCCGAAGCGGTCGACGTCGGCGCTTGGCGTATTTTTGTCCATTGTGATGGTCGTCACCTATCACAAGATTAACGAATATGCGCAAAGCGTTGGGAGCATGGGTGTGATTGACCCTTTCATTGCTTTGTGGGTGCCGTTTGCCTTGTTTGCTGCTTTGATCCTGTGGATGTACCATGTCATTGCACATGTGCCCGGTGGACAGCCAATCGGGGCGCTTGAGGTATTCGCTGCAAAGGCAGGCAAATGGATCAAGCGCGTATTCCGTTTTGGCCGGAAATCGCGTTTGGCGACATTAGGCATGCCTGCCCTTCCGGCGGAGTCATAACAGATGCATTTCTTTCCATCGCGCAACATCACAATGTACATGGCCAAGTTGTTCGTTGTCCGCAGTTTCGCGGTCTTGATGATGCTTGTTCTAGTGCTGATGGCGCTTGATCTGCTGGGCGAGAGTGGCAAAATCCTGGCAGTGCCGGGCAACAACCAGGGTGACGTCCTGCATTATGTTTCCATGCGGGCACCGCAAATTATTGCCCGGTTTCTGCCCTTTTCCGTCCTGCTTGGAACGTTGATAACTTTTGCCGGATTGAGCCAGCACAGTGAAGTCGTTGCGATGAAGGCAGCCGGGCTATCCGCGCATCAGATATTGGCTCCGATGTTCGTAGCAAGCTTAGGCGTTGCACTCATCTCGTTCGTTTTTAACGATGCCGTTGTTGCACCTAACACTGCGAAGTTGAAGGTCTGGCAAACGGCAGAATATGGGGCAGTCGCGCCCGACGGTGACGCGCGTAACAATGTGTGGGTACGTGAGGGCAATGACCTTTTTCGTGCCGGCAATGTGCGCGGTTCCGGCAATGATACGGTGTTGGAAAATGTTCGTGTTTACCTACGGGCGAATGGCGGGTTGCGCCAGGTTGTCACTGCGACGCAAGCCCGCTTTGTAGGTAATGCATGGCAACTTGATAACGCTCAGTCGTTTGATGTTGCAACGACTTCGGAGACCAAGGTTGAAAATCTTGTCATCGGCAAGGGCATAACACCTGACCGGTTCAATTATGTCAAAGTTGACGGCGATAGCCTCGCCTTCCTGCCGCTTATGCGCGCCATTGATGACCTGAAGGCCTCTGGTCGCCGCACCGATAATCTGGAAGGCATATTGTGGCACAAGTTGTCGGGGCCGTTATCGACCTTGCTCATGCCCTTGCTTGGCGCAGTGGCTGCCTTTGGCCTTGCGCGATCGGGCGCGCTGTTTTTGCGCGCCGTCATCGGAATGGCCTTGGGCTTCACCTATTTTGTGGCGGACAATTTTGCCTTGGCGATGGGCAATCTGGGCGCGTACCCGCCATGGATTGCGGCATGGGGGCCATTTTTGTTATTCTTTCTGATCGGCGAGACGGTGTTAGTCCGCACCGAAGAATGACGGCGGCGCGATGAGCGGCCCGATTGAGGATGCGCTGGTTAAGCTAGCGCCTGCGGTCAGCAATCAGGAAGTTGCCAAGGGCGCAGGACTTGCCGCGCTTGCGCGTCTGGGCGCGCTCATCGAAATAGTCGCGCAGCCTGCTTATACGTGGATGTTCGGCATTACCGGCTATGGCGTATATGTCGTACTTTGGGCGGCAATCAACATTTTGGCCAATATTCTCGATCTGGCAATGGGGCAGGCGCTTCAGCGGATTGTGCCCGCCGCAGCGTCCGAGGAACGCCAACATGGTGCGGTGAAATTTGCGCTGCTGACAGGAACAGCGTTGGGCATCGTTGCGGCTTTGGCCATTACGCTATCGGCGACCTGGTTGGCGGGCTACGTCGCGAGTGCGCCAGAACAGGTTAGCCGCTTGCCTGCCGCCATCGCGCTTTTTGCATGGAGCTTGCCGCTGTGGATCTTTGTGGAAATCGCTACCGCTGCGGCGCGGGCCAAACGGGCCTTTGGTCCCGAAATCCGGTTGCGTATTTTTTGGGAACAGTTGGCACGCCTTTTGTTCGCAGCCGGATTTTTCGCCCTTGGTTTTGACCTGATGGGCCTTCTACTTGGTCATATGCTGTCGCTTGCGTTGACCGCAATATTGTCGGTGCAATTGCTTGGCCGATATTATAACCTTCGCCTTTTGTGGCGCGCGCCCATGCCGCGGGTGCTGCGCAACGCCGTGCTGAACAGTGGCATGGCGATGTTGCCGCCAGCGGTGGCAAGACGGGCCTATAATGATTTGCCGCCCATTTTGTTGAGCCTCATGGTCCCCGGCGCGGCAGGCGCTACGGCTGCTGCCCTTTATGGCATTGCGCGCAAGGTTGCATCGCTCCCGTTGATTGTGCGCCAGTCTTTTCTTTATGTGTTGTCGCCGCTTGCGTCGGCGCAGGCCGCGGTTGACCGCAACGCGATGCTACCCATGTACCGGTTTTCCACGCATATGTCGTTGTTGTTGGCGGTGCCCTTGGCTGGCTTTCTGATCCTCGTTGCGTCCGACATCCTCAGCGCCTTTGCACCCGGTGCCTCTGCCGCGTTGCCGGTCCTCATCATCCTGCTTGCCGCACGCGCCGGTGAAGCAGTTATCGGACCAGCGACTCCAATCGTCGAGATGGTGGGGCATCGCGCCTTACCCTTGCTCAACAGCATCATCGGCCTCGTGATTTGGCTCCTGCTCGCATATTGGCTTGTGCCGCTTTATGGCGCGACAGGGATGGCCATTTCGGTTTCAGTCGCCGTTGTCGTTACCGCTTGGGCTGCGGTCGTCGAGCTTATGGTCAGCGACAGACTAAGTCCGTTTGGGTTTGGCTTCTGGCGCGCTGCTGCTGCGGGTCTAAGCGTGGTTGGTGCATTGTGGCTGTTGGGTGAAGCGCTTTCCCCGTTTGGCGCGCCAGTCAGGGCAATTTCGCTGCTACTGCTTTTCTGGCCGCTATTGTGGCTTGGATTGGTCTATGGCCTGCCCAAGGACGACAAAGCTGCATTGGGGAAATTCGGAAAGCGGCTTCGTTTGGGTTCGGGCGCATAAAGCGGAAAAATTCAGGGAAAATGTTATGACGAAAATCCTCATTCGCCCGGTTTTAACCAAGGCTGACAAGAAAGCCTTTGTCGACCTGCCATTCCGGCTTTACGCTGGCGATCCAAACTGGAGCCCACCGCTAAAAAGCGATGTTATGTCGACGATCACGCCGGGTAAAAACCCGTGGTTTGGACATGGAGAAGCGCAGCTTTTTCTCGCCGAGCGCGATGGAAAAGTGGTTGGCCGCATTTCGGCCCATCTGGACCATCTCGCACTGAAACAGCCTGCCGACCAAGGCATGGGACCGGGTGTAGGTAATTGGGGGTTCTTCGAAGCTGAAGACGCCGATGTTGCAAGGGAATTGATCGCGGCAGCCGAGGGCTGGCTTCGTGACAAGAAAATGGTCCGGTCGCTTGGACCGCTAAGCCTTTCGATCTGGGAAGAGCCCGGGTTGTTGGTGCAGGGGCATGATCATCCTTCAACGGTTCTTATGGGATATCATAATGCCGCTTACGGTCCGTGGATCGAAGCTGCGGGGTATGCCGGGGTCAAAGACCTGTATACCTACCAGATACCAATTGATGTCCCCTTTCCCCCCTTGGTGCAACGCATCACAGCATCGGGTGAACGCAACGAGCGGATCGTCATCCGGAAAGTGGACAAGAAGAATTTTGATGCAGAAGCAGCCATTATCCTGTCCATTCTAAATGATGCATGGAGTGGAAATTGGGGTTTTGTACCCATTACCGATGCTGAAGTTACCCATACCGGGAAGCAGTTGAAACCAATTGTTTTCAACGATCTTATCCGGATTGCCGAAGTTGATGGCGAGCCTGTCGCGTTCATGATGACCTGGCCCGATATCAATGAAAAAATTGGTACCTTTGGTGGATCATTGTTGCCGTTTAATTGGGCCAAGCTACTTTGGTGGTTGCGCGCGCCCAAGGTGAAAACGATGCGGGTTCCCCTGATGGGTGTCGTGAAGAAATTGCAGTCGACAAGAATGGCAAGCCAACTTGCATTCATGCTGGTATCGTTAATCAGGGATTCCTCGACGGCAAATTTCGGCGCGACACGCGGTGAATTTGGCTGGGTGCTTGATGATAATGGACCAATGCGTTCGGTTGGTGAGGCCATCAATGGCGAAATCAACAAGGTCTATCGCATTTACGAAAAGCAACTTTGATGCGCTGGTGCCGGACAAAACTGTCGCGTACCGGGTTTCGCGGCTAACATTCCGGCATGACGCGGGCCTATCGTCTTGATGCGCCGTCAGGTGTGATCGCCGATATGTTTGATGCGCAACATGGGCCGGACCCATGGGGCGGCGGGGATCTGAGGCCGGGCGAGTTTGCGCCAGTGATTGTCCGGTCGGCCAAAACGTCCAGGCGCGTTATCCGGCCAATGGTCTGGGGCTATCCTGCACCCAATAGTTTGACGCCATCCGGCGAGGTGCAGTGGGTGCCGACTGTGCGCAACATCAGCAGTCCGTTCTGGGTCGGCAATCTGCGGCATGTCGAATTGCGGTGCCTCGTGCCTGCCACCGCGCTCATCCGAAGCAGGCAGGGGCAAACGGATGAAGCCGCCATCAATGCACCTCGCATCTTTGCAATGGCCGGAATTTGGCGCGACCTTACAGACATGCCTGTTTTTGCGATTATCAGCGTGGAAGACAAAGCGCGCGCCCGGGCAAGCACGCCGCTGATCCTTGATGGACCGCAGCAGCAGCATTGGCTGACAGCAGACTGGAAGGATGCGTCCAGACTATTAGACCAGCCACGCGCAAGGCCTGACCCATGTGCGTAGTGTCAGTTGCCTGGAAGGCCCATCCGCGCTGGTTACTGATTGCGGCGGGCAACCGCGACGAATTCCATGCCCGGGACGCTGAACCCTTGGCGACATGGGCCGATGCTCCGTCGATCATTGCGGGCCGCGATGTCCTGTCCCAAGGAACGTGGATGGGTGTCAGCCGCGACGGCCGTTTTGGCGTGGTAACAAATGTGCGTAACCCCGATGGACCGGACCCCGACAAGGCATCTCGCGGGGCGCTGGTTACCGACTGGCTGGCTGGGTCCCGATTACCCGACAAACCGGACGGGTATAATCCGTTCAACCTGCTGGTCGCCGATCAAGATGCTGTCTATTTTCTGTCAAACCGCCCATCGGCCGTTTGCACGTCGTTGGGCGAGGGACTGCACAGCCTGTCCAACTCCATCGCGGGCGAACTGTGGCCGCGCAGAGAACGGTTGAATAGCGCAGTAGAAAGCTGGCTTCATGATGGCGCGGACGACCCGCGCACGTTGCTCAGCATTCTGGCAGACTCCCACGCCGACCGCGCCGAGGAACATCCCATGTTCATTCGCAACAATCGCTACGGAACGAGATGCAGCACCATATTTGCGGTCGATTGCCACGGAGCGGGTTTTGTCATCGAACGCCGGTTTACCAATAACGGCGGCTTTGCTGGTGAAAGCAGCTGTGCCTTTGAATGGTGCGCCTGAACTTTGTAACGGAACAGCCTTTCATCGTCCGCGTTTGCACTGCACCACTTTTAGGAAAGGATGTGCCTGTGACTCAAGCGGATGACAGCCGACCAATCGGCAATACGCCCATGACCGATGCCGCATCGGCAACTGCGCCCACCACACACGCGACAGATTTAGGAGCTGACCCTTCGACAGTACGCAGCAATGCTGATCTGCGGACAAGCGAGGACGATGCAAGCGACGCTGCCGTCACTGCAACTGGCGCTGATGTTGACAATGACCATGCGGACGAAAGCCATGTCCACAGGTCGCAGGACGCGCCCGAGAGCTTTAATGACGAGCAGGATGACGAGGCAGCGCAGGCACAGACCGTATCCGATGACGCCATTCGTGGGATCGCTGACCGCGCTTCTTTTTCTGAGAGCGAGCATGGCGGTTCCAGCAATCCAGCCCAGATTGATCCGGACGACGCGCAGGACGTCGTGGATCATATGAACCAGATGGAGCGAAGCGGACGGATCGACATGGACGCCTATCGCGGTGAACGAAGTGACGATGACGAGCCTGATACGTTCGGAGAGTCCGCCCTTGAGCCTGATGATGTCGACAGCCATGGCAATCGGCCACGCAACACCTATTGATACAGATGCGTTGCCTGAGACGGCTGTAAAGCCGTTCAAACATACCGATGGCCCGTTCCCCGAAAGGGGGCGGGCTTAATCGGTTTTGATTACGTCGCCAATCGTGACAAACATCATGATAACCGCGAAGGAAACAATCATGCCGGTGAACAAAGCAACGGCGGGGATTTGCAGAACGTCCATGTCAGATTCTCCATTAAAGGAGGCCCTTATGCGACGAAGTTGGATGTCATGCTTTGATCTGAGTCAAATGCCCGATAATTGCTGACATTGGCAAATGGCCGTAGATGTGCGGAAATAAGGCACCGCCGCGTGACTCCTCCCACTTAATCAGGTCTTGCAACGATGTAAGATCGACTTCAGCGATAACGAGATCTTCCTGTCCAACAAAGTGCTTGGCCAAAGTGCCTTGGACTTGTGCCGCGGTCGACAAATGGATGTAGCCATCTGATAAATCGACAGGCGCGCCGCCAAACACCCCCTGGGCATCAAAGTCGGCCCATTGCGCTGCGGTGAATATTTTAAATGCGGTGGTTGGGCGCTGCGTATTTTCCATCGCGCATCCCTGACCAATTTACACCTTCAACTCAAGCTTGATCCAATCATATTCGAAATCGTGTCAATTTTGTCACATCATTTTCGTTGTTTTATATTCATGAAACTATCGTGCGAAGGGTCTGTTTGGTCAGTGGCGTCGCAATGACGGCGTCAGTTCTACTAAAAATTGGATTATTAAAATGCGTAAACTCCTCATTGGTGCAGCCCTCCTCTCCACTGCACTTGCAACTCCTGCGTTCGCGCAGGAAGCCGCGCCATTCACCGGACCACATATTGAAGCTCTGGTCGGATATGACGATGTCAGCGAAGGCAAAGGCGATTTGATGTACGGCGTAGCTGCTGGTTATGACTTCCAACTTGGCGGTGTGATTGCCGGCATTGAAGGCGAATTTGCCGATTCCGACGTCAAAGGTTCGGCCAACGACCTTATCACCACGGGCGACTCGTTCAGCCTGAACACCGACCGCGATCTGTATATCGGCGCGCGCGTTGGCTTTGCCGTTACGCCTTCGACGATGATCTACGCAAAGGGTGGCTACACCAACGCGAAGTTCGAAAGCCGTTTGGATAATGGCACGGGTACAATTTTCAACAACGGCGTAACCGCTGATGGCTACCGTCTGGGCGCCGGGATTGAGCAGAAGTTCAACCTTTTTGGACCAAGCGGCTTCATCAAGGCGGAATATCGTTATTCCAACTACAAGAATCTCGACATTGGCAAGAACGATTTCGACCGTGAAATCGACGTTGACCGCCATCAGGCCGTTGTTGGCGTAGGCGTTCGTTTCTAGTTTTCTGCCTGAACGAATAAGAGGCCTTGGCCTCAAAACATGGAACCGCCGGGCGAAAACCCGGCGGTTTTTTAATGTTGGAACACGTCCCTGAGGGGAGGTCGCGTCCAATTTGGATTTAACGCGCCGCGACTTTTCGCCGCTATTGAGCTTAAGTTGTAAAATATGGTACGACCTGACGCTTCGGCCGGTCCAGCGCAGGGGGCTTCGGATATATTCCGGGTCCCCTGCGCATCCAGCCAAATGTTTAGTCACGCGCAAAGGTCCAGTGCACAATGACTCGGTTTCTGCCGCTTACGCTCGTCCTTTCGGCCGCCACTTTTTGGGGCGTCTGGACTTTGTCCGATCCCGCGTCCGCGGTTGGCGCAGCCGCCCTTGCCGCCAGCAGCGCAGACCAAGAAGCGGCAAATTTTGGCCTGTGCCATAGCGGCGGCGGAACTAACTGCGTAGTTGACGGCGACACAATCCGGTACCGCGGCATCAAAATCCGTATCGCCGATATCGACACGCCCGAAACGCACGAGCCGCGCTGTCCGGCGGAAGCGGATCTTGGCGCCGCGGCAACACGGCGGATGCACCAGCTGGTCAATGCAGGGCCATTTACCCTTCAAAGCATCGACCGCGATGAAGACCGCTATGGCCGCAAATTGCGCATCCTGACGCGTAGCGGCGAAAGCCTTGGCGATGTGTTGGTCAATGAAGGCCTTGCCCGATATTATGAAGGTGGACGCCGCAGCTGGTGCTGACGCGCCAAAGCGTAAGCTTCATGGTTGACGACAAAGAGCCCTCCGCGCAATCTGCCTGTCATGTGCAACCATTATCGCAATATCCCCGGCGCGCAGCATCTGCTGCCGACATGGCGCGAGTTTATATCGTGGAGCACGCAGGTCACGCCGGCCCCCGATGTCGCTCTTGTCGATGACATGTGGCCCCGTCGCGAGGCGGCAGTTGTGCGGCAATGCGCAGAAGCAGGCGGCGCAATCGTCGACCAGATGATCTGGGGCGTCCCGCTTGCGCTCCCCGGCAAGCGTGCGGGCACGACCGTGACCAAGCACATTACCAATGTCCGCAACCTTGAAAGCCCGTTCTGGCGGTCGATGCTGAACAAGCCCGAACAAAGATGCCTTGTGCCGTTCAGCAGCTTTGCCGAGCCCCAAATCGGGGCAGGGCGCGCCGAACACTGGTTCCATATCAAGGACCGCCCCGTGGCCGCCTTTGCCGGCGTATGGCGCTGGGCAGCGGCAGCAGGGCCAGCCGCAAAGAAGGCAAGCACCGATGACCTGCTCGGCAATCTGGAGGATTCGGGCCAAAGCGAAAGCGTAGCAGCGCCACCGCCGTCCAAAGTCTTCGCCTTCCTCACCTGCGCGCCCAACCCTTTGGTCGCGCCGCTGCATCCCAAGGCGATGCCCGTCATCTTGCACGAGGCGGATTATCAGGCTTGGCTGACCGCCGATTGGGTGGAGGCCACAAAGCTGGTAACGCCATTCCCAAGCCAGTTGATGACGGTGGCGTGATGCGTGCCTAACGCCGCCCCAACCGGTTTACGATTGTCACGAAAAACGCTGTAGACCAACCCAGCAACAAAAGACCGTTTATCCCCTCGATCGCAGCCACAAGCCGCCATTCGGGATCAATATAGCGATCGTCAAAGCCAATCCCGGCATAGCTAATTGTCGAGAAATAAACTGCTGTTTCCAGACTGCTAACCGCGCCGATGCCTTCATATAAAAAGGCGTAGAGCCATATTTCCAGACCATGCAGGATAAACAAGGCCAGCACCAACCCCAGCGTAAATCCCATCGTCCTGAGTGAAAAGCTTTGAATATGATGGGCGCGTTCGACCTGAACCTCGCCGCCCAACATGCGGCCAAGGATGGCAAGGCCAACACCATGAATGATCACAGTCACAATCACCATGATCGTGGAAATCAAAAGCTGAATGATCATGGCGGGTTCTTGCACAAAGCCCGGCAAGCGTCAAAGCCGATAAGCTGGCGGCGGCGACGTGGGTTAGGCCAGTCCCAATCCAGTTGATGGCATTGGAACAGCCATTTTCAGGGCCTTCCGGGCCAAGCCGCCGACGGCTTCCGAATTTACAAAGTCACACTAAGGTCTCACCTAAACGGTCTGCGCGTTGCCCCGGGTCAGGCCGAAAAAAGTTTTTTAAAGCGGCGATTTTCTGTGCCGATCGTGGCCGCGTTTATGTCAACTTTTCAAAGAACATTGCCCGCTTTTGCGGATCTTACACGCGATACTCTCAAACGAAATCCTACATTGCAATGCAAAATATCATCGGGCGTTCAGCCAGCGATTATCCATCCACCTGCAATCGCAGCGGCGGCGGCATGAAGCGCAGCGGTCTGGTGCAGATGGCTGCAAAAGGGTTGCTTGCGCGTCTTGTGGCGGAATATGGCGCGTCCGGCATAGGCCCCAACCGACCCGCCAAAAAAGGCCCAGGCGAGCAACGTGCCCTCCGAAATCCGCCACGACCCGGCCTCGGCCCGCAATTTGTCGAGGCCAAACAGCATGAAGGTCATCAGGTTGATGAGCGCAAACAGCGCGAGGAGGTTGGGCCAGTTGAGGAAGGCGGGCAGGGGCATGATGATTATTTTTCTGGCGTGCGGTTGTGCTGAGTCGCCTTAGCGCTGTTCAAGCTGCTTCAGGTTGTTCGCGCTGTTTTCAAGCGCCTTTATCGTTTCGTCAACCTGCTGTTGGCTTGCTGCATCATCCGCGGGCGCCTCCGCTTTATCGGGGATCGAGCAATAGGCGGTAAGCATAACCGACGCAGCAAACCACAACGCCTTCCAGCGGCTGGCAAAGACGGTTTTGATCGAGGGGCCGAACATGAGTGTATCATGCGCGCGGAGGGTTAACAATTGATGTGGGTTGGTGCGCGGTTAGCCGTTAGCGAGTTCAATAATAGTCTTCGCAGGCGATACCGTCACCGTCGCCATCCATATGTTCGCCATAGCCGGGATCGCCGCGATACAAGGGCGCCTTGTCAGCAGCGCGGACTTCTCTGCAGCCGCTATAATGGACAGATTGCTCGACTGCATCGCGCGCGGCGATTTCTTCTTCGGTGACGGCAGGAAAATTGTACACGCCCAAAAAGGTCAGGACGACCAAGGGTGCAGCGATTTTAAGGAATGAGTCGTCAGCCATAAATGTAAAATGGCATGCTGTGGTTAAGGGGAGGTTGGGAGCTACCCAAAATTTGGGGCTTGGTGCCTTTTCGCCAAATTTTAAATAAAATTCTCAAAAAAATTATCGAAAAATCTTCTGCATGTAAGTCGTTGCGAAGCAATCCTTGCACATTGATATTTGAATATCTCTTTGCTTAATCCCGTATTGTTTAAATATATTTTCACAAAATTGTCGATGATATATTTTCCGTCATATAGTTCGCGTCGCAAATTCGTCTCTTTAATTTGGCTTACTTTCTTCTCGCATTCCCTGCGTAATGCTGAGATATTTTTATCTGAATAAGTTGAGTTTAAAAATTCTACATGAGCCTTAATCTGTATCCCGGCGCGTTCCAATGGACCCCTGACTCTAAAAACTGTTTTACCAAGCTCGGCTTTAACCCGCCTTTCTACTTCGTGATTTTCCATACTGTCCAAAATTGACGTTATTGCATCCTCGACGTCCGATACTTTCGAAAAATCCGTTTTTTCGATCACAAGTTCTAAGGCTTCGAAGATGACATCAGGGTCGATAAGAAAATTTTCTACCATGCTAACTGGTAGCATTTTCACCAACTTATCCTCGTCTTCCAAGTCTACGTCACGATCAACTAGAGCACAGACTTTGGCGCTGGAGCCGAAGGACATCATCATCTCGGAAAGACTCCGCGCCTTGGTGATGCACTCGCTTTTGCTTGATGACGGTGTAACAGTAATTCGACGAAACCTGAGGTCTAAAAGTTCATAAATTTTGCGGTCGCTGGAAGATTGACTGTTCGGTGTCAGTTCTTTGCCTTCAACAATCACAATGCTTTTCATCGCAGTTAAATCGGATCGGCGCCCGAACACCTCGTTGATTAAATCAAGTTTATTTTCGTCTCCCGCAATACGAACGAGTTGATTTTCTCCGTCCTCAACAGAATGAACAGGCTTCATCAAATAGAGTTCGTCATGGTTTGCCGCTTCAACCAAGACCTGTGAGTGGGAAGAAATTATGAACTGATAACGTCTTGCCGCTGAGAGGTCGCGCATGTAGGATAATAGTAATTCTTGAAGATTTGGATGTAAATGTAGTTCCGGTTCATCAATAATTACAGGCCTACATATCCACTCAATTTCAGATGTCGGCTCTTCTATTCGTTTTAAGTTGTGCAGAATTTCGTGCTCAATTAATGGCAAAAACAACTGTACAATAGATTTTTCCCCGGAACTCAAATTATCAAACTCAATAAGCGTTTCGGTTTTTTTATTTAAGAATAAGACTTTCATATCAGTCTTTTCTGTAACATTTACCTCAACAAATTGCATATGAGGCAAGAGAGTATCAATCAGATCTGAAAGAGGCTTCCAAACATTAGGTATTGAATGTTTCCTTATCTCACCATTTCGGTGAAATAAAATTGCAATCCTGTTGTTCACGTCTGATGCTATGTTACAAAGCGTGTATTTTATTAGATTACCACTCTCATCTGCATTCCACGGGTCGCGACCATGGTCAAAGACGCGAATGCCTTCGACTTGCGATACGTTATCGCTTGTCATAATTTCTGACAGTTTAACTTGCGGCCCGAGCCAACGACTCTGAATGTTTTGACGACGAATTGCCCTGTGTGGTCCAATGTAAATTGGCTGGGTTGCTTGACTTGATCTTTTGATAGCGATCAAAAGGGTCGATTTTCCCGATCCATTGGGACCAGTTATGACCATAACCGGAGGCACTGAGCTACAATTGGCGGTTTTGATACCTCTATCATGACTTACCGCAATTTGCGTTATTGGCAGGTTCGCCACGTTTAGACTACTCCGCGGCAACCCCAGCCTGTTCGAACATGTCCATGCCGTCATTTTCCGCGACGATCACTTCGGCGACGTCTTTCTTCTTGCGGCGGTCGAAGCTGTCCCAGACCTGGCCCCAGTCGCCGCGTGTCGACGCCTTGCTGTATTCCGTCGCGCGGGTTTCGAAGAAGTTGGCGTGCTCGACACCGTTCAGCAATGGCGCGAGCCATGGCAGCGGGTGGTCTTCGACCATGTAGATTGGATTGAAGCCCAATTGGCCAAGGCGCCAGTCGGCGATGTAGCGGATGTAGCGCTTGATTTCCTTGGCAGTCATGCCGGGAACCGGGCCCATTTCGAAGGCGAGATCGATGAAATTGTCTTCCAGACGGACAACCTTCTGGCAGCAATCGATGATGTCTTCCTTCACCGCCTTGGTCAGGCAGCCGCGCTCTGCACAGAATGCGTGGAACAGCTTGGTGATGCCTTCGCAGTGCAAGCTCTCGTCGCGGACGGACCAGGAGACGATCTGCCCCATGCCCTTCATCTTGTTGAAGCGCGGGAAGTTCATCAGCATCGCGAAGCTGGCGAACAATTGAAGCCCCTCAGTAAAGCCGCCGAACATCGCGAGCGTGCGGGCGATATCTTCATCGCTGTCGACGCCGAACTGGTGGATATAATCTACCTTTGCGGCCATTTCCTCATATTCGAGGAACGCCGAATATTCGCTTTCGGGCATACCGATGGTGTCGAGCAAGTGGCTGTACGCCGCGACGTGTACGGTTTCCATATTGGAAAATGCGGTCAGCATCATCTTGACTTCAGTCGGCTTGAACACGCGGCCATAATGTTCGTGGTAGCAATTCTGGACCTCGATATCGGCTTGCGTGAAGAAGCGGAAAATCTGAGTCAAAAGGTTGCGCTCATGGTCAGACAGCTTCTGCGCCCAGTCGCGGCAATCCTCGCCCAAGGGCACTTCTTCAGGCAGCCAGTGGATCTGCTGCTGGCGTTTCCAGAAGTCATAGGCCCATGGATATTCAAAGGGCTTGTATGAGTTGCGTGCTACTAACAATGACATGTCGATTTCCTTGGACCTGTAATTTCAAATGTTGCGATGGTGCCGGACGCCTTATTGGCAGGCGAGGCATTCTTCATAATCGGTTTGCGCGGCGAGTTCGATGACGGGCGCTTCGGCGGTATTGTCGGCCTCAACCCCGCCGGCAAAGCCAGCGCGCTGGATAGACTTCGACCGCAGATAATATAGCGACTTCACGCCCAATTCCCAAGCGCGGAAGTGGAGCATGAGCAGGTCCCATTTTTCCACATCAGCAGGGATGTAGAGGTTCAGCGACGTTGCCTGGTCGATATAGGGCGTGCGGTCAGCGGCGAGCTCGATCAGCCAGCGCTGGTCGATTTCGAAGCTGGTCTTGAACGTGTCCTTTTCCTCAGGGGTGAGGAAATCGAGATGCTGCACGCTGCCGCCCTTTTCGAGGATGCTGTTCCAG
>NZ_JBKJMB010000123.1:0-6223 GCF_046596595.1 Sphingorhabdus sp.
GGGCGGTTATCCTGCGGCGCGCTCACGCATATTGGCCGCAGCACAACGCGCTGATGCGAACCTGGTTGTGATAACGGGCGACAGCCACAATGGATGGGCGTTTGACTTGCCCGAAGGAGGAAAACCCGCTGGCGTTGAATTCGGCGGCCACAGCGTTTCATCGCCGGGCTTTGAAAGTGCTACGCTGGGCATTGACCCAGCAGTCGTCGCGCGCGGTTTGCTGGAAGCCAGCAAGCACGAGCTGCGTTGGGTTGATACGTCGAACCGGGGTTATATGCATCTGTCGCTTACCCCGCAGGCCGCGACGAACGAATGGGTGTTTATGCAGACGGTGAAGGATGTGTCGCTGGCAACAAAGGCAGGGCACAAGATGAAAGTGCGGCCAGGCCGAAAGGTTCTCGAGCAGGTGTAGGTTTCGCCTTAATTGGTCAGTTAAATCGCCTTGATTTCTTGCCATTGCTCGCGCCATAGAGACAGGAGTGGTGTGAGGAGAGAATGAAATGCAGATGGCTGGGCTGGGATATAGCGAAGAACAGATCGAGCTGCTTGATGTGGCAACGACCTTTTGCCGCGACAAATCCCCGATCGACCGAGTCCGCAAGCTGATGGACAGCGATTTGGGCTACGACGCCGGCATCTGGGCCGAAATGGCCGCGCTTGGCTGGACCGCCATTGCAGTTCCGGAGGCATATGGGGGCGTTGGCCTGACGCTGGCTGAGGTTGTTCCGGTTGTCGAGCAGATGGGGCGTCACCTTATGGCTTCTCCGCTGGTGTCATCAACTTTGGCCGCGCAGGCGCTTATTGCTGGCGGCACAGAAGCGCAGAAGGCACAATGGTTACCCAAGCTTGCGGAAGGCGCCATCGGGTCGCTCGCGCTATCCGAAGCGCATGGCGATTGGGACTTGCAGAATATCACGGCTACCGCGAAGCTGGATGATGATGCGGTGCATCTGTCTGGCGAGAAACTTTTTGTCGCCTGGGCGCAGAGCGCCGACATCATCATCGCGTCAGTGATGCTTGACGGCAAGCCAGCGTTAGTGCTGCTAACCGCTCAGGATATGGATGGCCGCCTGCGCCGGGAATCGATTATTGACGAGACAAAACGCAGCTTTGCGCTTGCGCTCGATGGATTGATCGTATCGCGCGCGGCTTTGCTAGATATCGGGCGCACATACGCAACGCTGTCGCATCTTGAGCAAGCGGCAAATCTGTTGCAAAGCGCAGAGATGTGCGGCGGTACGCAGAGCGTAATCGACTACACGGTAAGCTACCTGCAAACGCGCAAGCAATTTGGTAAAATCATTGGCGAGTATCAGGCTTTAAAGCACCCGACGGTCGATGCCTATGTCGAATATGAAAAGGCGCGGTCGCATTTGTACAGCGCGGCCAACAGCTTCAGCGACCAAGGCGTGGGCGAAATCGCGGTGCGCATGGCGAAGGCGGCAGCGGACACCACCTACAGCTTTGCCGCTGACCGGGCGATCCAGTTTCATGGTGGCTTTGGCTTCACACATGACTGCGACGCTGGCCTGCACCGCCGCGCCGCCATTTTTCAGGCATCGCAGTTTGGCGATGCAGCATGGCAACGCGCCAAGCTTGCACCCTTGCTGCTTGGGTGACGTAATGTCTTTGCGCCATCTGACCGGCTGGATAAGTTGTCGCTTAGCGTCGAGGTTGGTTGCGTTAGGCTGAACTCTGCTGCGATTAAAAGATCCAGATAAGCGATATGCAAACGCGGACCTTAACGAACACGCATTCATCGTTCAGGATGTTGCACGTGCTGTTAAATGGTCAATGAACGACCCTGTTTAAATAATATCGCAAAATTGATCGAAGGCTGTTGCGCCGACAAAAGATGTCGCAAACGCAACCCAGCCAATTTGTGCCATATTGGCTGTAATCGCTTTCGTTTCGGTTCCGATACGCCGTGCAATTGTCAGCGGCTTGCTTAATACAGAAATATAACGGGAATTAAGAAATCTCGGGTCGCACCGATGCTGGGTCAATATGTCTTGGCCGATGGTGGGAATCCTTGGCGAATATTTAGATATGTCGCCAAGGATTTCCCTTTTTTGTTGCGGAGGGAATACATGATCGAGGTCCAGATCGATTCAAATAAAAAAGATCAAATTCACACTTTCGACGTACCAATAAAACTAACGCGAAAACAGTTGGAAAAAATGCTGAGCACTGTCGATAGTGATGAGGCGCCGCGCATTCTGCAAGATCCGTCAAATGCTGCCAATATCATTGCAGTCAAAAAGGCAGCTGATCTTATCGAGATAACCAAAAGACGCTCGAAATTGTTTTCCGTTGCCAATTTATTTGCTGATCCTGCATGGTTTATTTTACTCGATCTGTTCGTTCGTCAGAATTCAGGTTTGCAGACCAGTGTTTCGAGCGCATGTCATGCATCATTCTCGCCCCTAACAACCGCGCTGCGGCATATTGCCATTTTGACCGACCGCAAGATCATCCAACGGCGGTATGACTCGGTTGACCAGCGCCGGGTGTTTTTGGAACTGACCGACGAAACATGTGCGGAAATCCAACGCATATTGTTGACGGACTATTACGAGGATTTTGTCATCGCGTGATGAACTCCGACGAGCACGGTTGAATCTCTATGTGAGAAGTGGCCCGCCACCGTTCGGAAGCGAGCGTCATATTTTGGCATGTTCTTATTGGCAGCCCAGCTTACCGCAAGATGACAGTGTCTTAAGCCCAGTGATTGTAAATACTTGTAACGACGTATGTTATTCTCTAGGCTAACATCTTGAAAAATAGTAAAACCACAGTAAGCAAATCCATGCATGAGGGTCCCGAGACGAATGCCGGGTTTGTGCATGAGATTATGCAGCCTTTGAACGTTATTCGGCTGTCCTGTGGAAACATCCGCGCGAGGCTGTCGACGAGTTCAGGCGAGGAGTCGGATTATGTGCGCGCGAAAGTCGCCCGGATAGAGAAGCAGGCCGATCGCGCCGCGCACATGTTGCACAAATGGATGCAGCAGCAAAAAGATGGCGACAGCACCGACGGCATCGCGTAGCGCTTCAAATGTGGCCTATCCGGCCTGCGCCTGCAACTTCCATGCGGTCTCCAGATAGCGTTGCATCGCGGCGAGGGCGTGGGGTTCAAGTTCAAGCAACGTCCGGCGCCTGTCCCTTGGGTCAACCCAGCGTCGCACCAGCCCGGCGTCAACCAGATTATTGACGTGGCGCAGGGCAGTGCTCAGCGGTACCAACGATGTAGCCGACGCGCTCGACGCTGGAACTGCTTCCCCACGCAAGCTGGCCTCGGTAATATCGAGCAAAATCTCCCATGACGGGCCAGTCATAACCTCTGGATCAAAAAACTTTGTCTTCTGGTGCTGGAATTTCAGCAGCAGCCGAATGAACGCCTGCAACTCTGGTCCGGTTGGGGACAAGGCTTGCTGTGCGGCGCGGTCGCCGCCAAGGCGCGCATCAAGCCGCTTGGTCAGTGAGGTAATCTGGAAGCGGTTGGCCATTGTGAAGTGATGCGCCGATGCCCGCCGCAACGCAGCCGCAAGTTCCTCCATTGATACAGGCTTGCAGAGCAAATCGATCGCATGCGATTGCATGGCCTTTGTTGCGGCTTGCACACTGGAATGGCCGGTCACGACCAAGGTTACGATGGGTCTGCTCGGGGAAAAGCGGTTGGAAATTTCGGAGAGAAACGAGATGCCGTCCATATTGGGCATTTCAAGATCTGTAATCACGACCCCGATATCAGGCGATTCGGCGATCAGCCGCAGGGCATCTGGCGCGTTGTCGGCGCAGACAACAGTGTAACCAAGATTTCTTATCGTATCGCAATACTCGTCGAGACAGGCGGGGTCATCGTCAACAACAAGAATTGTACCATCCTTGTTGCGCCTTGGAGGCGTCATAACATTGTCTGATTTGCTGCCCTGCATCAAACCCCACCTGTATTCCCAACATACCGATTTTGCGCCACCCAGCGTATTGCAAAGGTTTGTTGAAGTTACAGTTGTAACATCAAGAAATTCCTGATCAATCAAATAATTACTGATTAGTACGCAAATATTAACCACATAGATAAACATCGTGATGTGTGACGGGAAAAATGGCGCAGCACGCTGTCGTGCGTGATGGGTCTCAATCTTTAATTCCTGTTAAACAGGAAATTTACAGGGAATTTATGCAAATCACACTCCAAACCGAGCACGCTGGCCGATAGTATCCCGCATTTGCGATGATCCATCCCGGGCTGAAGGCCCAGCCAACTAGAGTGCATGGATACGGCGCGCAAAGTATAACGGCACCTGACACCAGACTCAAGCGACCATTCGAACGGGCAAAAATTCAATGATCAAGCGGGGGCGACAAATGTCGCCCCCGCTTGAAACATATCTATCGCTTCACCCACTCGCGCAACAACGACGTGCTGCCCGGCGAACTAAACTCGGCACGGCCTGCCGCCGCCGCCTGCATCTGTTCGCCAGTCATATTCATGAACGCACGCATCTCCACTCCGCGCGCGTCAGATTCATCCGGCGTTGCCAGTCGATCAGTCATTGTGATCAGATATATGTTAGGTTCGTTTTCGCGCGGATATGCATTGACCAGAATTTTGTACCCACTGATCCAACCTTTCGTCTTCGCAAAATCTTGTTGCCTCTGCCAAACCGCCGCAATGTCTTTAGCAACTTTTAGGCTACCGCCCGGTTTTACATGCACACCAGTTACCGTCCAAAGGTCGCCGACCTTGTAGGGATTGGGATACTGCTGCGAGGCAGCCGGTTGGGCAGCAAACAATAATGTCGCCGCAACTGCTATGAGACCAAATTTCTTCATCTGCTTCTCCTCCTTTGAAGGAACCCTGCCGACCGTTCCGCCGAGTGCCTTTTGTTGACCGGCCTTGCCGGAGATCACAGTCAGTGCCCCAACGCAAACCGCCGACGGTCTGGACACTCCAGTGAACAAGACGCCCCCAAATCAGATCGAATGTGGCAATGCCTGCTGCCCTGTTCGCTCTTTGTCGCGCTCACTTGAGGGTGTGCAACCTTCGCCATGAACGTTGAATATTGTTGGACGCTATATGTTGTGAGGCTAATGGGCCCGATCCTGGCACCCCCCAATATGACTTAACTGGACAGTCGGATCCGTCGGTGGATGTTCCCGCCGACGGATCCTCAATGGGTCAGTAGGTATCGTAGCTTGCGCGCGAGATCTGCGTCGCGCAGGCGTCGAAACGCGTCTGAAGTTTTGCTTCCGTGGAATTGGGGTTGGCGAGTGCATTGCGCCATACGTCCCACGCCTTGCCGAAGGCTTCGGCAGAAGCGGTCGTACCGACCCAGATGACCAAGCCGCTATCCGTACCGTGCACAGGCAACATCAGCTGCGCATTATATCCATGTGCCTTACCCCAGGTGTCGTTAAATTCCTTGGTAATGCCCATATAGGTGGCGAAGGTGCAGCCCGGCTTCAGCTTCGACGAAATAACATCAATGGTGTTGGCAAACGCGGGTGCAGAAAATAGCATTGCTGCAATCAAGATCATTTTTTTCATGGTCATCCCTCCAAAAGATACCCGCTGGCCGGCTTTCGGACAGACGAGTACGCGTTAAAGCAGAGCGACCCGGCAGGGTTATACCACACTCGCTCCTTTTCGGAAAGCAAACGTTGTCAATGGGCACGTACGAAGCGCTCGTGTGACTAGAAACCGCGTACGGGCGACATAGAGCATCGATGACGTCTAATGATTGGCGCAGCACGCAGTCCTGCTCGATACGGTCTCTGCTGGAAAATACCCGGTTTTACGGGAATATACCGGGAATTTATGCAATTTGGGGCCATAAAATGTAATATTGGCGTCTCAAGGCCTAGGCGTTTGGCCAAACCTGAGACAAAATTCCCGACGCCCAAAACCGGGAATATTTTTCTATTTTCAGTCCAATTAATTGCGTTGCTGTAATTAACGGGGACTTACGGGGCCCAACAACAGCGCGTCGCTCGGTACTATTGGGATGCTAAAAAATTGCGGCAGATTGATCTAAGTCAGGTTCACCGAAGCTGTACTGGATACCAAGTTCCGCAACGGTTAGAGACGCTGCACGGCTTTTCAGATTTGTCATGGCAAGCCAATGCGGATCTTGGGAGCCGTCAGCGACGTCTCCAATTCCACTTTGCCAGTACGAAAGATAAGCTTCGCCGCGTTCAGCTGCATAGAAATTGCCAGA
>NZ_JBKJMB010000067.1:0-1951 GCF_046596595.1 Sphingorhabdus sp.
TCCCGCAGCTTTGGCGGTCACGCCTGGCAAAGTGCAAATTTTCAAGGATTGGACAGTTGGCTGCGACAATGGCCTTGATTGCCAGGCCGTAGCGTTGATGGATGACCAAGCGCCGGACAATTTTCTGTCTGTGGTCGTGACGCGGCCAGCGGGACCCGGCACCGCAATAGCATTGGAAGTTGAGTCACCCATGTTTAAGCCCGGCCAATATCAGCTGCGTGTTGATGGCCGGCTGCTCGCTAGCGGCAACGTTCAAACGGCGGACCAGCCCATTAAAGTGACCGGCGCCACCGCCATGAGGCTTGCACGTGGCATGGCGCGCGGGAATGTCGTCCATCTGAGCGACGGGAATGGCACCGAAGTGGGCAAAGCGTCGCTTGCCGGGTCCTCTGCGGCATTACGCTATATCGACGGTCAACAGGGGCGTTCCGGGATCAAAAATGCAATCATCGCCACCGCCGGTAAGCCAAAGGCAGGCAAACGGCCTGCCCTGCCCGTCATCTCTGCGCGCAAGATCACGCCAAATGATATCCTTCCCGACACATCGGCGTTGGTTGCCTTGTCCGAAAACAGCCCATGCGCGGCAGATCGTTTCGGGTCGACGCAAGACACAGCTTACAGTCTTGGAAATGCGAGCGATGGTCCACGGGCGTTGGTGCTGATAAACTGCGGCGCAGGTGCCTATAATGTTTCTTCAGGTGTTTATACGGGTCGGCGTGACGCCAAAGGTGCCTGGACTTTCGCACCCGCCAAATTTGATTATGGCGCAACCGGTTTCACTGCGCAAAGCGCGATACCCATATTAGTGAATGCAAACTGGGATGCCGCAACGCAGACCATAAGCAGCTACAATAAGGGCCGGGGTCTGGGTGATTGCGGTTCGTCGGAAACCTATGTCTGGGACGGGCAAAGCTTTCGCCTGACTGCCGCCAGCTTCATGGGTGAATGCAGGGGATCGACCGACTGGATCTCGACGTGGCGTGCAGAGGTTCGGCTTACGGATTAAAGCTTACGCTGTTTAAGCAACATTTCCGCAATGGCATAAGTGCGCGGGTTATCGACATCGACAGCATACGCACCGTCAGAGGCCATGTAAGGCACCACGCGCGTACCCAGCCGCCCGGAAATCGCGCGGAAGGCGGCATCAAGCTTCCACCAGCCCAAGCGAAACCGCACAAGGTTGATGATGCCAAAGGCCTTTGCAATCCGGCCCTTGGTCTTGATAAACTGACCGCCTTGTCGAAATGCTTCTGCCGCCTTGAGCGCGCGGGCATCGCGCAACCAGAACAGGTTGCAGTTTGAAATCGCAGCATCGGCAAATTCGTAAAAACGCCTTTGTCCTTCGGGATGCGCGGCCTGAATAGCTTCGCGCATCGCCAGCACGACCACCGCATCACCTTCGCCCGTCATGGCTTTTTCATGCAGGTCCTGCATCAATTCAGGCGTTACAAGCACATTGTCAGCCGTTGTAATCACAAGTGGCCAGCAACTTTCACCCGCCTGCTTGGCAGCAAATTCCACGCTTTCAACTATCCCCGATTGCGCCTGACTTATCATCAGGCGGCCAGCCGCCTGAAGCGCGATTACGCCAGGCAAATCAGCTATTACTTCCGGATCGTGAATGGAGATCAGGACGTTCGTGTCGGGAAACGCAGGGATCGCAGCCTCCAATACCCATTGCACAAGCGCCTTGCCACATATCGGCACGCGGCATTTGTGGCTCACCCCAGCAGTTGCAGCCATTGGGTCAAGCGTGCCGTCCCGCTTTCCCGCGAGGATAAGGATAGTTGGCTGGGTCGTCATAATTGGCCTATAGGGCTGCCCCCTGATTGCAGCAAGCTTGGGCTGGCAATTTCATCGATTTCGCCTTAAGCGCAGCGGCAATGCGCATCCTTTAGGCAGAAAGTCGTTTGAGCCATGGCCACCATCATTCGTAACGCCCCGTTGAAGG
>NZ_JBKJMB010000121.1:0-73711 GCF_046596595.1 Sphingorhabdus sp.
TGAAAAGCATTGTTTTTGCCCGGCATGAATAAGCCGTGAAATGGTTCATAACCAATAGGTGCAAACGATAACTCAGCACTTGCTCTCGCAGCGTAATTTTGGGCCTCACGGTCTGAATTTACACTAAAAGAACGCGGCCGAACCGGCCGGGCAACAGAAAGGTTACAGCGGCCCCCCGGAGCCGGGCAACAGAATCCGGGGACCTTTCTAAATTTCTGTGCCGGGCAACAGAAACCCCCCACTTTACGCGCATTTTGACGATGTTCGAAATTCGGTTTTCCGTCCGAAAAATTGCGTTCGCATCTGGAACGCAGGGCCGCAAAATCCGCCGACTTTGTCTAATTTGGTAATTCAGGTCAGCCCGGTTCAATCCGCGCCGAATGCTGTATCCAGTTCCACGGCTTCCAACATCTTTGCTCCGGCAATGAAAACTGCGGCGGTACAAAGAAGGAAAAACACTTTTCCAATGTTGCCCGGATATTGAAGCATATATTCCTCGCCACGCTTCACCGCGCCCAGCCCAAGCGCATAAGTGATCATGAAGACCTCAAACTTGGTCTTGATGGTGAAGAGGCGCATGATTTTCTTCATAGTTAACAAAACACAAAGCAATGCCCGTGCCAGGTCAGGGTTACTGCGGGGCTCGATGGTTAACGATCAACTGGTTTGTAAAGAAATTCGACGGTTAGGACAGCGTACCGAGATCACACGCGTCCAACAGCGCAACGCGCGCTGATTGGACCTGTTGCACCAGTGCGGGATCAGCCAGCTGATTTGGCGCAATAGTCTCGGGCCAGTGTCCTGCAACTATCGCCGCAAGGTAATCCAGTTTTGCCTCGTCGGCGATAAATCTCGGATCAACAGTGGTTGGATCAGCTACAACCCGCAGACGCAGGCACGCCGGCCCGCCGCCATTGGCCATCGACTGGCGCACATCGACAGGCACAAGTTTCCGAATAGGGCCATTGCTGGCAGCCATTTCGGTTAACCAGCCCCACACGCGATCATTTTGCTGGGCCTCGCTTGGCAGGATCAAGGCCATGCCACCTTCAGGCAAGGTCACCAATTGCGCGTTAAACAGATAACTCTGGATTGCATCAGCCAAGCTTATGCGATTGGCTGGGACAATTATGATTTCCGCGTCCGGCATAAGCCGTTTGATATCAGCATAGGTCTGTTCGGGATGTTCAAACGCATATTCGTGCGTGAACAGGACATGTTCGTTCGCCACGGCTACGACATCATTATGAAAGGCGCCCGCGGCGATCGCGGTCTCGGACTGCTGCACGAATAACGTCTTGACCGGGTCAAGACGATGCGCGCGGGCGATTGCCTTTGATGCTTCAAAATGCTGCCGCGCCGGGAAGGGGCCTCCGGTTTTGCCGTAGACGAATATCTCAATGCCAGATTCGCCATGCGACGGACATAACCGCATAAAATTGGCTGCACCTTCGTCACCAAATGGGGCAGGTATTGGACCATGTACTGCAAAATATTGATCGTCAGCAAAAGCCAGTTTCAATTGTGCCAGCGTTCCGGGCCACTCATGGCTGCGATGGGCCATCGTCATCAGGTTGGCAGCTGAAAGATGGCATCTGCCGTCTTGGGTATCAGGGGCAGGGGACACCGTAGCCGCGTTGGCTGCCCACATAGCTGATGCGGAAAAGGCAGCCGCGCGGATATGCGGTTCGGCGGAGTGCATATCGACTGATAACCCATCCAGCCAATTCTTGTTTGGCCGATCCAGCGGCATGAAAAATCCCTGCGCGAGCCCAAGGCGCAGGTTGGTGCGCATCTTTTCGATACCCTGCAAAGCAGCAGCCTTTGGGTAAGATGCAGCGCCTGCGTTACTCGAGGAAGCCAGATTACCAAGGCTCAGTCCGGCGTAATTGTGGCTCGGGCCAATAATCCCGTCAAAATTTATTTCCACCAACGCCATGACTATGATCGCTCCACAAATGTGATCTGGTCACCGGCCGAAATGCCAAGTGTTCTTGCACATTCGGTGTCTATGATAACATTATCGCCTCGGTCATCAATCCAGCCATAAGCCGCCTTGAACGTGTGAAGACGGCCAAGCGTAATGAGCATTTTGTCGCCTGATTTATGCTCTCCAACCTGATCACTCACGCCCGCGACAGTTACATCCTTTGCCTCGCGGACACTTCGTATTTGATCAGTTCGTGCTGTCATGGTGGGACCACCGTCGAAAATGTCGACATAATTTTCCCAGGCAAAACCCTCATTCTCGAGCATCCGCATGGCGGCGCGACCTGATGGGTGCGGAACACCGATAACCGTTTTTGCGCTGTCTTGAAGCATGGCAATATACACTGGGTGTTTGGGCATCAGATCGGCAATGAACTGGTTGCCGAACTTTGCGTTGAACTCGTCGGCCTCCTGAAAGCTCATGCCGAAAAATCGTCCTGCAACACCGTCCCAAAACGGCGAGCCACCTGCTTCGTCGATAACACCCCGCAATTCTGCAATGGTTCGGTCCGCAAATCGCTGGCGATGGTTGCGGATAAACAAATATCGACTGCGTGCAATCAGCATCCCGAGGCCGCCAGCGCGTTCACCCGGATGCAGAAACAGACCACCGACTTCGGTTGTGCCCTCAAGATCGGTGGACAAATTAAGAATATCGGCACGAAATGTGCGTTCGAGTTCAACGCTATGTTGGGTCAAGGCGCCTATACGGTAGCTGTAAAATGGCCATTTTTGTCCCACTGTGCCGAAAATTTGGCAGGTGCCGCGGACCTCGCCGGTTGCGCTGTTTTGCAGGACAAAAACGTATAAGTCGTCGGCAACATCATCGCCTACGCGATCAAAACCCGCAGCCGACCGCTCCAATTTGGCCGAGAGAGCTTTTTTGTCTGGTGGCAGGTTTGTGAAACCACCGCCCGTACGCTTGGCCATTTCATAAATTGGTTGTAGGTCGTCCATATTGGCCGGCCGGATAACAAAGCTCATAAAGCCCCTTTTTCGGATAAACGCATAATGGTCAGCGCAGACAATTGTGCGCGCTCGCGCAAACTTTCAACGATGAGGAATTCTTCGTTACTGTGGATATTGCCGCCGCGTACGCCCATGGTATCGACCACAGGTACACCGCAGGCGGCAATGTTGTTGCCATCGCAAACGCCGCCGCTTGAGCGCCAAGCGACAGGGATGCCAAGGTCTTCGCCACATTGCTTGACCAGGCCAAAAAGCTTTGCTGCGTCATTGTCTATTGGCTTTGGTGGGCGACCAAAGCTGCCATGAAGATGCGCCTTCACGTCGTGTTCCTGTTCGACATCAGCGACGATCCGCCTCAGGTCGTCCTGCGTTTGCAACACAATTTCCGGTGTGCGCGGCCGAAAGTTGACCCGCAGTATCGCGTGATCGGGCACCACGTTGTTCGGGCCTCCGCCATCGATTTTGGCAGGGTTTACCGACAGCCCTTCGTGCGAAAGGCGCTTGAGTCGTAGCGCTAGATCCGCCGCAGCCAAAAGGGCATTGCGTCCATCATCTGGGTTACGTCCGGCATGCGCTGGCTTGCCCGAAATAATTATCGAGAAATTGCCGCTTCCCCCACGCGCGCCGGCCAGTGTTCCATCGGGCAGGGCAGGCTCATAGGTTAACGCAGCAAGCTTGTTCCTCGCCAGATCGGCAATCAGTTTTGCAGACGATGGCGATCCGACCTCCTCATCGCTGTTGATGAGAATTTGGTAGCCTGTACCCTTTAGCATTCCCGCCTGTTCTGCGGCTCCTAGCGCTGCCAGCAATACGGCAATGCCACCCTTCATATCGGCAACTCCGGGTCCGTTGAGGATGCCTTCGTCAAGCCAGCGCAGTTCCTGAAATCCATGATCTGCCGGAAAAACAGTGTCCATATGGCCCGTAAACAAAAGCTGCGTGGCCGATTCAGGGCGGACTGTGACCAACAAGTGCTTGCCGTGGAGCACGCTGCTGATGGAGCCATCCGTGAGGACGCGATCCACCGGCTCTGGTTCGACAAAGGTGACGATCCCAGGTAAAATGGAAAACGCATGTGCTAGCATTTCAGCAGTTGCGGCAAGCCCGTCGAGATTTCCTGATCCGCTATTTACGGCGGACCACAACTGCACCTGATCAAGCATTTCGTGCTGATCAATAATTTCGAGAACCTGTTGTTCGCCACTGCTTAGCGTATCCATGAGATGCTCTTAGCTTTGGAAACCTTAAAGTGCCACCCCCGGCGTGGAAGCTATCCGACTTCCCTCGCAAGCGCGCACCACTCCGCTATGCTGACGGTTTCCGGACGGCGGTCTTCAGCAATGCCCGTAATACTTAAAGCAGCCAGCGCGCGTGGAACGCTCTTCAGGCTTTGTCGAAGCATCTTGCGGCGCTGTCCAAATGCTGCTGCGGTCAAATTCTCAAGAACAGACATTCTGACACCAGCCGGTGCATCCTTTGGCGTCATATGCACGACTGCTGACATTACTTTGGGTGGCGGCGTAAACGCCGATCGATGTACGGACATGGCAATCGAAGCGGATGATCGCCACTGCGCCAATATTGCAAGGCGGCCAAAGGCTCCCGTGCCTGGCGACGACACAATTCGGTCCGCAACCTCGCGTTGAAACATGAGGGTCAGGCTCTTCCAGGTTGGCGGCCATTCGCATCCACCAAGCCACCCGACCGCCAAAGCAGTCCCCACATTGTAAGGGAGGTTGGAAACGATATGAAACGGCGCGCCGATTTCTGTATATGGATCGATTTTCAGGGCGTCGCCTTCAATCAAGCGCAACTGGCCGGGGAAGGCTTCTGCCAGTTCAGCCAATGCAGGCAGGCAACGCCGGTCGCGCTCTACCGCCACCACCTTGGCGCCCGCACGTAAAAGCGCCCTCGTAAGGCCCCCCGGGCCTGGGCCAACTTCATAGACATGCTCACCTGCCAACGGACCCGGAATGGCAGCGATGCGGTCCAATAGCTTTTCGTCAAAAAGGAAGTTTTGTCCAAGTGCCTTGCTGGCGGACAAACCATGGCGGGCAATGACGTCCCGAAGTGGAGGCAGTGAAACCGACATCAGCCACAGTCGGCGGCGGCGAGACGGTGAAGCGCAGCGGACTCGGCCATTTTAATCGCCGCGATCATGGAATGCGGGAGTGCCATGTTTTGACCAGCAATACCAAACGCGGTGCCATGGTCCGGTGATGTGCGGACGACAGGCAGTCCGAGCGTAATATTGACAGCTTCATGAAAATACAGCGTTTTCAATGGAATAAGCGCTTGGTCATGATATGCACATAAGGCGGCGTCGTAATGCGAACGCGCTTCTGCATGAAACATCGTATCAGCCGGAAGCGGGCCAACGACATCGAAGCCTTCGTCTCTGATTTGCTCGATCGCTGGCAAGAATATGTCGAGTTCTTCGCGACCCATATTGCCCGCTTCACCAGCATGGGGATTAAACCCTGCTACAGCCAGCCTCGGATTGTCTATTCCAAAATTACGCTTAAGGCCCTTCGCCGTGGCGCGAAGACGTTGACGAATGAGCCTGCCGTCCAACTTGCCAGCAACGTCGGCAAGCGGAATGTGTGTTGTCATCGGCACGACGCGCAGATCGGGGCCAGCCAGCATCATGACTGCATTGTTCTTGGCCACTCCACACCGTTCAGCAATAAATTCTGTCTGTCCGGGATGGGTAAAGCCGACGGCATAGAGCTGTGATTTGGATACAGGGCCAGTCACGAGCGCCGCGGCACTTCCAGCGCGCGCAAAGCCGATGGCCATCTCCAGCGCCTGATAAGCGCAGTGCGCACCATCCAAATCCGGTTTTCCCGGAACGACTGAAATACAATTATGCAATTGGATGACGGGCAGTGCGGTGTCGAAATATTTGAATGTGTCGGCGGGGTCTTCGATGCGGACAACGGGCCCGTTCCAGTGCGGCGCGAAACTCGCAATATCACCAATAGCAAAGAAAGGCGCCAATCCTACGGAATGACGCGCTTCCCATGCCTTTCCGATGATTTCCGGCCCAATACCCGCGGGGTCACCGCCCGAAACGGCCAGCGGCAGTTCCAGTCGGCCCAACTGCATCAATTATATTCTATGACAGCATCGCGGCGCAAATCGCGCAGATAGATACGAGCCCGTTTATTCACGCGCTCTTCTTCTAGTCGCGACATAATTTCGTCAAAACTTTCGGACGCTGCTTCTTGTGGCGCATCGCGACCGCACAAGACAAATACCCGGACGCCATCCTGGAGTGAACCATAAGGCGGTGTCGATTGCCCAACCTGTAAATCGAGCATGACCTGCTGCAACGGCAAAGGAAGATCTCGAATTTTAATACCGTCACGGTTAACAACGTCAGCGCCAAGTTTACGGGCCATTTCGTCGGCTACGCCGCAACCACTGATCTGTTGTGTTTCTTCACTGAACTTTTTGACCAAAGGCGCAACTTGCGTCTCGGTAGTACCCTTGGCGAATGTGATCGCAATTTGCTTCAGGCTGAGTACCGAGTCCCGCGGATCGGAAGTTGCAACCTGGCGTTTGTCGATAAGCAAAAGGACGGAAATTCCGCCAGGCGATGCAACGGCCTGCACTTCATTCGCGTTCATGCTGCCGGCAGCTGTGGCAAGTGACGGCGGTAATTGCGCAAGCGAAAGCCAACCGAGGTCGCCGCCCACAGAGGCAGTAGATGCCTCAGAAAACTGGCGGGCATAAGCCACAAAATTACCACCCTGACGAAGTTGAGCGATAATCTTTTTGGCGTTTTCAGATACCGCAGGCAAAGTTTCAGGCGTTGCTGACAGGTAAATCTCACCTAGGCGATATTCAGTCGTGCCTTTTGTGGCCTCGATGCGTTCGATGATCGCATTGACCTCGTCATCGCTGACATTCGCGGATGGACGTACGTTCCGCGAAAGGAGACGGCTCCACGACAGCTCGCCCTTAATCTGGCGCTTTAGGGTTGCCACCGACGCGCCAATCGACACGAGATATTTCTCAACTTCGTTCGCTGGCCGGTTGAAATTCTGCTGCGCCACGCGGTCAAAATACTGATTTACTTCGGCATCCGTCACTTCAATTTCATTGGCTGCTGCTTCTTGAATCTGAAGCGTTTCGTCAATCAAGTTGGTCAAGATCTGGGCACGAAAACGGGCCAATTCCTCGGGCGGTAATTTGTTTTCGTTGGCAGCAACAATCAGCGCAAGGCGATGATCAATGTCCGTGCCAGTGATGATTTCTCCGTTAACCTGCGCGGTCGCACGCCGAACATTAGGGTCATTTTTACCGAACAATTGTTGCCCATCTGGTATGTCCAGATTACCCTGAGGCGCCACATTTTGCGTGGCAGTTTGGGCAATTAGCGGTGTCAGCGCCGTAGCGGAAACAAGCACGGCAACAAGGGACAAACGCTTGAATAGCTTCATTGATAATAATCCAGTATACAGTCAGTTCTGACGTGCCATTAGTCATTCGCCGCTGAACAGCAGATGAGCGGCTATGTGCCCGTTTCGAAATTCGTTGCTTCGGCCTTACACACCCAGATTGCGAAATGCCAGACGGAACAAGAAGCTATTGCCCCGCTGGGAGTCGCCCACAGGTTGATAATCGCGTCGCCATGACAGGCTAAGAGACAGGCAGTCGTCGTCATAGGCAACGCCAAGACGGTGGCGTATGGGATCGAAGCCATCTGAAAGGCTGGTGGTATCTTCTTTGGTATCTGTAAGGTCAACGATGGCAGACCCAAAAACCGACCAATAGCGCGCAACGCGAACGCGCCCGCCCAAGCGAATTTCTTCGCGATCCGCCAAATCTTCAACGGTGGGACCGATGTTGCGGTTCAGTTTGAGATAGCCAGCTTGTAAATATGTGCCACGAGAGCCGAAAGTAGCGTCGATCTCATTTCGACGAATTGCAAGGTTGTCCTTGTCGAGCCGAAACCGATGGGTGAGCTTGACGATATTTTTGAACCGAAACTCGGATCGACCGACAATGTCGGATGCTTTGTCGGATAGACCCGTCCCGTCGGGAAAAATGGAAGCCCGGTTCGACAAGCGATAACTTTGTCCCAGACTAATGTCCGCGCTCAGGTCGGTTCTCCGCAACGCCCAGTCAAAGCCGTAAGTTATTCGATAATCGTCTTCAAAACGATCGTAACCCGGAAATCTGTTCAACGCGAAAAGGTTACTGTCCTCCAAATCCACGGCCCGCGAATCTTCGTTCGGAATGCTTAGATTGTTGATGGAGGGAGCAGCCACAACTTGAACGCGCGGTGTGAAAATTTGAGTCCCACCAAAAGCCTGTCCGACAAATGGCCATTTGACATCGGCCGCGGCAGCAAAAATTGCGCGACTTTGCCAACCCGGTTCACCACGATAGATGGTCGTAAGGGTGCTAGAATTTTCGTCGCTGTGGTACACGTCACCGCGCGCCAATACAGTGAACGTCACCTCTTGCCCAAGCCCGGTTATCGTGCGCAAGTCCCATTTGGCTGAGGCAAAAGCGCGTTGGGTGTCCTGTCCCTCGGTCCGGCCAATTGCCAGGCTGTTGGCCTGAAGCTGGATAATACCTCCCACCACTGGCGCATCCAGTCGCAGTCGGTAGTCTATTTCAGGCAGTGCTATAGGGGCGAGCCCTTGGCGGTCGCCGGTGCGCAGGGTCTGTACGGCCCAGCCTGCAAGCGAAAAGTAGCTTTTGACGCCAATGCGTTCGGCAGAGAATGTTGACCGCAGCCGATCATCGCGGCTGATATCATAGCGACGCAGGAAAGTACGATCCGATGCGTAACGACCCGAGGCAGAAACTGACCAGTAGGGATCGAGCTGAAACTTGCCCGCACCTTCCAAATATCCGCGAAACACATTGGCGCCTTCAGCCACTATATCGCCGCTGGTACTAATTCGGTTGCTGTAGGTACCATAAGCCGTCAACTCGACAGCGCCTTTTTTCTCCAGCGTCCGGAAATTCACACGGCCCAATGGTGCGGCATCAGAAAAGGCCGTGATTGCTGCGGTCAAATCACGATTGGGTGCCATACGCCAATAATAGGACTGTTCCAGTTCAACGCCATTGTTTCGGGAAAAACCAATACTTGGGACAAGAAAACCGCTGCCAGCCTTGGCATCTACTGGATGCGACAAAAAAGGGAGCGGAATGACCGGCAATCCAAAAAGCTCAATCCGTGCACCCTTATAAACCACGCGCTTTTTGGCCGGGTCATATACGACCTTGACGGCTTTAACTTCCCAGCTAGGCTTTTTGGGACAGCCATCGGCCGTCACGACCTTGCACGCGGTGTACGCCGCATAATCTAGTGTGTAGATGCCGTCTTTGCGTGATCCGCGGTTCGCAGCAAGGCGGCTTTCATCGGCAAGCACCACAAGCATATTGTTAATAACGCCGTCTTTAAGGGCGTCTGTGAGTTCGATACGGTCGCCATAAGCAACGTCGCCGTTAGGGCTGATCGCGCGAATATTCCCTTCGGCTACAACCTGACCCGTATTGCGATTCCATACAATATTGTCGGCACGCACCGAAGAGCCATCACGGTTGGCAATGACATCACCCTTCGCCGTGACGATTTCGGTGTTGGAGTCATATTCGACAACTGCGGCAGAGAATCCGATTTGGTCGCTTGTCTGTTGCGGTGATGCCTCTGCAGCTTCGGTTTGCGCAACGGCGATAGTGGACATAGACCCCCCGCCGAACAAAATCGATATCAGCAAAGCGCGCAAAAAGCGGGGGCGGGGGGCAGGAATAATCATAAAAACTGATAAGCCCTTTATCGCTGCGATTGCCATGGGTCCACCCTAGTTGCCGCGCTCGGCTGTATTTGCGCTTAACTGATGGTAATTTCGTCGCATCTTTTTCTTTAACCGGAACGTCGATTGCGCCTATATAGCCCCAAACACGACATCCAGCGGAAAGGCTGCTTATTTTCATGAAGATTAATTTTACCGATGCGCGCCCCCAAGATGCCGATGTACTTGCCTTCATCGTGACCAAAACCACTTTTGCCGACTTTCAATTTCCGTTGGAGAAAACGGACATCGTCCACGCGACGGCAAAACTTGCACGGTTCGAAGGCGCCGCCGGTCAAAGTTTTCTGCTCATTAATGAAGAGGGCGGCAAGCTGGTGCGGATTATCCTGCTTGGCGTCGCTGAAGGCGATACTGCGGATTTTCAAAAAGCTGGTGGCGATATCATTGCCAAGGTGCAGACGTCAGGCGCGAAGCATGTCGCCATACATGGCGCCAATTTAACCGCGCAGCATGCCGCTGAAGTTGCTTACGGTGCCACGTTGCGAAACTGGCGGATGGACAAATACCGCACCAAATTACCTGAAACTTCAAAACCAACGGTTGAGTTTCTGACATTAGTTGCCGCACCGCACGAAGCGAGCGGACATTGGGCAAACTATCAAGCGGTTGCAGAAGGTGTCGCCTTCACCAAAGAATTGGTCACGGAGCCAGCAAACATCATTTATCCGGAAAGCTTCGTCGAACGCTGCCAGCATTTAAAGGAGCTTGGCGTCGAGATTAGCGTGTTGGATGACAAGGAAATGGCTGCGCTAGGAATGGGTGCGTTGCTCGGCGTGGCGCAAGGCTCACGCCGCCCCGCACGTTTGTTGGTGATGAAGTGGGACGGCACGGGCGGCGCGCAATCGCGGCCAGTTGCATTGGTTGGTAAAGGCGTCACATTCGATACAGGCGGAATTTCCATCAAGCCAGCCGCGGGGATGGAAGACATGAAGTGGGACATGGGCGGCGCTGGAGCGGTCGCAGGTGCCATGAAGGCGCTCGCTGGACGCAAGGCGAAGGCATATGTGGTTGGCGTTTGCGGCCTTGTCGAAAACATGCCCGATGGCAATGCACAGCGCCCGGGTGACGTGGTAACGTCCATGTCAGGGCAGACAATCGAAGTGCTGAACACCGATGCCGAAGGGCGTCTTGTGTTATGCGACGCGCTTCACTGGGTGCAGGAAAATTATAACCCGGAATATATTGTTGATTTGGCAACACTTACAGGTGCGATTATCGTGTCGCTAGGCAGCGAATATGCCGGGCTTTTCTCGAACAGCGATGAACTTGCCGATAAATTGACCGCGGCCGGCAAAGCCTCAGGTGACCCCCTATGGCGGTTCCCGCTCTCTAAGGCTTACGACAAGATGATCGATAGCCCGATTGCCGACATGAAGAATATCGGCGGCAAGGGTGCTGGCTCGATTACCGCAGCACAATTTCTTGGCCGATTTATCAAGGATGGCGTGAAATGGGCGCATCTTGATATTGCCGGAACTGTCTGGGCCGACAAGGCTGGCCCAGTTTGGGATAAAGGCGCGACCGGATTTGGCGTGAGGTTGCTCGACCGGTTTGTTGCCGACAATTTCGAAGGGTGATTTAACCACCTTATGCAGGTCGATTTTTATCAGCTGACCCGTGATCCTGCTGAAAAAGTGCTTCCCGCTATCGCCCAACGCGTGTTGGATGGGGGCGGGCGCCTCGTCATCGTCGCCTCCGACAATGCGCAGCTTGAGGTAATATCGTCGTCACTTTGGACAGCAAAGGCCGATAGTTTCCTCGCGCATGCCAGGTCAGGCGAGGGCGATGATGCTGTCCAGCCCATTTTGCTTTCGACCGAGGTCAACGCGTCCAATGGTGCGCGTTTCGTGGCGATTGCGGATGGAATCTGGAGACCTGTCGAAAATCTGTTCGACCGTGCCTTTTATTTATTCCCGCCGGATCAAACCGATAACGCACGCGCCGCCTGGCGTGGGTTGGACAAGCAAACCGATCGGCACTATTGGAAACAGGACGGCGGCAAATGGGTGCAAGGCCCGTAAGACCGTTTCGTATAACGCTTGCACAAAACCGCAAGCAACGTTAGAGGCGCGCCCAATTCCCCCCTTTAATATGGAGCTTCCCATGGCGGTTACGCGCACATTTTCAATCATCAAGCCTGACGCAACGCGTCGCAATTTGACAGGCGCAGTAACCAAGATGCTTGAGGAAGCTGGCCTGCGCGTCGTCGCATCAAAGCGCATTCACATGTCGCGCGAACAAGCCGAAGGTTTTTATGCTGTCCACAAAGAACGCCCGTTTTTCGGTGAGCTAGTCGAGTTCATGATCAGCGGACCCGTAGTCGTTCAGGTGCTTGAAGGCGAGAACGCCATGCAGTGCAACCGCGACATCATGGGCGCGACCAACCCTGCAAATGCCGAAGCAGGCACGATCCGCAAGGAACTGGCAGAGAGCATCGAAGCCAATAGCGTGCATGGTTCGGACAGCGACGAAAACGCGGCAATCGAAATCGCGTACTTCTTCAAGCCGGAAGAAATAGTAGGCTAAATTCCGTCAGTTCAAGGTAACCTGAAAGGCAAGTGCGTAGGTCGCGCTTGTCGGTAATGCGCCGACAAAGGCCACCACGTCGCTGCCGATCAGGAACGCAAAGGGTTCGCTATTTGTAGCGTCGGCGCAAGTCGTTCCTTTGTTGAAACTGTTGCCCACGAAGCTGGTTTGGGCAGGCAAAGCGTCTGTGACAATGAGATTTGTCGCGTCCCCACCCCAGTTGTTCCGGACAAAAATGCAATATCGCATCGTCGCGCCGGGCAGGGCCTTGGGGTTTGAACCGCTAATCGTGTCGGATGTTACGGTCGACGTCTTCACCACCTCTACCGCCCATAGGCTGATCACAACTGATCCTGTACCACCGCGGGCCCCGGCAGTCGTAACACGTGTTGTTTTACCTGTAGCGCCTGTGGCGCCAGTAGCGGCAATGCTTATCGACGAAATCGAAGCCGAGTTAAAATGGCAGCTGCCGCCTCCACCGCCGGCAACCGCACTGGTAAAGTCGTTTACGCTTGAGCCTCCAGAACCGGCTGTAAACCCGCCGCCGCCTCCTCCGCCGCCTCCACCGTCGTTATTCAAAACAGTCGCGTTGCCACCGCTTAAACTGGTGGAGCAGTTCGAGGTGGTAGTCATGGTTACATTTGAACCGCCGTTTAAGCCTAATGCGCTGCCTCCGCCCGCGCCGCCGCCGCCGCCGCCAGCTTGAATGAACACAACGCCGTCAATGGCGAGGTTGGTGCTGCCGCCACCGCCTGCGCCACTTCCGCTAAACCCAACTCCGGGGCAGTTTGCGGCAGCACCGGTTCCGCCCGCTGCGGCTCCGGCCCCGCCAGCGCCATTTCCGGTACAAGGCACATAGCCGAATGTCGTCGAGCCGGACGTAAAGGCCGAGGCCCCACCTTGACCAATGGTTCCTGATAAGACCTGACCAGGGCTTACCGAGATGATTGCGGTTATTCGGGCACCATTGCCTCCATTTCCGCCCCTTGCGTTGTCCGCGCCGCCACCGCCGCCACCAGCGCCGGAAACCTGTACCTGAATGCGCGTTACGCCAGCGGGGATCGTGTATGTCCAAGCGCCTTGGTTGGTGAAAGTCTGCGCGTTAACGGGAATCGAAAACGACGCGATGGCCATGATTAGAATGAACAATAGACCTAACTGGGCACGAATGGAGACGCCATGCGTCTGCTGCGGATGCGCTTCATTATTGAAGAGGCAAAGAAAGTTAGTCATTGGCTTGCAAGAACTTGAACGGTTCTCGTCCAGCAATGTTTAATAGAAAAGCATTTAACTCTCTATAAAATATGTAATTTTAGTTTTTGTGGAGCAACCGCGTGCCAGCTTTTCGCGATCCAGTCACCAATATGATCCCAATCGGTGTCGCTAAGGTCCAGCCGAATTCCAACCCAGCCATCGCCGAAATATGGTGGGCGATAATATCGTTCGCCATCGCTTTCGATCAGCATCGCCTGTTCTTCTGGGCCACTGATTTTTACAAGAAGCGCAATTTTGCCGTCATTATGATGGTCGGCCGAAACATAAGCGAATTTCTTGCCGCCTGCGATCCCGAAGCACGGCATGCCGTGAGACAGGACTTCGTCGGCTTGCGGTAGCGCGAGCGCCAGATCGCGCACCTGCGCAATTAAATACTCCGGATTATAGCTACGGGCGACATATTCAGACAGAGCGTGAGGATATAGCTGATGCTCCGCCATCTGAACGCGTTCAGCCAAAGTTATTGCGCTATCATCGGGTTGGATTGCAACTTCAATGCGAGCGAGCACCGGTCCGTCGTCGAGCGCAGCCGTCACCAAATGGACGCTGCAGCCTGCAAAGTCGTCTTTCGCGTCTAATGCCTTTTGGTGTGTGTTTAGCCCCTTGTATTTCGGAAGCAGTGACGGATGGATGTTCAACATCCGCGCGTCCCATTTCTGGACAAAATCAGTGCCCAAAATCCGCATATATCCCGCCAATACGACATAATTAGCGCCAGCTTTGACGATGTGGTCGTGCATGATTGCATCATGCTCTGCACGCTCAAGGCCGATATGGGATTTTGCGAATGTAGGGATGCGTTCTGCTGCAGCGATCTGTAAGCCCTCAGCGTCTGGATTGTTACTGGCAACCAAGACAATTTCATAAGGACAGTTTGGCAGTTTTGAGGCATATACCAACGCGGCCATGTTGGTGCCAGCGCCGGATATCAGGACGGCGACTCTGGCTGTCATACCACTAACAGAATACTGTCATGCTGAACTTGTTTCAGCATCAATCGCGCGAAATCGAGCGGTGCCACTTTGAAAGACGGACCCTGAAACAAGTTCAGGGTGACGGTTAGGATGTCAGCCATTGTAAGTCGCAGTCCATGCGGACTGCGCGCTCCATGTTTCTACAGATCCGGTGACAGTGCATCCCTTGTCGCCAGCTGCAACGCGGCCAATCGTGTAAACAGTCTCGCCAGCGGCTTCTAGGGTCGAAGTGACTTCGGCAGCATCCGAAGGTGCAACAACGACGGCCATGCCAATGCCGCAATTAAAGGTGCGCGCCATTTCTTCGGGCTCGATATGGCCCTGCGCCTGCAGAAACGCCATCAGTCGGGGTTGCTCCCAAGAGTCGGCATCAATATGTGCGTGAAGTCCTTCTGGCAGGATGCGCGGAATGTTTTCGAGCAACCCTCCGCCAGTGATATGCGCCATTGCGTGAATTTTGCCGGTACGAACCAATGGCAATAATGATTTTACGTAAATTCGCGTCGGTTCCATAAGTGCATCAATCAAGATAACATTTTGGTCAAATAATGCTGGACGGTCCAGTTTCCACCCTTTGTCCGATGCCAATCTGCGGACAAGTGAAAATCCGTTGGAATGGACACCCGACGAAGCGAGGCCCAAAATCACATCGCCTTCCGTGACCTTGTCAGCAGTCAGCACTTGGTCGCGTTCGACAGCGCCGACGCAAAATCCGGCAAGGTCATAATCGCCGTCGGAATACATGCCTGGCATTTCTGCCGTTTCTCCGCCGATAAGCGCGCAGCCGGCCATTTTGCATCCCTTAGCAATGCTGGCGACAACGGCTGTTGCGACTTCGTTATCCAACTTTCCGGTCGCGTAATAATCCAGGAAAAATAACGGCTCTGCGCCCTGCACGATCAAATCATTAGCGCACATGGCGACAAGGTCGATTCCTACACCATCATGGCGTCCGGTTTCTATTGCCAGCTTAAGTTTGGTACCAACGCCATCATTCGCTGCGACGAGCAACGGGTCATTAAAACCAGCAGCCTTCAGATCGAAAAATCCGCCAAAGCCGCCCAGATCGGCGTCTGCGCCGGCGCGGCGGGTAGCCTTGGCCAACGGCGCGATGGCGCGTATCAAAGCATTGCCGGCTGCAATGGAAACACCTGCCTTGGCGTAGGTGTAGGTTTCGGGTTGCTGTTCTTTTGCGTCCATGTATCGCCGTTAGCGAGAACATGCTTGGAATTCCACGCCTATGTCGCCTAAAGGTGCCGTAATGAAATTTTTGCCAAAAAAATGGTTGCGGGTTGCAGCGTTCGGGTTGCCGTTGGCGCTGATTGGCGGCGGAATTGTTGTCGCCCAAATTGAGGGCCCGAAGCGCGGAATTGCACCAATTGCGAGCGCTGGCGACTTTGAAGTCACGGGTGTATCGGTCAATGTTGTTGGAAAAGATGCGTTTGAGGCGCGTCAAAAGGGTTGGGAGCTCGCCCAACGTCTTGCATGGTCAGCATTATGGCGCAAAACCAACGGCAATACCGGCAGCGGCTTGTCCGACTCGACGTTGGACGGCATCGTATCAGCCATCGTCGTCGAGCAAGAACAGATTGGCCCTCGCCGCTATGTGGCCAAACTTGGTGTGCTTTTTGACCGCGCACGTGCAGGACAGTTGTTGGGTGTAAGTGGCGTCACGCGGCGCTCGGCGCCCTTGCTTTTATTGCCAGTGACCTTTTCTGCTGGCGCGCCGACGGTATTTGAACAACGAACATCGTGGCAACGCAGCTGGGCCAAATATCGCACTGCGGATAGCACGATTGATTATGTTCGGCCGAGCGGGGCGGGGGGCGAGTCGCTGTTGCTGAACGCAGGCCAACCGGATCGACGCAGCCGCATCTGGTGGCGCACGATCCTCGACCAGTTTGGGGCAGCAGATGTCATCATCCCCATCGCGCGGATCGAGCGGCAATGGCCTGGCGGCCCAGTTGTCGGTCGTTTTTCGGCGCGCTACGGCCCGGATAACAAATTTCTGGGGGCCTTTATGCTGCGCACGACCAGCAGCGCGGGAATCCCGGCCATGATGGATAAGGCGGTTGTCCGGATGGATGAGTTGTTCCAATCGGCATTTGCGTCCGGTCGCTTACGCGCCGACGCTTCGCTCGTGCTTGAGCCCGACGTTGTTGAGGATGAGGAGTTGGCGAGCGAGATCGAAGACGTTGCATTGCCAGATGAAGGCGAATTGCTGCCTGACAGTGATGCTGGTCCTTCGCTTGACGAGGTGGTCAAATCGATTGTGCCAGAGGCGCAGGACTCGCGTGACGCGGCAACGCCATCTGCACCTGTCCCGCAACCGCGACCCTAAGCGATTTTACGCGGCAGATATGCGTCAAATTGCCTTGCCCTTGGACGAATTGCGCTCAGGCACCTCCTCGAGCCTTATCATTACCGAATGCAACGCGACGGCTTTTGCAGGGCTTGCCAGTGCATCGACCTGGGCAAAACGCTGTGCGATCTTAACTGGACCTGCGCGCTCCGGGAAAAGTTTGATGGCCCGCTATTTTTCCGGTCAGAACGGAACAGTAATTGACGATGCCGAGGCACAAGCCGCTGAGACATTGTTTAATGCATGGAACCGGTCGCAGGAGAGCGGTTTACCGTTGTTACTCATTTCACGCTGGCAACCGGCAGAATGGAATGTGGCTTTGCCCGATTTGCAGTCCCGGTTGGGTGCGGCGTTGTTGCTCAATATCGCGCCGCCCGATGACGAGATGATCGAACAATTGTTGCAAAAACAACTTGCCGACCGGGGGGCCGCCATCAGCATCGATGCATTGAGTTATGTGAAGAGGCGAATCGAGCGGAGCTACACCGCTATCGAAAAATTTGCGCGTGCCGCAAACGCAATGGCCTTGGCAGAGAATGCGCCAGTCAATTTGAGCTTGGTAAAGAAGATAATCGAAAGCTAACTAAACCGCAGTTTCTCTTACCATGTCTTCTTCGTGCGTAAGCGTCATCTTGAGCTTGCCGTTTACCACTGCAAACGCCACTCTGCCCTCAACCAAATCGAGCGCATCTCGGCCAAATTGTTCAAAGCGCCACCCGGTGAGAACCTCAAGGTCCGTGCGTTCCCCCGCCGCAAGGCGTTCAAGTTCCTCAGTTCTTACAATGAGGCGCGGGGCGACATTAATTTCGCGCGAACGGATTTTCAGCAAAAGCTTCAGGAGGTCGGCAACCAGCGAACCATCTTTACCGCCGCCGGGTGCCGAACGCCCGCGGTCTGGCATATTATCCCGCGCCATAGGTTGGCTTGCCTCAATGATAGCAATTAACCGCGCGCCGATGTCGTTATCCCGCCACGCAGGTGACAAACCTCGTACTCTGGGTAAATCCGCCTGCGTTTTCGGAGGATGCGCGGCGATATCCGCCATCGTTTCATCCTTCATAATCCGTCCGCGAGGAATATTTTTACGCTGGGCTTCTTTCTCGCGCCACGCGGCCATCGCCTGAAGCCGACCGAGCACCTCGGGCTTGCGCGATTGCACTTTTATCCGCGACCAAGCGTTTTCAGGATCGTTCCGATAGTTAGCGGCATCGGATATCCGCTCCATCTCGTCATTCAACCATGCGCCGCGACCAGTAACCTTTAATTTTTCCAGCATCATCGGGAAGATTACTGACAAATGGGTGACATCAGCGATCGCATAGTCGATCTGGCGCTTATCTAGCGGCCGACGCGACCAGTCGGTGAAGCGCGCACCCTTGTCCAATTGAATGCCCATCCACAAATCGACCAGATTGGAGTAGCCAATTTGCTCTCCCTGACCGAGCGCCATGGCAGCAATCTGTGTATCAAACATCGGATGAGGGGTCTTGCCGGTTAAATTGTAGAAAATTTCAATGTCCTGCCCACCGGCATGGAAAACCTTTAAAACATCCTCATTCTCGCAAAGCAGTTGCAGCATTGGCGTGAGGTCAAGGCCATCGGCTTTTGGGTCAACCGCTGCCGCCTCATTTGCGTCCGCCAGCTGGACCAGGCAAAGGTCGGGATAATACGTGTTTTCCCGCATGAATTCGGTGTCAACCGCAACAAAGGGCGATTGTGCAAGCCGCGCGCACAATTCGGCGAGACGTTTGCTGTCGGAGATGAGAGGATGAATCTGCATGAGCCATGGCCGTAGCACCCATTCGCGACTTGACAAAGTGCCGCTGCACTGTTGACAGGCGCGCTTTCCACAGCTTTTTTGAATTGAGTGAACAATGCACGCATATCGTACGCACAAATGCGCCGAACTTCGGGATTCCCACGTGGGGGAAACGGTTCGTTTGTCGGGTTGGGTCCACCGTAAGCGCGACCATGGCGGCGTTTTGTTTGTCGATTTGCGCGACCATTATGGGATGACCCAGATTGTTGCCGATAGTGACAGCCCAGCATTATCCACATTGGAAGCATTGCGGCTCGAAAGCGTTATTACGATTGATGGCGAGGTAAAGGCTCGCAGCGCCGGCACGGTCAACACCAATTTGCCAACTGGCCAAATTGAAGTCTTCGCACGCAGCGTCACGGTGCTGAGCAAGTCCGAAGAGCTGCCCTTGCCAGTTGCAGGCGAGCAAGAGTATCCAGAAGAAACGCGTCTGAAGTACCGCTTCCTCGATTTACGCCGCGATACGCTGCACGCCAACATCGTAAAGCGCACGCAGATTATCCGCGAAACCCGTCGCCGTATGGAAGATATTGGCTTTACCGAATATTCGACCCCAATCCTGACCGCATCCAGCCCCGAGGGAGCGCGCGACTTCCTCGTGCCGAGCCGAATTCATCCAGGCAAGTTCTTTGCGCTGCCGCAAGCTCCCCAGCAATATAAGCAGTTGTTGATGGTTGCGGGTTTCGACCGTTATTTCCAGATCGCGCCTTGCTTCCGCGGCGAAGACCCGCGTGCCGATCGTCTGCCCGGCGAATTTTACCAACTCGACCTTGAAATGAGCTTTGTGACTCAAGAAGAAGTCTGGGACACGATGGAGCCAGTAATGGCTGGCGTATTTGAGGCATTTGCTGACGGGAAAAAAGTTACTCCGGCGGGGCAGTTTCCACGCATCCCGCATTCAAAAGCAATGCTCGATTACGGCACCGACAAGCCGGATTTGCGCAACCCCTTGATCATTCACGATGTCACCGCTCATTTCAAAACGTCCGGCTTCGGTCTGTTTGAACGCATTGTGGAAAGCGGCGGCGTGGTTCGCGCAATTCCTGCGCCGAAGACCGCTGACAAAAGCCGCAAGTTTTTTGACGATATGAACGAATGGGCGCGAAGCGAAGGGCATGCTGGCCTTGGCTATGTGACTCGCAAGGGCGGCGAGTTCGGCGGTCCCATTGCCAAGAACCATGGCGAAGAAGGCATGCGCGCGCTGTACGAAGCAATTGGCCTTGGTCCGGACGACGGCTGCTTCTTTGCTGCCGGGAAGGAAGAACAAGCAGCAAAGCTTGCTGGCGCAGCGCGGACACGTACGGGCGAGCAGCTTGATTTGATTGACAAAGACGCCTTCCGTTTCTGCTGGATCATCGACTTTCCGTTCTACGAGTGGAGTGAGGAAGACAAGAAGGTCGATTTTGCGCATAATCCATTCTCGATGCCGCAGGGCGGCTTGGAAGCGTTGGAGACGCAGGACCCGCTCACTATCAAAGCCTATCAGTATGACATGGTCTGCAACGGCTATGAGCTTGCGTCTGGCTCGATCCGGAACCAGCATCCGGATTTGATGGTCAAGGCATTTGAACTCACTGGCCTCACGCAGGCTGATGTCGAAGACCGTTTCGGCGGAATGTATCGTGCATTCCAGTTTGGAGCGCCACCGCATGGCGGCATGGCGGCCGGGGTTGATCGTATGGTGATGTTGTTGTGCGGCGTGCAGAATCTGCGCGAAATTACGCTATTCCCGATGAACCAGCGCGCAGAAGACCTTTTGATGGGCGCGCCCTCACCCGCTATGGCCAAGCAATTGCGCGAGCTGAACATTCGCGTCGTGGAACAGCCGCCAAAGGCTTGAAGTGCGTCGTAAGACCGAACCTACGCTTTGTCCCTTTTATGGACAGGGCTGCGCTTGCCCTTGTGCCGGGGGGCAATAGATGCTGGAAGGCACGGATGGCCATCGACCTTTCCCATTTTGAATCCGGCAAAAAATATACCGGGACCTATGACAAGGACCTTAAGGATCTTCAGGATCGGCTTGCAAAGCTGCAGGCGCTGCATATCCTGCACGGAGCGCGCACGCTCATCGTCATGGAAGGCTGGGATGCAGCCGGGAAAGGCGGAGCCATAAAGCGGATGACGTCTTCGCTCGACCCACGATATTATCAGGTGTTTCCGATCTCTGCGCCGACCGATGAGGAAAAAGACAAGCATTTCCTATGGCGCTTCTGGAATAAATTGCCGGGCAAAAAGGAGATCAGCATCTGGGACCGGAGCCATTACGGCCGTGTGCTCGTCGAACGCGTGGAGGGTTTCTGCAACGAAGCCGAATGGCGTCGCGGGTATGACGAGATTAATGAATTTGAATCGCGTCAGGGCGAAATCGGCACAAAGATTATCAAGATATTCCTGCATGTAACGGCTGAAACGCAGGATAAGGTTTTGACCGAGCGACTGGACGATCCAGCCAAAAGATGGAAAGTAACGGCCGAAGATTTTCGCAACCGCGAACGACGCGCGGAATATCTCGATGCGTTAAAAGACATGTTCAAGCGCACCAATACGCATTGGGCACCCTGGACAGTTATTGACGGCAACAACCAAAAAGCAGCACGGATTGCCGTCCTCACGCATGTTATTCAGGAACTGGAGAACAGTGTGCCGCAGGAATTTCCCAATGCAGATTCACAAATCGTTGCGTTGGCACACCGCACAATTGGCTATTCGCCCAAGGGATAATCGATTGCCATTATTTCCCATTCCTTGGGGCCTGCCGGCAGAGTTACCGTTTTAACATCACCTACGCGTGCTCCGCGCAATGCTCGGGAAATCGGCGCGTTCCATCCGACGCGGCCAATGCTGGCATCTGCCTCGTCGTCGCCGACGATTGTGACGGTTCGCTCTACATCGTCGACATCGGCAATCGTCACAGTTGCCCCGAAGAAAATCCGGCTGCGGTCCTCCTGCTTCGACGGGTCAAGTACCTTGGCAGCCTTCATCTTTTTGGATAGCTGACCCAGTTCCCGGTCAATTGCGCGCAGTTTTTGTCTGCCGTAGATGTAGTCACCATTTTCGCTCCGGTCGCCATTGCCTGCCGCCCAGTGGACAATTTCCACGACGGCAGGGCGGTCAATAGCGAACAATTGTTCGTACCGAGCGCGTAAGGCTGCGAATCCAGGAGGCGTAATCGGGTTTGTGCGCTCGGCCATCCATCCGCCTTAGCCGTTTGAGTCGGGCAAAGTCGAGATGCGCAGATGGGAAGTTTTAAACATCCGTTCGCATCGAGCGCATCCGAGATGCCGCAAATGCATGCGCTGACGGATGGCGTCTCGACTGCGCTCGACACGAACGGCATTGTCGGAGCTTAAATTCTATGCAGCAAAGTACACCTAACCTGGTGTCGACTTACCCAGATAGGTGCTCAGGGGCGTTGCAGACCGCACCCGTGCCTTCTCTGGATGGAGATGATCGTACATCACTGCGTTTTCAAGCACGCGATACACATAATCGCGCGTTTCGCTCAGCGGGATTTTCTCAATCCAATCCATGATGTTGATGCTGCCGGTGCGTGGGTCGCCATAAGTCTTTAGCCACTTGTTCACATTCCCGGGTCCACCATTATAGGCAGCGATCGCCAAGGGGTAGTTGCCCCCATAATAATCGAGCATCCGTTCGATGTAAGTCGCACCCAAAGCAATGTTGTAATCGGTATCAACAGTCAAGGCATCGGGACGATAGGCCATCGCAATCTTTCCCGATGTTTCACGCGCGGTCCCTGGCATCAATTGCATAAGGCCGCGCGCACCTGCTTGGCTGACGGCTGCCCGGTCAAACTGGCTTTCTTGCCGCATGATCGCATGAGCAAGCGTCCAAGTACGGCTGTGTGCCGCCGGAACATTTACGGTGGGATAGCTGTTGCCGAGTAAATCGGGAATGCCATCCGTACGTGCTGCTCGGCCTGCCATCACCGCGAGGTCAGGGCGGCCGAGTTTTTGCGAGAGGCCGACCGCTGCAACATATTTATCCCGGTCATCCGCGTTGCGCGCAATTGCCCTGAAAAAGTTGCTTTGGTCGCGCCAACTGCCATATTTGGAGGCGAGTGCAGCAGCGAGAATAACAGGCGGTACATTTCCTTCGGCCAATATCGGCGCTGTAGGTGTTACGCGTGGTACTTGCGGCAACGGACGACGCAATTGCTCCAACGATAATTGGCCGAAAAAGCTTTCATAGTAAGCCGCCGCTTGCTCGTGAAAGCGTATGGCCCCTGCTTGATCTCCGGCTTTCGCAGCAGCTTTGCCTGCCCAATGGAAACCCTTTGAGCGGGTCTGCGCACTTTTTGCGGCGGATGCGTAACGTTCAAACATCGTTACAGCATCTCGTGGACGGCCAAGGCGGTCCATGGCGATCGACCCCGCCAACCAGGTGAGGCTTGTATATCGATCGCGCGTCGTAAGGTCTTGATCCGCCATAATAACGCCAGCAGGTATGGCGTCATCCACGCGTGAAGCAATACGGTACGCTACATCATATTGGCCATCATTTTCGGCGGCACGTGCATGTGTCAGCAGCAACTGATACCAGTCTTTAAGCACCGGCGCAGGGGCGTTTAGATTACCGCGATTTGCAAGCAATTCACGTGCACCAAAGCTATTGCCTGAAGCCCGCATGGCATCAATTCGTGCAGCGATTAAGCTGGCTTCACTGTTTGCAGACGCGCCAGCAGCTTGGACCTTAAGTTCCGCGTCAGGCGCGTTAAGCCGCGTTGCAAGCGCGGCGCTAAACGCGGCCCGCCGTCGCGGCGATGTATACGCAACCCAGCGCTCCGCAGCACTCGTCGCTCCAGACCATAATAAACGGTCAACGCGTGCGTCGTGATCCGCAGAGGTCAGCTTGCTGCCCGCAATGCGGTATATGAGCGCTTCATCTTGCTCATCAAGCGTCCCTCCGCGCCACGCTTCGCGGGCTTGGGTTTGGGCACGTGATGTATCACTGACGGCATCAAGCGCCATTGCGAATTTTGCTCGCCCAGCGTTTGTAACGGGCGGAAGACGGTCGAAATAAGCAACCAACTGATTTGGGGAATAAGACAAGGGGTTTATGGCCTGCTCGGCCTTTTTCCGCATATCGTCAGTATTCGGCCAATCGGGGTAAACCATCAGGAACGATGCATAGTCGTTAAAACTGAAGTTGCCCGGTGCGCTTAACATTTTCCAGCGCTGTATAGCTGCTGGGATTTTGCCCTCTTTAGGATCATACACGACGGGTTCTGCAACCGGTTGCACATTAGGTAAGGCAACCGTAGCGTCACCAGTACCGGCTTGCCAAATTACGCCATCGGCCTGCTGGGCAGAAGCTGAGGCCATAAAAGGAATTATAAGGATAGATGCTGAAATGAGATGCTTTACCATGCTAGACATAATATGTGCCCCATCCTTATCAGGTGCTGAACGAACGACTATATAGTTTATAGCGGCCTATACGAGCCAAAATGAAAGTTAATTGCTATGTTTTCCGGATCAATACCGGCTCTAGTGACTCCTTTTCGCGACGGAGCGTTTAGCGAAAAGCATTTTCGAGCGTTGGTCGATTGGCAAATCGAACAAGGTTCAAGCGCGCTTGTGCCCGCCGGCACCACCGGCGAGGCATCGACGCTTTCAAATGCTGAACATCATCGGGTGATTGAGGTGTGCATCGAACAGGCCGCCGGACGGGTGCCAGTCATTGCGGGTTGTGGGTCCAACGACACCAATAACGCGGTCCTTCATCTTAACTTTTCCAAAAAAAGTGGAGCTGCGGCGGGGTTGGTTGTTGCGCCATATTATAACCGTCCGAACCAAGAGGGTATTTACGCCCATTTCGAGCATATGACGAAAAAGAATGACTTGCCCATTCTGCTTTACAATGTCCCGGCAAGGACCGTGACAGACATCAAACCCGAAACTGTTGCGCGTCTTGCGCAACTTCCAACGGTAATTGGAATTAAGGACGCAAGCGGTGATATGCCGCGCGTAACGGATCACCGATTAGCATGCGGGCCGGATTTTTGCCTGCTGTCTGGTGTGGACGAGCAATCTTTGTCTTTCAACGCCGCAGGCGGGAAGGGGTGTATTTCGGTCACGGCGAACGTCGCACCGAAATTATGCGCCGAGTTTCAGGCAGCGTGCGCTTTGGGCGATTACAACCTGGCGCGGCAACTTAATGACAAACTCTATCCGCTTCATTTGGCTTTGTTTTCTGATGCGTCTCCCGGCCCGATTAAGTACGCGCTTTCGCGCGTTATCGATGGGTTCCCGACCGAGTTGCGTCTGCCAATGACGCCACCGAGCGAAGCGAGCCGATATCAGGTTGATGCCGCCTTGGAGAATGCAGGTCTAATCTGATGGCGCGACCCAAACCTGAAGCATTCAACAAGGTCAAAACAGTCGCTGAAAACCGGCGGGCTCGTTATGATTTCTTTATCGATGACAAATATGAAGCGGGCATTGTCCTAACGGGCACTGAAGTGAAATCGCTTCGTTTTGGTGAGGGGTCAATTGCCGAGAGCTATGCCGAGTTGCGTGATGACCAAGTGTGGCTCATTAACGCCAATATCCCTGAATTCAGCCATGGTAATCGGAACAACCACGAACCAAAACGCCCGCGTAAGTTGCTTCTTAACATACGTGAAATAAATAAGCTGCATGGCGCAGTGATGCGGCAGGGCATGACCCTTGTGCCATTGTCGATTTATTTCAACGGCAGGGGCAGGGCGAAGGTTGAGCTTGCGTTGGCAAAGGGTAAGAAGGCACCTGATAAACGCGCGACGGAGAAAGAGCGTGACTGGAAGCGGGAGCAAGGTCGGATCATGCGAGATCGCGGATGAGCAAGTTTAACGACTGGTTACACAGGCAAGCGCCGACGCGCGACAGCTTTGAACGCAGCCGTTTCTTGCGTCCGTTTGCGCAGCGCGTATTTCACCCTGCGCTTTGGCGGTTCACGCGCCGTTCCGTCCCGCGCGGCGTTGCGCTTGGATTGCTGGTTGGCATATTCCTCCTCATTCCCGGCGTTCAAATAGCCGGGGTCGCGCTGTTGGCATTGCCGTTTCGCGCCAATATACCCATCGGCGCTGCGATGACCTTTCTCAGCATGCCAGCGACGACGCCGTTTATCCTGTTTGGATCGGTTTATGTCGGGGAATCGGTTCTGCATTTGAATAACGGTTCTGCCCGTTTCTATGAACTCATTGAGACGTCGGCGCCATTGTCGGCGTGGGGCGATTATGTCTGGAACGAGGCGCCACTTGCGCTGGTTCAGGGGATTGCCGGACTTGCCATTATTTCCGTAGTGATGGCGGCCATCGGATATTTCATATCCGCTTGGTTCTGGCGCTGGCGGATCAGCGCCAAATGGCGACGCCGGTCGAAATCAGTTGCGTCTGGTGGATAAAACTTTGTTGGCGTGATGCGCTGGCAATAGCTGCTCTCCATAACTTTACGGAGAGTATGAATATGAAATTTGCAGCCAGGCTCGCACTCATTGCCTCTGTGTCTTTAGCTTCGCTATCGGTGCAGGCTTTTGCACAAGAAGCGCCGAAAGCGCCTCAGGAGACCAGCAATGAAGGGCCGCAACTTGGGTCCTATGGGTTCGATGCAGCGGGAATGGACGCCAGCGTGTCGCCCGCAGATGACTTCTATTTGTATGCCAATGGCAAGTGGGCGGCGCAAACACCCATCCCGGCGGACAAATCGAACTATGGAATGTTTACAGCGCTCGATGACCTGTCAAAGGATCGGGTAAAACTGGTGTTAGACGTGGAAAAGGACCGCAAGGGAAGCAAAGCGGGAGACGTTTATGCAAGTTACATCGACTATGCGGCAGTAGAAAAAAAGGGCTTGAAGCCCATTCAGCCTTGGCTGAGGAGTGTGCGTGGCGCAAAAAGCAAAGCGGCATTTGAAAAGCTGATGCCGATTGCAGCGCGGAACGGTGTAGGCGCACTGTTTGGCGGCTATGTTGGTCAGGATGACAAGAATCCAGACACCTATATTTACCAGATTTATCAAGGCGGAACCGGATTGCCGGACCGCGACATGTATCTTGTCGAAAATGATAAATTCGAAGGTATAAGAAAAGCTTATCGGGAGTATCTCGCAAAGATGCTCACATTAGCTGGCGAAAAAAATGCTGTCGCACGCGCCGACGCCATCTTCGCTATGGAAAAGCGGATTGCGGGTGTTCAGTGGACACGCGAAGATTCAGGCGACGCCACCAAGACCTACAACAAGATGTCGTTGCAGCAACTGGACGCGATTACGCCCGGCCTGAAGATGTCGCCTATCCTTACGACATTAAGCCCCAAGATTAGTGATATCATTGTCAGCCAGCCAAGCGCGTTGACGGGCATTGCCAAGATTTATGCGGAAACAGATCTGGCCGTTTTGAAAGACCAGATGATCGTAAATAGCTTGGCATCATTCTCAAACGTTCTGCCCGATTCGGTATCTGACGCCAGTTTTGCTTTCTACGGGACGACACTTCAGGGAACGCCTCAGCGCGAGCCCCGCTGGAAGCGTGGAGTCGCTTTGACTGAGGGCACGGTCGGTGATGAAGTCGGCAAGGTTTACGCGGCCAAATACTTCCCGCCTGAAACCAAGGCTGCCATGGACGTACTGGTCAAAAATGTACTGTCAGCGATGGGTCGCCGGATTGATGGGTTGAGCTGGATGCAGCCTGAAACAAAAACCAAGGCACGTGCCAAATTGGCGAATTTCACAACCAAAATCGGTTATCCCGATCGTTGGAAAGATTATTCCAAGCTAAAAATCCTGCGCGGGGACTTATTTGGAAACGATCTGCGTTCCAATCAGTGGACGTTCGATGACAACATGTCGAAGCTTGGACAGCCAATTCGCCGGTGGGAATGGGGCATGTTGCCGCAGACGGTCAACGCCTATGCAAATTTCGGAATGAACGAAATCGTTTTCCCTGCCGCGATATTACAGCCGCCATTCTTTGATGCAAAGGCAGATGCGGCCGTCAACTATGGCGGAATTGGAGCGGTTATTGGGCACGAGATCAGCCACCATTTCGACGATCAGGGGGCCAAATACGACGCCAATGGGAAGCTTTCCGATTGGTGGACTGAAAGCGATGTGAAAGCATTTGAAGCAGCTGGCAAGAAATTGATCGCGCAATATGACGCGTATCAGATTTTTCCGGATGCATCGGTCAAGGGTGAATTTACGCTTGGCGAAAATATCGGAGACCTTGCAGGGTTGACCATCGCCTATGACGCTTATCGCACGTCGCTGAACGGCAAAGAGCCGCCAGTTCTTGATGGAATGACGGGAGACCAGCGCTTTTTTCTCGGTTGGGCCCAAGTATGGCGGCGGAATTATCGTGAGGCTAATCTGCGGCAGCGGTTGATAACTGATCCACACAGTCCATCGGCCCAGCGAGGGTGGGTGGTACGCAATCTTGACAAATGGTACGATGCGTTCCAGCCGAAATCTAACGGAAAATTATACCTCAAGCCTGAGGACCGCGTTCGCATCTGGTAAGGAGCCGTTTTGAACAAGATATCCCCGCCGACTGACTTTCAGCTGCTTGGCGGGGATGTCGACCTGTCTTCGAAGCCGAACGTCAAGCAATTGGCGGCTCTATCTCTGGCAAGCCTGCTGTCGCTGGCAATTTTGTGGTTATCGACCGAAAATGTCATTTTGGTTGGATCCTGTGTCGCCGGCATCATTGCGGCGGCAGGACTTATTCAATTTTTTCGCAGCGGTCGTTCTGTCGAAACCGAGGCTCAACTTTCGGTTCCTGACTGGTCGATTACCCACGCCGCGACTCAACTGAGCAATGCGGCCATTGCTATTAGCGACCGCGCCGGGCGTCTGGTGTGCGCCAACGACCATTTTACTTTCGCCTTTCCCGGGCTGAAAGCGCCACCGGATTTGGGGGTTGATGACGCAAACCGCGCTATTCTTGTTGCAGCAGGCCGGGCCGCTTGGCGCGACGGCAGCGCTGATTTGTCGGTAACCACAAAGGACGGCCGAAGCTACAGTGTCAAAGTTGCGCGGGCAGGCGGTGCCGACGAATATCTTCTCTGGCGTCTCGCCATATTAGAACAACTGGCGATCGAGAGCCGCGCGATCGAATTGATTACCGGCCGGATCGGACGGGCAATGTCCAGCAGCGGCGTTATGGCGGTCGCGGTCAGTCCCGATGGACAAATACGGGCCGCAAACACCGCCTTCACATTGCGTGCGACAGGTACGGATGCGGAGCGCATCACCGGCAAGCTATTTGCCGACTTTGTCCGGATGGATGAAAAAGGCAGCGTCTTTTTCGAACGTGAAGGGCGCCGTGGACTACCTATCCGGTTGCTGCATGTGCCCTTGAATGAAAATGATGCCGAGGGCGCAGCGTTGTTACTTGCTGTTGATGAAGAGGGCGCAAAAGTAGAGCGGGGCCTTGCGTTGGCGCATGTCGAGCAATTGCTCTCGACGTTGCCATTGGGCCTAGCGCTCGTGGACCGCGATGGTCGGTTCCTGTTTGCAAACGACGCCTTTGCACGCGTTCTGGACGTTGAGCCGACCAAATTGCCGCCCTATCCCGGTGACCTTGTCATCAGCGAAGACAAGGGCGCGGTGCTCGACAGCATTCGCCGTTATGGCAGCGGCTCGATGACCTCGGGCGACATCGCCATCAGGCTTAAGGAACGGCCAGATGAGGTAATCGCTTTGTCCATAGCTGGCGTGCGCGGGCTGGGCGAGGCAGCCGTTCTGCTTGGTCTGAAAGACAACAGTGAGGAGATCACGCTAAAACGGCAGGTTGCGCAGCAGACAAAAATGGAATCCATTGGTCAACTCGCCGGCGGCGTGGCGCATGATTTCAACAATATTTTGACGGCAATCATTGGTTATTGCGATTTGATGTTGTTGCGCCATCAACCGGGCGACAGCGACTATGACGATATCCAGCAGATCAAGAACAATTCAAATCGCGCCGCTAGCTTGACCCGTCAACTGTTGGCGTTCTCCCGTCAGCAAACTTTGCGTCCCCAGATACTGCAATTGGCCAATGTTGTCGCAGACGTCTCGAGCCTGCTGAAGCGTTTGTTAGGTGAAACGGTCCGGCTCGAGGTGCATCACGGACGCGGGGTTGGCGCGGTGCGTGCAGACCCCGGGCAGCTTGAGCAAGTGATCATCAACTTGGGCGTTAACGCGCGCGATGCCATGCCGAAAGGCGGCGTTGTAAACATCAGCACAGCAGCCGTAAGTCAAAATGAAGTCGCTGCGATGGGCCGTGAATTCCTTCCAATTGGTGATTATGTTCAGCTTTCGGTTGAAGACAGCGGTGTTGGCATTCCCAAAGAAAATCTGGCGAAAATCTTCGAGCCGTTTTTCACAACCAAGGAAATGGGTAAGGGCACCGGCCTTGGCCTCTCCACAGTCTATGGCATTGTCAAACAATCTGGCGGATTTATCTTTGCAGACTCAACGCCAGGAGAAGGCACGCGGTTCGACATATTCCTGCCTTTGCATAGAGGAGAAATCCCCGCCCCTGAAGTCACCAAGCGCGAACTTTACAAACCGAAAGACCTGTGGGGAACTGGCCGAATATTGATTGTTGAAGACGAGGACATGGTTCGGGCAGTGGCCGAACGCGCGCTAGTCCGGCAAGGTTATGTCGTCGAGACCGCCGCCGATGGGGAGCAAGCGCTTGAACTGTTTGCAGGTGGTAAGCGATATGACCTCGTGGTGTCTGACGTTGTGATGCCAAATTTGGATGGGCCATCGATGGCGCGTCAATTGCGCGAAATTTATGGTGAAATCCGAATATTATTCATGTCGGGCTATGCCGAAGAGCAGTTGCGGGAAACGATCAGCCTCGACAATGTGTCCTTTTTGGCCAAGCCGTTTTCGGTGCAACAGATCGCAGAAGCGGTGCACGATGCGCTTGCGAAGGGCGAATAGTTTAGATATTGAAAACAAATATGAAATTTAATTTGTTCCGCTCTTGTTCTTTTGGAACAGAAGGTGTACATAGGGCGTGTTCCGGAAAAGATTTCCTGAACAGGCATGACGCTAAGGAGTGGAAAAATGGCAGCAAGTCTCAAGATAATTGATGGGAATCAGGCAAAAGGTATGAAAAATTCGGAACGTGAAAAGGCGCTTGAAGCGGCTTTGGCGCAGATTGATCGCGCTTTCGGCAAAGGTTCAGCGATGAAGCTGGGTAGCCGTGAAGCCATTAGCATTGATGCAGTGTCAACGGGCTCACTTGGGCTAGACATTGCGCTTGGCATTGGTGGATTGCCCAAAGGGCGCGTTATTGAAATTTATGGTCCTGAAAGCTCAGGCAAAACAACGCTGACGTTGCATGCCATTGCCGAAGCGCAAAAAGCTGGAGGCACGGCCGCTTTTATTGACGCTGAGCATGCGCTTGACCCAGCTTATGCAAAAAAGCTTGGTGTAGATATCGACAATTTGATTGTGTCGCAGCCAGACACCGGTGAACAGGCGCTTGAAATTGTCGATACGTTGGTGCGTTCGAACGCTGTGGATATTATCGTGATCGACTCGGTCGCCGCCCTTGTCCCGCGCGCGGAAATCGAAGGTGAAATGGGCGACAGCCATGTCGGTTTGCAGGCGCGATTAATGAGCCAGGCGCTGCGTAAGATCACAGGTTCGATCAGCCGGTCGAACTGCATGGTGATTTTCATCAACCAGATTCGTATGAAAATTGGTGTCATGTACGGTTCGCCCGAAACGACAACCGGCGGCAATGCGCTGAAATTCTATGCATCGGTCCGTCTGGATATCCGTCGCACTGGCCAGATTAAGTCAGGTGAAGACATCGTTGGTAACACAACCCGTGTGAAGGTTGTGAAGAACAAGGTGGCTCCGCCGTTCAAGCAAGTTGAATTCGACATCATGTATGGTGAAGGCATTTCGAAGACCGGCGAATTGCTGGACTTGGGTGTGAAGGCTGGCTTGGTGGAAAAATCAGGAAGCTGGTTTAGCTATGATTCGATCCGGATCGGCCAAGGTCGTGAGAATTCGAAAAATTATCTTACCGAGAATCCTGAAGTTGCGGCGCGGTTGGAAACGGCTATCCGCGGAAAAACCGAAGAGGTGGCCGAGGTGCTGATGGCTGGTCCGGAAGCGGACGACGACGTTTAAGGCGCGCTGTCCCGGTTGGAGCCATGCGCGCTTTCTAAGAGACAGACACGCCTTCTAAGAGACAGGCACGGCCTTGCCTGAGGCCGTTGCTTTCGACCCGTCCTGGTCCACCCCGGGGCGGGTCATTTGCGTCTGGTTCGAAGTGCATTCACCAATATGGTGCCCATATTTTAGCTTATAAAAACGCTGGCCCTTGACAGTAACGATTGCTCCAGCCCAACTGATCACATGAACCCGCTCATTCATCTTATCGGATTGCCAACGGACCAGAACAGTTCGTTTGAACGAGGGGCAGTCTTGGCACCTGCTGCAATCCGCGCTGCTTTATGGAGCGACCGGGGCAATTTGTCTGCGCAGTCAGGCCTCGAAATCGGCACGGACGTCATGCTACAAGACCTCGGTGACTTGCAGTTATCGGATGTGGATTGCGTTGCCGATGATGCGTTGATCAAGCAAGCTGTCGTTCAAGCCTTCGGCAATAGCGCGATCCCCCTTTTGCTTGGCGGGGACCATGCGGTGACTTACCCTGTGGTTGCGGCGCTGGCGCAGCATCATGGACCGCTGAACATCCTGCATTTTGATGCCCATCCCGATATTTATGAAAATTTTGAAGGCAACCCGCGCAGTCATGCCTCACCCTTCGCACGCATATTGGAAGCGGGCCACGCCAAGCGTATTGTTCAGGTTGGTATCCGCACATTGAACCGCCACTGCCGTGAACAGGCCCACCGCTACAATGTGGAAATTCTGCCGATGCTCGATTTTCGGCCCGAGCACGTGCCGGTGCTCGATGGCCCTTTATATATCAGCATTGATATAGATGGTATTGACCCGTCAGAAGCGCCGGGCGTGGCCCATCCAGAGCCAGGTGGCCTGACGGTGCGCGAGGTCCTCTCCATCCTGTCGAGGCAGCGTGCCCACATTGTCGGGGCCGATATCGTTGAACTTAACCCTGCGCGCGACATCAATGACATCACTGCAATCGTCGCAGCAAAGCTTTTGCGCGAAGTTGCGGCGCTCATCCACGCCAATTACGAACATTCAAAGAAGGAACGGCCATGACCATCATAGTGCATCATCTTAATAATTCACGATCGCAGCGAGTTTTGTGGCTTCTGGAGGAATTGAACCTCTCATATGAAATCCAGCATTATCGACGTGATCCCGTCACCAATCTTGCCCCGGACGCGCTGTGTCAGGTCCATCCGTTGGGCAAATCGCCGCTTATTGAAGAAGATGGACAGGTAATTTTTGAATCCGGCGCGATCGTCGAATATCTCTGTGAGCGTCATGGCGGTGGCGCTCTTGTTCCGGCGCGCGGCACTGACAGCCATATCCGCTATCTGGAATTTATGCATTTTGCCGAAGGTTCGGCGATGACACCGATCCTGTTGAACCTTTACACCGCGCGTTTGGGTGAAGCGGCTGCGCCGTTACATCCGCGTATCCATCAACAATTGGACAGCCATTTTACATTTATGGAAGACAGTCTTGCCGCGACGGGTTGGTTTGTCGGAGATCAGATGACTGGTGCCGACATCATGATGAGTTTTCCTGCAGAAGCGGCAGTCAAAATGGGACAGGCCGCGAACCGGCCAAACCTGATGGCCTATGTGGAAAAAATTCACGCCCGCCCCGCATTCAAGACAGCTCTCGAAAAAGGCGGGCCGTATGCCTACGCTTGACCTTGCTGCCAGACTGTATATCCAGCTTGCAGCGCGGCGAGTCGTTCACTAAGTCGCTGACACTATGACTTCGACCAATGATATCCGCCGCGGCTTCCTCGATTATTTCGGGGGCGCTAGCCATGACGTAGTACAATCTGCGCCGCTCGTGCCTTATAATGACCCGACGTTGATGTTCGTCAATGCCGGGATGGTGCCGTTTAAAAACGTGTTCACTGGCCTTGAAAGCCGGGACACCCCGCGCGCTGCCTCAAGCCAGAAATGTGTGCGTGCTGGCGGAAAGCACAATGACCTTGATAATGTCGGCTACACTGCGCGCCACCATACATTTTTCGAAATGCTGGGTAATTTCTCGTTCGGCGATTATTTCAAAGAGCAGGCGATTACCCACGCATGGACATTATTGACCAAAGAATGGGGCCTTGACCCTTCGCGGTTGACCACGACGGTCTACCACACCGACGACGAGGCCTTTGACTTGTGGCGCAAAATTGCCGGTCTGCCTGAAAAACGGATAATCCGTATCGCCACCAGCGACAATTTCTGGTCCATGGGCGATACTGGGCCGTGCGGTCCATGCAGTGAAATATTCTATGACCATGGCGATCATATTTTCGGTGGTCCTCCGGGAAGCCCAACTGAGGATGGCGACCGTTTTGTCGAAATCTGGAACCTCGTGTTCATGCAATTTGAGCGGCAGGATGACGGCACCGACGTGCCCTTGCCAAAGCCATCGATCGATACTGGCATGGGGCTTGAGCGCATCGCTGCGGTCATGCAGGGGGTTCACGACAATTACGACACCGACACGTTCAAGGCCCTCATTAACGCGTCAGAAGAACTGACGGGCACGAAGGCTGTTGGCGAACAAAAGGCGAGTCATCGCGTCATCGCCGACCATTTGCGTTCGACCAGCTTCCTTTTGGCTGATGGCGTTATGCCCTCCAATGAAGGCCGCGGTTATGTTTTGCGCCGCATCATGCGCCGCGCCATGCGCCATGCGCACATACTCGGCGCAAAAGAGCCGTTGATGCATCGTCTTGTCGGTAGCCTTGTTTCGGAAATGGGGGTTGCGTACCCAGAATTATTGCGCGCGCAGCCGCTTATTGAAGCAACGCTTCGCCAAGAAGAAACGCAGTTCCGCCGGACGCTCGACAAAGGCATCAAGCTGCTCGATGAAGCCACGTCGGGTATGACTGCGGGCGACGTCTTGGCAGGCGAGACAGCTTTCAAGCTTTATGACACATTCGGTTTTCCATATGATCTAACCGAAGATGCGCTCCGCGCGCAGGGCTTCGGCATCGATCAGGCCGGTTTCGAAATCGCGATGAACGCGCAGAAAGCGATGGCCCGGGCGGCATGGAAAGGCTCAGGCGCCAAGGCATCGGACGATGTGTGGTTCGACATCGTGGAGCGTGTCGGTGAGACGGAATTTACTGGCTACGCGGCCAGCGAGGGCGAGGGGCAGGTCGTTGCGCTCGTCAATGACGGTATTGAAGTACAGTCTGCAGTTGAAAATGATACCGTGACAGTAATCACGAACCAGACGCCATTTTATGGAGAGAGCGGTGGTCAAATGGGTGATGCCGGGGTGATTTCCAGCACCAAATTGGTTGGCGAAGTTACTGACACGGCCAAACCTTTGGGACGTCTGCATGCCCATCAAGTGACCATTGGCACTGGCCAGATTAAAGTTGGCGATTTTGTAACGCTGAAAATCGATACCGAGCGCCGTGATGCCCTTCGGGCGAACCACAGCGCAACGCATTTGCTGCACGCATCGCTGCGGCACCGTCTTGGCAGCCATGTGACTCAAAAGGGCAGCATGGTTGCGCCGGAGCGGTTACGTTTCGATTTTTCGCATAATCAGGCGCTCACGGCTGAAGAGATCGCATTGGTAGAAGCGGATGTGAATGCCCAAATTCGCGGCAATCAGGCCGTCACGACTCGGTTGATGACACCCGATGATGCCGTCGCTGCTGGTGCGCTCGCTTTATTCGGCGAAAAATATGGCGACGAAGTGCGGGTGTTGACCATGGGCAAAGGCGATGATGCCGATTACTCCGTCGAGTTGTGCGGCGGCACGCACGTGAACGCGCTTGGCGACATTGCATTGTTTGCGATTATCTCCGAAGGTGCGGTGGCAAGCGGTATCCGCCGGATCGAAGCTCTGACGGGCGAAGCGGCGCGGCTTTGGCTCGTTGGCCGTGAAACCCAACTGAAAAACCTTGCCGCGCTTCTAAAAACGGCACCTGATGAAGTTGGTGCGCGCATTGAGACGCTAATGAGCGAACGCAAGCGGTTGGAAAAAGAGTTGTCCGAAGCGAAGAACGCGCTCGCATTGTCAGGCGGCGGTGGTCCCAAAGCTGAGGCAGAGCAAATCGGCAATGTGACTTTCATGGGGCAAGTCATTTCGGGTATTGAGCCCAAGGCACTGCGTGGCTTGGCCGATGATCACATGAAAGCAATAGGGTCTGGCATCGTGGCTATCATTGCGGCGAATGAAAACAGCAACACGGTCGTGGTCGCTGTATCACCCGCACTGCATGGCACAGTGACTGCGCCTGACCTCGTTCGCGTGGCAACCGAGGCCATGGGCGCGCAAGGTGGCGGTGGTCGCCCCGACATGGCACAAGGCGGCGGCCCTGCAGGCGCTGAGCTTGCGCAGGCGGCGCTGGACGCGATCAGGGCAAAAATTGCAGGTTAACTTGTGAGTTTAAGTTTGGGGGCCTCGTCAAGGCCTCCGGCTTCCTTTATCTGCCGCCGGAACTCGTCTCGCTTTTCATGGATCGAGGCGATGACGGGTCCCATGGCAACGCCGAGGTCGACCAGAACGGCTTCTGACAATTGAAGCGAGCTTTCGAGTGTTTCAGGCACGGCGTCGCTTGCGCCGGCTTGATAAAGTCGCGCGGCGTGGTCAGGGTCGCGGGCACGTGCGACGATGGTTATATCGGGCAGCCACGCGCGTACGCGTTTAACGATATGTTCGGCCAAAACGGGTTGGTCCATTGTGAGAATGAGCGCGCGGGCATAGCCCAGATGAAGCTTATCAAGCGTTTCGGGTCGCGAAATATCGCCATATATGACTTTGTATCCCTGACGGCGGGCGACTGCCACCGTGTCGATATTGGATTCGACCGCAACATAAGGCTGGCCATGCGTGACCAGCATATCTGCAACAAGTTTGCCCACCCGACCAAAGCCGATGACGACCGTACGAGGATCGGTTGTCGCATCATTTTCGACGGCTGCATCATCGCTTTCCCGCATCTCAAGCCGCGTTGCCATGTCATGACCTATTCGCGCCAATATGGGAGTAATGGTCAAACCAATGGCGGTCGCAACTTGCCAGAAATTGATCGTCGCACCGTCGATGATCTGCGCTGCGCCAGCGGCGCCCAAGACAATCAGCGTTGTTTCCGACGGACTGCCCATCAACACGCCCGTTTCGGTCGCAGTGCCCGTCCGCGCACCATTCAGCTTCAAAAGTGAGGCGGTGACGATTGCCTTGATGATGACAACAGCAGCCACAGCACCAAGTAATGTGGGCCAGTTGTCGGCGACATAGCTAAGGTCGATCTGCATACCGACGCTGATCAGGAAAACGCCGAGAGCAAGGCCCTTGAAAGGAGCGGTCATCACCTCGACTTCGCTCTGGTAATCCGTTTCGGCTATCAAAAGCCCGGCAATAATTGCGCCGACGATAGGTGAAAGCCCAACCGCACCTGTTGCCAGGCTGGCGACGATTACGACCAACAAGCTCACCGATACAAATAGCTCGGGGCTTTTTGTGCGGGCGGCCTGACCAAACAAGCGCGGCAGGAGGAACCTGCCAAGTACCAACATTGCAGCGATAACGAGGCCACCTTGCCACAGGACCGTAAACAGACCTTCCCACGAGCTGTCGCCCGCCTTTGGTGCAAGTGCGCCCAGCACGAAGATTATCGGAACAATCGCGAGGTCTTCGAACAGCAACATCGCCAAAGCGGATTTACCTACGGCCGAATGCGTGCCTGCGATTGGAAGGACAAGCGCAGTTGAGGATAAGGCGAGCGCAATTCCAATGCCCATTGCAGCCGTTGGGCCATAGCCGAATAACAAGAGACCGGCAGCGATGATCAGACCTGCGCCGAACAATTGCGCTGCGCCAACACCAAAAACGAGGCGTCGCATTTTCCACAGTCGCCGAAAAGAGAGCTCGAGGCCGATGGAGAACAGTAGCAAAATAATGCCGTATTCGCCGATGGGGCTTATACTTTCAGTGTCTGAAATGGTCACCCATTCGAGCGCCGGATATTTGCTTACCAAGCTTCCCAACCCCATCGGGCCAACAAGGATGCCAACGAGAATGAAGCCGATAATGGGGGTAATGCGAAACCGCGCGAACGCGGGAATGACCACACCGGCCGCGGCTAAAATAACTATGACGTCGCGTAAACCGTCGGTATTGAGTTCGGCTGCCATTCACCCTTTTACGCATATGCAGCATCAGAAGGAAAGGGCGGCGCGACAAAAAAGGCGCGAGAGTTTTACCCCGCGCCCTGTTCGGAATAGTCTCGTTACTGCCAACTGCCCATTTTGACTTCGAGATTGGCGCGGACTTGTTCAAAAAACTGTTCGGTGGTCATCCATGCCTGATCCGGGCCGATCAGGATCGCCAAATCCTTGGTCATGTGGCCATCTTCGACGGTCTGAATGCAGACTTCTTCAAGTGTTTCTGCAAAACGCGTCACATCTGGTGTTTCGTCGAACTTGCCGCGGAATTTCAAGCCGCCCGTCCAGGCGAAAATCGACGCAATCGGGTTCGTAGAGGTTGCCTTGCCTTGCTGATGTTGACGGAAGTGGCGGGTAACGGTTCCGTGCGCTGCTTCTGCTTCAACAGTCTTGCCATCTGGCGTCATCAGGATTGAGGTCATCAGGCCGAGCGAACCGAAACCTTGCGCAACTTGGTCGGACTGGACGTCGCCATCATAATTTTTACACGCCCAGATAAATTTGCCTGACCATTTCAGCGCAGATGCGACCATGTCGTCAATCAAACGGTGTTCGTAGACGATGCCCAATTCCTTGAATTTTTCGGCGAATTCCGCCTCAAACACTTCCTGAAACAGATCTTTAAAACGCCCATCATAATATTTCAGGATCGTGTTTTTGGTCGATAGATATACGGGCCATTCACGCGTTACGCCGTAATTCAAAGACGCCCGCGCAAAGTCGCGGATAGAGTCGTCGAGGTTATACATAGCAAGCGCCACACCGGGCGACGGGTAACGGAAAACCTCTTCGTCAATCTTACCGCCATCGTCACCTTCCCACACCAGACGAAGTGTACCGGGGCCGGGAACGAGGAAATCGGTCGCGCGATATTGGTCACCGAAAGCATGGCGTCCAATGACAATTGGGTCGGTCCAGCCAGGGATCAAGCGCGGGACGTTCTGGATCACGATGGGCTCGCGGAAAACCACGCCGCCCAGAATGTTGCGGATGGTGCCATTGGGCGATTTCCACATTTTTTGCAGCCCGAATTCTTCGACGCGCGCTTCATCCGGCGTGATTGTCGCGCATTTGACGCCCACACCGAATTCGCGAATGGCATTCGCGGATTCGACTGTCACCTTGTCATTGGTCTTGTCGCGATATTCCATGCCGAGGTCATAATATTTCAGGTCAATGTCGAGATACGGCAAAATGAGCCGCTCACGTATCCACTCCCAGATGATGCGAGTCATTTCGTCACCATCGAGTTCGACGACCGGATTTTTGACCTTAATTTTTGCCATGGCAGAAAGCACTTTCCGTAAGGGAGTTTGGAATTTGAACGGAGCCATAGCAAAGTCTGTCATATGTTCAACCGACTCCCCATGATTGTCGGAGAATGGCGGAAATGGCATCTATGGTTGTAACATTGCCAAGCATCCCCTAGCTAGGCCCTATGAGCAGACAAGAATTGACAAACCGGGGGACCGGGGTCGCGAAATGGTCATTTCCGCCCGTCCACCCTGAGGGCCGCAAGTTCGGACTTATCGCCGGGGGTATTACCCTCTTTTTTGCCTTTATGGCCTGGGAAACACTCGCATGGCCAATGGTCGCTGTGACCGTTTGGACGTTGGCGTTCTTCCGCGATCCAGCGCGCGCAACGCCAATTGAGGACCGTTTCGTTGTTGCGCCCGCCGACGGGCTCGTCACATTGATCGAAAAAGTGCCTCCACCGCCTGAATTGCGTGGCCCGGACGGCCTTGGCGACGAGCCGATGACGCGGGTGTCGATTTTCATGAGCGTCTTTGATGTGCATATCAATCGGACTCCCATTCGCGGAACGATCAAGCGCGTTGTATACATTGCCGGCAAATTTTTGAATGCCGACCTTGATAAAGCGAGTGATGAAAACGAACGTCAGCATTTTCTTGTGGAACGTAGCGACGGCGTCCGGATCGGGTTTACCCAAATCGCAGGGTTGGTCGCGCGCCGCATCGTCGCGTTTGTAAAAGAAGGCGATAGCGTCGCGAATGGACAGCGTGTTGGCCTGATCCGTTTTGGTAGCCGTGTTGATGTATACTTGCCGCAAGGCACCTCTTCGCGCGTCATCAAAGGGCAGCGTTGCGTCGCTGGTGAGACCGTTCTCGCTGAACTTGGCGTAGACCAGGATCTGATAGCCGTCGCGCATTGATGGACTCGCATTCCTCCCGTCCCGGTATTTCCCTGCGGGCGCTTGCGCCAAATGCAATCACTGCGCTCGCTTTATGCACTGGATTGTCGGGTGCGTGGTTTGCGATGCAAGGCCGATGGGAGAGTGCCGTAGCCGCGATTGTGATCGCCGGCGTGTTGGACGCCATGGATGGCCGCATAGCCCGAATGCTCAAGGGCGAGAGCCGGTTTGGAGCGGAACTGGACTCGCTTTCGGACGTCATTGCTTTCGGGGCAACCCCGGCGCTTGTGATGTATATGTGGGCCATGCAGGACATGCCCCGTTTTGGCTGGACGATTTCGGTGTTTTTTGTGCTGTGCGCCGCACTGCGCCTTGCACGGTTTAACGCGCGCATTGATACCGAAAATCAGCCGCATAAATCCGCTGGCTTTAACACAGGCGTGCCTTCGCCGCCCGGTGCGGCCTTGGCTTTGCTGCCCATGATGATCTGGTTCGAAACCGGGGCTGAATGGGTCCGCGACTATCGATTGCTTGCGCCATGGTTGTTACTGTGCGCGCTTCTGATGATTTCCAATGTCGCTACGTTCAGCTGGTCGTCGATCAAGGTTCGGCGAAGCCTCCGGTTCATGGCGCTTGCAGCCGTTGGCTTATTTGCGGCTACATTGGTAGCGGCACCTTGGGTGGCGCTGATTGGCGCTGCCATCATCTATGCTGCGTTGTTGCCGTTCAGCATGATGAGCTACGCCCGGGTGAAAAGGACGCAACGGAGCTCAGTCGAAGCGACTTGACCTCCGGCCTTCACCGGCTATGTTCCAGTTTCGTTCTTAAATGGGAGGTCCGCGTTGGAGCCGTTAATTGTCATCGCCATCGTGATGGTCGCCTTGTTGGCTGGCCTTGTGCTTGGCTGGTTTGCTGGCGGACGCGCAGGAAATGCGGGGCTGGAAACGACGGCACAGTTGCGGTCCATGCTCGATGAGGTTGTTATTGAACGCGACAGTGCAAAGGACCGCTTGGCGCGGCTTGAAACCAGCCTCGAAGAGCGCGAGCGGAGCTTTGACGAGCAGATTGCCGCCCTCGGTGATGCAAAGGAGAACCTGTCCGCGCAATTTGGAGAGATCGGCCAAAAGTTATTGGGTGAGGCGCAAGCTGCCTTTTTGCAGCGCGCCGACGAGCGTTTCCATCAGGCTGGCGAGAAAAACGAGGAGCGGTTGAAGCAACTGCTTGGCCCTGTCGGCGACAAACTAAAGGCTTATGAAGAGCAAGTTGGCAAAATCGAGAAGGATCGCACAGAGGCTTATGGCGACCTAAAGGGCCTGATCGGCGAAATGCGTATTGGCCAGGAGCGCGTGTCGAGCGTTGCCTCCGGCCTGATGAATTCGTTACGCAACGCGCCTAAGGCACGCGGACGCTGGGGCGAACAACAATTAAAGAATGTGCTCGAAAGCTGCGGCTTGTCGGAGCATGTCGATTTTGATTTGGAAACCAGCATCGACGTCGGCGACGGTTTGCGGCTGCGGCCTGATGCGGTCATTCACGTGCCTGGTGGCCGAACCTTGGTCATCGACGCCAAAGTGTCGTTGAACGACTATCAGGACGCGTTTGACTCGGTGGATGATGATGTACGCGCTGTCGCGATGACGCGGCACACGCAGTCGATGAAAAATCACATCGATGGGCTGTCGCGTAAAGCCTATTGGGATCAGTTTTCCGATGCACCTGATTATGTCATCATGTTCGTGCCTGGCGAGCATTTCTTGGCCGCCGCATTGGAGCATGAGCCCCAATTGTGGGATTTTGCGTTCGACAAAAAGGTACTTTTGGCAACACCAACCAACCTCGTCGCAATTGCCCGGACTGTCGCCAGCGTGTGGCGCCAAGAGGGATTGGCGCGCGAGGCGAAGCAAATCGGGGCGCTTGGGAAGGAAATGTACGACCGCCTTGCCGTTGCTGCGCAGCACCTGAAATCGGTCGGCAGCGGCCTTTCCTCCGCCGTGAACAATTACAATAAATTCGTCGGCAGTTTTGAACGCAATGTCATGTCCACTGGACGAAAATTTGCTGAGCTCAACGTTGAAACTGGCAAGCGTGAACTGGAAGATATTCCGTTGGTTGAGGCTCTGCCGCGATAAAGTGAAAGCGAGATAACGGCGTCAGTTGCCGACCAACGCGCCTTGGATTAAACACAGTCATCCGCGGTCGCTGATCAATTCGCTTGCGAGTGCCGGAACTGGTTCAAGACTTCATATGACATGACCGCGGTTGCGACAGCCGCGTTCAGGCTATCCGCCTTGCCCTGCATAGGCATTTTCACCAAAATGTCGCATTGGGTTTCATAGTCGCCGGGCAAGCCCTGCGCTTCGTTGCCGGTCAGAATAAAGCAAGGCGCACTGTAGCGCGCGGCCTGATAATCTGTTTCAGTTTGGAGGCTTGTGCCAACCAATTGGCCTTCGCCGCTGCGTAACCACGCGGTAAATTCCTCCCAGCGGCATTGAACGACCTTCTGTGTAAAAATTGCGCCCATGCTTGCGCGTACGGATTCAACCGAAAACGGATCGGTGCAATCGTCGAGCAGGATTAGGCCACCAGCCCCAACAGCATCGCCCGTTCGCAACATCGTGCCCAAATTTCCAGGATCTCGCATCGATTGCGCGACCAGCCAAATGGGAGCGGCAGTGCGATCAATTTCGGTCAGTGCTGTCGCGTGGTCGCGATAAACGCCAACGACCGTTTGCGCATTATCCTTGCCTGACAATTTCGCCATAATGTCGGCACTTGTTTCGATTACATCGCCGCCAGCTGCAAGGACTTGATTCTCAAGTGGAATGACAAGGTCGTGCACGGGCCGGTCTTTCACACGAAACAGCATCTCCGGGAGAAACCCGGCCTCGCGCGCTTCGGTCATGATGCGAAGCCCTTCGGCAAGAAATAGACCAGCGCGTTTGCGTAGTTTTTTTTCGCGAAGCCCGCGGATTTCTTTTAACAACGGATTGGAAAATCCGGTGATTTCACGGCGCATCAGTCTTCGCCGAAACCGTCGACAACCAGTCCCACAAGCTTCTCGATTGCAAGTTCGGCTTGCTCACCCTCTACATGGATGATGATTTCGCTCCCTTTGGCCGCGCCTAGCATCATCAACCCCATGATTGATGTGCCGGTGACGGACTGTCCGTCCTTCTCGACTTCCACCTTAACACCATCGGGAAGGCGGCTCACAAATGTGACGAATTTGGCGCTTGCCCGCGCATGGAGACCTTTTTGGTTTACGATTGTGACATTGCGGCTGAGGCGAGTCACCGTGATGCCTCAAGTACTTCGGACGCAACACTGATATATTTGCGTCCCGCCTCGCGCGCTGCGGCCACAGCCTCCTTAACATCAAGGTTCTTACGCGCACTATCCAGCCGGATCAGCATGGGAAGATTGACGCCCGCGATAACTTCGACCCGTCCGCCGTCGAGCAACGAGATGGCAAGGTTGGATGGCGTGCCGCCGAATAGGTCAGATAGGATGATCACGCCTTTTCCGGTATCAACCTTCTTAATGGCTGCGGCAATCTCGTTGCGCCGTGCTTCCATATCGTCATGCGGTCCGATGCAGATCGTAGCGACGTCCCGTTGCGGCCCCACGACATGTTCTAGCGCAACGAGGAACTCGTTCGCAAGTTTGCCATGCGTGACTAAAATCAAACCGATCATGTGCTTTTACTGTCCTGTCGCGACATAGTTCTGTTTGCGCCGTTAGCAGGCTCCTCAAGCGCGTCAATCGGTCTTGACGTCAGGTTGCGATGCGAAACGGTGAGCGCAAAGCCATCTTCGCGCAGCCAATTGCCGAATTTTTCGGCCACATGCACCGAGCGATGTCGCCCGCCTGTGCAGCCAAATGCAATGTTTACGTAGGCCTTTCCTTGGGCGTCGTAGAGTGGCAGCAGAAAGCGTAATAGCTCACGGATTTTCTGCATTGCTTCGTCATATTCCGGGTCTGCCGCGACATATTCAGACACGCTGGCGTCCAAGCCAGTCAACGGACGCAATAGGCTGTCCCAATGTGGATTACGCAAAAAACGCAGGTCAAACACCAAGTCGGCATTGTGGGGTACGCCACGTGAATAGCCAAAACTCGTCACTGTGATGGTCGAATGGGGTGATTTCTCGCTCGTGTAGCGTTCGCGGATCACCTGTTGCAAATCATGCGCGGACAGCTTGCTGGTATCGATGACATTTTCTGCCCAGCGTTGAAATGGTTCCATCAGCGTTCGGTCAATAGCAATGCCGTCCATCGCTGGTCGGTCCTGTGCCATAGGATGGCGCCGCCGTGTTTCGGCGTAGCGCCGTTCGATTTCCACGCCCGCACAATCGAGAAAAAGCGTGAGTATATTCAGTTTTGGTTGGTTTTGCAGATGCTTGATCTGTCGGATCAATGCCTCGGCATCAAAACCGCGCGTTCTGCTGTCAAACCCGAGCGCCAACGGGATATTGGGACCATCGTCACCGCCCGAAGCAGGTATTTTGAGCAATTGACCGGCCAAGTTAATCGGAAAATTATCGACAGCTTCCCAGCCCAAATCCTCCAGTGTCTTGAGGACTGTCGTCTTACCTGCTCCGGAGACGCCTGTTACCAGCAAGATTTTTTGGGGTTCGGACGATGTCGTTCGGTTCAATATCCTGTGCCTTCATTCGCTACGGTCTGCTGCTTTGCCACTGGCAGACGTCCGGCGTCAATCACCGAGCGGAGCGCCCATTCCACCTTTAACGCGCTACTCGGTTCGAATGGATCAAGCTTCACCATCGGGACCCGGAAGTTGCCAATCGCTGCGCGCTGGTCGTCGGATGGCATGCGGTCAACGTCATGGGTGAGTTCGACGACAAGAGCAAGCGGCGCGGAAGGTACGAAATCCACGGTGCAAATCCCGACGCCCCGCAATTCAATCTTGCCTGCGATGTTCGGCGCAGCAGACAATACGAGGTGGTTATCGGTGGACTCAATTCCGACCATATCGTCGCTAATGAGTGTTGCACCGCGGTCGATTAAACGAAGTGCAAGGTCTGATTTTCCGCTCCCCGACGGCCCAAATATTAAGACAGCGTGCCCATCGATCGCCACCGCGCTGCCATGCCGCATCTCGCGCATCAGCTTGTCGCTGTCGCCGCGCAGGGCAGGGCGATTTCGAAGCATGCCCCGCCTTTGCCATCAACCCGGTCACGCACGGCGATGCGCCCGTGATGACCTTCAATGATCGTCCGCGCAATCGCCAAGCCCAGTCCGCTATGTTTGCCAAAATTCTCCGCAGCTGGCCGTTCACTGTGAAACCGCCGAAAAATGGCCTCTCGTTCGTGCGGCGGGACGCCAGGACCTTCGTCGCTGATGCGAATAATCACCTCATCTTCAGCCAAAGTCGCAGCGATTTCGACAACGGATGCAGGGGGCGAAAACGAAACGGCATTATCGATTAAGTTGGTCAGCATGCGTTCGAGGCGCACGTCTTCGCCCATCACCGTGGCAATCTTGCGGCGGGGCCTTGCAAAGGCGATCGTTACATCATTGTCGCTCCCGCGGTCTTCGCGTGCCTGAAGCAGTTGTTCGATCATGTCGCCGAGATCGATTGGTTCAAACTTTGCTTTTGCCAGCTGCGAATCCACGCGGCTTGCGTCCGATATGTCGCTGATCAGCCGGTCCATGCGTTGCACGTCCGCCTTTGCGACATCCATTAACTGCTTTCGCAATTTCGGGTCCTCAATCCGCTCTGCGCCATCAAGAGCCGAACGCAAGGACGCTAGAGGGTTTTTAATCTCATGCGCAACGTCTGCGGCAAAGGCCTCGGTGGCGTCTATCCGCTGTCGCAGCGCGATACTCATATCGGATAATGCGCGCGCAAGCATGCCAATTTCGTCGCGGCGCGAGGGCAATCTCGGCACTGTTACTTCCTGTGCCCGGCCGAGGCGAACCTTAACCGCTGCGCGCGAAAGATGACGCAGTGGCCGAACGATAGTGCGGGCAAGAAATACCGAAAGCAAAACGCCAATGCCCAATGCGAATAGGAAAAACATCCCGATGTTAAACCGTTCCGCCCTTACAAAAAGCCGGATATCCCGCTCATTCGCTGTCGTCAGCACATAATAGCTTTGGTCATCAGATTGCGCAGCGGCGCTAATGACATGGGTAAGGTCCGGGGCAAAGCGCACATTGGAGGCGGCTCTTTCCGGTGTTGCCTGTGCAACTTCTTGCCACGCTTGGCTGTTGTCCATTTTGGGTTCTGCAAATGGTTCAAGCACCTGCGCCCCCACAAGGAAGTCAAACAGTTTGTCGATCCCGCGGGCAGCAACTTTGCGCCACGGCTCCTTGTCCGGGTCGCGAAACACATAGGTGGGTCGTTGATTGGCAAAGCTGTCCAGAATTTTGACACCGCTTTGATTATAAATGCGGATTCGCGACTGGTGTTGCTGGCCAAATTTGTTGACATATTCGGCTTGGTTTTTGAAAGCGACCAAAGGCAAGCTGCGGGCAAGGAAAGTGGCCTGATTGCGGGCGGCCAGTTCGCGTTCGGCAATAAGGCGCACGCGGTAGCTGTCGAGAAAGAATAGCCCCGCACCAAGTAATGCCACCACAAACAGGTTTACAGCGAGAATCCGCGTGGTCAGCGATAACCCACGGCTCCATCCCAACTGAAGGTCAGCGGGCTCAGCTGTCGGCGAAACGATATCCGGCCCCATATAGCGTATCGATTGCCGTGAATTCCGGATCTATCTCGCGAAATTTGCGGCGAAGCCGTTTGATATGGCTGTCGATGGTGCGGTCGTCGACATAGACATCGTCTTGGTAAGCCGCGTCCATTAGCTGATCGCGGGTGCGTACGACGCCGGGTCTGTTTGCCAATGCCTCAAGGATCATAAATTCGGTGACCGTCAGCGTGAGCGACCTGCCGTCCCATTTGACGTGGTGCCGGGCGGGATCCATTTCGAGTTTTCCGCGAACCATCGGGTCGGGCTCGGGTTCGGATTCGCCATTAACGACCGCCTTGTCATACGTCGCGCGCCGAAGGATAGCTTTGACCCGGGCGATCAACAAACGCTGCGAAAACGGTTTGGTGATGTAATCATCGGCGCCCATCGCTAGGCCAAGTGCCTCGTCCAGCTCCTCGTCCTTTGACGTCAGGAATATGACGGGCATATCGCTTTTTTCGCGCAGTCGGCGCAGCAGCTCAAGCCCGTCCATGCGCGGCATTTTGATATCAAAAATGCCAAGATCGGCGGGGTTGTCGAGAAGCGCTTTCAAGGCAGCTTCGCCATCCGAATATATCCGGGTAACATATCCCTCGGCCTGCATCGCGATGGATACCGAAGTAAGGATATTTCGGTCATCATCAACCAAGGCGATTTGGGCGCTCATGAACTGAGTATAGTGACGCAAGGGCGTTGGTTCAATCTATTGCTATTTGGCCGCTTATTGAGTTGGGGATAACGTTTGTTTTGAGGATTATCCGCCAACGCCATTTGACCTTATATTGTGCTTCGTATACCGGCAGCCGCTTAAAGGTGCATACGTATGCCCTAGATTCGCCACTTTTCGCCGGAGTTACTTATGTCGACACCACTGAACATCTCGCTATCGCAACAGGGTTTCGGCACGGACGCAACATTGCATTGCAATTTGGGCACTGCTCAACTGGTTGAAGCAGCGCTTGCGAACGAAGAAGGCATTCTTGCCAAAGACGGCCCGCTTGTCGTGAAAACCGGGGTGCACACTGGCCGTTCGGCAAAGGACAAATTCATTGTCCGCGATGCCGAAACCGAAGACAGCATCTGGTGGGGCAAAACCAATGTTGCGATGGACCCTGCACATTTTGCGGCATTGAAAGAGGATTTCATCGCTGCGCTAGGTATGAAAGACAAGCTGTATGTCGCCGATTTGTTTGGCGGATCGCAGCCTGAGCACCGCGTGAATGTGCGCGTCATCAACGAATTTGCATGGCACAATCTTTTTATCCGCACGCTGCTGGTCCGGCCAACGCAGCCGGAATTGGCTAGCTTCGTGCCTGAATATACGATCATTGACTTGCCAAGCTTCCGCGCTGATCCAGCGCGGCATGGCTGCCGCAGCGAGACCGTCATTGCGGTGAACTTCACCGAGAAGTTGATCTTGATCGGTGGCACCGCATATGCTGGTGAAATGAAGAAGTCGGTATTCGGCATCCTCAATTATCTGTTGCCAGCCAAGGGCGTGATGCCGATGCATTGTTCCTCCAATATTGGTGCCAATGGCGATACTGCGGTGTTCTTTGGCCTGTCGGGTACTGGAAAAACGACATTGTCGGCAGATGCCAGCCGCACGTTAATCGGCGACGACGAACATGGCTGGTCCGACACTGCCGTGTTTAATTTTGAAGGCGGCTGTTATGCAAAGATGATCCGCTTGTCTGCCGACGCAGAACCAGAGATCTTCGCCACGACCAAGCGCTTTGGGACAATTCTGGAAAATGTTGTCATTGACCCTGAAACGCGCGAACTGGATTTTGACGATAACAGTTTGGCCGAAAACAGTCGCGGGTCGTACCCCATCGAGTTTATTCCGAACACTTCGGAAAAGAATATGGGACCAGTGCCAAAGACGATCATTTTTCTGACCGCTGACGCTTATGGCGTCCTGCCGCCAATTGCTCGGCTGACCCCTGATCAGGCAATGTATCACTTCCTGTCGGGCTATACCGCGCGGGTTGCTGGAACAGAGATTGGCGTGACTGAGCCTGAAGCGACGTTCTCGACATGCTTTGGTGCGCCTTTCATGCCGCGCCACCCGAGCGTCTACGGCAATTTGTTGAAAGAGCGCATTGCCAAGGGCAACGTACAATGCTGGCTCGTCAACACCGGATGGACTGGCGGCAAGGCAACGATGCCGGGGATTAGCCGCATGCCCATCAAGGCAACGCGCGCGTTGCTCAATGCGGCGCTTGACGGCAGTCTTAACACCGCAGATTTCCGTAAAGACCCGAATTTTGGGTTTGAATTCCCGGTTGCCGTTGCTGGGGTTGATAGCGGTATCCTTGATCCGCGTGCGGCGTGGGCAGATGGCGCTGAGTATGACGTTACCGCGCAAAAGCTGGTGCGACAGTTTATCGACAATTTTGCGCAATTTGCAGACCATGTTGATGAAGGTGTAAGGCAATCAGCGCCTAAAGCCGCGTAACCCGTCCGGACATATCCGGGCCTATTTGGAAGTCCGGAAATGTCCGATTTTAAGATCCGCTTGTTCGAAGATGATGCGTCAATCGAGGCGATCGGTGAAGGCTTACTTGCCTGCAATTTGCCGCGCGAAGCGTGGACGCATGAGGCACATTTGGCGGCCTGTACCTGGCTATTGCGAGACCGCCCGGACATTGACCCCGTTTCCGATATGGCAGGCATTATTTCGGCGTATAATGTCGCGGCAGGCGGCGTGAATGACGACAGCCAAGGATATCATGAGACCATCACGCAGGTCTATATCGAGGCGGTAAAGGCGCACCTGGCCGAAGTCGATTCTGCAATACCGCTGTACAAGGCGGTCAACGCGCTGCTTCTATCCGACCGGGGAAGGCGGGATGTGCCACTTCGCTTTTACTCCAAAGAGCGGCTGTTTTCGGTGCAAGCGCGGCGCACATTTATTGAGCCAGATTTGGGCAATCTGATCGACATATAAAGCGCGCCGCATTTGCCACAGAATTAATCCAAAAGTTCCGCTGGCACCTTGCCACCATTTTTGGCGAGTTCGCGCATGACGGCCTTGTGGAGCCACATGTTCATTTCGGCCGAACCTTCAAGTTCGCCGGTGTAGCCGAGCTCCATCGCCAGGTCTTTGCGTTCCTGAAGCGAGCTTTCCATACCAAGCATTTTCATCAGGTCGACAATCGATGACCGCCAGTTCAAGTTGCGGCCATCGTTTGCGTCTATGGCTTCTAAGTTTGCCATCACGTCGACTTCGGTCACCTGTTGGCTTTCGACTGGCTGAGGGGCCGATGCGACTATTTCGGTTGGCGCGACGGATGATGCCTTTGGCGTGGCGGCAACTGCCTTTTTGCCGAAGATCGCGTCTTTAATACTGCTGAATATGCCCATGTGAGCCTCCTCTGATTGGGCCCGACCGCAAATGAAGCCGGGCAAAAAGATTGCACACTGCAAAGCGGTGACAGCGGCAACAAAACAACGTTTGGAGTGCTAAGCTGTTCCGCGACCGGACATATTTGGCGAAAATGCACGAAAGGTCACACTAAAGTCTCACCTAAACCGGTTGGCGGCACAGCCAGGCTCAGGCTAAAATCGCGCCGGTACGATGCGTTAGACTTCGTTGTTTGGAGCATAAAGGACCGTCACGATGTCAAAGAACCGCGTTGATACCTTGCGGCGTCAACATGCGCTTCTCTCAAAGCAAATCCTACATTGCAAGTGGGAAAGGCCCTGCGCCTATGCCCCTTCAACCAGAAGCACTGCGCCGTCTGCGCCGGTGACTTTAACTCGGGCTCCAACGTCAGCGTCGGCACCCCGGGCGGACCAAACGCTATCGCCCACTTTTACACGGCCATTGCCGTTGGTAATCGATTCAACCACGGTAACAATTTCGCCAGTGAGACGCGCGCCGCGGTCATTCAACATTGCGTCTTCGGTTTCAATCGGGTTGTTCTGCAAAAACTTTTTACCCGCAAACACGGTAAGGACAGACAATATGGCGAACATCGCAACTTGATAGGCAAGCGTAATGGGCAGGAAATAGTCCAGTATTCCGACGATCAAAGCAGCCAGCCCAAGCCACATCAGGAAAAAGCCTGGCGCAACCATCTCGGCGACGCCAAGTAGCAGCCCAAGCGACAGCCAGAACCAGTGGGTTGATATCGTATCGAGCCATTCTGCCATCTATTTTACTCCCTGCTGCGCCATTTCCGCCAGTATCATCTTTTGTTGCCGGCGCGAAGGCGGGAAACCGGTCAGACTTTTGTCCAACTGGTCCTTATTTATCCTTCGTCGCAAATGCGTCTTTCGCAAGCTCGCCTATGCCGCCAAGCGTTCCAATCAATTGCGTAGCTTCAACGGGGAAGAGGATTGTCTTCGCATTGGGCGAGGTCGCAAACTGGCTGATGGCTTCGGTATATTTCTGGGCGATGAAGTAATTCAACGCCTGTGTGCCCGATATCGCGATGGAATCGGATACCATGACCGTTGCCTTTGCTTCTGCTTCGGCCTCGCGCTCGCGCGCTTCTGCATCGCGGAAGGCGGCTTCCTTGCGTCCTTCGGCCTGCAAAATCTGGCTTTGCTTTTCACCTTCTGCACGCAGGATTTCGGCAGCGCGTAGACCCTCTGCCTCAAGGATTTGCGCACGTTTTTCGCGCTCCGCCTTCATTTGGCGCGCCATTGCGTTGGAAATGTCGGCGGGTGGGCGAATATCCTTTACCTCGACGCGCGTGATCTTGATGCCCCATGGACTGGTTGCATGATCCACGACCGAAAGCAGGCGGCCGTTGATATCGTCACGCTTCGACAAAGTTTCGTCGAGGTCCATGCTGCCCATCACAGTCCGCAAGTTGGTCGTCGTGATCTGCATGATCGCGTTATACAGGTCCGACACTTCATAAGCCGCCTTGGCCGCGTCCAACACCTGGAAAAAAACGACAGCATCCACGCCGACCATCGCGTTGTCGCGGGTGATGATTTCTTGCCCCGGAATATCAAGGACCTGTTCCATGACATTGACCTTGCGTCCGACGCGGTCAAAAAACGGGATGATGATCGTCAGGCCGGGCTGGGCCGAATAGGTGTAGCGGCCAAAACGCTCGATTGTGTAAATAAAGCCTTGCTGAACCACCGTAACGCCCATCATCACAAATATGATGACGATAAGCACGAGCAGGCCAAAAAAATATTCCATGCTGAAACCTCCCGATTATGAACGATAGATTATGCCGCTTTATTCGACAGTTACAAAGGAAAAATTAAGATGCCGGTGCCGTCCATGTGCCGAATACAAACGCGGTGTTGGGCCACACGAACCACAAATCGCTGCTGTTACCGAAAACGCATTCGGTTTTTAATATTAAGGCACGTTAAGATACAGTAAGAAGTAAGATGCTGAAACAAGTTCAGCATGATCCGCCCGTCATCGTGAAACGCGTTCAACATCGCTACCCCCATGGTGAAACCAGTACAGCATAACGGGCGGTCAACGAATATATATTTCAGCCTCCAAAGTCACCCTGAACTTGGTTCAGGGTCTGAATTTCTTTGATGGCGGACAAAAAAATGCGGCTGATATCCCGCTGGGCCAATCTGCGCGTGCGCAGTAAGTCTATTAAAAGGTCGCATCATTAAATCGATATATATAAAGGGACCCAATTCGACGATAGAGCGTTCCCTGTGCACGATGGGTGACGTCGTGTCTTAGTCCGGAGCGAAAAACGATGCGTCTTGTCCATTCTGCAATGTTTGTGAGCCTTTTGGCTCTGGCGTCCGGTCCCGCCATGGCAAAAGCAGTTACTGAGGCGGACTTAAGGGGCCATGTCGAAATCCTCGCAAGCGATGCGTTTGAAGGCCGGAAACCAGGCACCGAAGGCGAGACGAAAACGGTAAAATATATTGCCGAGCAATGGGCGAAGGCTGGCCTGAAGCCTGCCGCTTCGGACGGAAGCTGGTTTGAGCCGGTGCCATTGGTTCAGCGCGGGCAGGGCAGCGCCACATATAGCTTTACCAGCAAGGGAAGGAAACTTCGCATCGGGTCTGACGATGTTATCCTAATTGGTAAGCAAGCCGAATATGCCAACAGCAAGCTGCCTTTGGTGTTTACCGGAGCTGGCGTGACGTCCGATGGAGTTGTTCGCGCCGATGTTACTGGAAAGGCTGCACTTGTGCTTTTCGACGCGGAAAATGTGCCCGACCCTTTCAAGTCGCCGCGTGCCCGGCGCGAAGCATTGATTGCCGCTGGCGCAGAAGCAGTCATTTTTGTGGGCGACAGCAACGGCAACTGGCCCTTGCTTCGCCGCTTGCTTTTGTCGCGCCCGATTGGATTGGAAAGCGCTGAAAGACGCGCATCATTGGAAGGCGCGATAACAACCGAATTTGCTGTGGGGCTGGTAACCGCAGCGGGCCTGGATTGGGACCAGCTGCGCGCCCATGCCAAACAATCGGACTATGCAGGCGAAGTGCTGGGCATCGATGCTGACGTCAATGTCACAACCGACGTCTATCGCTTCAACAGTTCCAACGTCATTGGCAAGATACCGGGCCGTAAAAAAAATGCAGGCGCGGTCCTGTATATGGGGCATTGGGACCATTTGGGCATTTGTGCGCCAGAGGGCGCGCCGGACCGGATTTGCAATGGCGCGGTCGATAATGCCAGTGGCATCGCGGTACTGAACGAAGTCGCGGACGCCTTGGCCAAGAAGAAGCATGACCGTGATATTTACTTCCTTGCCACGACGGCTGAAGAAAGCGGCTTGCTTGGCGCTTATGCTTTCGCTGAAAAGCCAGTTTTGCCGCTGGATCAGATTATATTATCGCTGAACGTTGACATGATTGCCATCGCGCCGCGCGGGTCCAAGGTTACGATCATCGGGCGGGGCACGACACCGCTTGATCAAGTTGTCGAGGCAGTAGCCAAAAAAACGGGCCGGTTGATTGAGAGCTCGACCGATGCGAATGCGTTCATTCAACGGCAGGACGGTTGGGCACTGGCGCAAAAAGGTGTACCAGCATTGATGGTTGGCGGTTCCTTTGCCGATTTGGACCTAATTCAAAAATTTTTGGGCAGCGACTATCACGGTCCAAATGACGAACTCACCGACAGCACGCAATTGGGTGGCGCGGCCGAAGATGCCGATTTGCACATCGCGCTTGGCCGGTACTTTGCCGACACGCGAAAATATAAATCGAAGAAGGCTGGTGAATAAAGGGGTTACTGTTTACATGGGCCGCCACGAATCAAAGCTTAAAGCGGTGGCCACATGAAAGACATCCCCCTCGGACTGACATTTGACGACGTGCTGTTGCAGCCCGGGGCGTCGGACATTTTGCCAAGTCAGGCAGACACGCGGACTCGGCTGACCAAAACCATTTCGCTTAACATCCCGGTGATTTCATCGGCGATGGACACCGTAACCGAAGCCCGCATGGCTATCGTAATGGCGCAGCTTGGCGGTATTGGCGTATTGCACCGCAACCTCAGCATTGAAGAACAGTGCGCGGCGGTGCGTCAGGTCAAACGCTTTGAAAGCGGCATGGTCGTCAACCCGATCACCATTGCGCCCAATGCGACATTGGCCGAGGCGCAGGCATTGATGTTGGTGAACGCGATTTCCGGCATTCCCGTGGTCGAAGCGAGCGGCAAGCTTGCCGGCATATTGACCAATCGCGATGTCCGTTTTGCCGAAAATCCTGCGCAACCTGTGTCCGAATTGATGACGCACGAAAATCTGGCGACGGTTTCGGCGTCGGTGACACAGGAAGAGGCGCGGCGCTTGCTGCATCAGCGGCGGATTGAAAAGCTGCTGGTGGTTGACAATGCCTATCATTGTATTGGCCTGATTACCGTCAAGGATATCGAAAAGGCCGTGCTGTATCCCAATGCAACCAAGGACAGTTCGGGTCGCTTGCGCGTTGCGGCGGCGACGACTGTGGGTGAAAAGGGCTTGGCCTATACCAAGGCATTGATCGACGCCGAATGTGATCTGATCGTTGTGGATACCGCGCATGGCCATAGCGCAATGGTTGCTGCGGCGGTTGCCGAAATCAAGCGCATGGCCCCAGAGGTTCAGGTCGTCGCCGGCAATGTTGCAACTGCAGCCGCGACCCGCGCGTTGATTGATGCGGGTGCAGACGGCATCAAGGTTGGCATTGGCCCAGGCTCTATCTGCACTACGCGCGTTGTTGCTGGCGTTGGCGTGCCACAATTGACCGCGGTAATGGACGCGGCTGCCGAAGCGGCGAAATCGGGGATTCCCGTCATTGCCGATGGCGGGCTGCGCACATCGGGCGACCTTGCAAAGGCGCTTGCCGCAGGCGCATCGTCGGTGATGGTCGGATCGCTTTTGGCTGGCACCGAAGAAGCGCCGGGCGAAACATTCCTCTACCAGGGCCGCGCATATAAAAGCTATCGCGGCATGGGCAGTGTAGGCGCAATGGCACGTGGCTCGGCCGACCGTTATTTTCAGCAGGATATCAAGGACCAGCTCAAGCTGGTTCCCGAAGGCATTGAGGGGCAGGTGCCATTCAAGGGGCCAGCACGCGACGTCATCCACCAGCTTGTGGGCGGCGTAAAGGCGGCTATGGGATATACAGGTTCGCGTACCATCGCCGACCTTCAGGAACGCGCGCAGTTTGTGCGCATCACCAATGCCGGATTACGGGAAAGCCATGTTCATGACGTTACCATCACACGCGAAGCACCAAATTATCCGACGCGTTAAATTATGAGACCCGCCGCACGTGTGCAATCGGCGATTGAGCTGGTGGATCAAATCATTCTTGCTGCCAAAGACGGCGGTGCTTCTGCTGACCAAATTGCCAAACGCTTTTTTGCCGAGCGGCGCTATGCAGGATCAAAGGACCGCCGCGCGGTGCGCGATCTGGCATGGGGCGTCATCCGGCGCTTTGGCAAACGGCCAGCGACCGCGCGTTCGGCCTTCGCAGCCATGGCGGATGCCGACCCCGAACTTGCGGCGTTGTTCGATGGCAGCGATTATGGTCCGGCGGTCCTTGACCCGGCGGAGGCGCGCTCGACGGGCGGAGATTTGCCCAAATGGATAAAGCCTTTGTTCTCGGCACATATCGACGAGAATGAGCAGGCATCGCTGCTTGACCGCGCGCCAATGGATTTGCGCGTCAATGCGTTGAAAGCACGCCGCGACGAAGTGGCGGCTTTATTGCCCGAGGCGGAAATTTTGCCCGCGCTGGAGTTTGCGCTTCGGCTTCCCGGCGGAACGGCCATCGACAGCCATCCAGCAGTGGAAAATGGCTTGGTCGAGATTCAGGACTTCGGTAGTCAGCTTATAGTTGAGGCATGTCAGGCAAAGGGCGTTGGAACTGTGCTTGACCTATGTGCAGGGGCAGGCGGCAAAACGCTCGGTCTTGCAGCGGCGATGCGAAACCACGGGCGGCTGATTGCGACCGACACTAACCGTAACCGTCTGGACCAGTTGAAGCCGCGTGCGGCGCGGGCAGGGGCAACGAATGTCGAAACCCGGCTGCTGAACCCCGGCAAGGAAAAGGAGATGCTGTCCGATCTGAATGCGGCTTGTGACCTTGTGCTTATTGACGCGCCTTGCTCGGGGAGTGGCACTTGGCGGCGGAACCCTGAAACACGATGGCGTCTGGATGCTGCGCGTTTGAAACGCGTCATTGACGAACAGGCAAAGCTGTTGGACATTGGGTCGGAAATGGTCGCGCGTGGCGGGTATTTGGTATATGCGGTATGCTCGCTGATCGAAAGTGAGGGCAAGGGACAAGTGACAGCATTTTTGAAGTCGCATCAGGGCTGGCGTGCTGTTGACACCGGCGTTGCAGCGGGTCGTGCCGACGGAGATGGCGTGTTGCTGACGCCGTTGCATGACAATAGTGATGGATTTTACTTCGCGAGGCTCCAAAAGCTGTGATAGCGTCGCGCTTCGAACTTTTTTGGATATATTTTATGCGCTTTTCGCCTGCCGCCATTGCCCTTTCACTTACCCTAGCCGTCATGTCGAGCGCCAGTATCGGCGGGCGTGCAGACGATGAAATTGATGCGCGATCCGTCGCACTGATGAAGACGGGTGATCAGGAAGCCAGTGCAGGCCGCCTCGACAACGCCATTGGCTGGTATGAATCGGCGCTTGCCGTCGATCCACGCAACCGGGCGGCTTATGTCGCCATGGCACGTGCAGTTAAGTCACAAGGTCTGGATGGCAAGGCAATCGGCTTTTACAAAGAGGCGTTGGAGCTTGAACCCAATGACCAGATCGCACTGGCTGAACAGGCCGATGCATTTATTTCAAAGGGTGCGCTTGAACTCGCACGCAAAAATATCGCGCGGCTGAAAACATTATGCCGCACCAATTGTTCTTCCGCCGAACGGCTTTCGCTAGCGATTGATTCTGCGTCCCAGAAACAGCAGGCGCAGGCGAGCGCAGTGGATTTGAAAGCGACTTTGGGCGCACCGCCAGAGCCCAAGACGAATTGACGTTAAAGCTGCCGACGAAAAACGCCGTTCGTCCCGCCGCCTCAAATAAGGTCGGCAAATTCCGCCAGGATATTTTCATATAGCCGCTTTTTGAACGGCACAATTAATTGCGGGAGTTGCGGGGCATCGACCCATTGCCAACGGGTGAATTCCTGATGCGCGGTTTCGATGTTGATATCGGCGTCGGTGCCTTTGAAGCGCATCAAGAACCAGCTCTGCCGCTGGCCGCGATATTTGCCCTTCCAGATCCGTCCGATCATATCGTCGGGCAAGTCATAAAAATGCTCATTCTTGCTGCGCGCCAGAATATCTACCAAGTCTGCGCGCACCCCTGTTTCTTCAGTAAGTTCGCGCAACGCAGCGGTTTCGGCATCTTCGCCATCATCAATACCGCCTTGGGGCATCTGCCACGCGTCAGTACCTTCGGGGCGGTCCAACCTCTGGCCGACGAATATCTTGCCCGCCATATTGGCGAGCATGATGCCAGCGCATGGGCGGTAGGGCAGGTCTGCGAAATTGTCGGTCATACCGATGCTGTCACGTCTGCCAGCATGGCCTTTAGCGCAGCGATATAGACTTGTATGTCGGCCTGAACTGAAGGTATCGCTTGGCGGATGTTGATATGACCGTGAATGTTGCCGTCGGCGCTAATATGTTGAACGCGCACGCCAGCTTGCTTCAACTTTTCGACATAGGCGAGACCCTGATCGCGCAACGGGTCAAGGCTTGCCGTGGTCACAAGGCTTGGCGGCATGCCCTCTTGCGCAAAATTCAGCGGTTCCGAACGATAGTCATCAGGCGATGCGGCATGGCCTTCGCTGAAAAAGGCCATTGCTTCGTCGGTCAGCAAATAGCCATTGGCAAATTCGCGCATGCTTGGCCAATCAGGATCAAGCGTGACGACGGGGTAAATGGGAAATTGGACCAACACAGGGACCGCGGCAGGCTTGTCGCGCAGTGCCATCGTCGTGACGATGGTCAGGTTACCGCCGGCGCTGTCACCAGAGGTGATGAGGCCAGTTACTTCGAGGCCCAATTCGGCCGGGCTGGTCGCAATCCAACGGGTGGCTGCTTCGCAATCTTCGGCTGGCGCGGGAAACGGGTATTCAGGCGACAGGCGGTAATCAATCGAAATAACGGGCAAATCGAGCAGGCGCGCAACTTCGGCACAATAAGGCTCATAGGTATAAAGGCTGCCAATCACAAAACCGCCGCCATGGTAAAATACCATGACTGGGCCTGGGCTGCGTTCTGCGCGGCTGTCATAGACGCGCGCGGGAATCGTACCTGCTGGGCCGGGAATTTCAATGTCACGAATGACAGCCAGCTCACCTACCGGCGCATCGGCAACATCACGCATCGCAGCGGTCATCGCGCGCGCTTCTTCGGCAGAAACTTCCCAGAATTTGGGGCCGGGAACGGCGTTCAGAAACTGCAGGAACAACGCCACGTCAGGGCGGACAAAGGGGGTGGTTTCGGTCATCTCAATCTCCATCTTGTCGGCGTGATAGGGCGGCGCGCGGGACAGGTCCAGTATATTGGGTGGCAGTTATCAGCAGAGCCTATGCGCGCTGTTTCAAACGTTGCAGTGCCGCCCGAATGGGATTAGGCAAAACGGAGACATAAATGCGTTCAAAAACGGGTTGAAAACGAATGGCTACGGCATTCAAAAACGAAAAGTCGAACGATCACACCCCAATCCAAAGCGATGCGGTTGTCGTCCGTTTTGCAGGGGACAGTGGCGACGGAATGCAGCTAACGGGGGGGCAGTTTACGTTATCGGCGGCGTTAGCCGGTAATGATTTTGCCACATTCCCCGATTTTCCGGCCGAAATTCGTGCGCCGCAAGGCACGTTGTTCGGCGTTTCAGCATTCCAGATCAATTTTGGCGCGCAGGCAATTGATACCGCAGGCGACCAGCCGGATGTGCTGGTTGCGATGAACCCTGCGGCATTGAAAACCAATGTTGCGGCGTTACGCGCTGGCGGACTTATCATCGCAGACACCGGCGAATTTTCACAACGTAACCTGGATAAGGCGAAATATAGCAGCAACCCGTTGGAAGATGGCAGCCTTGCCAAATGGCAATTGCTGGCGTTTGATATCAGCGCGCTGACGCTGCAATCGGTCAAGCCGTTCGGGCTGGGAAATAAAGAAGCGCTGCGTTGCAAAAACATGTGGACGCTTGGACTTGCGCTCTGGATGTTCGACCGTGACCGTCAGCCGATCATGGACTGGCTCAACGCCAAATTTGCAAAGAACCCCGTACTGGCGCAAGCCAATATTGCGGCGTTAAATGCTGGCCATGCTTATGGCGAAACCGCCGAGCTTGCCGGACCATTGAAGCAATATCATGTCGATGCAGCGCCTGCGCCAGCTGGCCTTTACCGCACGGTGACTGGTGCGGAGTCCATTTCTTATGGTCTCGTTGCAGGTGCGCAGCTTGCCGGGCTGAAGATGTTCTTTGGCGGCTATCCCATCACGCCGGCGTCGGCCATTTTGCATCACCTCAGCCGCCTCAAGGAATATGGCATCACCACATTTCAGGCGGAGGACGAGATTGCAGCGATATGTTCGGCAATTGGCGCAAGCTATGCCGGGCAATTGGGCGTCACCAGCTCCTCGGGACCAGGCATTGCATTGAAGGGCGAGGCGATGGGTCTTGCCATCATGACCGAGCTGCCTTTGGTTATCGTGAACAGCCAGCGTGGCGGGCCTTCAACTGGCTTGCCGACCAAAACCGAACAATCCGACCTGTATCAAGCGGTTTATGGCCGGAACGGCGACGCGCCGATGCCCGTCATTGCGGCACGTTCGCCTGTCGATGCGTTTGATTGCGCCATTGAAGCGGTGCGCATTGCGGTGGAATATATGACCCCCGTCATGCTGCTGACCGACGGCTATATCGCCAATGCCGCCGAACCTTGGAAAGTCCCTGATCTGGAGACTTACAAGCCTTTCCCTGTCGAGTTTCTGGAAACCATTCCCGAAGGCGGCTTCAAGCCCTATGCGCGCGATCACAAACTGAAGCGGCCTTGGGTAAAACCCGGGACGCCCGGTCTTCTCCACCGCATCGGGGGGATCGAAAAAGAAGTTGATACGGGCCACATCAATTACGCGCCCGCCAACCATCAGGCGATGACCGACATTCGGTCGGCCAAGGTGGCCAATGTTGCCGACAGCATTCCAGACCAAATACTCGAGCAGGGTGCCGCTGGTGCGAAGCTGGCCGTCGTCGGCTGGGGTTCGACCTACGGGCCAATCGCGCAAGCCGTCCGCCGCAAGCGCGCCGAAGGCGTCGACGTGGCACATATTCATATCCGGCATATCTGGCCGATGCCAAAGAATATGGGTGAACTGCTCAAGAGCTTTGACAAGGTCATCGTGCCCGAAATGAATACAGGACAGCTCAAGACCGTGTTGCGCGACCAGTTCCTTGTCGATGCAAGGCCAGTCAACAAGGTTTCGGGGCAACCCTTTACCATCGCCGAAATTGAAGCTGCGATTGAACGGGCATTAGGATGACTGACGTCGTACTTACCACTCAGAGTAAAATAAAATGGTACATTTATCTCGTATCCGGCGCATTTATGGGAGTATCTGGCGCTGAGGCCATTGGTCGGGATATTCCTTCCATCCCGGTATTGGTAATCATGGGAATGCTGTTTTTTCCATTTTTAGAGTTTATTTTTTGGGTAGTCGGACTTGGGACGACATCGGGTGAAGTTGACAATAAATCTCTCGTTTTCAAATATCCTCATATGTTGATTGTGCTTAGCCTGTGTTTCGTGCTGATCGGTTGGGTGATGATAAATGGAGGCAATCCTCAAAACGCCAAGGATTTAAGAAGCGCATTCGTTGGTGGCATGATGTTAGGCATTGCCATCGATCTAATTCGTAGCTGGGTAAAAATGCGTAAAACTGGAACTTCACATGAACGATATGACCCCCGTTAAAGCGACCACGCCAAAGGATTGGGAAACCGACCAGGAGGTCCGCTGGTGCCCGGGTTGCGGCGACTATGCGATCCTGAAGGCGGTGCAGCGCACCATGCCCGAAATCGGCGCTACGCCGGAGAATACCGTGTTCATCAGCGGCATTGGCTGCTCATCACGTTTTCCATATTATATGGAAACTTATGGCTTCCACACCATTCACGGCCGTGCGCCAGCGGTGGCAACGGGCGTTAAGCTGGCCAACCCTGACCTTGATGTCTGGATCATCACGGGCGATGGCGACGCGCTGTCCATCGGTGGCAACCATAGTATGCACTTGCTGCGCCGCAATCTCGATTGCCAGATCATGCTGTTCAACAATGAGATTTATGGCCTGACCAAGGGCCAATATTCGCCCACAAGCCGTGTGGGCACGCACAGCCCGTCAACGCCTTATGGATCGGTTGACCGGCCAGCAACGCCATGCGCCTTTGCGCTGGGTTCAGGTGCCCGCTTTGTTGCGCGTGGCTTCGACATTTCAAAAAACCTGCCCGAAGTGCTCAAGGCCGCGCATGCCCATCGCGGCGCAGCGTTCATTGAAATCTTCCAGAACTGCATCGTCTATAACAAGGACGTGTTCGAAGAATTTGCGACGCCAAAGGGCGCCGAAGGGCATCAACTTTGGGTGCGCAATGGTGAGCCAATGCTGTTCGGCAATGACAAATCCGGCGGAACAAAGGGCATCGCGCTCGACACCGCGGCGTTGACGTTGAAGGTGGTCGATGTCGTGGACGGTGATTGGCAAGAGGCGGGCGTGCTCGTCCACGATGTCAAAAACCGCTCGCTTGCGCATATGCTTGTGGAAATGCCGTTCGGCGAATTTCCAATGGCGTTGGGCGTGTTGTATGACGACCCGCGCCCGACGTTCAATGATGTGGTCGTGGCGCAGAATATATCCGCAAGTGCAGGCAAGACCGCCGATCTCGGCAAGCTGCTTGCGAAGGGGCAGACCTGGACCGTCGAAGAAGGGCATCCGGAAGTTTAGGATTTGCACGCAGAGGCGCGGAGACCGCTGAGGAACTAGTTTTAACGGGTTTGTTACCCACTCAGGTCTCGCATGACCGGACGGCATCTCGACGATGCTCGATGCGAACGGGTTTTTTAACAGGTGCTCTCTAAGTTGATGCTCACTCCCCGTTCGTGTCGAGCGTAGTCGAGACACCCATCGTTCGCGCACGACGTGATGACACTCTGGTACGGCGTGCCTCTGCCACTTGCTCTCCCTTTGCCAAGGCCCGGGATACAGGAGACGGTGAGCGGCGCACGCGGCGTGGTTCGCTACCCGAACGATTAGTATATGAACTATTTTTATTGAATTTCCGTATCTTGTGGTTGACCCTCTATCATCGGACGGGGGTTTAATTTGCGCGGAATGATTCTTTTTAGGGCAAAGAGGTCAGTGATCCTGATCAGCGCAGTGATTGCGCTGACCGGTTGTGCTGCGCCTTCGCGCTATATGGGGATATCGCTGAAACCCGGCGCAGCCGACGCCGCCATTCAGCAGCAGGCGCGGCAGGCGATGGCTGGCGACAAGCAGGTGCAATATGAGCTCGGCCGCTGGTTTGAAAACTCAGCTGATCCTGATGATCTGATTAAGTCGATAAAGCTGTATCAGATCGCTGCCGCCCCTCTTGGTGGATCGCGGATGATGTATACCCCCGGGCCTTCGGGTGTCACGACCAGCGTGGTTAGCACGGGACCAAAGATTGAGGGCAATGAGGCTGCTCAGACACGATTGCGACAGCTCAAGTTATCTCGAGAAAATCAAAACGAATTTAACAATACTGGCCAATCAATAGAAATTACCGATAGAAAAATTAAAAATGATTGGTTTAAGCTTAAAAATAGATATTCATGTAATAAATTTAATTCCAAGCCATCAGAATGTAATTATTTGATCATCGATTTTCCACCTAACAATATTAAAGTTGAAGATATATTAAATTCAAGTGATCTAATAATAGATATTTCAGGAAGATTATTTTGTAATTATTTTTGCATCTATGAAAATAAAAAATTTATGATTTATTATGAAATAGAATCAAGTGATCATATTTTTTTGTATATATATAAAAAGAAAAAATTGTTGGGAATTATCGTTCGCTCATATTTTTTTTACGAAAAAAAATCGGATAAATTATATTTAAGTTCTTATGGTTCAAGATTTATTTATTCGGATATTAGAAAAATTATGTATTCATACGGAATGTCTGATGGTGGAGAAGTGAAATGACTCGGGTCGGATATACAGTGTAACAAATGGCGCAAAGGCGCCTCAATATTTGAAAGATGCTGTTTTTCGGGCCATTTTTAATTAATAATGACGCAGTATTAACTAATTGTTGAAGCCTGCAACTCCGTGCTTGCATTGCTTGCCCAAATCTTGAAACGGAACAATATTGTAGATGATGCACCAACGGGGCCGTGAACAATCTCCCCACGATCCCCTCCGCGCCCCTGCGTAAACAAAACTCTTCACAGCGATAACTCGGTATTGCCATCGGGTGGCCATTCGGCCAGCTAAGCCCTATGGATAATCTCACCCACAGCCTTGTTGGCGCATTGCTTGGCCAGATTGGCTTAAAGCGCAAGACCGGGTTGGCGATGCCGACGCTCATCATTGCAGCGAACATTCCGGATATTGACGCGGTGGCGACTTTGCTTGGCGGGCAGGAACATCTGGCGCTGCGGCGCGGGATCACGCACGGGCCCATAGCCATGTTCATCTTGCCTTTGTTGCTGTGGGTTATCATGCTGTGGTTCGACAATTGGCAGGCGAAGCGCGGCAAGCGACCAGAAAAGCGGTTGCCTGTGCATAAAGGCTGGCTGCTTGCGCTGGCTTATATCGGTTGCCTCAGCCATCCTTTATTCGACTGGTTCAACAGCTACGGCATTCGACTGCTTGAGCCGTTTTCGAGCCAGTGGTTTTATGGCGATACCCTGTTCATCATCGACATTTGGCTGTGGGTCGCGCTGATCGCTGGCGTTTGGGTTTCGCTGCGCCGTGAGCGCAAGAGCGCGCCCAACTGGCGTCTACCTGCATTTGTCAGCTTTGCGGCAATCTCCGCTTATATTTTCGCAAACGGTCTGATCACTGGGCGCATTGAGGCCAATGTGGCCACGACACTCCGTTCAAAATTTGCTGTCACACCGGGATTAGTCGTGGCTAATCCCGTCCCTTTTCAATTCTGGCGGCGTGACATCGAATGGCGCGGCAACGGCCGATATGGAAAGGGCCGCGCTGGTTATGGCTTCGACGGCAGCTATCAGGAAATCGAGGACAATGGATCGATGCATCGGGCGGATTTAAAGCCAAAAGTTCTGGCCTTGGGAAACAGCGACGCCAAGGCGTTTCTTTTCTGGTCGCGAATGCCCGTCATAAAAACAGATAAAGGGGGGAAGAACATCATTTTGTCCGATCAGCGTTTTTCCGATCCCTTAGTAGCCGACCGTTTTACCGTTACCTTGCCATTGAAAGCAGATAGCAAATGACCGCGCCCGTAATCTTATGGTTCCGGCGTGACCTGCGCTTGGCCGATCAGCCGGCGCTTGCGGCTGCTGTGGCGAGTGGTGCGCCGGTCATCCCGGTGTTCATCCTTGATGACGATACGCCAAAGCATCGCAAAATGGGTGCAGCGTCGCGATGGTGGTTGCACCATAGCCTTATGGCCTTGGACGCGGATTTGCGCGGGCTTGGATCGCGGCTAATCCTGCGGTCAGGCAAATCGGACGAGATATTGAATGCGCTCGCCGCAGAAACGGGCGCGTCGGCTGTCCACTGCATCCGCCATTATGAACCCTGGTGGCGCAATGCGGAGAAAGCGGTCGTAAACGCCTTGCCCAAGGGTTGCGAACTGGTCTGCCATGACGGCAATTATCTGCTACCTGCCGGAAGCGTGACCACGGGAAGTGGCGGGCAGTATAAGATCTATACGCCTTTCATGCGGGCCTTGTGGCAGCATATGCCGCCTGCTGTGCCATTAGCATCGCCCACGGCAGTTACCGTTCCGGACACTTGGCCCGACAGCGAAAATCTTGGCGACTGGAACCTGTTGCCGACGAAGCCTGATTGGTCGGGCGGCATGTCCGAAATGTGGACGCCGGGGGAAAAGGGCGCACAGGCACGGCTCGCGGCATTTGATGACAAGGCCCAGTACTACGACGAAAAGCGCAACCTGCCGTCAGTTGAGGGCTCATCGTTCCTGTCGCCGCATTTGCACTTCGGTGAGATATCGCCCGCTGCCTGTTGGCACGCGACGATGCGCGCAGGCGGTTCGGTCGATGTGTTCCTGAAAGAATTGGTCTGGCGCGATTATGCGCAGAATGTAATTGTTCAGTTTCCCGAATATGGCGCCAAGAACGCGCGTGATGCGTTCGACAAATTGCCTTGGCGTGACCTGTCCGACCCAGCAGTCATGGCCGATTTTGTTGCATGGACCAAAGGGCGGACGGGCTATCCCATTGTCGATGCCGGGATGCGGCAATTATGGGCGACCGGGTGGATGCATAACCGCGTGCGCATGATCACCGCGTCCTTCCTGATCAAACATTTGTTGATTGATTGGCGCGAGGGCGAAAAATGGTTCTGGGACACGCTCGTCGATGCCGATTATGGCAGCAACAGCGTCAATTGGCAGTGGACCGCGGGCACTGGCGTCGACAGCAACATGTTCGTGCGAATCATGGCGCCATTGTCGCAGTCGGAGAAGTTCGATGCGGCGCGATATATACGCGAATGGGTGCCGGAACTCGCAGAATTGCAAGAGCCTGCTATTCATGACCCTGACGAGTTTGGCGCGCGCCCGAAAAGCTATCCACGCAAAGTTATTGGCCACAAGGCCGCCCGCGAACGGGCGCTAAAGGCGCATGAGGCGGTGAAGGGGTAGGGGAGCGTTGAGGACAATGGTCTTGCCCTATGTCCAAATCGTCATCCTGAACTTGTTTCAGGATAACGCTCGATCGTCGCTTGTTATCCTGAAACGAGTTCAGGACGACGAAGACGGGCGAACGAAAGCTTAGATGTGGGGCACTGCCACGGCTTAACCCTCAACAACCAACCTGTGTCCGCTTACAAACTCGGTTTGCAGCATCGCCAAAATCTCCTCTGCAACCACCGCAGGTTCTTTAACTGAAGACGGGTCTTCACCGGGATAGGCCTTTGCACGCATTTGCGTACGCGTTCGGCCGGGGTCTACAATCGCGGTGCGCACCTGCGACAGGTTTTTGACTTCATCGGCGTAGCTGTCGACCAGGTTCTCAAGCGCAGCCTTCGACGCGCCATAAGCCCCCCAGAATGCACGCGGGCTTGATCCGACGGACGAGGTCAATGCCACCAACCGCCCAGCTTCGCTTTTCCGTAAAAGGGCATCGAACGACGCAATCATAACCTGCTGCGCGGTCACATTTAGCGTGAACAGCCGGGCGAATTCAGCGCCATCAATGGCTGATACGGGACTTAATGTACCCAACATCGCGGCATTGAGGATCAGGATGTCGACTTTACCCCAACGCTCGGTTACTGCCGCGGCGAGGCGCGCGATGCTGTCGCCGTCGGTTAAATCGAGCGGCGCAATTGTTGCACTTCCGCCAGCGTCAAAGATCCCGTCCTCGACAGCCTCAAGATCTTTGGCTGTACGTGCGGTCAGGATAACATGTGCGCCCTGCGCAGCCAGTGCTTTCGCCGTTGCCGCGCCAATTCCGCGACTTGCGCCTGTCACCAGTGCAATCTTGCCTTCAAACATCTTCGTCATCGGTTAAGCTAGCTTCCGTTCGCCCAGCATGATGAGGTCACCCGCTTCATGCTCTTCATGGTCGGTCAGGGTGGTGGGATAGTCGCCCGTGAAACAGGCATCGCAATATTGCGGCTTGCCAGCATGGCGCGAATCTTCGCCCAACGCGCGATAGAGGCCGTCTATGGAGAGGAACGCAAGACTGTCGGCCTGAATAAACTGGCGCATTTCTTCGACATCCATCCGGCTGGCGAGTAGTTTTGAACGTTCAGGCGTATCGACGCCGTAGAAACAGCTGTTCATCGTCGGCGGGCTGGCGATTCGCATATGCACTTCGGCTGCGCCTGCCTCGCGCATCATCTGCACGATTTTAAGCGACGTGGTGCCGCGCACGATCGAATCATCAATCAGCACGATTCGCTTGCCGGCAACAAGGTTTCTGTTCGCATTATGCTTTAACTTCACACCCAGATGCCGGACGCCGTCGCCTGGCTGAATAAATGTGCGGCCAACATAATGGGACCGGATAATGCCAAGTTCAAACGGTATTTTGGCGGCTTCGGCATAGCCAATTGCTGCAGGAGTCCCGCTGTCGGGAACCGGAATAACATAATCGACATCGACGCCGTTTTCGCGCGCCAATTCAGCGCCGATGGCCTTACGCACCGAATAGACGCTGATGCCCTCAACTATGGAGTCAGGGCGCGAGAAATAGACATGTTCGAATATGCATGGCCGCTGGGAAATGGGAATGAATGGTTTGTGCGACTGGATCTCAGTACCACGTACCACCACGAGTTCACCGGGTTCGACCGAACGGATATATTCCGCCCCGACAATATCGAGCGCAACGGTTTCAGAGGCGAAGATGATGGTCTCGCCAAGCTTGCCCATGACCAAAGGACGGATGCCCAGCGGATCGCGGCAGGCAATCATGCCTTCGGTCGTCAGGCAAAGAAGCGAATAAGCACCTTCAACCCGCTTGAGTGCATCGATCAGACGGTCAAGCAAAGTACGGTAACCCGATGTCGCGACCAGATGGATGATGACTTCGGTGTCGGAGGTTGACTGAAAAATTGATCCACGACGCACAAGGTCGCGGCGCACCGTCATGGCGTTCGAAATATTGCCATTATGCGCGATTGCAAAGCCGCCAGTAGCAAGGTCGGCATATAATGGCTGGACATTGCGCAGCGATGTTTCGCCCGTGGTCGAATATCGCACATGGCCAATAGCGCAGCGTCCGACAAGACCGCCGATGATTTCTTCGCGATCAAAATTGCCCGCAACATGCCCCATTGCGCGATGGGTATGGAAATCATGATCATCAAAACTGGTGATGCCTGCCGCTTCTTGGCCGCGATGTTGCAGGGCATGCAGGCCGAGCGCAACCATGGCAGAGGCATCTTCAGTGTTATAGACACCGAAAATACCACACTCCTCGCGAAGTTTGTCGTCGTCAAAAGGGTCGGTGGTCAGCATATATCGAATCCCGCTGCGCTTCGCTGGCCCGCCTATAGGCACCGCTGCGTCAATTGTCTCCCCCTCATTGTCGCCATATTGTCATAAAGGTCGCGAGCGTTTCCAAAGAAAACATTGGCAGGGCATTTATGCTTGGGTTAGGCAAAGCCATGACTGACGATCAAGAAACCGGATTGACGCTTAATCCAAAATTCGACGCGAGCGGATTGTTGACCGCCGTTATCACCGATGAAGCTGACGGCACATTGTTGATGGTGGGGCATATGAATGCCGAAGCACTTGCGAGAAGCGTCGAAACCCGCACGGCCGTCTTCTACTCGCGCAGTCGGCAGAAACTGTGGCAGAAGGGCGAAAGCAGCGGCAATGTCCTGCATATTGTGGATATCCGCATTGATTGCGATCAGGACGCCATCTGGATTATCGCGCGGCCCGACGGTCCGACTTGCCATACGGGCGCGCGAAGCTGTTTTTACCGGAGAGTTACTGAAACCGGGCTTGAACCCGCTTGAAGCGCGCAGCCGTTCTCGGTTTGACGATAACGTGTTTCCTCATGGGGTGCGGAGATGGGCTGACGGATTTGGCGGGGAACGGCAATGACGCAGGCGCGGCGCTGGACGCAAAAGCCGTCGAAGCCGGTATTCTTCCCGATCCCGACAAGGCCGAATTTGCCGGGCGTTACGAAACCCGTGGCGACCTGGGTACCGACAAGCTGTGTGCAGTCAAAACGGCAGCCGACAGCTTTGATATCGGGTTTCTGTCGGTCTATGGTCCTGAAAGCAAATGCGAAGGCAACGGTACCGCAAAGGTCAATGGCGAGCAGGTGGACATCCGCCTGACAGGGCAGGGCAATTGCCGCTTTACGGCGCGCTATGACGGTTTTGAACTGCGTTTCCCTGCTGTCGTCGAAACCGGTTGCGCGCAATATTGCTCGGAACGCGCCAGCCTATCGGGCACGCATTATTTCATGATCGCGCCGGGCAGTGCCGCGGCACGCAGCACGCTTGGCCGGGATATTGAAAGGCTGTGCAGCTAGGGCTAGTTGCGCGGCTTAGGAGGTGGCAACGCTTAAGCATTGCTGGCCCGCTGCCTTGACCTTTTTGCAAATGGCATCGGCGTCTGCCTTGTTGCGAAATGGACCTGTCTGCAGTCGGGTGATGTTACCGTTGCTGCTTATAATCGGCTTAAGTTCTGCCAATTCCGTCACGTTGCGTGTTATTTTTGTCCAGAGCTTTTGGGCGTTATCTGCGTTACCGAACGCGCCAAGTTGAATCCGCCATACCGGGTCCGCCGCCATTTGTGATGCAACTGGTGCAGGATCAGCCACCACAGCGGTTGAAGGGGGCAAGGCTACAGGGGCGGCGGTTTCAATTACTGGGCGTGTGTTGATTGGAGAGTTTTCTGCCTGAGCTATTTGGCCACGATTGGTGCTTTGTTCAAATTCGGCGGCAAGCGCAGTTCCAGCTTTGCGCTGGTCAGCCGGGATATATTCGTTCATTTTTGCAAGACTGCGCGACGCCGACCCCAAGCTGGCTAATGACGCACGAGTCATCAGGGCATAAGCGCGAACCCAATCCTTTTCAACGTGGATGCCATTGAACATTTCGGTCGCCAATAAATATTGGGCGCGCGGCTCACCGCGGTCTGACGATGCGCGCAGATAGGGCAGTGCCTCGGCGATTTTCTGTTGGTAATGGAGCAAGTGGCCAACACTATCGGCAGCCTGAAGATGGCCTTGCGCGGCTGCCTTACGGTACCAATCCAGCGCGACATTAAGGTTGGTTTTGACGCCACGGCCAAGCTTATATGCTTCACCGATGTTAAATTGCGCGTCTGGATCGCCTGCCATGGCGGGATCAAGCCACTCTTTGACAGCGACCTCATATTCGCCGCGCGCCCATGCCTCGATCCCCGTCTTTGTATCGGCATAAGCGGGCACCGCGCCCGCCATGATGGCCAATGCAGCCAAAGCCCGCGTAAAAACATCAGACCGCTTCACATCAGACCGCATCGCCATTTCTTGCACTCCACTTTCATTGCATCATGTAACATTTTTGAATTTATCGTGCAAAAACTGATATTTGGTAAATTTACTGGCGTAAAAATTTAACCAAGCCATTAGCAGGTTTGTTCGCAAATTTCGATATCCCGCCATTAAACAATTGCGCGGAGGCCAGGGAAACGCCCACGTCGATATCGCAGACTGCGTTAACGGATTTTTAGCCCTGTTCTGTCAGACCCCTTTTGAAACATTTGCAAAGGGGAATGATGTGAGGGTACTCGCATTGGCATCACAGAAGGGCGGATCGGGTAAAACCACACTATCCGGCCATTTGGCAGTTCAGGCGCAACTAGCGGGCGCTGGGCCAGTCGTGCTTATCGACATCGATCCGCAAGGCTCGTTGTCTGATTGGTGGAACGAGCGGGAGGCCGATTTACCGGCCTTCGCGCAGACAACCGTCTCTCGTCTGGCGGCGGATTTGGCGATTTTACGCCAGCAGGGCTTCAAGCTTGCCGTTATCGACACTCCTCCGGCGATTACCATGGCCATTCAGAGCGTGATTTCGGTCGCCGAGCTGATTGTGGTGCCAACGCGTCCAAGCCCGCACGATTTGCGCGCTGTTGGTGCAACGGTCGATCTGTGCGAGCGCGCAGGCAAGCCGCTGATCTTCGTAGTAAACGGCGCAACCCCCAAAGCAAAAATTACCTCGGAAGCGGCCGTCGCGTTGTCGCAACATGGCACCGTGGCACCAATAACATTGCACCACCGCACCGATTTTGCGGCGTCCATGATTGATGGCCGCACCGTGATGGAAATCGACCCCAATGGTCGCTCATCACAAGAAGTTATCCAGCTTTGGTCGTATATCTCCGACCGCCTCGAAAAGAATTTCCGCCGCACCGTTTTCAGTGCCCCCGCTGCTACAAGTCAGCAAGTTTCCGCTGCGCGTCCCATGGGTGGTTTCGGCCGCCGAGTCGTCGGTTAAGAAAGGGAGGGCAAGAAAATGGGTGAACCAAAACCAATCGCATCTCTTTCTGGCATATTGCTGGCGCGTAAGGGGCTTGCACGTCCCGCAATGCGTCGTCCGTCCATGTTGAATGAAAACGGCAACGCGATGACTCAGGACGACCTTGGCTGGAACGATATGGGCTATGATGTGGACCCTGATCCGACAACGCCAATGGATTACGACCACAGCTTTCATGGCGCAAATCCGCTCGCCGCTGCTGTTCCCGAGGTCAAACATCAACAAGACCGGCTCGCGCGCGCTATCGATGCCCATAATGACATAGACGCCGGCTTTGACAGCTTCACCGCTGAGCCTGAGTCGATTTCTGATGCGGTGACGGTTGTAACGGTGACGCCAGAACCCTTAACGCGTCCGATTTCGCGTCGCGGCAAGGCCGATGCACCGCGTTCAAGGGCACGTGCCAAGCCCGGTTTGAAGGCAAAGGCGGCCTTCACACTGCGTCTCGATAGCGAACGGCACCTAAAGCTCCGGCTGGCTTGCGCTGTGCGTCATCAGTCTGCGCAGCAGCTTGTAACAGATGCACTGGATGCGCTTCTCGATACGATGCCCGAAATTGGGCATCTTGCTTCCCACCTTCCGGGCAAAAGACATTGACGTTCGAATTTACACTTTTTGAGGTGATGCCATGAATAGCAATTTTGTTGTAAAGCTGGCCCTGTCCACTGCATTTGTTGCGGTGCCCGCCATGACGTCAACAGCTGCCGGAGCCGGCAGCACCAGCAAGGAGTTCGCAAAGAAGGCGAGCCCTGAAAAAGCGTTCCAATGGGCACGGAAAGCCGAGCAAGCTGTCGCCAAAGGCAAGAACGACCGCGCGCTTCAATTTGCGGAAATGGCCGTGGAAGCACAGCCGCAGAACAAAGATTATCGTGCGCTGCTCGCCCGTGTTTACATGGCTAACGGGCGATTTGTTTCGGCAGAGCGCACGTTGCTGGACGTGATGGAGCTTGGCCAAGTTGATCCGCGCACAGTCATCAGCCTTGCATTGTGCCAAATCGCGCAAGGCAACACCGAAGGTGCCGTGTCGCTCCTCGCTTCGCACCGTTCGATCCTGCCAGTGAGCGACTTTGGCTTGACACTGGCGCTGGCTGGACGCTCCGGCGAGGCAATTAATATCTTAAACGAGGCCGTCCGCGTGGATGGCGCAACATCGCGCACGCGGCAGAACCTTGCTTTGGCTTATGCGCTTGATGGCCGTTGGCGGGATGCCCGCGTGATGGCATCGCAAGACATGGCACAGGACAACGTCAATGAACGGATCGCCGAATGGGCTCAGTTCGCTCGGCCCGGCGCGCATACGCTACGTGTTGCTGGCCTTTTGAAGGTTCGTCCCGATATGTCCGATTCGGGTCAGCCAGTTCGGCTGGCGCTGAACAGCACGCCGCCTGCCGCCCTTGCATTAGCGGATGTTGCGCCAGTGGTACCATCATTTGACTCGTTGGATGCAGCACCCGTCGCGAATGCCGCCGTTGCACTTGGCGAAAGCGACGTAACGCTCGCCGAAGCTGCGCCAGTCGAATCAAAGCCTGAAGCACCACTCATCAGCACTTCAGCCGCTCCCGTGAAGTTGGCAATTGCAGATGTTCCAGCATCGACGCGTGCGCCAACACCGGCATCCTCGCGTGGCACTCATTTGGTGCAGCTTGGTGCATTTTCTTCAGCAGCTGGCGCAAAAGCGGCATGGAACAAATATTCCTCGCGTTTTGGTGCCCTGCGCGGGGTTAAATCAGCCAACACGACCGTTACAGTGAATGGCAAAAAACTGACACGCCTGTCCGCGATTGGCTTTGGCAGTGCAGTCAGCGCAAATGCCACTTGTAACAAGATCAAATCGCAAGGCGGCGCGTGTTTTGTGGCTCCAAACAAGGGGGCTCAGTCCGTGCGCATGGCGCAAACTGCGTCCTCGAAAATCGCTTCACGATAAATAAAAAGCTTATTGCTATCGCTAAAGGGCGGCGGGTCTAAATGACCTTGCCGCCCTTCAGCATTTGGCGCACTCTTCCTTGTACTGGCAAGCGATCAAACGGCGTGTTGCCCGCGAGCGCGGCCATGCGGTCACCATCCACTTGCCATGGGGCATCGGGATC
>NZ_JBKJMB010000042.1:0-3140 GCF_046596595.1 Sphingorhabdus sp.
TGGGATGCAGGAGTGACACAGAAATTGCTCGACGGTGCAATCGAGGTTGGTGCCACATGGTTTCACCGCGATACATCGAACCAGATTGTGTTTATTTCTTGTCCATTGCCGCGAACCGGAATTTGCACGAACCGGCCATCTGGCACCTATGACAATGTTGCCCGGACCCGGGCGCAGGGACTTGAGTTCGGTCTGAAACTGAAACCAGTCGGGGCACTTACTGTGCAAGCCAATTACAGCTGGATCGATGCCAACAACCGAGCCAATGGTTTGAAACTTGCACGTCGCCCAAGCCAAAGCGTGAATGCATCAATCGACTATATATGGGCTTTTGGACTCGAAACGGGGGCAACGGCTACCGTTGTCGGCGATAGTTTTGACAATGCGCCGAACACACGCCGCCTTGATGGTTATCTTCTGGTCGATCTGAGGGCGAGCTACCCACTTACGAGAGGCGTATCGCTTTATGGTCGCATCGAAAACCTGTTCGACGAGCAATATGAAACGATCTTCCGATATGGAACCCCAAGCCGCGCCGCCTATGCGGGCGTGCGGTTAAGCTACTGAGCATGAATGTGGCCAACCTCGTCGATCCGCTTCTCCATCACGGAGGGCGTATCGCCGTAGCGGCGGCCCGTTATCCAGCGGCGCCATCGCCTTGGCTCGACCTTTCAACGGGCATCAGCCCATGGTCCTACCCCGTGGGCGAGATTGACGTAAATGACTGGCAGAAACTGCCGTCAGAAGAAGATTTGGGGCAACTTGAAGCAGCCGCCGCAGGAGCCTTTGGCGACGTGAGCCTCGACCAAATCGTTGCGGTCCCCGGGACGGACTTTGCAATACGCTTGCTTGCAAAACATCTGCCCACAAAGCGCGTTGGCATCGTTGGCCCGACCTATGGCGGCTATCAATCAGCCTGGCCCGATGCAAAAACCATCTCGTTCGCAAAGTCGCGCAACGCTGATCTTCTGGTTTGCGCAAATCCTAACAATCCGGATGGGAAGGTAATTCCGAAGGCGCAACTCCAACGCTTGCGCAATCAGCGCATCGTTGACGAGGCCTTTGCAGACGCTTCGCCTGCACAGAGCCTCTTGCCGCACCGCAATGGCGCAATCGTGCTTCGCTCCTTTGGAAAATTCTATGGCCTCGCTGGCATTCGGCTCGGATTTGTAATCGCCGACAGGCCACTTGCCCGAGAGTTGCGCGCGCATTTGGGGGATTGGCCAATTTCGGGCCCAGCAATCGCAATTGGCACTAGGGCTTACCGTGATACCGAATGGCAGAATTACCAGCGGGACCGTTTAACCACCGCCGCGTATGAACTCACCGCGTTGCTCATCGACAGAGGATTGGCGATTGTAGGCAAAACGCCTTTGTTTCAGCTTGCCCGGCATGCTGCCGCGCCAAACTTGTTCATTCATCTGGCGCAAGCAGGCATTTTGGTCAGGCCATTTGCGGCAAATCCCGATTGGTTGCGTTTCGGCGTCCCCGGCGCTGATGCTGATTTTGACCGTTTATCTGTTGCTCTTAAAAATTGGAAACCTGCATGACTCAAGAAAACCCTGACCACGCAAAACACAACGCCCGTATGAAACGGCTAAAGGTTGCGCGTGACAAAATTCAGGCGCGCAAAACCATAGAGCGCGGGTTGCTGGTTGTGCACACCGGCAACGGCAAGGGGAAATCTTCGTCCGCGTTCGGCATGGCGATCCGCAGCATTGGATGGGGAATGAAGGTCGGTATATTGCAATATGTGAAAGGCAATTGGGAGACGGGCGAAAAAACATTTTTCGCGGATCGTCCTGAATTGCTGACTTGGGAAGTAATGGGCGCAGGCTTCACATGGGAAACGCAGGACCGCGCACAGGATGTTGCGGCAGCGCGCGCAGCTTGGGAACGGTCAAAAGAGCTAATCCTTGATCCAGCCTATGATTTCATCATCTTGGATGAGCTTAATATCGTGCTGCGCGATGACACATTGCCAATCGAAGAAATTGTGGCGTTTTTAAAGGATCGTCCAATGGAAAAACATATCTGCATCACTGGCCGCAATGCCAAGCCGCAGCTTATCCAAATTGCGGATCTTGTGACTGAATTTCAGGAAGTGAAACATCCGTTCAAGGCGGGTTTCATGGCACAAAAGGGCGTCGAATATTGACTAGATCCGCCGCTATTGTTCTGTTGCTGCTGTCTGGGTGTACGCTGCAACGTCCCGTGCCTTCGGAGCCGGACGCAACCCCGATGCGCATCGTGTCCATGAACCCATGCGTCGACACGATCCTGATGGAGATTGCCGATTCAAAACAGATTGCCGCGATCAGTCATTATTCCCAAGACCCCCGTGCTTCGTCGGTGCCGCTGAAATGGGCGATGCAATACCCCGTCGTTTCCGGCGCTGCCGAAGATGTCATTGCAGCTTCGCCCGATTTGGTGATCGCTGGGCCACATGTGTCCATCCAGACCATCGCCGCGCTCAAAAGGCTTGGCATTCCGCTTATGCAAGTGTCGGTTCCGGAGACCGTCGATGAAAGCAAAAAGCAAATAAGCGATATTGCCGCACGAATCGGGCATCGTCAGACAGGTGCAAATCTGAATGCCAAAATCGACACGGCAATTGCCGCAGCGCAATCCGGCGCGCCTCCTGTGTCTGCACTGATCTGGCAAGGTAGCGGGCTGGTTCCGGGTAAAGGCACCTTGGCAGATGAATTGATGACACGAACGGGTTTTCGCAACCTGAGCAGCATGCTTGGTCTTAAAAAATGGGATATATTGCCCATCGAAGGATTGTTGTCACAGCCGCCCGCCGTGCTGCTCGCTGGGCAAGCCAATATGGGCGCGGGCAATGCGGATTCGAACCGAATGCTGTCGCATCCTGTATTGCGCAACATCGGCGCGCGCATCAAAATCGCGCATTATCCATCTAGCCTGTTGCATTGCGGCGGGCCGATCATCATCAAATCCGTGGCGCGGTTGGCAGAGATACGGCGATTAATGGAGGCAAAGCCTTGAAGCTTAATCTCACGCTTGGAGCGGCGCTGCTGATCGTCATGCTGGCATCATTAATGGCAGGACGGACATGGGTTCCGATTGATGCGTGGTTGTCGGGTGATTTGCGGTCGATGATCGTCATGGAATTGCGC
>NZ_JBKJMB010000078.1:0-2077 GCF_046596595.1 Sphingorhabdus sp.
CGCTGCGAGGCAGGACGGCGGATCGGCGAACCGGTCTGTTTGATTTTAATCTTCGCCATATCGATTACTCCGCAATAGCTTCTGCATCGGCTTCAGCAGTCTTGCTGCCACCGCGACCAAGGAGGTCAGCGATTTTCTTGCCGCGACGTTGCGCTACCGACTTCGGGCTGGTTTGTTCAGCCAACGCCGCGAATGTAGCACGGATCATGTTATATGGGTTCGACGTACCAACCGATTTGGTCACAACGTCCGCAACGCCCAGACTTTCGAACACGGCGCGCATTGGACCGCCAGCGATAATGCCGGTACCGGCAGGTGCCGAACGCAAGGTAACCTTGCCCGCGCCAAAGTGGCCCTTGCCATCATGATGCAACGTGCGACCATCTTTCAGTGCGACCCGAATCATGGACTTTTTTGCAGCAGCAGTTGCTTTGTTAATAGCTTCCGGCACTTCGCGTGCCTTGCCATGGCCAAAGCCTACGCGGCCCTGACCATCACCAACGACGACGAGCGCGGCAAAACCAAAGCGCTTCCCGCCCTTAACTGTTTTCGAAACACGGTTGATGTGCACGAGCTTTTCGATCGTGCCATCGTCTTCTTCTTGAGCAGGACGACGATCATTATTGTTGCGACCACGGCCACCGCCGCCGCCACCACGATTGTCACCGCCGCCACGGCCGCCCCGACCGCGACGTTGGCCTTCGGGTGCAACTGCTTCAGGTGCTGCGCCATCGGTGACAGGTGCAGTTTCAGTGTTTTCAGCCATCATTAAAACTCCAATCCGCCTTCGCGCGCCGCATCAGCAAGCGCTTTGACGCGACCATGAAACAGGAAACCGCCACGATCAAAAACTACGCTGGATATGCCAGCTTTCTTGGCGGCCTCAGCTACGCGCTTGCCAACATCGGCAGCAGCTTCAGCTGTCGATCCGTTCTTGGCTTTAACGTCCTTGTCGAGCGTCGAGGCAGACGCCAGCGTTGCACCCTTCGAATCGTCAATGATCTGCGCATAAATATGGCGGCCAGTGCGATGCACCGAAAGACGGGGACGACCAGCAACCTGCGCCCGCAATTTCGAACGCACGCGCTGACGGCGTCGTGCAAAGAGAGACAGTTTTGCCATTATTTCTTCTTCCCTTCCTTGCGGAAGATATATTCGCCGCGGTACTTGATGCCCTTGCCCTTATAAGGCTCTGGCTTCCTCCAGCGACGGATTTCGGCAGCAACCTGCCCAACCTTCTGCTTGTCGATACCCGAAATTTCCACCGTGGTGTTGTCGGGTGTCTTGATTTCTATGCCTTCAGGGATCGCAAAATCGACATCATGGCTGTAGCCAAGTTGAAGCTTCAGCATCTTGCCCTGGCTGTTGGCACGATAACCAACGCCGGTGATTTCAAGCACCTTGGTAAAGCCCTCAGTCACGCCTGTGACCAGGTTCTGAACCAACGTGCGCTGCATACCCCAAAATGCGCGAGCCGCCTTGCTGGCGTTCGCAGGCTTCACCATGAGACCGTCATCCTGCATCTCGTAGGAAATGAGGTCGCTCATTGGCATCGTCAATACGCCCTTTGGTCCTTTGACCGAAAGCGTGCCCGCCTCCATGCTGGCAGTAACGCCGGCAGGAATAGGAACAGGTTTCTTACCAATGCGGCTCATCAGAATACCTCCGCCAGGATTTCGCCGCCAACATTCTGTGCGCGCGCTTCGGCGTCCGACAGAACGCCCTTTGGCGTTGAAACGATGGTGATACCAAGGCCGTTGCGGATAACCGGAAGTTCTGAGCTTCCTGAATATACGCGGCGACCTGGCTTCGATACGCGGGCGACATGCTGGATAGCAGGCGCACCTTCGAAATATTTCAGTTCGATGCGGATGCCCTTATGTGCACCCAAAGCTTCTTCGCTGTAACCGCGAATATAGCCTTCACGCTGCAACACATCGAGAACACGGGTCCGCAGGCTGGACGCTGGCGAGACTACAGAGTCTTTCTTCGCCCGCTGGCCGTTGCGGATACGGGTGAGCATATCACCCAAAGGATCGGTCATTGCCATCTATCTTATCCTTACCAGCTCGACTTC
>NZ_JBKJMB010000021.1:0-35765 GCF_046596595.1 Sphingorhabdus sp.
CGGTATCAAGGTCATCGACTTGCTCGCGCCTTATGCAAAGGGCGGCAAGATCGGTCTGTTCGGCGGTGCCGGCGTTGGCAAGACCGTTCTTATTCAGGAACTGATCAACAACATCGCAAAGGGCCATGGCGGCGTTTCGGTGTTTGCTGGCGTGGGTGAGCGCACCCGTGAAGGTAACGATCTCTATCACGAATTCCTCGACGCTGGCGTTATTGCAAAAGACGCTGACGGCAACCCAACACCAGAAGGTTCCAAGGTTGCTTTGGTATTCGGCCAGATGAACGAGCCTCCCGGTGCGCGTGCACGCGTCGCCTTGTCAGGCCTGACCATGGCAGAATATTTCCGCGACGAAGAAGGCCAGGACGTTCTGTTCTTTGTCGACAATATTTTCCGCTTCACGCAGGCCGGTTCCGAAGTGTCCGCACTTCTTGGCCGTATTCCTTCGGCTGTGGGTTATCAGCCAACGCTGGCAACCGACATGGGTCAGTTGCAAGAGCGTATTACCTCGACCACCAAAGGTTCGATTACCTCGGTTCAGGCGATTTACGTTCCCGCAGATGACTTGACCGACCCTGCGCCAGCCACGTCGTTTGCCCACTTGGACGCGACAACCACGCTGAACCGTGCGATCTCGGAGCTTGGCATTTATCCAGCCGTTGACCCGCTCGACTCAGTCAGCCGCGTGTTGACGCCAGCCGTTGTCGGCCAGGAGCATTATGACACTGCCCGCCGCGTTCAGGAAACGTTGCAGAAGTACAAATCGCTTCAGGACATTATCGCGATTTTGGGCATGGACGAATTGTCGGAAGACGACAAATTGACCGTCACCCGTGCACGTAAAATCCAGCGCTTCCTGTCACAGCCTTTCCACGTCGCTGAAGTCTTCACCGGCATCTCCGGCAAGTTTGTTCAGGTCGAAGATACGGTGAAGTCGTTCAAGGCTGTAGTCGACGGCGAATATGACCATCTTCCACAAGCTGCTTTCTACATGGTCGGCGGCATCGAAGAAGCGGTTGCAAAGGCCGCCAAGATGGCTGCGGAGGCGGCATAAGCCATCATGGCATTGAAATTCGAACTCGTAACCCCTGAGAAACTCTATCGCTCGGACGACGTCTATATGGTCGTCGTTCCGGGCACTGAGGGCGACTTCGGTGTGTTGGTTGGCCATAGCCCGATGATGAGCACATTGCGCAATGATGCGGCGCTTGAGATCTATAAAACGCGAGGTGCGACGCCGGAGCGGTTGATAATCGCTGGTGGCTTTGCCGAGGTGAACGACAAAGGGCTTACCGTCCTCGCCGAACGCGTAGACGCTTAACAAAGACTGCGGTGTGCGCCCCCATCAGGGGGCTTCATCGCCCCAGATGCGCTCCGTCTCAATATAGCCATAGCGCCCGTCGTTTTCGAACCGGCAATAACCGTTGTCGCATTCGTCAATAATGCCGACGACTCCCGGCTCCACGCGCCACGAGACATGCGCCGCAGGGTCAGGAGCATCGCGTAAAGCGCCAATCTCTGTACCAGTGACGATGGCAGTCCGCTTGGGGCTCAAAAGCCGGACGTGCAGCCACCCTTCATCACCATCAATATCTTTGACCTTGCGCCAAACGCTGTGCACCGCCAAAACCTTCACGGGAAGGTTTTGGCGCTTGTACACCCATTTGACCGGAAATTCCGTACTTGGCCCTGTGCGCATCCGCGCCTCGGATTCCTCGATAGATGCCCAATAAGGCGTTTTTTGCTGGGCCTGAGAAGCGGTCGACGCTGCACCAAGCAACGCAAGCAATATTGCCCCTTTGACGTGCATCGAACTTTGCTGCTTTACCATATTTGCCACCACCGACATGCTCTATACGGTAAGCGTAATACGCTGCGCAACCATCCTGTCTTGACCTTGCCGCAAATTCGGCATTAGTCAGCAATATGCCAGAACTTAGCCGCATCGAACGTCCTGTTATTCGTGTCACGCGCACACTTTTGCCTGCGGTAGAAAAGCGGATGGCCGAGTTATTCGATGCAAGCTTCAACTCCGACGATACGCCGCTCTCGCGCGCAGCCTTGATCGAAGTAATGGCAGATTGCGATGTGTTGGTTCCAACTGTAACTGATACCATTGATGCCGAGGTCATTGCTGCGGCACCAGCACGACTTAAACTCATTGCAAGCTATGGCGCCGGGGTAAACCATATCGACCTTGCCGCCGCGAAAGCCAAAGGCATCATGGTGACCAACACGCCAGGCGTTTTCACTGACGATACGGCCGACCTGACGATGGCGTTGATTCTGAACGTGCCGAGGCGGCTTGGTGAAGGACATCGCGCCATGCGCAACGGTGAATGGCGTGGCTGGAGCCCGACAAATATGCTCGGCCACCGAATTGGCGGAAAGACTCTGGGCATTATAGGGCTGGGCAGGATCGGCGAAGCTGTCGCACTACGGGCAAAGGCGTTTGGCCTCAATATCATCTACAACAAAAGACACCGCTTACCTGCGAGTGTCGAAGATGAACTTAATATCACGTTTGAGCCGGACATTGACCGATTGATCGCACGGTCCGACATTATCAGCCTGCATTGCCCGCTGACTGCGGAAACCGACAAGATTATCAACGCCGAACGTATCGCGCTTATGAAAGCCAACGCATATATCATCAACAGCTCGCGCGGTGAGTTGATTGACGAGAATGCCTTGATCGAAGCGTTAGAAACCGGACGCATTGGCGGTGCGGGTTTGGACGTCTACACGCATGAGCCAGCAGTAGACCCCCGCCTATTCAACATACCGAATGTCGTGTTACTTCCCCATTTAGGCAGCGCGACGTTTGAAGGCAGGGAAGCGTCGGGCGAGCGCGTTATTACTAATATCCGTGTTTGGGCCGATGGCCACCGGCCGCCGGATCAGGTCCTTGAAGGCTGGAAATAGCAAAGTCCGTCCAAGGCCGCCTGCGCGCGCGACGGGGCGCGATATCAAGCGTCTTGTAAGGTCAACGTCCGGAACAAGCTGCGATCAAGCGTGGCATCAAATTTGCAGCCCAAGCGGTCGCCTTCCGACCAGACGGCAGTGGCACCAATGGGTTCGCTTCCCGCTAGACGCAACCAGAGCCGGTCGCCGACTTTCACGCCACCTTCAAAAAGCACACGGCAGCCATAAGCCGACACATCGATTAGCAGCCCCGAAATTGGTTGCTTGGCGTGTTTACGGACGGAAACTTTTCCCAACAGTACAGGGTGGCGATGCGACTGGCGCTGTTCAAGCCGCGCCGGCGGCACTTTTCGAAACTGAGTCGTTTGATACCCCATAATCCCTCCGTCGCTGCAAAGCTAAGCAAACAAGGTCAATATTTGGTAAATGTAAAACGAGGTTAATTTCCAGTAAGAATACGGTCCATCAACTGCTGCACTGTCGGGACGAAACCGTTCGAGTAAAACGGATCTTTTCCGAACAGATATGCGCTATGCCCTGCAAACATCAGATTTTCATCGATGGGAGCGCCATGTGCAATATTCTGCAATGCCTTTTGAATGCAGAAACTGCGCGGATCAGCAAGGCGTCCGGTGGAGTTGTTGTCATGGTCTTTCCACGACGAAAATCCGCAGTGGGACAAACATCCCATGCAATCCTTCTGATCCTTTCGGATAACCTCACCAGATGACGGTGTTACAAAAACCACTGAATTGTCAGGCGTTTTTAGCGCGACAGTGTATCCGCGTGCATCCCATTCACGGGCTTTCATCAGATCGGTTGGTTTGACCCAGAAATTCTTGCCTTTGACACCCACATCAAGCTGAGTGTTATGCTCGGCATCGGCGACCTGCACAAAGGGAATCTGACGCTCCGATCGGGCCTGAAGCTCAAGCAAAAACGGGTTTATCACTGCACTTGAATAAAAACCGGTGGGCGAAAACTGATGCAACAAAACGCCATCTTCCGGAATTTGGGTCAACGCGTCTTTCCAGCCCGTCGGTATCGGGCTTTCCTGCGTCAACAGCGGCCGCGTTCCGAGCTGGAATGCAATCTGGCCAAGTTCGGGATTATCAATCCAGTCGTTCCAGTCGCGCAAGAACCATACGCCGCCCGCCATAACAATCGGCACATCGTCTGAAATGCCTTCAACGCGCATCACATCGCGCAACGCTTTTACCCGAGGATAGGGGTCCTCAGGGCTGCGCGGATCTTCTGCGTTAGACAGTCCATTATGCCCGCCTGCGAGCCACGGATCTTCATAGACCACTGCGCCCAGCCATTCGGGCACCTTGTGATAAGCGCGTTTCCACAATGCGCGAAATGCGCGCGCGGAGCTGACGATGGGCAAATAATAAACGCCATATTGTGCTGCGATTTCGGACAGCTTGTAAGGCATGCCCGCTCCGCAGGTTACGCCGGTGACCATGCCCTTTGTCGCTTCGAGAACGCCGTGCAAGATACGCTGGGCACCGCCCATTTCCCACAACACGTTGATGTTGATTGCGCCGCGACCGTTCGCCATTTCATGTGCCAGGCGCACCTGCGCGATTCCGCCACGAATGCCATATTCGACCAACTCTTCATGGCGTTCGGCACGCGTCTTGCCATGGAAAACCTGTGGGATCATCTCGCCATTTTCGTCATAGCTGTCGGCATTTACCGCAGACACAGTGCCAATGCCGCCAGCCGCAGCCCATGCGCCGGAGCTTGCATGATTGGTGGCTGCAACACCCTTGCCGCCTTCGACCAATGGCCATACTTCACGGCCACCGTAGATAATGGGTTTCAAGCCCTTGAACACAATTACGACCCCTAAAACTATGGCTTAAAGCGTTGTTCAGCGCGCTCCTATGCTAATGCGCTATCCCAAATATTTAGCTTTGTCGCGCAAAATCCGCACGATTCATGGCCGAACCGTATAGCTGTCGATAGCGGGCAAACATCGTTGCTTCATCATATTGAGAGCAAGCTATGAGACGGTTTGCGGCACCCAATTTTTCACGCAATTCGGCGTTGTTTGCCAAGTCCCTGATGGCGTTGGCCAATCCCGGCTCATCCGTTCGTGCCGCTACAAATCGTGCGTTTTCACGCGCAATGATGTTGCGCACATCACCCACATCAGTCGACACGATCGGAAGGGCACTCGTCATTGCCTCGATCAACGAGACCGGATATTGTTCGCTATCTGATGACAAAGCAAAAATGTCGAAAAGTCGGATATAGCGCGCCGAGTCCCGCAGAGCGCCCGGCATCATCACACGGTCCGAAATGCCAAGCCGCTGCGCCTCTGCCAAAATATTATCCCGGTCGGGCCCGTCGCCCACAATCGCAAGACGTATATGTGGACCGGCCGCAGCAACTGCGCGCACGAGTCTGCGCAGGTTCTTGACTGGTCGTAGTGCCGCAATCGTCCCAACGACAATTTCGCCGTCGCGTTTTTGAAAGCCCGGAAATGATCCACGTTGAGGACGGCGGTTAAAATGTTCGGTGTCTACACCGTTGGGAAAACGACAGATCTTCTCCAGCGGCTGGTGCCAAGCATTGCGCGCAATCTGCTCGAGCGCTTTGGACGGGACAACGATTGCGTTGGTCCGTTGCAGGGCAATCGTTCTGAACCAGTTTCGCCGCATATTCAGGCGTTCAATTTCATCCTGTTCAAACCCGTCCTCGTGGTGGATCAGCGGCGGTAAGCTCATGCTCCGCGTAAACAATGTGTGCGCCATCACGCCGTCAATGGCACCCCAATCATGGCTGAGAACGAGGTGAAATTTTTTCATATAGCTGGCCAGTTGGCGGTAACGGCCCATTCCGGGGAACCTACCGAGCGACGGCGCGTCTTTGGGGAACTTGACCTTCACACGGCGGTCGATAGCATCTGCTGCACCAAATGCATTGCTGACAGCCGACACAATGATGTGCTCGGCCTGTCCGCCAAAATGGTTCATCAGACGAGCAGTGCGCATTTGCTGGTCACCTAAGTCAAAATTGCTATGCAAATGCAGAATGCGGACCGCCGCCATACTTGTCTTTCCAGTTTGCACCGCCCAGATGCGTTAGATGAATAATAAACCAATCGCCTCCCCCTACCGCCCTGATCCAAAAATCGCCAGTCTCGGCGCGAAAATTGGCTATCCCGTGCAGGCGGCGAAGTTCCCGGACACAATTTTGCGGTTTCGCAATGACCGTTGGGCGACAACAATAGGGTTGGCAGAATATGATGATGGAACTTGGGTTCGGCATTTCGGGCGCTTCGAACCGCTGCCCGATAACTTGCCCGAGCCACTTGCCCTGCGCTACCATGGCCACCAGTTTCGCGTCTACAATCCGGAAATCGGTGACGGTCGCGGCTTTCTCTTTGCGCAGATGCGCGATGGCGAAGCGCGGCTGATGGACCTAGCCACTAAAGGTTCCGGAACCACGCCCTTTAGCCGCCGAGGTGATGGCCGCCTGACGTTGAAGGGCGGCGTCCGCGAGATATTGGCTACCGAAATGTTGGAGGCGCTTGGCGTCAACACTTCCAAAACCTTTTCGATCATTGAAACTGGCGAGGAACTGATACGCGGAGACGAACCGTCTCCCACAAGGTCTGCGGTCATGGTCCGGCTTAGCCACAGTCACATTCGCATTGGCAGTTTTCAACGCATTGCCGCAGAGGGCGATGCAGAATTGATGCATGAGCTAATCGATTATTGCCTGAACCAACTCTACGATGTCACACCGTCGGAAAACGCTCCGGCGCAATTGCTAGAGCTCGCGGTGGAACGGGTCGCCGATCTCGCCGCGTCCTATATGGTCGCGGGCTTTGTTCATGGCGTACTGAACACCGACAACATCAATATTACCGGCGAAAGTTTTGATTACGGGCCGTGGCGTTTTACCCAGTATTGGGATCCGCAATTCACGGCAGCATATTTCGATGAATCCGGGCTTTATGCCTTTGGCCGGCAGGCAGAAGCGCTGCACTGGAACCTTGGGCAGCTTGCTGTTGCGTTGCGGCTTGTCTGCGACGCCCCCCCGCTAATCGCTGCGCTGGAAAGATTTTCTGATCTATACCAGCGAGCGGTAGTCCGACGATTTCTCTGGCGATTGGGCGTAGAATCGCGTGGCGAGACTGACGACCGGCAGTTGGTCGAAGCCGCGGAACGCGCAATGTCACGCGAGAAAATTCCCATCGATGAATTTTTCCATGGCTACCGCAACGGGAATACAAACGCGTTCGATGCACAGGGTGAATATCAACGCGCGTTCGCCGGGTTATTGGGCGGCTATTCTGCGCATGATCCCGCTCCTGACACATATTGGAATGACGGCCCGATATGCTCGATGCTGATCAACGAGGTTGAAGATATCTGGCAAGCAATCGCCGAACGCGACGATTGGCAACCGCTTTATCAAAAAGTCGCCGCCATTCGCCTTATGGGTTTGGCGCTTGCAACCGACGCACGGTAAAGTTCTTCTAGCCTCAGGCCAATATATCCTGATTTGATGCAAGCCGCACAGTTGCCCAAGTTAGCAGGATGGAAAAATCACGCGTATATCTGGTAGGTGCTGGTCCCGGCGATCCGGAGTTACTGACTGTCAAGGCTGTCCGGTTAATCTCGGCCGCCGATATTGTAGTTCATGATGGCCTGGTCGACGCCGCAATCATGGCACTCATCAACCCTGGGGCGCGGCTGATTTCCGTCGCGAAAAGCCGGTCCCGTCACTCGGTTCCGCAAGAGGGCATTAACGAAATACTCGTCCGGGAGGCGCAGGCTGGCCATTTGGTTGTTCGGTTAAAAGGCGGCGATCCCTTCATCTTCGGGCGGGGCGGCGAAGAGGCAGAGGCTTGCCGCGCAGCCGGTGTCGAAGTTGAGGTGGTGCCAGGCATTTCTGCTGCCATGGGCGGCGCAGCGACCGCGATGCTTCCCCTCACGCACCGTGATGCCGCCAGTGCCGTCACTTTTGTCGCGGGGCAGTGCAAGGGCCTGACCGACCAGAATTGGGCTGGTTTGGCTGGCAAGGGCCGCACGCTCGTCATCTACATGGGCATCGCGACGGCGGCGGACATCACCGAGAAGCTCATTTGCGATGGCCTGTCCCCCGATACTCCAGTGGCAGTGTTAGAACGCGCCACAAGGCCCGATGCACGCGCCATGCGCACCATATTAACTGACTTGGGCGACATGATTGCCCGCGAAGCTGTGGTGTCCCCTGCCATTATCATCGTGGGCGATGTTGTCCTGAAGTCCGATGCCGAAGACCGGCTGATCCATTTTGCCAAACAGGCGGAGAAAATTGCGTGAAATTACTGACCGGAAATGAACTGGGATCAGGCGCGGTAACGTGGTGGACGGGCGTTGGCTGGTCCATTCATGTCGAAGATGCGGCCGATGTCGGCGAACATGGTGAAGCCATTCTCCACACCGAAGAAGGGGCTCGCCGGGTCAACGCCCCTTATATTATCGACGCACTTCCAACCCCCGAGGGGCCCCGCCCCGCGCATATCAAAGACCGCATTCGCGCGCTTGGCCCGACGGTTCGCCACGACCTCTCACTTAAGCCAGCTGATCCAACAGCTGGCGACTGGATTATCTGACATGTACAAATATGACCATTATGACCAAGCGATGGTGGACGCCCGCGTTGCGGAATTTCGCGACCAGATCGAGCGCCGCATTGCGGGCGACATTACTGAGGATCAGTTCAAGCCGCTGCGGTTGATGAACGGCCTCTATCTTCAACTGCATGCCTATATGCTGCGCGTCGCCATCCCATATGGCACGCTTGATTCAAGGCAAATGCGGATGCTGGCGCATATCGCGCGCAAATATGACCGTGATTATGGCCATTTTACCACGCGCCAAAATATTCAGTATAACTGGATCAAGCTCGAGGAATGCGCAGATATTCTTCAGGATTTGGCCACCGTCGAAATGCATGCCATCCAGACCAGCGGCAATTGCATCCGCAATATCTCTTCCGACCAATATGCGGGCGCTGCGGCTGATGAAGTTGTTGACCCGCGTCCTTGGGCTGAACTCCTGCGCCAGTGGTCGACCTTCCATCCCGAATTCAGCTATCTTCCGCGCAAATTCAAAATCGCTGTGATTGCCTCGCCTGAGGACCGCGCGGCGATGCGCCTGCATGACATCGGGCTTGAGCTTATCAATCGTGATGGCGAACTGGGTGCAAGGGTCTTTGTAGGCGGCGGGATGGGTCGGACGCCGATGATTGCGCCTGAAATCAATCCATTTGTGAATGCCGACGACCTGTTGAGCTACATCGAGGCCTGCCTGCGCGTCTACAACCGCTACGGACGGCGCGACAATATCTACAAGGCGCGAATCAAAATACTCATTCACGAAATAGGCGCTGATGAATATCGCCGGCAGGTTGCCGAAGAATTTGCCCATGTCAAAACATTGGGGATCGACCCGCCCTTGGTTGAACTCGAGCGCATCAGCGCCTTTTTCGCGCCGCCGGCTTATGATGCCCCGGACATTGAACCGGAACGCAGCGACCCGGATTTCGCTGTATGGCTTGACCAAAATGTTAAGCCGCACAAGCAAGAAGGCTATGCCATCGTTAACATTAGCCTGAAACCCATCGGGGGTATTCCGGGAGATGCCACATCGGCGCAAATCGATGTGATGGCCGACCTTGCCGAAAAATACAGCTTTGACGAACTGCGCGTGACTCATGCGCAGAATATCGTCCTACCTTATGTGGCAAAGCGTGACCTGCATATAGTGTGGCAGGCGTTGCGCGACGCTGACTTGGCCGATGCGAACCTTGACCTGATCAGCGATATCATCGCTTGCCCTGGCCTTGATTATTGCAGCCTTGCAAATGCGCGGTCAATTCCGGTAGCACAAAAAATTGCGACGCGTTTTGCCAATATGGACCGGCAGCGTGACTTGGGCGAGCTGAAGCTCAAAATTTCGGGATGTATCAACGCCTGCGGTCATCATCATGCGGGCCATATCGGCATCTTGGGTGTCGACCGCAAAGGCATCGAAAATTACCAGCTGACGTTTGGCGGCTCTGGCGCAGAAGATGTCAGCATTGGCAAGATCATTGGCCCGGGCTTTGACGAAGATGGCGTCGTCGACGCCGTAGAAAAAGCCACTGAAGTCTACAAGTCTCTGCGCGAAGGTGATGAACGCTTCATCGACACCTATCGACGCGTTGGAATGGACCCGTTTAAGGAGGCGATCTATGGTTGAGTTTCGTTATCGGACCGACGAGGTCACGGAACAACCCTCCGTCACACTGGATGCGTTTTTGGACCAGTCCAATGCGACTGCAGTCCGTTTGGAGCCCGACGATGATGCACGCGCTCTGATCCCCTTTCTGGACCGTTTGACGCTTATTGAAGTGGCGTTTCCCAAATATCGCGATGGCCGGGGCTATAGTTCCGCACGGATCTTGCGGGAGGCTGGTTATAAAGGCGAACTGCGCGCCCAAGGCGACATTTTGGTTGACCAGATCGCGTTCATGCGGCGGTGCGGATTTGATAGCTTTGCCCCTGAGGCGTCATTAAACCCGGACGCCGTTGCGCGCGCGTTGTCCAATTACGACCATGTCTATCAAAAAGCCGCAGATAGCACAGTTCCCATTTGGAAATTACGCCATGGGTGACATGGTCCGCGTTGCAGATCGTATCAACACCGCCCCGCGATATTCAGAGGCCGATGCCGTCCGCCTGAATAACATGTTTCGGGGCCGCGATACGGTTGAGATGCTGACCGCCTTGTTGCGCGACAATATGTTAGGCGATGCTGCAATTGTCTCAAGCTTTGGAGCGGAAAGCGCTGTTTTGCTGCACTTGATTGCAGCCATCGACCCGTCGATTCCAGTTCTGTTTCTGGACACGGGCAAGCATTTTCCCGAAACCATAACATATCGCGAAGAACTGCGTGCGATGCTTGGTTTGCGCGATCTTCGTATATTGAAGCCCGATCCCGCACTGCTTAGCCAAAAAGATGAAACCGGCCTGCGTTGGTCATACGATCCCGACGGGTGCTGCAACATCCGCAAGGTTTTGCCGCTAAGTGCAGCGCTTGCCGGGTTTGACGCGCAGTTTACCGGTCGCAAGGCGTTCCAATCAGCGACGCGCAAGGCTTTGCCACGTTTCGAAATTGAAGATGGCCGGTTAAAGGTCAATCCGTTGGCCGACTGGGACAAAGCCAAAATCGACGATTATATGACAGAGCATGGCCTGCCACCGCATCCGTTGGTGGAGCTAGGCTACCCATCGATCGGTTGCTCCCCTTGCACCACTAAGGTGGCACCGGGCGAGGACCCACGTTCAGGTCGTTGGAAGGGTTGGGATAAGGTTGAATGCGGGATACATAACGCCGTGACGCCAATTGGCGATAGCGCTAACGATCCGATTTTCTAATTAAGGCTAAGTCACTTTCAGCAAATGTAATGCGATGGACATCTTAGTCCAGATGTCGTCATCTTAGTCCAGATATCGTCATCCTAGTCCAGATATCGTCATCCTTTGTTTCAGGATTACGAGCAGCGGAGGAGTGTTATCCTGAAACAAGTTCAGGATGACGAAACCTTTTTGTTTCAAAGTTTTACATTTTAAGTTGACGGAAATGAAGGTGCTGAAACGAGTTCAGCACGACGCGCGCGCGCGCCGCACAGGCTACAAGATGAGTTTCGGCTCATCCTTCTGGAAAAAATACGCCTGAACATCAGACGCAATCCGCGCCGGACGCAACGTTTCTGCATCCACACAGCACCAGCTTGATTTCACCTCGGCCAAAACTTCTTCACCGCGCTTGATAACCGTATCGTAAAACGACCGAGCACCATGCACTTTTTCCAGGACCACCGACGCGATTACCTCATCATCAAGAAATGCTGGCTTGCGGTAAGTGATTTCGTGCTTGAGGGCGACCCAAAGATATTTCGCAGCCGTTTCGGGCGGAGCAAGCTTATTCCAGTGCGCCAAAACCGCGTCCTGAACCCAGTTCAGATAACGTGCATTGTTCACATGACCCATGAAGTCAATGTCAGACGGCAACACGCCAATATGGTGAAGGTGGGAGAGCGCTTTAGTCATACGAACCCTGATATAGTCAGGAATCCGAATTTTAACAGCCTATCTGCCGGAAAAAAGTGAACGTATAAGCGGATAAACACGATCAAACGCGGGCTGCGTCACTTGCGGGTTGGTTCCGATGCCCCCACATCAACACTGATGGCAAAACCAGTTGGAAAATCTTGGCGCGATACCAATGCCTTCCGGTGGTGCATGCTTATGGTTGGGTGGCTACTCGTCGTTGGTGCCCCACTTCTTGGCCCGATCCCCGGACCGGGGCCACTCCTCATTTTACCTGTGGGGCTAGCACTCATTCTTAAAAACTCACTGTGGGCGAAGAAACGATATGCCCGGCTTGCGCGGCGCCACCCGGAATATGCGCGCTGGGCCAATTGGGCGATGCGGCGAACCAAGGTCACCCACCGCCCGGCTTTTCCGGACGTTAAGGGAGATTTCCTCCATCTGTTTCGCCGTGATGATATCGATATGAAAATGCCCTGACCTGTGTTGACTTTTAGACGTCCTGACCGTATCGGCCACAGCAACAGAAGCGGTCGCTGCACAGATTCGGTGGCCTATTTCATATCAAGACGCAAAAAATTTAAGGATTACAGTCATGAAGCGCACTTTTCAGCCGAGCAATCTCGTGCGTGCACGCCGCCACGGTTTTCGTCTCCGCATGTCAACTGCTGCAGGCCGCAACATCCTGAACGCGCGTCGCGCACGCGGCCGCAAGAAGCTGTCGGCTTAATCATCCAGCAGGCGGACCGCGATATGCGCGGTTACAGCATCATCAAAAAACGGTCAGAATTTCTGGCTGCCAACCGGGGGAAGCGATATGCAACTCCCGGTTTTGTTTTGCTAATACGCGACCGGCAGGATGATTCATCGGATGTCCGTTTGGGCATCACCATCACGAAAAAAGTTGGCAACGCCGTTGTACGCAACCGCATGCGCCGACGATTTCGCGCTCTAGCTCAGGAAATGCTGAGTGCACATGGCAAGGCCGGCGCTGACCATATCCTGATCGGGCGCGATGGCGGCATTGAACGCGATTTCGGCGACCTGCGAGCCGACATGATGAAGGCATTGGGGAAGCTATGTCAAAACCGAAGTGCTGAGCATGTCGAAGCACGTCCAGACGATATGCGCCCTTCGACAGGCTCAAGGCTACGGCAAGCATGATCGCAAAGCTCTTGATCCTCGTTGCAAGGGCTTGGCAGATAGGGCCGTCGCGGGTTTTGCCGCCAACGTGCCGCTACAGTCCGAGTTGTTCTGCCTACGCAATCGAGGCGCTTCAAAAACATGGCGCAATTAAGGGTGGCTGGCTGGCCACCAAACGGCTATTGCGCTGCCAACCTTGGGGTGGGCACGGCTATGACCCAGTGCCGTAACGCCCAATTTATTGATTAGTAGGGATTTTTAGACGTGGACGATAAACGCAACTTGATATTTGCAGTTTTGCTGACAGGCCTCATTCTGTTTGGGTGGCCTTATGTTGCGAGCTACTTCTTCCCTACCCCTCCCCCCGTCAGCACAGCGGCCAAGTCCTCCGGCAGCGTGTCAGGTGCTTCGACATCCGAAGTCTCAGTCGAAGCTGCGCCAGCCAAATTGCAAGCTGTCCCGCTGGGCAACGCGCTTCAATCCTCGGCACGTATCCTTGTTGAAACACCAAAGCTCAAAGGCTCAGTCAATTTAGAAGGCGCAAAGATTGATGATCTCGTCCTACTGACTCACCGCACTGAGCTTGCCAAGGACTCTGCCCCGGTTCGTCTCTTTGCGCCATCGGGTACCAAGAACGCCTATTTCGCGCGTTTTGGTTGGGCTGGCACGGGCATCATTGCACCCAATGACAAAACAGTCTGGACGCCGAGCGGCAACAAATTGACGCCGTCGACGCCTGTGACCTTAAGCTGGACCAACCCGCAAAGTCAGACATTCGAAATAGCTTTGTCGATTGACGAAAATTATATGATTAGCGCGAAACAGCGATTCACTAATAACGGTACTGCACCAGCTGAAATCGCCAATTTCGCATTGCTTAGCCGCACCGGCAAGCCTGCCGACGCCACTAAGGGTGGTTCCATATTCACGCATATTCACATCGGGCCCATGGGCGTCTTCGACAATAAGCCCAATTACGACTGGGGCTATATCGATGTGGAAGAGAATAAGGGTGAGACGTCGTTTAGCAGCACGGGCGGTTGGCTTGGCTTTACCGACAAATATTGGCTAGGCGCGCTTATCCCCGATCAGAAAACCCCTGTATCGGCCAAGTTCCGAGCCAGTGGCAATGTCTATCAGGCGCAGGTTATCCCGACGCGCTACACCAGTGTGGCCGCTGGTGCCGCCCTCGAGACCAATTCCCGCTTATTTGCAGGCGCGAAGGAAATGGCTGTTCTGGACGGCTATTCAAAGAAATTAGGCATTCCCTATCTGGACTACGCCATAGATTGGGGCTGGTTTTGGTTCATTGCGATCCCGTTCTTCTGGATCCTCCATTGGCTGTTTGGCCTGTTTGGCAACTTTGGTCTCGCTATTATAGGTCTGACCGTGATTGTCCGTGGCTTCATGTATCCCGTCGCACAAAAGCAGTTTGCTTCAATGGCGCAGATGCGCGCAGTCCAGCCCAAGCTCAAGGCGCTTCAAGAACGCTGGAAAGACGACAAGCCGCGCCTTCAGCAGGAAATGATGAAGCTGTATAAGGAAGAGAAGGTCAATCCGCTCGCCGGCTGCCTTCCCATCTTGCTGCAAATTCCAATCTTCTTTGCACTCTATAAAATCCTGCTGCTATCGATTGAAATGCGCCACCAGCCGTTTGTGTTATGGATTAAGGATCTTTCGGCGCCCGATCCGCTGACACCGATCAACCTGTTTGGATTGATACCATTTGACCCGCCTTCATTCATTGCGATTGGCGTTCTGCCGATCCTGCTCGGCGTGACAATGTGGTTGATGCAAAAATTGAATCCTCAGCCCATGGACGAAGTGCAGAAGCAAGTTTTTGCTGTCATGCCGTGGTTCCTGATGTTCATCATGGCGCCATTTGCTGCTGGTCTGCAATTATATTGGGTCATGTCGAACCTGGTGTCGATCGCACAGCAAAAGTGGTTATATTCGAGGCACCCGGTATTGCGGGAACAAATGGCACGTGACGCCGAAGAAAAGGCGCAGGCAAAGGCGAATGCACAGGCGTGAAACATAATCTTTTCGTCATCCCGAACTTGTTTCGGGATAACATGCGACCGTCGCCTGTTATCCTGAATCGAGTTCAGGATGACGGTTTTTGGAATTAGTGACCGATAATGGACCATAATAAAATCTTTTCAGGGCCAGTCGCGTTTCTGAAATCGGCACCAAAGCTTGAATTTCTGCCCGAACCAACGGTGCCAGAAATCGCGTTTGCTGGTCGGTCGAATGTCGGCAAGTCAAGCCTGATCAACGCGCTGGTCAATCGCAACAATCTGGCACGCGCATCGAACACACCGGGACGAACGCAAGAGCTTAACTTCTTCGACGTAGGCGACCCTGCGCTGTTTCGGATCGTTGATATGCCGGGCTATGGTTATGCAAAAGCGCCGGTTAAGACCGTTCAGCAATGGCGTTACTTGATAAACGACTATCTGCGCGGCCGCGTGGTGTTGAAACGGGTATTTGTTCTCATCGACAGCCGCCATGGTATTAAAGAAGTCGATCACGACATCATGAAGATGCTCGATAATGCAGCGATCAGTTACCGCATCGTGCTGACAAAGACCGACAAGATTAAAGCGAGCGATCTTGAGGCTGTTGAGGCCGATACGATGACCAAATTGCGCAAACATGTTGCGGCGTATCCCGACCTTTCGATAACCTCAGCTGAAAAGCGGGGGGGCATAGAAGAATTGCGTGCGGCAGTGCTGGAAGCGGTAGCAAGCTAACCTATCCGTTTGTGTCGAGCATTGTCGAGACACCGTGAGGTCACGGGCTGCGCGGAAGTGTCTCGACTGCGCTCGACACGAACGGAAAAGCGAGTAATTAAGTCGTAATGACCCTGAAACTTATCATCGGTAACAAGGCCTATTCAAGCTGGTCGCTTCGCGGATGGCTGGCTGCGAAGCAATCCGGATTACACTTCGACGAAATTACGGTTCCGCTGTTTGATCAAGGCTGGGACGAGCGAAAGCGTGAGGAAGACCTTGCGCCATCATCTGGCAAGGTACCAATCCTGTGGGACGGTGAAGCCGTTATCTGGGACAGCCTTGCAATCATTGATTATCTCGCTGACAAGGTGGGACGGGACCGTTATTGGCCAAAAGACGATGTTGCCCGGGGCATGGCGCGTTCAATCGCGGCCGAGATGCATTGCGGCTACACATCGCTTCGGCGCGAATGCCCGATGAACACCCGAAAGACATTCAGCAACGTGACCGTATCCGAAGATACGCGGACTGACGCGATCCGCATTTTGCAGACATGGGCAGAGGCGCGATCACGGTTCGGCAAGGACGGCCCTTATCTGTTCGGTACATTCAGCGCTGCGGACATCATGCTATCGCCTGTTGTCACGCGGTTTGTCACTTATGGGTTCACGCTGCCGGGTTTTGCGCAGGCCTATGTTGAGGCGATGATGGCGCATCCATGGATGGAAGAATGGTATGCGCAGGCCGCAGACGAGCCTTGGACCATTGAACGTATCGAGAGCGCCGCTACTTAAGCGTATTTAGCCGCATTGCGCGCGGTGGAGAAGCTTCTGATCGGCAAGGACAAGCGCCATCATCGCTTCGACGACCGGAGTTCCCCTAATGCCGACACAGGGGTCATGGCGACCCTTGGTAACGATGTCAGTGGCGCTGCCGTCGCTTTTAATGGTTTCGACTGGAGTAAGGATCGACGATGTAGGTTTGAACGCGACGCGCACCAAGACAGGCTGCCCTGTTGAAATGCCACCAGCAATGCCACCTGCATTATTTGCCAAAAACTCGGGTTGGTTTGACCCTTCGGCGGCGGGCCGCATACGGTCTGCATTTTCTTCACCACGCAAGCGCGCCGCGCCAAAGCCGGCACCGATCTCCACGCCCTTTACCGCGTTAATGCTCATCATCGCCGCCGCAAGTTCGCTGTCCAGCTTTGCGTATAAAGGCGCACCCCAGCCGGGTGGAACACCTGTGGCAACGCATTCAATGACAGCGCCAAGCGACGAGCCAGCCTTACGGGCTTCGTCGACCAGTATCTCCCATCGCCCGGCTGCCGCTTCGTCAGGGCAAAAGAACGGATTCTTGACGATTTGCGCAGCTTCGAAATTGTCGCGGTTGATGCTATCGCCGCCGATCTCGGCGACATAGGCTAGAATTTCTACATCGGGCATGACCGCACGTGCAACCGCGCCAGCGGCAACACGTGCAGCCGTTTCCCGCGCACTTGACCGTCCGCCACCGCGGTAATCGCGAAAGCCATATTTGGCGTCATAGCTATAATCGGCGTGTCCCGGGCGATAGGCCTTGGCAACGTCGGAATAATCTTTCGATCGTTGATCAACATTTTCGATCATCAGCGAAATCGGCGTGCCAGTCGTGCGACCTTCGAACACACCAGACAAGATGCGCACCTGGTCCGGCTCCTGCCGCTGCGTAGTAAAGCGAGAAGTGCCTGGGCGACGTTTATCGAGGAACGGCTGAATATCCGCCTCGGAAAGCGCTAGTCCTGGTGGGCATCCATCGACCACCGCGCCAAGCGCTAGTCCATGACTTTCACCCCAAGTCGTAAAACGAAATACGCGGCCGAAGGTGTTAAAGCTCATTTGCGGTTTCCGTCTTTTTCCTGTGAACCGAACGATAGCGGACCTGTTCCTTGCCTATCCAAGTCCGGATTGCACGAAATATGATCAGCGTGATAGCAACAGCAAGCACACGCGCGGCGTGGGGATGGCCGTAAGCTAACCCGATACGCCCTGCCCAGACAAACGCGCCAATCACGGCCACAAATCCCGCCATAGAAACAAAAGCATCGAGGATCGGCGGAAGGCCTTCCCAATAATGGCGGGCGTGCCAATATCCATGTACGCCAACAAGCACGGCACAGCCCGCGAGCAAGAGAACCAGCTCGTCACTATGCCCCGTGATCATTTACGCGACAGCGATATCAGGAGCATCCTCCTGCTTCATGCCGACGGTGTGATAACCGGCATCGACATGGTGTATTTCGCCGGTGACGCCAGCAGCGAGATCAGAGAGGAAATAAAGCGCCGATGATCCTACATCATCAATCGTCACGTTGCGGCGAAGCGGCGTATTCAACTCATTCCATTTCAGAATATAGCGGAAGTCGCCGATACCCGACGCCGCAAGCGTTTTGATCGGGCCAGCTGAAATGGCGTTGACGCGAATGCCCTGCGGGCCGACGTCGTTGGCCAAATACTTAACCGAAGTTTCCAATGCGGCCTTGGCAACGCCCATGACGTTATAATGCGGCATGACTTTTTCGGCGCCATAATAGCTAAGCGTGAGCAACGAACCACCGCCTTCCCCTGTTTCGGGATCAAGCGGCTTCATCATGGCGGTGGCACGCTTGGCAACCGCAGTGAAGCTGTAAACGCTGATGTTCATGGTCATCAGGAAGTCTTCGAGGCCAACCTCGAAATATTTGCCGCGCAACGCTTCCTTGTTGGTGAAGCCAATGGCGTGCACAACGAAATCAATCGTGGGCCATTTGCCCGCCAACGTCTCAAAAGCACGGTCCAGATTGGCCATGTCGGCCACATCGCAGTCAATCAGGAAATCACAATTAAGCTGTCCAGCCAGTGGACGCACCCGCTTTTCCATCACCTCGCCTTGATAGCTAAACGCCAGTTCAGCCCCTTCGGCATGCAACCGCTTGGCGATACCCCATGCGAGCGACTTGTCGTTGGCAAGCCCCATAATAAGCCCGCGCTTGCCCGCCATCAATCCAGTCATAAAATCCTCATTCGTCGCCCAAATTCTCTTTGGCCTGCTTTAGTCCATTTTCATGGGCGTTGGCCAGCGCTGCGTTCAATTGCGCGCCAGTCACCAAGCCAAGCCCAATCAGGTAAAAGAAAATGAGCGCCACCATCACACCGGCCAAGCTGCCATAAGCTAGGTCATAGTTGCTGACGCTGGAGAGAAAGACCGGCAGCAGCGCGGTCAGACCAAGCCACCAAATGCTTACGAACGCTGGCCCGGGCCATTTCGGGAAATCGGGAGAGCGATATTTTGATGGCGTCAATCCAGCGAATATGACGTAAATCGCAACAAATAATGCGATGAACGGAATAATACGTCCCCAAGCAAAATAGCTGGCGACGGTCTGTGCCGTCGGAATATATCGATAGACTAGCTCTTCAGCTGCCGTCACCATGACCTGCGCTGAAAAGGCGATCATCGCAAGGACGACCGAAGCGATAATCGCGCCCAACGAACCTACCCGATAATGCCAGAATGCGCGGCTTGGTGTCGCGCCGTACGAACGATATAAAACATCGCGGAACGTCTCGATCAGGCTCGCAGCAGTCCACAGGCTGACGCCAGCGCTCAGCCACAATAAGGGCCCCGAGCGCGCTGTCATTGCAGATTGTATGGGTTCCTGAAGGGCATTTGCGACACTGGGCGGAACCGTTCTGAAAAATGCTTCGATAAGTGCAAGGCCCGACTCTGTCTGTCCAAATGCCCCTGCAATTGCCGCCGCAACCACACAAAATGCGAATAACGACACCAATGACAGATAAGCGAAGTTGCCGGCGTGGATGAACCCGTCGCTATACACGCCGACACCCACCCGTTTTAGAACCTCGATAACCTGACCCGGCAGCCCGAGCCTTGCGAACCATTTGGCTTCGCTTTCGTTGGCGTGAGTCGCCGCCGGGAGATGCGCGCGCGCCTCCGGTGAAAGCGGTGAAATCTCAGACACTCAAATTCTCCCGGACAGAACTGTCCGAGAGAACGTCAATCAATCGCGCCAGTTCCAAAGAGTCTGTCGGCAAATGGATCATCAAAGTCACCAGTTGATCACCGCGCGCGCCTGCCTTGGTAGTGAAACCTCGCCCTTTTATACGCAGCACTGCGCCAGAGTTGGTACGCGGCGGAACCGTCAGCATCACGGCGCCATCGACCGTCGGCACCTTAACCTTGCCACCGGCCACAGCTTCTTTCAGAGAGATGGGAAGATCGATACGGATATTGTCACCGTCCCGCACCAGATGCGGATGCTTGCCGAGTTTCAACGTGACCATGGCATCACCATTGCCGCCGGGCCCAGACTGACCTCGACCGGGAATGCGGATCTGTTGCCCGGCGACTATGCCAGCGGGCAACTTGAACTCTACCGTTTTGCCGTCGCCCAGCATGATACGTTGCGGCGCAAGCGTCGCAGCATCGGTGAACGACACCAAATGCTCATAAGCAATGTTCGCGCCCTTGGGCGGCGGTGCCTGTTGTGGACGAGGTCCGGGCCCTCCCCCGGGGCGAGCGCCGCCGCCGCTACCAAACAAGCCATCAAAGATATCGCCAAGATCAATTCCGCCGCTGCCAAAGTCGAAATTGCCACCTGCTTGGGGGCCTTGGCCGTAACCGCCAGCGCCAGCGCCAAAAGGATTTCCGGCGAAACGCGGCTGACCATTTTCATCAATTTCGCCGCGATCAAATTGACCGCGCTTTTTTGAGTCCGACAACAGGTCATAAGCCTGCGTAATCTCGCTGAACCGCTCCGAAGCTTTCGGATTGTCCTTGTTCTTGTCGGGGTGGAGCTCTTTTGCCAACTTACGATAGGCGGCCTTGATTGCCTTGTCGTCTGCCCCTTTGGACACACCTAATGTGGAATAAGGATCAGCCATGTACGTCCCTGTTACTCTAAATATGCGTCTTACATTGGTATTACAGCGCCGCGAGTCAACTTGGAAGCATGGCTTTGTCTGGATTTTTACCAGTTATGAGACGTAGCAGAAGATATAACAGCAATCCAATCGGACCTGCCATAAGAGTGAAGAACAAGATCGGAATCTGCTGCCAGCGGGAAATAGCATGCGCATCGGCGTTGCGGGCGATCCAGATGCCAACGAAAAGATCGAAGGCAAGATAATGAATCCACCCGATCGTCGCGCCGCCGGGAGAATCAAACAGCGCCATGACACCAGATAATTGCGTGAAATCCGCAGGCGGACGCCCAACTGGGCCACCATCGGAAATCCACCCCGCCATCAACGGAATGATCAAACCGGCATAAAGGCAAGCTAGCAACGCTGAGCCACCAAAAAATATATAAGCGAGCACTGTCTCGCGCTTGGGCGCAAATGCCAAAATCGTCCAGCCAAGCAACGCCCACGAATTGGCTGCGCCGAATATCATTTCCCAGTTCATTTAATTTTCTTGCCCCTTTTATCCCGCCTTAGTCTAGCCTATCGGTCAGCCATGGAAAGACCTGATCCCTATAGCTTATTCGACGCGTGGTTTGCCGAAGCGCGGACGACTGAAATCAACGATTCTAACGCGATGGCGCTGGCCACGACAGGGGCTGACGGCCAACCCTCCGTGCGCATGGTGTTGTTAAAAGGCCATGGCCGCGACGTCGGCACCTCTGGCGGATTTATTTTCTACACCAATTTTGAAAGCCGCAAAGCGACGCAGCTGTCCGACAATGCGCAGGTCGCATTGCTTTTCCACTGGAAATCATTGCGGCGGCAGATCCGGATTGAAGGAAACGCCAATCCCGTCGACGACGCCACTGCCGATGCCTATTTTGCCACGCGCTCCCGCAATTCCCAACTGGGCGCGTGGGCATCTGACCAGTCACGTCCGCTCGCTGACCGGGCAACTTTCGAAGCCCGCTTTGCTGAAGCAGAGTCCCAGTTTGACGGGAAGGATGTCCCCCGTCCGCCACATTGGTCAGGTTGGATGGTGACCCCCGACCGGATCGAATTCTGGCAAGACCGCGAATTCCGGCTTCACGAACGTTGGTTATATCAACGTGACGGACATAGCTGGACTACTGGCATGCTTTACCCGTGATATCGCACCGATGAGCCTTGCACATAACCACCATCACCACGCGCATGGCGACCTGACCACGCGCGCGGCGATCGCAAGCGTCATTGTGGCGTTATTTCTGCTGGCGCTCAAAATTTTTGCCGCAGCGGAAACAGGATCAGTGGCTTTATTGGGGTCGCTCGCAGATACGGGCTTTGACGTACTCGCCTCGTTGCTGACTTTATTCAGTGTCCGTTACGCCGCCATGCCGGCCGATGATGACCACCGCTTCGGTCATGGTAAAGCAGAGGCACTATCCGCACTCCTTCAGGTCGTATTGATTACCGTATCCGCGATCCTGATCGCGTGGCGCGCATTCGTGCGCTTGGGTGAGCAAGAGCAGACGTCGCATCCCGAATATGGCATCGGTGTTTCGGTCATTGCCATAATCGCAACCTTGGGCTTGCTCGCCTATCAGCGCTATGTTGTTCGCAAAACTGGCTCCGTCGCGATCCAAGCGGACCATGTGCATTATCAAAGCGACCTGTTGCTTAACATCGCGGTGATCATTGCGATCGTACTCGACGCGGTACTGAACGTGCGCGGCGCGGACCCCTTATTCGGGATCGCGATTGCCGGATGGCTGCTATGGGGTGCCTATCGGGCATCGCGCTCAGCGCTCGACCAATTGCTTGACCGCGAGTGGCCAAAGGAAAAACGGCAACGCTTTATTGATGTAGCGCTGAGCCATCCCGAGTTGCGCGGCATTCATGACATGCGCACGCGTTCAAGCGGCGTGCACGACTTTTGCCAATTCCATGTGTGGGTCGACCCTAACATGACGGTAAAGGATGCGCACCGGATTATGGACGAGGTTGAGCAGGCATTGATGGACGAATTTCCCGGCGTCGAAGTGCTTATTCACCCGGACCCGGAAGGCCATACAGACGAGACGGGCTATATCCCGTCGGAAACGATTGCGCATCGCGAGGGCCCCAATGACTGACCTGCCTTATTTTCACGTCGATGCATTTGCAGATCGTCCCTTCACCGGCAATCAAGCAGCGGTTATGCCACTTGCCGAATGGCTCGATGATACGGTCCTTCAAGCGATTGCCGAGGAAAATAATTTCGCTGAAACGGCATTTTATGTACCAGACCAAAGCGGCGTCGCTGATTATGAATTGCGCTGGTTTACGCCGTCGGTTGAAATCCGTTTGTGCGGCCACGCGACGCTGGCGAGCGGACATATCATCCTGAGCGAGAACCCGGCGCTTGACCGAGTGACGTTTCGAACGCGCAAGGCTGGCATATTGGAAGTGCGGCGCGAAGGCGATGGGTACGCAGTGGCCCTACCCGCCATTCCAACAGAATTGGTCGATAATCCGGAAATGATGGCGGCGATGGGGGGAAATCCCCTTTCGATGCGCAGCAACCCCGACAGTTACAATATGTTCGTTTATGGCAGCGCCGCTGAAGTACTGGCGCTTAAGCCTGATATGAAAGCGCTCGCAAGCCTCGGCGACGATAGCTTTACGGCAACAGCGCCTGGCACTGACACCGACATCGTCAGCCGGGTCTTCGTGCCCGGTGCAGGGGTAGATGAAGACAGCGTGACCGGCAGCGCCCATGCTGTGCTCACCCCGTATTGGGTGTCCGTGCTGGGCCGCGACCATTTCACCGCTTATCAGGCATCGGCGCGCGGCGGTTTTTTGGGATGTCGGCTTGATGGTGATCGAGTTTGGTTGTCAGGCCATTGTTTTACGGTAGTAAAGGGTATGTTCAGCTTAAGCTGACCATCACCAACATTCCATTGTTTAAAGGACCATCCATGCTGAAATCAATTGCCATAATGTCGGCGCTTTTCCTTGCACCTGTTGTGATGGCGCAAGACGCGCCCCCGCCACCACCACCACCTCCGGCTGGCGGAATGCCCCAGCCCGAACAGATTTTCGCTTTTCTTGACGCTGACAAGGACGGCTTCATCGCAAAGGACGAAGCGCAAGGACCAATGGTCCAATATTTTGCAAATATCGATGCGGACAAGGACGAGAAGATTTCACTCGTTGAATTGAAAACAGCTATGGATGCAATGCGCCCACCGGAGCCCGCGCAGGCAGAAAGCGAATAAGCGCCGCTTTACTTGAAACATGTTTAAAAAGCGCGGGAGACCATCGGACCTCCCGCGCTTTTGTTTATTAGGCGACGGTTGCCTTGCGGATAACGCCTGGATTCGCTGGTGGTTCGCCTTTCGGCAAAGCATCGATATGCTCCATGCCACTGATAACTTGGCCCCATACGGTGTATTGACGGTTGAGAAAGCTTGCATCGTCAAAGCAGATAAAAAACTGGCTGTTCGCGGTATTTGGATCATTGGTCCGCGCCATTGAGCATGTCCCGCGCACATGCGGTTCAGCGTTAAATTCCTGCGCGAGGTTGGGCTTCGACGAACCGCCCATGCCAGTGCCATTGGGGCATCCGCCCTGTGCCATGAAGCCCGGAATAACGCGGTGAAATTTTACGCCGTCGTAAAAACCTTCGCCTGCAAGTTCGGTGATACGCGCGACATGGTTTGGTGCCAGATCAGGACGCAGCTTGATAACAACGTCGCCGCTGTCGAGCGAAAGGGTAAGTGTTTCATCGGCCATATTGATGTTCCTTTGGGCTTGGGAAATAGGTGATGGCTGCCCTAGGGGATGGATCGTACAGGTGCAAAGCCAAAATCATTGCATTTTGGCGCTGCCTGCGTAGGAGAGGCCAATCTTCACGCCGCAAATTCCAAATCGAAAACGGAAGGGCCGCAAATGACCAGCGACATTGCCGACCCGATCAGCCCCAACCCCGAAATCGTGGAAACGCTGGACGAGGACAATCGCCTCACACGCGATTACGTTGATCGGGTTTTGGATGCGGTTGAAGAACGCGATCTGGATGAGGTCCGCCGACTAGTCGAGCCACTCCATGAAGCCGATATCGCCGATCTTCTTGAGCTGACGCCATCCGAACGGCGCGGCGAACTCGCTATCAGCCTTGGCGACCTTATGAGCGCCGAAGTGCTGGCCGAGGTGAATGACTATGTCCGCGAAGATATCATCGACGCACTACCCGCGTCTCAGGTTGCAGGGCTTGCGGGGCAGCTGGATACCGATGACGCAGTTGCAATCATTGAGGACATGGAGGCTGAAGACCAGCGCGCCGTCCTTGCCGAGCTCGCCCCGGAAGACCGCGCCGTCATCGAAGACGCGCTATCCTATCCCAACGAATCCGCCGGACGAATCATGCAGCGCGAACTCGTCGCGGTGCCGGAGCATATGACAGTCGGTCAACTGATCGATTATCTGCGCGACCACCAGGATTTGACCACGGAATTTTGGGAAGTTTTCGTTGTCGACCCACAGCATAAGCCCGTTGGCACATGCAAGCTGAGCTGGATCATGCGCAGCGAGCGAAGTGTGCCTGTCAGCGAAATCATGATGCACGAGCAGACGCTGATCCCGGTCGATATGGATCAGGAAGAGGTTGCCTTACGTTTCCAGAAGTATGCGCTCATCTCGGCCGCAGTGGTCGATGGGTCGGGCCGGTTGGTTGGGGTCATCACCGCCGATGATATCGTTCATATCGTTCAGGAAGAAGCTGACGAAGATATCTTACGTCTGTCTGGCGCGGGTGAAGGCGACATTAACGAGCCGATTTCAGACAGTTACAAGGCACGCGTGCGATGGCTTATCGCTAATCTCGGCACTGCCATGGTTGCCAGTTTCATCATCGCGCAATTTGGCGCCGCCATTGAAACGATGGTTGCGTTGGCGGTCTTGATGCCGATCGTCGCTTCGATTGGCGGCAATGCCGGAACGCAAACACTGGCGGTGACGGTGCGCGCACTTGCTACCAATCAGCTCACCCAGTCGAACACCATGCGGTCAATCTGGCGCGAGATTCGTGTCGCTTTACTCATAGGTGCAACCATTGCGGTCATCGCAGGCATTGGCGCAGGCATAATTTTTGGCAACTGGCTGCTCGCAGGCGTCATCGCGGTAGCCATCTTGTGCAATATTTCGCTGGCTGGGCTATCCGGCGTGGCGATACCGGTTTTGCTCGACAGGCTTGATCAGGACCCCGCAGTGTCCAGCTCGATATTTGTGACGATGATCACTGACTCAATGGGCTTTCTCATATTTCTTGGGCTTGCGGTGTTTAGCGGTCTTGCCGGTTAACTGCTTAGTTCCCAAATACCAGCCATGCCACTGAACATGACCAAAATCGCCTTTGGCGCGGAGAGCCCAAAGCACTTGCGCGAGCGCCTCGCGGCCTATGCCCAAGACGGCGAAGTACGACTCACCACGCGCTATTTGCCCAAGCGGGTGGGCGAAATGGCAGGTGGTTCGTTATATTGGATCCATACCCATACGATCATCGGCCGAAGCCCGATCATTGGCTTTATGGAAAATGGTGCCGGCCGCCATTGGATCCGCATTGAACCGCGCCTCATCGCTGTCCGCTCGACACCAAAGCGCGCGCATCAAGGCTGGCGCTATCTCGAAGAAGCCAACGCGCCACCCGATCTCGACTCGGTCGAAACCGACGGCCGCGACGAAATGTCACCCAAAATGCTCAGCGAGCTCATGAAAATGGGATTGGTTTAGCCTGCTTTGCGCTTCGCAATTACCTTATTGATCACATCGGCAAATGTCTCGGCGCTTTGTGCGCCGGGCACCATATATTTCTGGTCGAAAATGATGGCGGGGACGCCAGTGATGTTCTGCTCGGTCCAATGCGCCATTTCTGCGCGCACGGCTTCGGTAAGAGCAGCGTCTTTTATCCATGCCAAAGCCGCCGCACGGTCCATGCCTTCCGCTTCGGCAATATCACATAGAACATCAATATCGCTCACGTCGAGGCGGTCGTGAAAATAGGCAGTAAAAAACGCCATTTTCAGCGCCGTCTGTGCGCGCCATCCGCGTTCGCTACCAAAAATGGTCAGCAATTTGTGCGCATTGAAGGTATTATAAATGCGCATACCTTCGGCATAATTAAAGGCGAAACCAACGCCCTCGCCAATGTCAGAGAGCCTTTGCCGGTTCGCGCGGCTTTGCTCCGGCGTGCTGCCATATTTGCGCATGATATGCTCTGCTGTATCTTCGCCTTCGGGGGGCATGTGCGGGTTCAGTTCAAACGGGTGCCAATGCGTTTCGGCAGCGATGTCTTGGCCGACTAGCGTGAGTGCCTGCTCGACCTGCTTCAGGCCAATGATGCACCATGGGCAGACAACGTCGGACACAATGTCGATGCGAAGCGGCAAGGTATCCGCCATTATTGCGCCACCCAGTATTTCAGCAGACTATGCGCAATGGCAAAGGGCGGCGGCGCGTTGAAGCGGCGGTCGGCATCCCCTGCCAACGCAGCGATTGCCTCCTCCTTTGTCACCCACATCGCATCTTCGATCTCGGTCGTATCGAGTGTCAGCTCATTACCAAGCGCGTCTGCGGTGCAGGCGATCATCAGTTGCGACCCGCCAAACGGCCATGGCTGGCTAGTGACATAGCGCACAGCCCCACAAGTGACGCCTGCCTCTTCATGAATTTCGCGGCGAACAGCCTCTTCAATACATTCACCGGGTTCCAAAAAGCCAGCAAGCGCCGAATAATTTCCGGGTGGGAAGCGCGATTGCCGCCCGACAAGCGCTTTGCCTTCAAATTCCGCCAACATGATTACGACCGGGTCAGTGCGCGGAAAATGCTCCTTTTGGCAGTTGCCGCATTTTCGGCCCCAACCTGCACGGAACAGCAAGGTAGGCTCGCCGCAGCGCCCACAGAAACGATGCCCGTTGTGCCATTCGATCAGGCTGCGTGCCGTGCCATAGATTGCAGCGTCTTCGGCGGGTAACATCGACAAGGCGCGCCAGATGGCGGGCGAGCGAAACGCATCGCCCGTTGCCTCGACCAACACTACAAAATGGGGCTTACCATCCGCGAGACCAAGGAGAATAAGCTCTTCTGAACCCTCAAGCTCGGCGACAGAGTGCCAATGCAGGCCCCCTTCGTCACTGACGCGCGGGTCAAGGCCATCGAGCCCCAGCACCCGGGCGCGCCAATCACCCAGCAGTAGACCATAGGCCTCTGCATCATTGCGGACGCGATCAGCGCGATCGAGCGGAGAGCCCGTAAAACCCGGTGCAATCATCGCGTCAGGCTGGCAGACCTAGGTCCTGCATGACCCATTTGGCGAAATTTTCATGGAACGGGTATACGTTGCTCGGCATATATTGCGCCATGCACACGGCACGCAATTTGCGTTTTGGATCAACAAAGGCGACCGTGCCTGCTGCACCGCCCCAGCCATAGATGCCGTCGTTAACGCCCTTGCCAACGCGCCCACCTGCGCCAAAGCCTGCACCGGACGCAAATGTACCATCCGTTGAAACGGCGGAAGGGAGCAAATCGGACATCGCCAGCTTCGCGGTCTCGGTTGTCATGACGCGAACGCCATCAAGCTCGCCATAATTGGCCAGCATATTGAGGAACCTATCATAATCGCGCGCTGAAGACACCATGCCCGCGCCTCCAAAAGCAAAGGCCGGCTTGTCGAGATAAATACTTGTCGGAGCCGGGTCGATTGGAAAGAGGACGCCATTCACCGGCGCGTAGTTTGAAACAAGGCGCTTGGCTTCCGATTTCGGAACCTGAAAATAGCTGCTGTCCATTCTTAGCGGTTCAAAAATGCGCGTTTTAAGAAATACCTCAAAATCCATCCCGCTGGCGACTTCGATTACGCGACCAAGCAGATCGAGCGAAATCGAATAGCTCCATTTCGTCCCCGGTTCGGCAATCAACGGCAGCTTAGCCAGCCGTTCAGAAAAAGTCTTCAGGTCTGGCGTGGGTGCGCTTGCCGGCTGGCCGGGAATGGGAAAACGGCTGACGACACCTGGCGTAATGCCATTATCAAGATAGGCCTGAAGCAATGGCCCTTTTGTGATGATCGAATAGCCAAGGCCTGCTGTATGGGTCAGGAGATGGCGGACAGTAATCTGCGTTTTCGCCGGAACGGCATCCATGCTTTTGTCCGGGTCTGTGAGAACCGTCATATTGGCAAATTCGGGCAGAAATTCCGAGATTGGCTGGTCGAGCTTCATCTTCCCTTCGTCAACTAGGAGCATCGCAGCCATTCCGGTGACCGGCTTTGTCATGGAATAGACCCGCCAGAGGCTGTCGATATCAACAGGCGTCGGTTCGCCCTGCCCCTGCGTGCCGACGGCAATTATATCAGGTAGACCCGCAGCCCTCCCGATGGTCGCAATAACGCCGGGCAGCTTGCCCGACGAGACATAGCTTTCAAACTGGGATCTGATCGTCGGATAGAGATCAGCCGCCCGTGCCCATGCTCGGGCAGGAGCGAATGCGCCAATCGCACCTGCTGCGGCCAATTGTCCGCCCCATGCCAAAAACCCCCGCCGTCCGATCATTGCCTGACCGCTTGCTGCCATGTTCATGCTCTCTCTCCTGCGCTTAATACCGCCTCTGCTGCTTTTCTGAATACGGTCGGCAGGCCAGCCTTGTCGAGTAGTTTTACAGGCCACCATTCGCCTTCGCCTGGTTCATCCGCGCCTGCTGGCCATGACGTAACGGCAATATCGATCAGAAGCGAAAAATGGGTGAATATGTGCGACACCGGCATCGGCAATTTGCGCCACACGACAGACATCGGCGGCGTATTATGACCATCAACACGCGCCGTCCATTGGTCGTCGGGCAACGCGCGCATACCCCCAAGCAGGCCCTTGTCACCGCGGCGCACGAGCCAGACGTGCGCGTCGCGCTCGATCCAGTACACGCTACCCTTGCGTTGAGGCTTTACGGCCTTGGGCATTTTCTGGGGATAAGCTTCGGGACTGCCGGTGCGCAGCGCGCTGCATGCAAATGACACCGGGCACAGCAGACACGAAGGCGCGCGCACCGAGCAAATCCCGGCACCCAGATCCATCATTGCCTGGGCAAAATCGCCTGCGCGCATCTGCGGTGTAATGCTATCTGTAGCTGCGCGGATAAGAGGCTTTGCCTGAGGTAGCGGCGTCGAAATGGCGAACAGGCGTGAAACCACCCGCTCTACATTGGCATCGACCACCACCGCCCGTTGCCCGAACGCAATCGCCGCAATGGCTGCGGCGGTGTAGGGACCAATGCCCGGAAGTTTAAGCAATGCGGACTCGGTTTTCGGCAACTGCCCGCCATGTTCTGCAACCACCACCCGCGCGCATTTTAGCAAATTGCGTGCACGCGCGTAGTAACCAAGACCCGCCCAAGCCGCCATCACGTCCGCATCATCCGCAGCAGCTAGTGATGCAAAGTCGGGCCAGATTTTCGTGAATTTGTTGAAGTAAGAACCCACGGCTGCGACCGTTGTCTGCTGAAGCATGATTTCCGATAGCCAGACATGATAAGGATCAGCTTGGCCCGAACCCGGCAATTTCCGCCATGGAAGTTGGCGCGCATGCTGGTCATAATGCGCAAGCAGTGCCCGAGCGATATCCCCAGAATTCTGGTCAGTTTGTTGGACGGCAGCCATGAAAAATGGCATGAATGAGGTGATGGACAAAGGCAAGGCACCAACGTCGCCAAAAAGCACCAAAAAGGCTGTGACGCCGAAAACTTTTCAGCGTCCACGCGGAGGCGAGGCAAGAGCAGTGTCCGCGCTCATGCCCGACATTGGCAGGGCCGCGTTCCGGAAATTTGGATTTGTCCAAAGCTCGGTGGTTAGCCGCTGGGATGAGATCGTCGGGGCCCGTTATGCCGCAGTTTCTGCGCCGGAGGCCATCCGCTTTCCGATGGGAAAAAAATCCGACGGCACCCTTGAATTGACGGTTGAAGGGGCGCACGCAACGATGATTCAGCACGTCCTTCCCGAAATAATGGACCGCGTGAACCGCTTTTTTGGTTATGGCGCGGTAGCGCGCGTGAAGGTCCGGCAAGGTCCTGTATCAAAACCGAAGTCGCGGCCGGCTGTGGCCGCACCGATGTTGAAGCCAGTGCCGATGGAACTGGGCGAATCCTTGCGCGAAATTGGCGATCCAGAACTTTTTGCCGTGCTCGAAAGCCTTGCAAAAAGCCTTGCCAAAGGAGGCGAGTGATACCAGATGCGCCATAGCGGTTTCACACGTTTAGGTCCGATAGCATGTCACGTTTAAAAAAATATTTTGGGGTTATGTTGTTCGGCGGGGCAGTGTTGACCACAGGTCTGATTGCCGCCCCTGCATCCAATAAATGGCTTTCAACGGTTTCAGTTACGCCTTCGGGCGCGCATGTTTTAGGCAACCCTACTGCGCCGAATAAAGTGGTTGAGTATCTCAGCTACACGTGCGGCCATTGTGCGGATTTTGAAGCAAAGGAAGCGCCTGCGTTCAAAACGCAGTTTGTCGCGACCGGAAAAGCCAGTCTCGAAATCCGTAATTTGGTGCTGAATCCTGTGGACCTGACGGCCGCTATGCTTGCGCGTTGCGGCGGCAAGACCAAGTTTTTTGGCAATCAGCAGCATTTGCTTGCGACGCAAGCTACCTGGGCGGGCAAGACCAAGAATATCAGCGCCGCCACACAGGCAAAGCTTAAGGCGCAAGATTATACCGGCTTCATGGTTGGCACCTTCGACGAAATCGGACTTGGCCCAATTATGCAGCAGCGCGGTATCTCGCCGGTGCAGGCAAAAGCCTGTTTGGCCGATAAGGCAGCATTTGATATCATCGTCGACATGACTGACGCGGGAGCGGCTTTAGGCGTTCGGGGCACGCCGTCATTCCTCGTTAACGGCGTCTTGCAAGATCACATCCACAATTTCGCCGAATTAAAGGCGGTTATGAAGTAACTATATATCCCATACTGAAGGATCTCACATGCGCATCAAGACATTCATTTTTACGACAGCGGCCGCGATGGCACTTACGGCCTGCGGAAGTGCAGATACGGCAGGCACGCCAAAGGGCGAACCGATTGCCAAGGTCGCGGCCCCTGCTGGCAAAGCATGGATCGACGTAGTTACCAAGACCGAGTTGGGTGGCTATCAGATGGGTAACCCCGACGCGAAATTGAAACTTGTGGAATATGGAGCGATCAGTTGCCCTGGCTGTGCGCAGTTTTCGGTACAATCGACCGAGGAGCTCAATAAGATTGTGAACGAAGGCACCGTTTCGATGGAATACCGCCCGTTCCTCGTTCACGGAATTCAGGACGTCCCCGGCTTTCTTTTGGCCCAATGCAGCGGGCCGGAGGCATTTTTCCCACTCACCGAACAACTGTACGCTGAACAGCAAAGCTGGTTGAGCAAAATCAGCACTGTGACTGAGGCTGACCAACAAGCCATGCAGAAAATGTCGCCCGAACAGATCGCAACATTGCTTGGCACCAAAATGGGCTTGATTGAATTTGTGAAATCACGGGGCATTAGTGAAGATCAGGCCAAGGCCTGTCTGTCTGACAAAGCCGCAATTGATGTCCTGATCAAGACGACTGAGCGGGGCACGAAGGATGATGGAGTGGCGGGGACACCATTTTTCCTCCTCAATGGCGCGAAGCTTGATGCCAGTTCATGGAATCAGGTCAAGGGCAAGCTGGTCGAGGCCGGCGCACGCTAAATATGGCTCGGGGGGGCCATAAAGAGACCAAGACTGCCAAGGAGTTTCGTCCTTGCGCATAAAGAAGCTGAAACTCGTCGGCTTCAAAAGCTTTGTTGAGCCTGCTGAACTCAGGATCGAGAGCGGGCTGACCGGTGTTGTCGGCCCAAATGGTTGCGGCAAGTCTAACTTGCTTGAGGCCATACGTTGGGTGATGGGCGAGAGCAGTGCCAAGTCTATGCGTGGCGCAGGCATGGAAGACGTGATCTTTGCCGGAACGGCGTCTCGCCCGCCACGCGATTTCGCTGAAGTAACTATTTTGGCGGAACGTAGCGACGACGAAGCAGCCAATGATGTCGGCGAAGAGCTTGAAGTCACCCGCCGGATCGAGCGCGGGGTTGGCTCTGCATATCGATCGAACGGTCGCGATGTACGCGCCAAGGACGTAGCGCTGATTTTTGCAGATGCTGCGACTGGGGCGCACTCCCCGGCTTTAGTTAGCCAAGGCCGGATCGGTACTATTATTTCCGCAAAGCCGCAGGAAAGGCGGCAAATGCTTGAGGAAGCGGCCGGTATTTCGGGCCTTCATGTCCGCCGCAAAGCCGCCGAGCAAAAGTTACGCGCGGCCGAAAGCAATCTGGCGCGGTTGGCGGCGACCCTGGCCGATATGGACACCCGGGCTGCGCAATTGCGCCGCCAGGCCAAGCAGGCTGAACGGTATCGCGCGTTGACGAAAGACATTCTTCAGGCCGAAGCACGGCTCATCTTCGTACGCTGGCGGGAGGCCAAAGCAGCCGCCGATGCCGCGCGCGCCGACGCCAATGCGGCAACCGCGGCGGTCGAAGAGGCAGCCAGTGCCCAACGGACACTGGCGGACCAACAGCAAGCCGCGGTCCGACAACTGGCCGACGCGCGCGCATTGGCCATGACGGCACGCGACGCCGCAAACGATCTTGCGAACAGACTGGTTCAACGGACGGGCGAGCAGGAGCGAATACTCCAGCGCCAGTCGGATCTGGCCGCACAGGCCGCGCGCATGGCCGATGACGGCGCACGCGAAGGCAAATTAACGCATGACGCCGCCGATGCGCTTGCGCGGTTGCAGGCGGAAAGCGCGTCGCTTGCCGAACAGATTAAGGCACAAGAGGACGAGCGCCCTGCGTTGTTGCGCACCGCCGATAATGCCGAACGGCAGGCGCGAGGGAGTGAAATTGCTTTGGCCAATGCCTCTGCCGACCAAGCGCGCGCCGATGCTGAGTTGCGCGTTGCGAATGCCGCGCTTGCTACGGCCAACACCCGCCTTGCCCGTGCAGAGCAGGCAACTGCGCGCATCGACAGCGAGCGCGAAGCTCTCGGCGATGAAGCAGAATATGCGTCGGCCAAAAGGGAGGCCGATGCTCGCGTCCAAAGTTTGCAAACCGAGCTGGAAGGTCACACCTCCAGCCAAGCAAAGGCCGAAGCCCGCCGCGATACGCTGATTTCTGCCCGCGATGCTGCTGCAATCGCGACGGCCAGCGCGAAGGCTGAACTGGCAGCGCTCCTCACTGAACAAAGCGCGCTGCAACGTTCTTTGACCAAAAGCCAGGGCAATAAGGCCATCGACCGAATCACCGTAAAGCCGGGCTATGAACGCGCACTGGCCGCCGCGCTTGGCGATGATGTCGAAGCCAGCATTGGCGGTGAAAATGGACGCCGCTGGTTAGGCATTTCTTTCGCGCAAGCCAGCATTCCGGCGGACGCACTCATACATTTTGTCGACGCGCCCAACGAACTGACCGCGCGCCTGTCGATGGTTCGGGTGGTGGAAACGGATGATGGAGCCCCGCTTACCCCGGGCGAACGCCGCGTTACCCGCGCCGGCCAATTGCGACGCTGGGACGGTTTTGCCACTGACGGCGACGGCGCTAACACTGCAGAGCTGCTGGTTCGTGCCAACCGCCTGAAGGAGCTGGATGCAACCATTTCGCCTGCCGAGGCCGCGATGGAGGAACAGACGCACACGCTTGCGCAGTTGTCGGACACTATCACTCATGCGCGACACGCCGTTCAAGCGGCCTTGGCGGCGCGTGCCACCACCGAGGGGCAATTGCGACAAGCGTTGCGCGCGACCGATCAAGCCGAAGACGCGCTGGCCCGGCTGAAATCGGCTAAGGCAGCGTTAACTGACCGGATTGCCGTGGCTCAGCAGGATCTGGCAGAAGCCAAAGCCGAGTGCCACACAGCCGAAACTGCACGCGATGCGCTGCCCGACGGATCGCATCACGCGGACTTGGTTCAAAAACTCGCCGTCGCGCATGAAGCGACCCGAATGCTGCTGTCCCGTACGCAAGCTGACCTGTCGGCGCTTGAACAGCGCATATCGCAAAGCCGCGAACGGAGGGCGGTGGCAATGGCCGAAATCCGCAGTTGGCAGGAACGCGCCGGCGAGGCCGAGCGCCGGATCGCAGACATGAACAAACGCAGCGCCGACATCGCTACTGAGCAAGAGGCCATGGCGGGACGGCCGGAAATCCTGGCCCGCGACATTGCTACCTTGCGGGCAGACAAGGAGCAGTTGGCCGGGAAACTAGCTGGCCTGCAAACGGCGGAAACGACTCATGAAACAACGTTACGCGCGTTGGAGGCCGAACTGGCAGCAGCAGCAGAACGCCTCTCGGTTGCACGCGAAGCACGTGCAGGCGCGGAAGCGCGCGCCGAAAATCAGGAGCAGCGCCGCGTCGAAATGGGCCGGATTTCAGGAGAGCGGTTTGAATGCCCACCGCCCGTTCTGCCGGAAAAACTAAATTTCGACGAAGAAGCGGTGGACGATGCAAGCATGGAGTCGAACCGGCTCGACCGTCTCCAAAATGAACGCGAACGCATTGGCCCGGTTAACCTGATCGCCGCCGATGAGCTTGCCGAATTGGAGGCGCAGCAAAGCGCCAGCGCTGCGGAAAGCGAAGAGCTTAGTTTGGCCATCAACCGCTTGCGTGGCTCCATCGGCAGTCTGAACCGAGAGGGTCGCGCGCGGTTACTGACGGCATTTGAAGCGGTCGACAGTCACTTCCGCCGCCTGTTCTCGACCTTGTTCAATGGCGGACAAGCGCATCTTGCGCTCATCGACAGCGATGATCCGCTTGAGGCCGGACTGGAAATCTTCGCGCAACCGCCGGGCAAGAAACTGCAATCGCTGACCTTGCTGTCAGGCGGGGAGCAAGCTTTGACTGCAGTGGCG
>NZ_JBKJMB010000076.1:0-3505 GCF_046596595.1 Sphingorhabdus sp.
TATATCGGGCGCACCCTGACTGGGTGTTGGGCATAGAAGCGGTCGAACAAATACCCTTCCGATCGCAACTCGCGCTCGACATCAGCCGACCGGAAGTATCGGATTATCTTTTTGGTCTCATCGACGAAATTTTGCGCGACCACGCAATCAGCTACATCAAATGGGATATGAACCGCGACTTGAGTCACCCAGGTGGCGCTTCAGGCGCGCCGCGCGCTCTTGCACAGGTTTCGGCGTTACATGCGCTGCTTGACCGCGTGAGACATGCGCATCCAAATGTGGAGATCGAAAGTTGCTCTTCCGGCGGTGCCCGTGCCGATATGGGGGTGCTGGCGCATAGCGACAGGGTTTGGACATCCGACAGTAATGACGCGCTTGACCGGCAAGTTATCCAGCGCGGCGCAAGCTTTTTCCTGCCGCCTGAAGTTATGGGCTGTCATATCGGTCCAGCGCGCTGTCACGTAACTGGGCGGCGCCTGTCTATGGCTATGCGTGCAGCGACGGCTTTCATGGGTCATATGGGGCTTGAACTGAATTTGCTTACCGAGCGCGCTGCTGATCTTGAGGTTCTAAAATCTGCAATTGCCCTGCACAAACAACACCGTTTTTTGCTGCATGACGGCGACCTATACCGACTGGATACCGCGCCGCAGATTATCGCTAGCGGCGTTGTGGCGCGCGACCAATCAGAGGGGATCTATTCGGTGGCTTACGTGGCCAGTGACCCCAAGGTTTTGCCGGGGCATCTCAAGTTCGATGGTCTTAACCCAAACCGCCACTATCGGCTCAAGCTTATTTGGCCTTTCGACTGGCAGCCCATTAAGGGACCATCCGCGATTGAAACGCTGGACCTGATGGGTCAGGGTGCAGTGTTCAGCGGCGCGGCGCTTATAAACAGCGGGTTACAACTGCCGCACGCGCATCCTGAAACCTGCCTGTTATTTTACGTCGTGGCGACCTGAAGCGCCGCGATCCGGTCGCGTGCGTGGATAAGGTCGTCCACGAAATTGCGGCGTTCCTGCGCGGCTGTCTGCGCATCGGGAAGGCGCAGTAAATAGCTCGGGTGGATCGTCACCAATACGGGAACGCCCTCAATGCTTTCCAACATGGTGCCGCGGTTGGCGGTGATGGCGACATTTTTCCCCGTCAGGCTTCTTGCGGCTGTCGCACCCAAAGCAATGATAAGGTCGGGCTGAACCATCTCCATTTCACGCTTGAGCCACCAGCGGCAGTGATTGATCTCGCCCACATTTGGCCGTTCGTGAATGCGGCGCTTGCCCTCTGGCCGGAATTTGAAATGTTTGACGGCGTTGGTCACATAAGCTTGTGCGCGGTCCAGTCCAGCTTCGATGAGGGCCGCGTCAAATATCTGCCCGGCAGGCCCGACAAAAGGCCGTCCTTGCATATCCTCTTGGTCTCCTGGCTGTTCACCGACGAACATCAAATTTGCGCGCTCGGGGCCCTCGCCAAACACGATTTGAGTTGCGGGACCGAACAAGGGGCAACGACGGCAGCGCGCGGCTTCGGCGTGAAGCGATTTTAACGTGTCGGCCAGCGGTGCGGCTGTTTCGTTTTCGATCATCGCCAGTTCGCGGTTCCGCGCGGACTGAATTAATTCGGAAACCAAGGCAGTCTCGGGCATATTATGCCAATATTTTTTGGGCATCTCCTTCAACATGGCCTTCACCTTCAAGCGGGCGGGGTTGAAGATCGACCCGTAATAGGTTTTCCATTGCTCCTCAATCGCATCCTCGGACGGCGCATCCTCCTTGCGAGCGGCCGGGCCTTCCAGCAATTTGTCCTTGTCCCAATATATGGATAATTGCGGCGTTAGAATCGACCAACGCATGCCGGCAAACCGGCGGACGAAGAAAGACGCGTTCGTCCGAACAATATGATGCTCAGGTTCAAACCATGCGACATAATGTTCTTCATGATCCTCCTCGATGCGCCGAAAACGGACGAAGGCACGCATCTTGTGAATGTCCCGCCGAACGGTTTTAGCCATGATGTCGAGCTTCCGCAAAAGCGGGTCGGCGCGATCACCCATATGCCGCCGCCCCGCCTTTAGGTCGATCAGCAGTTGAAATAACAGCCCGAAGCGTTCTGGATCATTGTGGCAAATTACCGAGCGCGACAGCTCGGCAAAACCTTTCGGTACACCAATGGGGGCAGCCTCAATCGGGCTTTCGGGATTAGCAAAAAGGTCGGTGCGTTGCGCGCCGACCTGCCAGACCACGTCGGCTGGCTTGGCACCAAGCCGAAGCAAGCCACGGCATTGCGCACGCCATCCGTCAAAATCATCTTCGCTTTCCAAACGGGCGGTAATCACGCAAATAGTTCCAGCTGTTGTACCTTCGGCGCGATCGACGCGCGCAGATGCTCCATATCCGTGAGCGCGCCGGGGCTCCACGCTTCTGCGGTGATGAAGGGCCGGATTTTGGTGATCGATACGGTCAGCCTGCCGACATCCTCCAACCGAAGCCGCCGCCAGCGCCGCGCCTTGATGATTGCATCGACCGCTTTGGTGCCAAGCCCGGGCACCCGCCACAACATGGCTTTTGGCGCGCTGTTCACATCAACGGGGAATTGCGCGCGATGCTTAAGCGCCCAGGCTAGCTTGGGATCAATGTCCAAGGGCAACATGCCGTCGGTGTCGGCGGCATCCACAACCTCTTGCGGCGCAAAACCATAAAAGCGCATCAACCAGTCCGATTGATACAGCCGGTGCTCGCGCATCAACGGAGGGCGTTGCAATGGCAGTACCGCGCTTGCGTCCGGAATCGGGCTGAATGCCGAATAATACACGCGGCGCAATCCGAATCGGTCGTAAAGGCCATTGGCACGGCGTACGATATCACTGTCCGTTGCGGTGTCCGCGCCAACGATCATCTGAGTCGACTGGCCAGCGGGCGCAAAATTGGGTGCGCTTCGATATTTCTTCTTGGCGTCGCGGCCATCGAGAATGGATTCTTTCAACCCTCCCATCGCGCCCTCGATGCGTTCTTCCGATTTTTCGGGAGCAAGCTTTTGCAACCCTGCGCGCGTAGGGAGTTCAACGTTGATCGACAATCTGTCCGCATGGCGACCCGCTGCTTCCAACAATTCCGGATCGGCATCGGGAATGGTTTTCAGATGGATATAGCCGCGAAAGTGATGGTCCTCACGCAGGCTCCGCGCGACCTCGACAATTTGCTCCATCGTGTAATTCGAACTTTTGATGATTCCCGACGAGAGAAACAACCCTTCGATATAATTGCGCTTATAAAAGTTGAGCGTGAGATCGACCACTTCCTTGGGCGTAAACCGCGCACGACGGACATTCGAGCTCTTGCGGTTGATGCAGTAATGGCAATCGAAAATGCAGCTATTGGTCAGCAAAATCTTTAACAACGAGATACATCGGCCATCGGGCGCATATGCATGGCAAATGCCCATGCCCTCGGTCGATCCAATCCCGCCTGCTTTGCTGCTTGACCGTTTTGCGGTCCCGGACGATGCACAA
>NZ_JBKJMB010000066.1:0-1498 GCF_046596595.1 Sphingorhabdus sp.
ATGGTGCAATGATGCAACCGATTGAAAAGATAATCGCACGTTCATCATGGGTGTCGTTTAAGCGACGCTTTAGTTGAAAGGGATGATAATGAAAAAGAATCACATGATTACGATGACGCTTGTCGCAGCTATGCTTCCGTTGTCGGCTTGCGTTACCGATCCGGAGACCGGCCAACGTACGATTTCTAAGGCCGCCATTGGCGGTGTCGGCGGCGCACTTGGCGGCTATCTGCTTGGCGACCTGATTGGCGGTCGCCGTGACCGTACCGAAAAGATTGTAGGCGCAGGCATTGGCGCTTTGGCTGGCGCGGGGGCTGGCTATTATATGGACGAACAGGAACGAAAGTTGCGCCAACAAACCGCCGGTACAGGCGTTAACGTCATTCGTGACCGGGACAATCTGGTTCTCGATATGCCGTCCGAAGTGACCTTTGGCGTGGACAGTTCAAATATCGACGCCGGTTTCCGCAATACGCTTGACCAGGTTGCCTCGACTTTGACTCAATATGAGAAAACCTATGTCGATGTCATGGGCCATACCGATTCCACAGGTTCGGATGCGTATAACCAGTCATTGTCGGAACGTCGCGCATCAGCAGTCGCGGATTATCTGGCAACGCGCGGCGTTCAGTCGGCACGCCTTGCAACGCGCGGTTATGGCGAAAGCCAGCCAAAGGCGAGCAATCTTGACGCCGCTGGCCGTTCGGCCAATCGCCGCGTCGAAATTCGTCTCGTACCTGTAACGCAAGGCTGATTTGGACTTAAACCGAAACACCTTTTAGCAATTTGGGCAGCGCGCCACTTTCGCCCCGCGCCTCGGCCATGAAAAACGCCTTGGCCGGGGCAGCGCGCTGCACCATTGCCATACCAAAACGCCGGACCGCCGACGCGGTCTTCCCCGGGATCGAAAAAAGCCGGTTCAGTCCGTCAGTGGACACTGCAATCAACAATGTATCGATACTGCGCCACCGGCTGTAGCGGTCAAGCAATTGCGTATCGCCAAAATCCAGCCCCAGACGCATGCCATCGACCAAGACCTCGGTTAAGGCAGCAACATCGCGAAGTCCTAAATTGAGCCCCTGTCCGGCAATGGGGTGGATGCCATGCGCACTGTCGCCAATGAGCACGAGCCGTTCGGCGGTAATCGCGGCTGCATGGTGGAAGCCAAGCTTATACGACGACAGCGGCGCGGACAATTCGACTTCGCCCAATATGCCGCCCATTCCCTTTTCGAGCTCCGCGGCATAGCCACGCGGTGACAACTTCATATAGCCAGCGGCATCTTCCGATTTGACGGACCAGACAATCGCCGACCGGTGGCGGCCGTTTTCATCATCCAGCATAGGCAGAACGGCAAAAGGCCCAGACGAATAAAAAATCTCATAGGCGATATTGTTATGGGGCAGCGCGTGGTACATCGCGCCGACGATGGCATGATGCTCATACTGCCAATGCGCGATGTTAATCCCTGCTTCCTCGCGAGTCTCGCTCTTGCGAC
>NZ_JBKJMB010000009.1:0-12996 GCF_046596595.1 Sphingorhabdus sp.
TAGAAACTCCACTATCTGAGGACACAGGGGAAGATCAACCCCCACGCGTTTCGTCAGAAAACCTGCCCATAACAGCAGAGATGATCCGATTATTATCCAAATCCGCATACCAATGGGCAGGTTTTCTGACGAAACGCGTGGGGGTTGATCTTCCCCTGTGTCCTCAGATAGTGGAGTTTCTATCAGCTTTAGGACAGGCTCGGCAGAGCGAATATTCCCATCTGGCATTGGTTGGAATTTTGCCAGATCCGGATTCTGCGCCGCGATGAAACTGCAACCCGCTAGCGGCCTGCTTATCCAGAGGATCACGGCTGTCCTAAAGCTCTCGTCTGGCTGATAGATTTCGATGAATTCACCCACGGATATAACCGCTTCCGTTTCAATCACAAAATCGGTACAAACCGTATCGTAGAATTCGACGCGGGATAAAGAATCTGGTTCAGTTTCACCGACGGAGAATATCTTGTGTCGGCAACGGTCATTTTCCGTCGAAGTTTCGAACCGCGCGTGTGTAAAACTGTTAATACCAAATAGCATTCTGCACGTTCACTTCGACCTTTGTTGCTGAAAATATTGGTTTAATATCCATTATGGACACAATTTTGTCAAACGTTTGCACCAAAGTACCGTGTGCCAGTCGACAACCTCAAAGGGGATGAAACGGCAAGTCGGCGGGAAGGCAGTCCTCAAACGGATCCGAGTGAGTTGACAATCGTCTGATTTCGGACCTAATATCCGTTGGCTGGGGAACATCAGCACAAGCACACATTCTGGGTCGCTTTCTTCATGGAGAGGGATTTACGTATGAAAAAGCTATTCATTGCCGCCGCATTCGCCTTTGTTGCATTACCACTTACATCCGCGCCCGCAGCAGCGCAGAGCACTGCGCCAGAATTGTCAAAGGTTGATTGGTACCGTATCCAACTGATAAAATGGGCACCCGGCAAGGGTGAGCGCGCTCATGAACTTATTGAAATGTTTGAAAAAACGGATAAGGAACTGGGCTTGACGGGGGTTATCGATTTCCACGTTTCAACAGGTGAATGGGACTCCATAGTCGCGCTGCCAATGCGTGGGGGTATTGCGCAAATGGGCTGGGCCAATAACCCCGAGGACAAAAAATGGGACGAGGCTTTTGCCCGCCAAGTCGGCGGAATGGATAAGGCAAAATTGCTGTGGGCTGAATTCGACTCCCTCATCGCCCAACGCCAACGCCATATCGGTCATTTCGACCAAGATTAATACTGAACATAGACATAGGTTGAAAAGTACGACAACCCTGCTGCAGCCAACCAGCGGGGTTGTTACTTTTGGCTCGTCTGTGCCAAATTTAATGGCTTCAGGCCGGCGAAATCCTCTCGCCTGGCCTGGCCGGTTAACGATTAAGTTGCTATCTTAGTCGATCGTTAAGAAAGTCAAGGTGTGCCCTTACTGCTGACTATTGTGCAAATGTGACCGCGACGCATAAGCTTTAAGAAATTTTAACCAAAACTTCACCATGTTCAGCCTAAGGCCAAGGCTATGGCGCTCAATCTCAACAAGTCCAAAATTGGCCGGAAAATGCTGCCGATTGCGGTTGCCTGCGGCGTCCTTGGTGCGCTTGGTCTTTTCTTGCCTCTTTCGCTCGCGCTCACCGTCCTTCAATCCAAAATCGCGGTGAAACCTGTATCGGGTGACATTGTCGTGGTTGGCATTGATTCTCCCTCGATTAGCGAGGTCGGCCGCTGGCCATGGCCACGCGACAAGCAGGCCGAGCTGATCCGAAAAATTGATGCTTATGATCCAGGGTCGATATATGTCGATGTTATATATCAAGGCGCTACCTCGCCCGCCGCAGATAAAGCGTTTTACAACTCGTTAAATCAGGCAAATGCTCCTACTCATGTTATAGCATCGGCGTACAAAGATGATGACGGTCGGGTAAGTTCGATCTTTTCAAAGCGCTCGGTTGTCGGCCCCGTCGACACAATTACAGCGTACATACCTTCCATGTTCGGTTTTGTTTGGGAAATTCCAACGAGCATTGCAAGCGAGCGCGGGCGCCTCCGTTCGGTATCCGCACGCATCGCAGATTTAAAGGAAGAAAAACCTTCCACTTTCTCTGTCAATTACACGTTAGACCCTAATAGCATACCGAATATTGCCGCTAAGGATATCTTATCCCAAACAATAAACGCGGACCAAATTAAAGGAAAAACAGTCATCCTGGGTGTCACAGACGTGAGCCAGAACGATGTGCATTCCATGCCAGGATGGGGGGTGAGAGCGGGTGTTTATTTCCATGTGCTTGGCGCAGAAACAATCAAAAATGGCCTCCCGGCCAATTGGGGGTGGCTAGGGTTTTTTGTTGCGGCATTATTGCTTTGCGCACTTCAGCTATCACGCGAGGGACTTAGATACAGCAATCTTATATGCTGGGCCGGGGCTGCCATCATTTTGGGATCCAGCACTTGGCTAACCACATTACATATCATAAATGACCCAATACCGGCGCTCGCGCTTATTGCTAGCGTGGGAATCTTCGTTGCGCGTCAAAAAGCGGCGCTGATCAGATCACAGCGGAATGCTGAAACCGGTTATTTCAACATGACGGGATATCTGGTGGAGGAAGTGGTATCAAACGCGGTGTTTATAGCTGCAAATGTAACTCGGGCTGAAACGCGGTTGGGGTATGTGCGCCAAGAGGACAAGATCGCGATCATGAAAGAGGTCGGACACCGCCTTTCGACGGTTATTGACGAACAGCAGCTGACACACAATGATGACCAACAGTTTTTCTGGGAAATGCCTAGCATCCCGACGCAAAAGCTGGCGGATCACTTGGAAGGCATGCGCCAGCTGTTCTCCGAACCTCTGATCATCGATGGCCGCAAGATCGATATCGATATCCATTTCGGCGTTGACCGGAACGTGAACAATAATATCAAAATCCGGCTGATGAGCGCCCTTGACGCGTCGGTCGAAGCCAGCAGATCGCAGTCGACGTTCAAGATTGCAACGACAATGGAGTTCGACGCATTGTTGCGGTCGCAATTCTCTTCCGAGTTCGAGACTGCAATCAACAATGGCGATATCGAGCTTCTGCTTGAGGCCCAGAAGAATCTCGCCAATAATGCGGTGGAATCGGCGGCGGCGTCATTACGCTGGACTCATCCCGCTTATGGCCAGATCGATACCGCCAAATTGTTTGCAACGGCGAGGGACACAGGAAACCTAAAGCGGGTCAGCAACTATCTGTGCGAGCAAGCCATTAAAGCGGCGGGACGTTTGGCTAAGCAACGGCCGGACTTTACTGTCAGCGTTAAAGTTTCGACAGATATTATCTTAAGTCCGGAGTTCGGAGAAGCCATGGTTCAATGCGCATTGAGCGCGCAATGCCCCCCCGCCAATGTGACCTTTGAAGTTCTGGAAATTCATGACCATAAATTTAACGAGCAAGCGCGCAGCGCACTCTTCGAATTACAGCAGGTTGGCTTTAATATCGGCATCGGAAATTTTGGACTAACCGACGCGGATATTGATCTTATAAAGAAATTTCAGCCGGATGAAATTGTCCTTGCAAAAAGCTTTTCGGCTGAGCTTCTTGGGTCAACAAGCAACGAAATTTTTGCGGTCGGCGCGCTGCGAATCGCTAGTGCAAGTCACACCTTAACCACTGCAGATGGTATCGACGACCGCGACGTTTTGGCTGCACTGGGGCGTCATGGCTGCGTACGCGGTAGAGGCAAGATAATCTCTATCCCTATAAATTTAAATAACTTTTCCAAAACTTATCTGGAGGTAAGCGACAAAAAGTTTGGTTAACAAACAGTTGTTGAACATGGTTAATTTTCCATTATATTGTGAACTTGGTCAAGCAGGCCACGGTTTAATGGAGACACGACATGAAAGCGCTTGAGAAAGCTAAGCAAGTCGAACGCCAGACAGAAGGTTTTTGGGAATGGCTTTTCGGTGGCGGTCGCGGTGCCGGCAGCAACGGTTAATGGATTGTAACTTACGGAAAAAGGGGGGCTGACGCTCCCCTTTTTTTATGTGCGCTCGGTAATAATTTGAAGCGCAAAAAGGTCGAACAGCGCAACTGCCGCGTCCAAAGGGTACTATTGCCCTCGTAGTTTACGATGCATTGGGTCAGGCGCAGTTTTTAGCCGATAAGAGCTGGATATTCCTTTACGATATGTTGGTACGCCCCCTCTTGTAACGGAACGGCAAATAGAAACGCGTAACTGCCCCGCTCACAATGTTGCTGGCGGCAAAGAAGACCATGTCATTCTGTCCATATCCGATTCTGGTCCCGGAATGTCTCCTGAAGTACTCGCGCGGGCCTTTGAACCGTTTTTCACCACCAAAAGCGTTGCAAAAGGTACTGGTCTGGGGTTGGCCCAAGTTGATGGCTTCGTCCGCCAGACCGGCGGCTATGTCGCAATTGACTCCCAATTGGGCGAGGGCGTCACTGTAGAGATAGCCCTGCCGCGTTATGATGGGCCGCAAGCATTGCCCTCCAATACGTCAATGACTCTCGAAGCACCGACTGGGTCAACAAGTGAAGTTATTCTCGTCGTCGATGACGAATTCCATGTCCGGCAAATGTCCGCCGAAAGTTTGCGGGAGCCCGGCTACACTGTGCTTGAGGCAGCAAGTGGTGACGAAGCACTGGATTGGATGGCCAAGCGCAGTGACATCGGCATGCTGTTCACCGACATCGTCATGCCGGGCATTAACGGGCGCGAACTGGCTGACATGGCGCGCGAGCACGATCCCAACCTGCCCATATTATTTACGGCGGGTTACACCCGCGATACGACATTTCATGACGGTATGGTGGACCGGGGCGTTGTACTTTTATCCAAGCCATTTACTCCCGAGCAACTGGCACAGAAAATCCGTCAGGTTCTTGATTCAGGTGCAGGGAGAGCGACATGATGTTATCTAGCAACGACACCCTCAGCCTCAACTTGTTTCATCGTCGCACTTTTGTGATTCGGGAACATCTCCAACTGGGCGTGACACGCGTCGTTGCCAATTCCAAAACCCCTAACCACTTGACGCCGGATACGGTTTCCCGCCATGCGGCTAGCCATGCGTTTCTTCTCTGACAATGCCGCTCCAGTGCACCCAGCCGTCATGCAAGCCATGGCCGATGCCAACCACATCGACACCGCTTATGACGGTGACCAATGGAGCGCGCGGTTGGACGCCAAATTCTCCGAACTGTTTGGCCGCGATGTCGCGGTATTATGGGTGGCAACGGGTACCAGTGCCAACTGCCTGGCTTTAGCTTCACTGGTTCAACCGCATCAGGGCGTAATCTGCCATCGTGAAGCGCATATCGAAGTCGACGAATGCGGCGCGCCGGGTTTCTATACCGCTGGTGCAAAACTGATGCTTATCGAAGGCGACGGCGCGAAAGTGTCACCTGCAACGGTCGAAAATTGCTTGAACGCTATCCGCAACGATGTGCATCAGGTTCAGGCTGCGGCCTTGTCTATTACCAACGCAACCGAATATGGGCTGGTATACACGCCAGCTGAAGTGGCTGCGCTCGGCGCATTGTGCCGCGAGCGTAAACTTGGCCTGCACATGGACGGCGCGCGTTTTGCTAACGCGGTCGCGACCTTGGACTGCGGCCCGGCCGATGTTACCGTCAACGCCGGGGTTGATATCCTGAGCTTCGGTTTCGTCAAAAACGGCGGAATGGGTGCAGAGGCCTTAATATATTTCGACCCAGCATTGGCTGATGCGGCGCGATATCGGCGCAAGCGCGCCGGACATTTGCAGTCAAAAGGCCGCTTTCTTGCGGCGCAACTTTTGGCGATGCTTGAAGGTGATTTGTGGCTGCAAAATGCGCGCTCTGCCAATGCCGCGGCGCAGGTTATTGCGCAGGCCGCTGCTGGCAGGTTGCTATACCCGGTTCAAGCCAACGAACTGTTCCTGCGGCTTACGCCTGCCGAAGCCTCTGCCTTGCGTGCACAAGGCTTTGATTTTTACGACTGGGGCGTTTTGGACGAAACTTGGGGCGCGGCGCGGCTGGTCACAAGTTGGCAGCACACAGAGGCTGATGTAACGCCGCTTGCTCACGCCATTACCTCCTTATGAGTACCACCGAGGCGGGAGAAAATGTGGAGCCAGGATTTATGGCTCCACGGGTATGGATACCCTTTGTTGTGGTGTCCCTCATCTGGGGTTCGACTTGGCTGGTGATCCGCGATCAACTCGGCTCGGTGCCCTCAAGCTGGTCTGTGGCATACCGCTTCATTGTGGCGGCCGCGGGTATGATCCTCTTGGCCGTCGCTATGCGCCAACCGCTCAAAATCGACCGGCAGATGGTCGGTTGGACGATGCTACTTGGACTGTTGCAATTTTCGATGAACTTCAACTTCGTTTATGCTGCTGAACATCACATTACCTCCGGATTAGTCGCAGTCATGTTTGCGCTGTTGATTGTGCCCAATGCCTTGCTCGCCAAATATTGGTTGGGGCGGCAAATTGGCGGGGCATTTATGCTGGGTTCAGCAATTGCATCCTTTGGCGTTGCGCTGTTGATGCTTCAAGAATATCGCGCCGCGCCTGTTGGCGGGGCTGAGGTTTTGCTTGGCCTGTCGCTGGCCTTGTGTTCGGTGTGCACGGCGTCCGTATCAAACGTGCTTCAGGTCACGCCGAAAATTGCGCGATACCCGACCCTCACGATATTGGCTTGGTCGATGCTTTGGGGCAGCTTGGCCAATGCGCTGTTCGCATTCATTACGGATGGCCCGCCCGTCATTGACACACGCCTGGGCTATATCGGCGGCGTGCTATATCTCAGCATCATCGGTTCGGTCGTAACGTTTCCGCTTTATTTTCGGCTCATCCGCGACATCGGGCCGGGCAAGGCGGCCTACACTGGCGTTGTCATACCCGTTGTAGCGATGGTCCTTTCGACTATCTTTGAAGGCTATATATGGTCACCGCTTGCACTTGCCGGGGGCGGCCTGGCGATGATTGGCCTGGTCGTTGCGATGCAAGCGCGCAAGGCTTAGTGGCCTGACGATGGGTAAGCGAAGCCCTTGCTACCCGACCGGTCAAACCGCTTCCATCCATCTTCGGGCAGGGCCAGCCGGTCCGCGATTGCCCACCAGACTGCAGGGTTTACACCAAGCCCGCAGTGGCTGCCACGAACTTCGATGTTATCGGTTGTCGTAGCTTCGGGCTCGCGCGCGTTGCGCCATGCAACGATGCCGTCGTTGCGCGAGAATATCGCGGTCGCCGGAACAGGCGGAATCAAATGCCCCTCGGCAACTTGGGCCTTCATTTGCGGTCCGTTGATTTTCTGGCCAGTAATCATCTGAAAAGCCATCCAGGCATTGGTGGCTTTGGGTGAACCCTTAATTGGCGCTCCGAGCGAAATGACCTGGCGAACGATTTCGGGACGGCGACGTGACAGCATCCGCGCAAATGATCCACCCAGCGACCAACCGATCAGCGTGACCTTACGTCCGGTTGCGGCGTATATTTCATCCAGCCGCGCAACCATTTTCTCACCTTCCGAGCCAATCGCCTTTTGTCCAAGGTTACGTCCCAGGTCCCATTGATATGGGGCGTATCCTAACCGCTTTAAAAACTTGTACAGCGGCTTCATTGTCCCCTCACCTGCCATGAACCCGGGCAATAGCAAAACGGGATGACCATCACCCTTTGGCGCTTGCAACAGCAATGGTGCGGCAAATGGTAGTGAAGCAATATCCAGTGAGGCGCGGGCAAATTCTGTAACCGCGAGCAATAAAGACGGCGACTTTGCCGTTCCTAAACGGTCTGCTGCAATCGAGGTCAAAACGTGTCTCCATAAATTCTGATTTGAAAAATATCAGGCAATAAAATGACACGCCCGCATTATTGTTCCCTTTTTTGCCTGTTCCTACCCGCGATCGTCGCCAAGCAGTGTCTGCAGTCCCTGACGATAGTTGGCAAACCGGGGTTGCCACGCAAGAAGCCGCTTCGCTTTGCCGTTCGCAATACGCCGGTTTTCGGCATAAAATCCCCGGGCCATGGGGGAAAGCGCCGCCTCCTCGAGTGACAGCAAAGGCGGCCATTTCTGGCCAAGCAGGTTACAGGCATATTCGATGACATCATTTTGCGATGCCGGTAAGTCATCCGCTATATTATAGATGCCCGCGGGGCCATCGAGCGACGCAATGACTGCGCCTACAATATCGTCGACATGGATTCTGCTAAAGATTTGTCCGGGTATATCGATCCGGTGCGCCTTGCCGTCCTGGACCCGATCCAACGCAGATCGGCCAGGGCCGTAAATGCCGGGCAAACGAAAGACTCGCATGTCATGTCCAAGCGCCTGCCACGCAAGGTCAGCATCGGCACGCGCAGTTCGGCGTCCCTCCCCGATCGGCGCACTTTCGTCGACCCACGCACCGCCTGCATCGCCGTATACACCCGTAGAGGATAAATAGCCGACCCACGAGCTACCGCTCGCCACAATAGCCGAACCATATGTCTGAAGAACCGTATCGCCGCCCTCGGCCAGCGGCGGCACACTCGACAGGATGTGTGTTGCGTATTCCAGCGCGGTCCTGACCGCAACCTCGTCGTCAAACGCCACGGCGTCGCCGCCGCTCATCCGCCTTGTGCCTGTGACAAGCCAGCCTTGCTCCCGTAAGCTGTCGGCAAGGCGGCTGGCGGTATATCCCATTCCAAATATAAACATATGTCGCTGCATGAACACCGGTTCGCAATCTAACGGCTTGCAGTCAAGCGCGGCAGTTGCGAATAGGACTGTAGGGAGGAAGCAGCGGCATGGAAGTTGAAGTTGTCCGGTCAAGCGCGTTGAGCAGCGTCGCGCATGGTTTTCTTGGCCGGATCGGCGGGGTATCGACTGGCATATATGCAGGATTGAATTGCAGTCTTGGATCAGATGACCTTCGGGATAATGTGATCGAAAACCGCCGCCGCGCGGTTGCCGCTATCATGCCCGGAGCGGCGCTGGCACGCGTGTACCAAGTGCATTCGCCTGATGTTGTCACGGTAACTGGACCTATCGATCAATATAACCCTCCCAAAGCAGATGCATTGGTTACCGACAGGCCCAACATCCTCCTCGCGGTTCAAACCGCAGATTGTGTACCCGTGTTATTTGCAGACAAAGACGCAGGCGTGATCGGTGCTGCGCATTCGGGTTGGAAGGGTGCTTTCACGGGCGTCAATGAAAATACAATTGCTGCGATGGAGGCATTGGGCGCGCAGCGAGACCGAATAACCTGCGCCATCGGTCCGTGTATAGCACAAAGAAGTTATGAAGTTGACGCCACCTTCTTTGGACGTTTTGCCGAGGCTAATCCTGAAAATGCCCGTTTCTTTCGAGACGGAAAGGCAGGGCATTATCAATTTGATATTGAAGGGTATGTGGCGGGCCGTCTTGCTGCAGCGGGCATCACCACCGTCGTGTGCTTAGGCGAAGACACCTATAGCCAGCCGGAACGATTTTTCAGTTACCGGCGCAGTTGCCACCTTGGGGAACCTGGATATGGGGGTGAAATGTCTCTGATTGGCCTTCGTCCATGAAGCCAGAACGTATTGGCTTCTGGGGCGGTCTGATCGTCTTTGTGGTCATGTTGAGCGTCCCCGCCCCAGCCGGAATGGAGGTGACAGCATGGCGCGTGGCTGCGCTCACCATATTAATGGCAACTTGGTGGATGACGCAGGCTCTCCCGTTGACCGTCACCGCATTATTACCGTTTCTTGCGCTCCCGCTGATGAATATTATGACCGCGCAGGATGTCGCCAAAGAATATTACTCCCCAACGCTTTTTCTCATCCTTGGCGGCGCGTTTTTGGCGCTCACCATCGAACGCACCGGGATGCACAGGAGGGTCGCGCTCGCGATTTTGGGCAAGTCAGGGCACAGCGTCACTGGCCTGATGATCGCTTTCATGGGTTCTACGGCATTGCTCAGCATGGTCATGTCCAATACGTCCATTGCGCTCATCATGGTGCCGATTGCCGTTGCCGTGCTCGCTGCGGGCGGTACGAAGCCAGGGGAGACCGATGGGCTCGCTGGGGCGCTCATCATGGGCGTGGCTTTCGCCGCGTCGATTGGTGGCCTAGGTACGCTCGTCGGATCACCGACCAACGCCATTGCTGCAGGTCTGGTGGAAAAACAATTGGGCATCCAGATAAGCTTTCTGACATGGATGCTTTACGGACTGCCCGTTGTCATCATCGGCGTACCGTTGTGCGCGTTAATCCTGATGCGCGTGCAGAACGTCACCGCTGGCAGTTTTGACGTTGATGCGGCACGCGCCTCGATTGGCAAGGCGCGCCCGCTGTCGATTGCCGAAAAGCGGCTGGTGCCGATATTCCTGCTCGTCATTGGCACCTGGATTGCGCAACCCTTGTTGGAGCCGCTGCTGCCAAAGGGTGGCATTACCGATGGCAGCATCGCCATTGCAGGGTCGTTGCTGCTCTTCCTGATACCCGACGGCACCGGCCGCCCGTTGCTGACATGGCAAGAGGCCGATAGAGCGCCGTGGGGCGTCATTATGATGTTCGGGGGTGGCTTGGCCCTTGCTGCCGGCATCACGCAATCCGGGCTCGCTGCGTGGCTTGGCGAGGCACTTGAACCACTGTCTGTTGTCCATCCCGTCGTCATCGCACTTGCACTGACTGCACTGGTCATTCTGATTACAGAATTTGCCAGCAATGTAGCGACCGCCAGCGGCGTCTTGCCCGTTGTAGCTGGCCTCGTTGCGGCAACGGGCGCCGACCCCTGGCTGATGGCGATGGCTGCATCAATGGCGGCAAGCTGGGGCTTTATGATGCCTTCAGGAACCGGGCCAAATGCGATCGCCTGGGCAACCGGGCATATTGCCTTGCCCAAGATGGTAAAGGCGGGTTTTTTCCTTGATCTGGCGGGAATTCCCCTGATTGTCGGGGCCGTGTGGGTCGTTGGCAAGCTGATGGCCATGTAATTTAGTTTCAATTGAAACGAATAATGTTATGCTTCGGGGATCAGGAGATTCCCATGAACGATGATAATACCCCACCTGCCGCTACCCCGATTGCCCGCCGTAAACCGAAAGCCGACATTGAAACGATTGGCGGCAGAAAGCTGAAACCATCGACGTTGATGATGGGCCACGGCTACGATGCCACCTTGTCCGAAGGGTCGTTGAAACCACCCATTTTCCTGACATCGACTTTTGCCTTTGAAAGCGCCGCAGCTGGCAAGAAGTTTTTTGAACATATAACCGGCAAACGCGAAGGGCCCGCAGATGGCCTCGTTTACGGACGATTCAATGGCCCAAATCAGGAAATCTTGGAAGATCGTTTGGCGGTTTGGGACGAGGCAGATGACAGTCTTGTTTTTTCCAGCGGGATGTCAGCAATTGCCACCATGCTGCTGGCACTGGTTGGCCAAAACGATGTCATCGTGCATTCAGGGCCATTATATGCCGCAACCGAAACCCTGATTGCACGCATATTGTCGCGCTTCGGCGTAGGATTTGTTGACTTTCCGGCGGGAGCTACCCGTGAGGAAATTGATGCGATCATTGACCGCGCAAAAGCTATGGCAGAGGAAAAGGGCGGCAAAGTCGCGCTGGTGTATCTGGAAAGCCCTGCCAATCCGACAAATGCCTTGGTTGACGTTGAAGCCGTTCGCGCGGCGCGTGACGCGGCGTTTCCGGGAGACCAGAAACCAGCCATTGCTATCGACAATACGTTTTTGGGGCCATTGTGGCAGCAGCCGATCAAACAAGGCGCTGAGCTGGTCGTGTACAGCCTCACCAAATATGCAGGTGGGCATTCCGACCTCGTCGCCGGCGGCGTTTCGGGTAATCAGGCGCTCATCAATATCATGCGGCCAATGCGAAATGTCATTGGAACCATTTGTGATCCAAACACGGCGTGGATGTTGCTGCGCAGTTTGGAAACGCTTGAGCTTCGGATGACGCGTGCTGGGGAAAATGCTGCCAAGGTGTGTGCCTATCTCAAGGCGCACCCAAAGGTTGAGGGACTTGGCTATTTGGGCATGATTGATGACCCACGCCAGCAGGACATCTTTGACCGCCATTGCAGCGGCGCTGGATCGACGTTTTCGGTGTTCATTAAGGGCGGAGAGGCGGAAAGCTTCAAATTTCTCGACGCACTGAAAATCGCAAAGCTCGCGGTAAGCCTTGGTGGTACTGAAACACTGGCAAGCCATCCGGCAGCCATGACGCATTTATCTGTGCCTCAGGAGCGCAAGGATGCGCTGGGGATTACGGACAATCTGGTGCGCATTTCAATTGGCATTGAAGACCCGGATGACCTCATTGCAGACTTTGAACAGGCGCTGGCTCAGGTTTAAGCCACACGCCAGTCGAGAATTGACCAGCCTTTGCTTGCCGCCAGCGCGGCAAGCGGGCCATGGGGATTTGTAGCAAAGGCTTCGTCTGCGAAGCTGAGCAACGGCGCGTCAGACACATGGTCAGAATAGGCGCGGATGTGGCAACTGTCGCGGTCAATGCCGTTTTTGTCCATCCACACTTTCACAAGCTCCAGCTTGGCCGCATCATAGCAGTTATGCCCGTCGATCCGCGCGAGCACATGACCAGTGCTGTCGGTGGAAAGATCCGTCGCAATGACGTCGTCAAAGCCAAGCCGATGGGCAATCGCCTCGACATATAACCGATAGGAAGCGGTCGCCATTATGTGGCGATAGCCCGCCGCCTTTTCCTCGGCCACGCGTGCCAACAATTGTGGGTATACGTTTTTGCCGACTACAAGATCAGCATGGCTTTCGACATATTTGGCAAATCTTGCCTTTGGAACGCGTCTGCCGATCAGCAAAACCTGCGCGAACTGCTTCAACCGCGCACGGTCCCAAATTTTTATTGCGTACAATACAAGACCAAGCGGCAGGAGCGGTGAAAGGAACAATCTCCACGGTGACTTGTTAAAAGCCATATGCAGGAGGAACCCATTATACGTGGCGCGTCGCGTGACGGTCTTGTCCATATCATATATGGC
>NZ_JBKJMB010000051.1:0-1649 GCF_046596595.1 Sphingorhabdus sp.
GTATAAATGGAAACGCGAACCGCTCGTGGCCGATTGTGTCATGATGTATGCACAGCGCGGCAGTGGCAAACGCTCGTCTTATTATTCGGACTACACGTTTGGATGCTGGACCCCCGATGGCAATTTGCTGCCTGTCGGCAAAGCCTATTCCGGGTTCAGCGACGAAGAGTTAAAATGGCTCGACCGCTTTGTGCGCACTAATACCGTCGCGCGCTTTGGCCCGGTGCGTGAGGTGGAAAAGACTCTGGTGCTTGAGGTCGCGTTTGATGCGGTGCACGAATCGAAAAGGCACAAATCGGGCATCGCTATGCGCTTCCCGCGAATTTCGCGGCTTCGGCGCGACAAGCCAGCGGATGAAGCGGACAGTATCGCCGCGTTGCGCGCGATGATTGGTTAGAGAAACGCCTTCACGTCAGCCATGAATCGGTCAAACTGGTCATGGTGCAACCAATGCCCGGCATTTTCATATTCAATCACTGATGCCGTTGGAAAATGTGCGATGCGGCCATCTTTTTCGGGGTTGGATGCCCAGCTGTTGGCGCCGTACATCAACAACATCGGACAGGTTATCGACTGCCATATCGCCATCAGATCCTCGCGGGGCATGTCGAAAATAGCCCAGATGTTGAGGTAATTGTCGAACTTCCAGCTCCAGCTGCCGTCTTCGTTCCGGCTAATGCCATGGACGGTCAGGTGACGCGCTTGCTCGTCGGTCAGATAGCTGTTTTCCGTCTTCATCCGCTCATATGCGGCTTCGATATTGGGGTAGCGTTTGGGCGTGCGGCCTGCCGCGTTGCGCTTGTCCTCGATCCATTGCCGGAACCGCTTCTGTATGCCAATGGCGTCGCGTTCGGCCTGCATCTTGGGTGACATGCCAAGCCCTTCGATATTGACCATCTTGCGTACATTTTCCGGGTAAATCCCTGCATAGCGCGTTGCGATATTGCCGCCCATGGAATGCGCGATGATGCTGACCGGGGCGAGGTTCAATTGATGGATCAATTGGGCCAAGTCGTAAACAAAAGTGGACATTTCATAGCTGCCGTCTGGCGACCATGCGCTGTCGCCGTGACCGCGTAAGTCGGGCGCAATAATGTGCCAGTCGTGACGCAATTCCTCGGCAACCCAATCCCAGCTGCGCGCATGGTCGCGCCCGCCATGCACCAAAAGCAATGGCGGCGCGTCGGGGTTTCCCCAATCGACATAATTCAGCCGAAGCCGTTGCGAGATGAAGCTGTTCGTGATGGGGCCATGTAAAGTCATTCGGCGGCCAGTAATTGCTCTGCACCACCAAGGTCAACCGATACCAGTCGGCTAATACCCTGTTCAACCATGGTGACGCCAAATAAGCGATGCATGCGGCTCATCGTCACCGCGTTGTGCGTCACAATTAAATACCGCGTATCGGTCTCGCGCGTCATGACATCGAGCAAGTCGCAAAAGCGTTCGATATTGGCATCATCAAGCGGCGCGTCGACTTCATCAAGGACGCAAATGGGCGCCGGATTGGTGAGGAAGAGCCCGAAGATAAGCGCCACTGCAGTCAAAGCTTGCTCCCCGCCTGACAGCAAGGTCAGCGATTGCAGTTTCTTGCCCGGCGGTTGCGCGAAGATTTCCAGTCCGGCCTCAAGCGGATCATCGCTGTCGAT
>NZ_JBKJMB010000038.1:0-36055 GCF_046596595.1 Sphingorhabdus sp.
GGGCGAAATCATCGAAACGCCGATCATTTCGAACTTTAAGGAAGGTCTGACCGTTCTCGAGTATTTCAACTCGACCCACGGTGCCCGTAAGGGTCTGGCCGATACTGCACTGAAGACAGCGAACTCGGGTTATCTGACTCGCCGTCTGGTGGACGTATCGCAGGATTGCACCATCGTTGAAGTCGATTGCGGAACAGAGCGCGCTCTGGAAATGCGCTCAATCGTTCAGGGTGGTTCGACCATTGCCTCGCTCGGTGAACGTGTCCTTGGACGTACCACGGCGGAAGACATCATCGGTCTTGACGGCAAGGTATTGATCCCATCGGGAACCCTGCTGGACGAGCCAATGGTTGTAGCGATGGAAGAAACCGGACTTCAGGCTCTGAAGATTCGCTCGCCACTGGTGTGCGAATCTAAGGTCGGCGTTTGTGGTACATGCTACGGCCGTGACCTTGCGCGCGGAACGCCTGTGAATATCGGTGAAGCTGTCGGCGTTATCGCTGCCCAGTCCATCGGTGAGCCTGGCACACAGTTGACCATGCGTACGTTTCACATCGGTGGTGCAGCGCAGTTGAACGAGCAGTCCAACCTTGATGCAACTGCATCGGGTAAGGTCATGTATCGCGATCTGCCAAGCATCGTCGACAAGCGTAAGAAGCGTTTGGCAATGGCACGTAACGGTGAATTGATCATCGTCGACAAGGATGGCCGTGAAATGGAAATCCACCGTCTGCCTTATGGTGCGACGCTGGCATTCCCTGATGGCGCTGAAGTCAGCGTTGGTGACCGCTTGGCCGAATGGGATCCATTCACCATGCCGATCATCACCGAAAAGTCGGGTATTGTGAAGTATCAGGACCTGATCGACGGCAAGACGCTGACCGAACAAACCGACGAAGCAACAGGTATCGCCCAGCGCGTCGTTATCGAAGACCGTGCAGGAAGCCGCACCAAGAAGGAAGATCTTCGCCCACGCATTACGCTGCTGGACGATGATAGCGGCGAAGCTGCGCGATATCTTCTCGGCGTTGGCACAATGCTTTCGGTTGAAGATGGTGCAACGGTTCAGGCCGGTGACGTTCTGGCCCGTGTGACCCGTGAGTCTGCCAAGACTCGCGACATTACCGGTGGTCTGCCACGCGTTGCCGAATTGTTCGAAGCACGCATTCCAAAGGACAATGCGATCATCGCCAAGATCTCGGGCCGCGTTGAGTTCGTCCGTGATTACAAGGCAAAGCGCAAGATCGCGATTGTGCCGGAAGAAGGCGATCGTATCGAGTATCTGATCCAGAAGTCCAAGGTCCTCGACGTTCAGGAAGGCGATTTCGTCCGCAAGGGCGATAACCTGATTGCTGGTTCGCCGAACCCGCATGACATCCTCGAAGTCATGGGCATTGAGGCGCTGGCTGAATATCTGGTCGCAGAAATTCAGGAAGTGTATCGTCTGCAGGGCGTGAAGATCAACGATAAGCACATCGAAACGATCGTTCGTCAGATGTTGCAAAAGGTTGAGATCACCTTTGGTGGCGACACCACGTTGCTTCCGGGCGAACAGGTCGACCGCGAAGAAATGGACGCGATCAACTCCAAATTGACCAAGGGTCAGGCGCCGGCAACGGGTAACCCCGTATTGCTCGGCATCACCAAGGCATCGTTGCAGACGCGTTCGTTCATCTCGGCTGCATCCTTCCAGGAAACCACACGCGTCCTCACGCAGGCCGCTGTGGAAGGTAAGAAGGACATTTTGACCGGACTGAAGGAAAACGTGATCGTGGGTCGCCTCATTCCAGCGGGTACTGGCTCTGCCATGAACCGTATGCGGATTGCAGCAACGAGCCGCGATGTTGCGCTTCGTGCCAGCTACAAGAAGCTTCAGGAAAGCCTGATTGCCCCGGAGACAGCGGCTGAAGAGCATGCTGCCGAATTGGCTCAGGGTCCAGAAGCGGCAATTGGCGATGATGTGTTGGCCAAGGTCATTTCGGATGATTTGACTACGGAAGACCCGGCAATCGATGATGTCATGGATACCAACGAAGACTCATAATCTGCTTCTCACGTTGAAAACAAAAGCCCGCTGGACGCAATTCCGGCGGGCTTCTTGTTAGGGAAATGTGCCTAGAGGTCGATCAGAATTTCCCTGACAAAGTCAGCTGCAAGAGCGGATCGAGTCTCCGTTCCCGATTTATAATCTGTGCCAGCGTGTTCGAGGCACGCGTTCCGCTGTAGATGAAACGGTCTCTTTCAAAGCCAGGCAAGTCCGTTACCTGAAACCGGATCGTACCAAATTTGAATTTGCTGTATTCGATGAACAATGTTGTCCGCGTTCCATCGCGTTGGCGGCGCAGCTCGTTCAGGAAATATGCGTAGTTGGCCTGTTGGACGCTAAAAGATGCCCCATAGACGAGCCCCAAATCCGCGACGTCGTAGCGGATATCCCATTGCTGATGCCATAATGGCCGGTTCGACATGCGCCTGTTGACGCCCGTGACAGGGTCAGTTACGCGGCTTCCATGGTAATGACCGATGTAGCGCGCTTCCATGCCTGTGAAGCCCACATTCTTCGTCAGCCAGTCTAAAGGCAGTGTGATTTCCAGCTCGCCATTCCATCTGGTGCTTTTGCCAATATTGCCAGTGCCATCGAACTGCGCGGTGATATTTCCGTTGGCATCGCGCAGCGTGACAGGCACCAAGTCCTGGGTATCGGTCACTTTTTGGTAATCGCCACGAAATTGGATACTGCCACGCTCCAGAAACTTATGACGGACAAGCGCCGACAGCGTGGTCGTCTTTTCCGGCACAAGATCGGCATTTCCTGCATCGACTTGGTTGCCGACGGTCACATCAACCGACGTCGCGAAATCATTGAAGTTTAGCTGCGCCACCTGACGTTCTGCGCGCAGCTCTAATGTCGTTTGCGGGTCGATAGTCCATGTCGCGATTGCCCGTGGTTTGATAAAACTAAAGCTTCGTGCCGCTGTGCTGTCTCCAGCCAACGTCAATTTGGAGAACTCTGCGATTGCGCCGGCTTCAACCTTCCACGACGGGCTAAGCGCCCAGACGTCGCTGACGAAAGGTTCAAATCGCGTCTCTTCGACCAACACATTCGATGCCGGAAAATTGGTCACAGCCCCGGCAACCGAGTTTGTAACACTAAAGCGGGCGTCCAACCGATTATAAGCGACCTCAGCGCCAAATTGGATAGCGTGCCGGGCAATGCCGTTCCAATCATTCTGGATGCGAACCACCGCTTCTGTCGGCTTGTTTCGGCTGCGCGTTTCGAACAGGGTCACTGGCTGCCCGATGCGGGCAATTTGAATGCTGCTGTCATTGCTCTCCTGCGCTGACCGGTAAAGCGTTACTATTTTGGTGCTTGTCTTGGGCAAGACCGAAAATTCAACATCCCCGCCAAGTTCATAATTTATGTCGCTGACCGGTCCACCTCGCAACAACAATTCAGCCCCCGTGATGGCTCCCGCCCTATTGAAATAATCGGCGTTACGGATATCAAACCCGTCGCTCCAGCGCACTTGTCCGTTGATATTGAGCTTGGTTCCGCCAATTTTGGTTTTGACGGCTCCTCCAAGCGCCACTTGGTCATACCCGCCTTTCCCGGTATAAAATCGACGTTCGACGAGCTCTGCTGCGGGGGTACTGAAATCTTCCGGACCAAATCCGTAAACGCGCTCAGAATATGAAGACAGGTTCAGTTCGTAGCTGGTTTCGCCCCGGCGCAATGTCGCCGACGCGTTGACCGATGGTTGAAAGCCATAACGCGTCCCTGCAACAATAGTCCCCTCATAGGTGCCATTGACCTTCGCGGACCGTTTGCGGACGATGTTGACCACTTGTCCTTGCCCTGGCGCTTCGGTGTCCGCACCAGCCTGTTCCGACAGCGTGATATACTCAACTTGACTGGCCGGTATTCGTGACAGGATAGTGGTGATATCGTCGGACTTGGTGGACGGGCGGTCACCGTCAACCAGTACATTGCCCGCGTTTTCACCAAAGCCGCGACGCCCGTCCCCGGCATTAATCGAAAATCCGGGTATCCGTTTTACCATATCAAGTGCCGTGACAGGGGCGTAAGGTGCAAAAAAGTCAGGCGTAAATTGCCGTTCCCCTTTTTTCATCGATGGCTGTTCGACCTCAGCGGCGTCATCTTTTGCAAAAGCGATCTGGGGCATAGCCAAGGCAGCCGCCGCTGTTGCCAGCAGAGCTAGCCGAAAATTCAAACAAGACATGAAACCTCCCGAACGACCCGCGCGCTATCATTGCTCTGCGGTGTGTTTACCGTTTAGCGTCGGGACAGGGTTTGGCGGAAGCGGCGTTCGACCAACGAGCCTCTCAATCGACAAGGTGCCCTACTCACGCTCGATTGGGTCGTTAGTCGATGTTCTGAGTCATTTCGCAGATAGCGCGGAATTATATGGGGCGATCTTGCTCGTCAGCGATTTGTTTGCTGATCTCCGCCGCCTTCTCACACGAATCTTCGTCCCCATCTGCACAGCGTTCGCCCGCTTTATCGCGCTGCCGGGCAAGTTTGCCGAGATTTTCCTCGCGCTTCCGCAGTTCGCGGCCGCGCTTTTCATCCGACTCAGACTGGCTCGTTGTGAGGACGTCAGCAGTTTTCGACACAATTTTTACAGGGGCAGTAATGACGTCACCAACCAAAGACGCCACGCATCCCTGCAACAACAACATCACTGGCATAAAAGCCAAGACCAATTTTGTATTACGCGCCAAATTATGTCCTCTCTGCGACAGCTATTTCAGCAAATTGACCGCAATTGCGCGCACTTGGTCGGCCATATCTGGCCGTTGAAGCGCAAGGGCAAGATTCGCCTCGATATAACCAACCTTTGACCCGCAATCATAACGGTTGCCATCAAATGTCACCGCATTGAATGGCTGCTTGCCAATCATCTGCGCCATAGCATCCGTCAGCTGAATTTCACCACCAGCGCCTTTTTCTTGGCCCTCAAGGATATGCATGACTTCGGGTTGAAGGATGTAGCGGCCTGACACGATGAGGTTCGATGGGGCATCTTCAACCCTTGGTTTTTCCACAAGGCCCAACACCTCAGTCACAGCGCCGTTCGCTGCGCCCGGCGCGATAACGCCGTAGCTAGATACTGCGTCGCGTGGCACTTCAAGAACGCTGATGATGTTACCGCCAATCGCTTGATAGGCATCCACCATCTGCTTCATGCAACCCGGAGAGCCATGCATAAACTCGTCGGCAAGGAATATCGCAAATGGCTCGTCGCCGATAATGTCCCGCGCGCACCAGATGGCGTGCCCAAGCCCAAGCGGCTCTTGTTGCCGGACATAGACGCAGTTTCCGGGGGTGAGCCGTGAATTCGCCAAGACCGACGCGTCCTTGCCGCGCGCGTTCAGCGTGTACTCAAGCTCAAAAGCGATATCAAAATGGTCCTCAATCGCGCTTTTGCCGCGTCCTGTGACGAAGATCATTTGTTCGATGCCCGCCTCGCGTGCTTCATCGACCGCATATTGGATGAGGGGGCTGTCGATGATCGGCAGCATCTCTTTTGGAATGGCTTTTGTCGCTGGCAGGAAACGGGTTCCCAGACCAGCGACAGGAAAGACAGCCTTACGAACAGGTTTGTGAATCATCATGCCTGCTTAACGCACGAAACCGCATTGTCTATCCCGACTTGGCGAGCCGTTCGGCAAATCCTTTTTTCAGTTTCGCCAACTTGGGTGGAATGACGGCAAGGCAATAGGGGTTTCGCTGCCCTTCGCCTTCCCAATATTCCTGATGATAATCCTCTGCAGGATACCAGGTTGCCGGACCCTCAATCGATGTCACAATCGGCGCTGGCCAGTCAGTCGCGGCATTCAGGATACCAGCTTCGGCATCGGCCTTCTGTTCGTCATTGAGTGGGAATATTGCGGAGCGATATTGCGTGCCAACGTCGTTGCCCTGCCGGTTCAGCTGCGTTGGATCATGGGTCGCAAAAAATATCTCGAGTAAATCGGCGTAGCTGATGATTTCGGCATCAAATGCGATGCGGATGGCTTCGGCATGCCCCGTACGACCGCCACACACGTCCTTATAGGTCGGATCGACAGTTTGCCCCCCGATGTAGCCGCTTTCGACGCTGCTGACGCCGTTTAACTGACCGAAAACAGCTTCGGTACACCAGAAACAGCCTCCTGCAAAAATGGCCTCTTGTTGTGGCATGTGCTTATCCTTGAATTTGAGCAGATTTTTCGGCCGTCGCCGCATCTCCGCGCACCACCAGCAGATACATGGCTGGCGTGACAATACGTGATAGCAAAGTGGAGGAAATCAACCCCCCAATCAGCACAATCGCCAGCGGTGAATAGAGACTACCGCCAAAAAGCGCGAGCGGCATCAGTCCGCCAATCGCAGTAATGGAGGTCAGAAGCACAGGAAGGAACCGCACTTCGCCCGCCTTTTCAATTGCCTCGCGCAATGCATAACCGCGATCCCGCAACTGCGTCGTGAAATCCACGAGGAGGATTGAGTTTTTTATCTCAATTCCGATGAGCGCGATAAAACCGATAATCGCAAGGAAGGACAGGTTATTGCCCGTCGCAAGCAGAGCGATGAGGCCGCCAAAAGTGCCCAAAGGTATGACCCCCGCCACGACCAGCGCCTCTTTAAATCGGCCAAACTCGGCGACGAGGATTGCAAAGATGCTGAATAATGCCACCATCACAACTGGGCCGAAACCTGCAAAAGTATCATTGATTTTTTCGGCCTCCCCACCAACTGCAATCGAGTAGCCGGGCTTAAGCGGGATGCCATCCATTTTTTTCTGTGCATCAAGGTTAACTTTGGAGACAACGACTCCGTCCATAATTTGCGCCGTAACGCTCACATTGCGTTGCAAATTATATCGGTAAATCGCAGCGGGTGTTGATTCCAGCGTCGGGTCTGAAATTTCGGCCAATTGGACAGCCTGTCCGCCGCGGTTTGAGACGTAAATTGATTCCAACGCAGAAATGGGCTGCGTTTCCGAAAACGGCAGGCGCACTACGACCGGGTAGCTATCACCTTCGGCATCCCGGTAAGTTCCCGCACGCTCGCCACTCAATGCAAGCCGTATCGCCCGCCGCGCCGCGCCTGCCGGGACATCAAGCAGTGCGGCTTTGGCATCGTTCACTCGGATATCGAGATCGACCTTGTCGAACGCCACGGGATTATTGACGTCTCTGGTGCCAGGTGTTTCGCGTAGAACTTGCTCCATGCTTGCAGCCACGCGCTTTAGTTCATCCTGATCAGGTCCATAGGCGCGAAATTCTACAGGGGCGTTGATTGGTGCGCCGTTTTGGAACAATAACAGCTTAATTCGTGCACCAGGTATTTGGTCAAGTTGATTGCGCAGTCGGCTGACCATATCGCGGGACTTTGCGCCTTCCCAGTTGTCCATGATCGCCAGCACCTCGCCATGGGTGGGGTTTTCGCCGCGCTGAAAGACATTGTAGAACACGGGCGGATTATAAGCGCCTACATTTTCGGCGCGCACTTTGATCGCAGGTTCTGTCTTCAAGATCGCCGACACCTGCCGGACAATGCGGTCTGTCTCGTTGATGCTTGCTCCTTGCTCGGCTTCAACCGTCACGCGAAAATAGGATGTGTCGGCATTTGGAAACAGGCTGAAACCAAGCAGCGGAATGAGCAGAAAGGCGGCAGTCGTGCCGATAAGCGCGCCCCAGACAGATCGACGGGGTCGGTCAAGCGCCCAGTGCAGCAAGGGATGGTAGAACCGATCAATCTTACGCATCAGCCATTGCAGCAATGCGCTCCCCTCCTCTGGTTCATCCCCTTTCAAAAGCCGACTGGCAAGAAACGGCACGATAGTTAAGGATACAATCATCGATGCCGTTATGGTTGCGACAATCGTCCCGATGAAACTTTGGACAAATTTGCCCGCGCCTTCGGGTAAAAAGAACAAAGGCAGAAATGCAAACACCAGCACGCCGGTTGATCCCAATACAGCCATGGTGATTTCTTTGGTGCCGTCTATGGCGGCGTCACTGCGGCTTTTACCCATGCGCAGATGGCGTGCGATATTTTCAACGACGACAATAGAATCGTCGACCAGCAGTCCCAAAGTCAGAATGAACCCCGCAACGACAAGTTGGCTCAAGTTAAAACCATATGCCGATATCGCCAACAGCCCGGAGGCAATAGAGAGCGGGATTGAAATCATCACGATGACCGAAGCCCGCCAACCCAATGGCAGTAATGTGATCAATACCAGAAACAGCGCGATGGCAAAATCACGCGCGAGCTCGTTCAGCCGTTTGGTGATATCTCTGCTTTGATCAAATTGCACAACAGCCCGAATGTCGGGCGGGAGGAGTTGTTGCTGCAGCGCCAGTTCCGCGACCAGCTTGTTCCGCAGTTTGGTGGCGTCTGTACCCTGTTTCTGATTTGCGGTGATGAAAATGGCGCGTTTGCCGTTGTGGCTGACCTTTACGCGCTGCTCTGCGCTGCTGATGGCGACATTGGCCACTTCCCCTACCCGGACGATTGAGCCGTCATTCGTTCTAATGGGCAGATTGCGGATTTTTTCGACGTCGCGAAAGGCACCGCCGGTTTCGACGTTGAACCTGCGTGCTCCACTGTTGACTGAGCCAGCGGGAACGTCGGCCCCACCCACGCGGATGGCGTCCACCAATACGCTTGCGGGGATCCGAAGTTGAGCAAGCCTGCCGGAGTTTATCGCAACGCTGACTTCGGGTTGGGGAAGGCCATAAATATCGGCTTCGCGAACCTCTTTATATCTGCCCAACGCTTCGCTGATGTCGCGGGCATATTTTTCCATGCGATACCAACTTGCTGACTCGCTCAGTAATGCAATTTGCAGGATTGAAGTGTTTGTCGTGCGAATCTTCTCGAAATGTAGTCGTTGCAGGTCCGACGGGAGTTGATTGCGGATCGCGGTGACTTCGCGCACTGTGTCGTTAAAATATTGGTCAGGATCGCCAGACCAATCGAATTCGGCCCGGATGACTGCGTTTCCGTCGCTGCTGGTCGACGCAACATTCTGCACGTCCTCGAGCCCCTGAACCAATTCCTCGATTGGCTTAGTGATCGTTTGCTCGATCTCCGCTGCATCGGCTCCGGGCTGTGACGCGACAATCGATACTACTGGCATGGAAAAATGCGGATCCACCGCGCGCGGAACCTGTTGGAATGCGGAAAACCCTAAAGCGCATAACAGCGTAAATAATACGAGCGTCAGCTGCCATTTGCGAATAGCGAACTCCGCGATATGCATATGCTACGGTCGCCCCTCAACAATGCGGACAACCGACCCTATGCGCAGCTTTTCCAATCCGGATGTGACAACCCTGTCGCCCACCCTCAATCCGCCGGACAGAAGGACAAACTCGTCCGTAACGCGTTCAATATTTACATTGCGTGTTTCTACGCGGTTATCTGCGTTGACGATGTAGACAAGACCTTCACCCGTTCGCACGCCAAACAAAGCGCTGGCAGGAACCTGCATTTGCGTACCACCATCCGAGGCGGGCAGCTTAAAAGTCGCGGTCCCGATTTGCCCGGACCGCAATTGCGGGCGATTTGGGAGGCGGAACTGCACCGAAAAAGCGCCCGTCGCTTCATTCGCGCGGCCATCAATTTCAGAAATAGTCGCGGTAACGGGTGCGTCGCCTGCTGATTCAATCAAGATATCCGCCGCCATGCCCACGCGCAGTTTTGACGCATCGCGGTCAACAATCGGCACACGAAACACAAAGCCACCCTCTGCCTCACCCAGCATGAGCACTGGGGTACCAGCGGCGATTACTTGCCCTGCCTGCACATTGCGCATCAGAACGACTCCGCCTGACGGAGCGTAAAGCTGCGCCGTATTGCGCGCAAAGCCTGCCTGGCTAAGGCGCGCCTCTGCGCCTTTCAGTGCCGCGTCTGCGGCTTCGAATCGCGCCTTTGTCACCCAGCCATCGGCGTAAAGCGAACGCACGCGTTCAAACTCTGCCCGTATCCGGTCACGCTCGGCGGCCGCGACGCTCATGTCTGCGCCTACCGACGTTGTATCCAGTGCAGCTAATAATGCGCCACGCTTTACGACATCTCCCTCTTCGAAACGCACCACAGCCACCTTGCCCGCCGAAGTGAAGCCCAAAGGTGTTTCGCGGCGATAGCGTACCGTTCCAACCGCGCTAATTTCGCGCTGGAATTTCTGGGTTTCCACCGTAAATATCTGAACAGGCTGAACCTTTTCAACCGCGGTTTTGCCCGCGCTCGTGTCCTCTCCGCAAGCGGCAAGCGACAGCACCAACAAAAACCCGCCCGACAATTTCCGTGATATCGCCAACCGGCCCTCCCCTGCGATGCCGATCAGCAATAGGAGAATTCTACGCAAGAAGAAACAGTTTTAATATGCAACCTAATTTATTATTCAGAGGTCATCAATAAAGGCGGTGGGCGCAGACCGTCCTCAGCGGGGACACTCGCAATTCTGGCAATTTCCTGCTGCATAACTCTCTGTCGGTTTTTCCAGCGCAAATGCGTTCCGGCTGAAAAAATCCCAAGCCCTGATTTTCGACCATATCTTTCGGCAAAACGAAGCGCTGCTGCTGTGTCATATCCAGCGTTGGCCATGAGCCATACCGACAAGCGATCCGCCTCAATCTCTGTCGCCAAAATCTCCTTGTTGCTTTTGCCGCTGGTGGCAAGCCGTTGCCGATGTCCCAACAAATTGTGGGACATTTCATGCGCAACAATCGCAGCGAGTTCAGCATCGTTCTTTTCGGTAAAATCGAGCAGTCCCTCAGTGACGCGAACCGACACACCATCGGCGCCTGCGTCCAAACGGGAACTGGTGTCTAGCCAAAATCGCGATGCGCAGATTGCAGCCGGGTTGAACGCGAACTGTTTTCTCCCGTTTGCCGTTTCCAATGTTATTTTAACTGGAGCTGGTCGATCGAATGCATCGCTAAAGATGTTTTGGACCGTCTCAAGCCGAGCGCTAGCGCGTTTATTTTTGGCAAATGACAGACCCGAGATTGTAAGATCATTCACTGCGATGATCCCGTCGCCCGGCTTCAACCTAATAGCTTCAGCCGTGCCACCGGGAACCACTGCAGATACCGCCACCGCAGATCGAAAACCAAATGCAGCCTGCGCAATATCTGGGTCAGGATATTGCGACTTGTCATGGAGCACCCATCCGGGATTACGGCTCTTGCGTTTGCAAAACGGGGCACTGCCCTTGGCCAGGCGGTACCCAACGGTTGCCAGGCGCAAGTCCTGCTCGGCTAAGGCGCGATAGGCCATTATGTCGTCGGTTGGGGACGCAGCAGCAAGCTGAGCCATGGACAAAGCCACAAAGCCTAACAGGCTCAGCCATTGCATCACCGCACTGTGGCCCGATTTAACCTGTCGTTAATTGCGATGCCAATGCCTTCACGCGGAATAGGCGCAACGGCGATCGAACGTGCGGCACTGGCGTCGGCATGGTGCATTGCGTCAAAAAGGTTCGCCGCAGCCTGCGCCAAATTTCCCGATGCCGATAAATTGTAGTCGCCCGAAATTGAACCGAACCCAATCAGCCATTCCGCTGGCTCTGGCGCGGTGACATTTAATCGCACAGGCTTGGTTGGAGCATAATGGCTGGACATCTGTCCTGGGGCCTCAATGGTCGTATTCTGGGCGACGAGGGGCTTACATCCGACCACGCGTTCGATGTCCTCTGGAGTGACTGGGCCGGGCCGCAAAATCTCCCAACCATCGTCACGGATGGCGACTATTGTCGATTCCAATCCTGCCGCACATGGACCGCCGTCCAAAATCATCGGCACTGCCCCTCCAAGCCCCGCCAGCACATGTTCGGCGCGCGTGGGGCTAATTCCCCCGCTTGGGTTCGCAGAGGGCGCAGCGAGGCTTAAACCGCTTTTGGCGAGGAGTGCTTGCATGACGGGGTGCGCGGACCATCGGATGGCAATTGTGGGCAGTCCGGCAGTGACGGCGCGCGTTATGGGTGCATCGGGCTGCAAAGGAAGCACAAGCGTCAACGGCCCCGGCCAAAAGGCGTCAGCAATGCGCTCCGCCATGTCGTTGAACACCGCAAGTTTCCTAGCCGCTGATATGTCGGCAACATGGACAATAAGCGGATTAAAGTCGGGACGTCCCTTTGCCGCGTAAATCCGCGCCACAGCGTCTGCATTTTGCGCATCAGCCGCGAGGCCATAAACGGTCTCGGTGGGAATCGCCACGATTTGTCCGGCATGCAAAAACTGGGCCGCAGCGGTAATTGCAGCGTCATCTGCTGGCACAACCCAGCCATTCCCCAAGGTATTTGAGCCAAACATCATTCGCGGCTATAGGCGGTGGCGTACCCCGTTTAACAGGATTTTTTATCACTCATGGCGTTTTCAGCACCCGTCGCAGAACAGAATTTCGTCCTTAAGCATATCGTCGGCATTGAAGGCTTGGCGCAACATGCCCGTTTTGCGGATGCGACGCCTGACATGGTGCAAGCCATTGTCGAGGGCATCGGCGCTTTTGCAGAAGGCGAATTCGCGCCTCTCAACCGCATCGGCGACACCGTTGGCGCGCGGCTGATCAATGGCAAAGTCGTCATGCCCGATGGATTTGTTGCGGCATACAAAGCCTATGTTGCCAATGGTTGGGGCTCGATCAATGCGCCTGCCGAATTTGGCGGGCAAGGCCTACCATTTTCGATGGCGACGGTCGCGCTGGATTCGCTCGGCGCGGCAAATATGGCGTTTGCTTTGTGCCCTATCCTTTCAGTAGGCGCGATTGAGGCGATCAACCATCATGGTTCTGACCGGCAGAAAGGGCTTTTTCTGCCCAAGCTTTCGACGGGAGAATATTCCGGCACGATGAACCTTACTGAGCCACAGGCAGGCTCTGATGTCGGCGCGTTGAAATCAACAGCAACCCCGCGCGGCGATGGCACGTATCAGATAAAGGGTACAAAGATTTACATCAGCTTCGGCGATCATGACATGGCCGAAAATATTGTGCACCTGGTGCTTGCTCGTACGCCAGACGGCCCCGCGGGAACCAAAGGTATTTCTTTATTTCTTGTTCCAAAATATCAGGTTACCGCCGATGGCACGGTTGACAAACCTAATGATATCAAGGTCGTATCAATTGAACATAAGATGGGTATTAACGCGTCACCAACTTGTGTTTTGGCCTTTGGGGAAGAAGGCGAATGCATTGGCGAACTTATCGGCCCGGAATTTGGCGGCATGCGCGCTATGTTCACGATGATGAACAATGCACGGCTTAATGTCGGCCTGCAAGGCGTTCAAATCGCTGAAGCCGCGACGCAAAAGGCCATTTGGTTCGCGCGTGAGCGTGTTCAATCAGCCAAAGCCAGCGAGCCATCGCGCGCACCTGTTGCCATCGTCGAACATCCAGACGTCCGCCGCATGCTGCTGCGTATGAAGGCGGGGACTCAAGCGATACGCGCATTGTTGTATTTTGCGTCCGGTTATGTCGACCGCGCGACGCTTGGGCAAGCAGGCGCACAAGAAATGGTCGATCTGCTAACGCCATTGGCAAAAACCTACGGCACTGACTTGGGGAGCGAAATTGCCTCGCTTGGTATTCAGGTGCATGGCGGCATGGGTTTTGTCGAGGAAACGGGTGCCGCGCAACATTATCGCGATATCCGCATTGCCGCCATTTACGAAGGCACCAACGGCATTCAGGCCGCTGACCTTGTGGGCCGCAAGCTTGCGATGCAGGGCGGCGATGTCATCCGCAATCACCTGTCCGCGATCTCACTGGATGCAGCAGAGCAGCCTAGCCTCGCCGCACTGAGCGCAGCCTGCGCCGAAGTCACCGAATATATGCTCGGCGCTGACGTCGATGACCGTTTGGCGGGCAGTTACGCCTACACCAACATGATGGCGGTGGTGACCTCGGGTTGGCTGATGTTGAAACAATTACGTGCCGCCCAAGCCGATATCGCCAACGGCGACACCAGCGCGTTCCTGCGCACGAAAATGGCGGCCTGCCGTTATTATCTCGAGGTCATGGTGCCCGAAGCGATGGCCTATAAGGGCAGCGCCATGGCGGGTGCCGGCTTGCTTTACGCGGTTGATGCGGAGGAACTGGCGGCTTGAACGACCAGACCCTGAAACGCATTGCCGAAGCACTTGAACGGCTGTCGCCTCCGCCAGCGCCGCCGACCGATCTGTCGTCCTTTCCCGCATATCATTGGAATGGCTCGGCATTGGCGGCAGTCCATGATTTCAAGCCACTTCCGCTGGATTTGATCGTCGGTGTCGACCGACAAAAATCTGACCTTTTTGAAAATTGCCGACGCCACGCGGCAAACGCTGCAGCGCATGATGTTTTATTATGGGGGGCGCGAGGAATGGGAAAATCTGCACTCGTCAAATCGGTTGTGGCAGCATTGCAGGAGGAAGGATTCTTCATCGCGCTTGTCGAAGCAGCCGCCAGTCAAGTGACGAGCCTACCCGCTTTATTTGAGGAGCTTGGAGCATCCGGCAGACGGTATCTTTTGTTTGTCGACGATATCTCGTTCGAACCACATGATCAAAGCGCGCGCCTTTTGCGGTCTGTGTTGGAAGGCGGGGTTGAAGCGCGTCCGAATAATGTGCGGTTATGTGTTACGTCCAACCGGCGGAACATAGTTGAACGCGATAGCGCCCAACAAACAGACCCAGTTAACGGTCGTGACGCCATTGACGACAGCCTGGCCCTTGCTGACCGGTTCGGCCTTAAGCTCGGGTTTCAATATCCGGACCAAGATGCCTATTTACAGATGGTCGGATGCTATGCTGCGCATTTTGACCTGGACTGGGACGAAGCGGACGCGCTTGGCTTTGCCCAGGGACGCGGTGGACGGTCAGGCCGAATTGCATGGCATTATACCGTTGAGCTTGCAGGCAGAGCAGGCCGAAAGCTCTAGTTTTTCGCGCGCACCCGCCAGACGATATTTCCGACATCGTCACTGACCAAAAGCGCACCGTCTTTAGCAATAGCAAGCATTGTTGGACGGCCTTGCGCATTCCCATCCTTATCGAGAAACCCGGTCAGAATGTTAATTGGCTTACCAGCGGGTTCACCTTTCGGAAAAGGAACGAAAATGACATCATAGCCTGAAACAGGCTTCCGGTTCCATGAACCATGACGGGCAACAAACGCTCCTTCGGTTAGTCCGCTACCAAGCTTCGCATTGAAACCGAATGCAAGTCCAAGTGGTGCCGTATGGGCCCCCAGTGCGTAATCCGGGCGGCGTTCATATTCGCGCTTCTCCGGCTTTGGCGGAGAGACGCGGGCGTCGGTAAAGCCGCCCCAATAATGTTGTGGCCAGCCGTAATCAGAGCCGAATTCAACGAGTGCAAGATAATCCGGCACAAGATCGGAACCCAGCATGTCGCGTTCATTGACTACGGCCCACAATCGCCCAGCTTTATCCAAATCCATCCCAACGGGGTTCCGCAAGCCGACCGAATACGGAATTTTCTTGTCCTTGGCGATGTCATATTCAAACACCATCGCACGTCCGTTTTCGGTTTCTATGCCGTTTTCGCCGATGTTGCTATTGGATCCAACCGCGATGTAAATTTTCTTGCCGTCAGGCGAAGCCGCTAGATTTCGCGTCCAGTGATTGTTGGGGGCCATTGCATTGAAACGCGTGAGCTCTTTGCCCTTTTCCGCAATACTCGTGTCGCCTTCTGTATAAGGAAAGGCGAGTAACGCGTCGGTATTGGCAACATATAAAGTGTCACCCACAAGCACCATGCCAAATGGTGAATTAAGGCCAGTGATAAAAGGCGTTTTCAGCTCTGCTTTGCCATCGCCATCGGCATCACGCAGCAGCGTGATGCGGTTGGCTGAAGGAACGCCCGCGCCAGCCTTGCCCATTAGCCATTTCATGACAAACCCTTCAATGCCGCCCGATTTGCGCGGGGGCGAATTTGTCTCGGCCACCAATATGTCGCCATTGGGTAGCGTATAAAGGTTACGGGGATGATCGAGCCCCTCGGAAAATCGTTCCACGACAAGACCTGGAGCCGTGACCGGAGCTTCACCCGATTTCCAGCGATCGACGTCCGCAACTTTAATAGTTGGAAAAATCTGCGCCCGCCCTGCCGTTATTTCTGGCGTCGGACCAGTCACTGCCTCCAGCGGAAGGCGCGCAACGTCAGGACGGGTAATATACCACACCCCGGCGAGCGCCAGCACAATGAAGATGAGGACAATATTGCGAACATGTTTCCACATAATCTGCGACCCTTTTAACGACGCTTGCGGTCAATGACCCAGATCAGCACTGCGATGATGCAGCCAATACCCATGCCGATGACTAATCCGGCAGAGGGCTGGTCCATTGCAACGCCAATAATCGCGCCAAAGAGGAGCCCAAATGCGATGAAGATACCCCCGGCAAGGCGGGGCTGACTGTTTTCTGTTCCTGACATACCGCCCCCTTGCCACCAACTGTCATGCCCTAGCAAGCCCGATGTTTATCCTTAATTTTCGCTAACCAATTGCTTTGACGTAAATGGGAGACACAAATTGTAATGCGGTGACACGGCAGGGCCAAGGCACCCTCGGCCTGTCTGCCAACTAAAAAATGGAAAGTCGCTGTTTCTATGTATTTGCCGCTCTACGTTGAATCACGGGATGTTTTAGATGCGCAGGTCCTCATTGAACAATTCGGTCAATCAGCCGGCCTTGAAGCCGCCGACAGGGCCGTCAAGAGCCGCAACGTAGGCAACCATCTGCATTATTGCCGCTGGCGCCAAATTGAGCGGCTGATCATCGTCCTAAGCGCGCAGACGACATTTGGGACCGTTCACTAACCGACTTCATCAACGGGCTTCGGCGATAGCAGAAATCTAGCTTCCATCATCCAACGACAGCAGGGACGCATTGCCTCCAGCGCTTGTGGTATCGGTGCTTGTCGTTCGCTCCGCACAGAACCGGTAAAGATAATGTGGTCCGCCTGCCTTAGGGCCGGTGCCCGATAGCCCCTCGCCGCCAAATGGCTGGCTGCCGACTACCGCGCCAATCATTGATCGGTTAATATACAGGTTTCCTACGCGCGCCAATTGCTCGACCAGCGCACTACTCCCTGCAATCCGGCTATGCAGCCCCATTGTCAGGCCAAAACCCTTGGCATTGATTTTGGCGATAGTGGCTTCCAAAGTGCCGGCCTTCCATGTCGCCACGTGGACCAGCGGACCAAAATATTCGCGGTTTAATGCGCTGACATCGTCCAAACGGATCACCGTTGGCGGAACGTAAAGCCCTTTGGCAGGAACGGCAATTTCGTGAAGAATCTGGTCCTGAACACTCGAGCGATACGCCATAAGTAAATCATACGCGCTCTGGTCTATCACGGGGCCAATATCTGTTGCCGGGTCGGAAGGATCGCCGACGACCAGCGAATCCATGGCACCGCGCAGCATTTCGAGTGTATGATCGGCGATGTCTTCCTGAACAAGTAAAAGCCGCAATGCGGAACATCGTTGCCCCGCAGATTGAAAGCCCGAGAGGATGACATCGCGCACGACCTGTTCGGACAGAGCTGTCGAGTCGACGATCATGGCGTTCAGACCACCGGTTTCGGCAATCAACGGCACAAGCGGTCGGTGGTCATCCGCCAAAAGATTGCGCGCAATGGCCTTTGCGGTTGGCACCGACCCTGTGAAAACCACGCCAGATATGCGTGTGTCCGCGGTAAGGGCTGCCCCTGCATCACCGGCACCGATCACGATTTGCAGAACATCCTCTGGCACACCTGCCTCATGTGCAAGTGCCACCGCCAGATTGCCAATGGCCGGAGTCTGCGGTGCGGGCTTGGCTACAACGGTATTGCCAGCCACCAATGCGGCGGCGATCTGCCCGAGAAAAATGGCGAGTGGGAAATTCCATGGTGCAATCGCAACCCAGACACCGCGACCTTCATGACGCAAAACATTGCGTTCGCCCGTTGGACCCGGAAGTTCAATTGGCGCCAAGTCGACGCGCGCGCGGGCAGCGTAATAGCGGCAGAAATCAATCGCTTCGCGAACCTCTGAAAGCGCGTCGGGAATCGTTTTGCGCGCCTCTTGCACGGCAATCGCCATTAACCTGCCGCGGTTGATCTCCAACAAGTCAGCCAAGCGGTCGAGGCAGTCCGCCCGCGCGTCGACCGGCGTTTGTGCCCACGCGGGATAGGCCGCAAGCGCTAACTCTACAGCCTGAATTGGAGTGACACTGCTTGTTACGTCAAGTTTCAACGGCACCGCGATCTCCGCGGCAGTTTCCTTCAATATGGCCGCATCGTCTAGATCAATGCCCCTGCTGTTGACCCGTTCAGGCTGGAACAGATCCGCTGGTGCAACAATCGCCGGGTGACGCGTGCCGCCGACCGCAATGATTTTTTCCACGGGGTCAGCGAGCAACTCGTCTTCGCTAACGGATTGATCCGCTAATTGATGAACAAAACTGCTGTTTGCGCCATTTTCCAGCAAGCGCCGGACAAGATAGGCCAGCAAGTCACGGTGTCCACCTACTGGCGCATAGGTCCGGCACTGATAACCGTCCTCGCGCACCAGACGTTCAAACAGGCCTTCACCCATGCCGTGGAGGCGCTGGAATTCAAAGTCGCGTTCTGCCCCTGCCCATTCGAGGATGGTAGCTACAGTCAATGCGTTGTGCGTCGCAAAAGCCGGACGAATATTAGGCGCTGCAAACATATCCTTTGCGCAGGCGAGATAGGATACGTCCGTCGCAGCTTTGCGCGTGAAAAGCGGAAAATCGGTTAGGCCGCGTTCCTGCGCATGCTTGATTTCGCTGTCCCAATATGCGCCTTTCACAAGACGCACCTGCATGATGCGCCCGGTTTCTTTCCCCAAGGCGTCAGCCCATGCGAGTACCGGGCGGGCGCGCTTGGAATAGGCTTGTACCGCCATGCCAAGGCCATCCCAGCCACGCAATGAGGGGTCTCGCGCGACCGTTTCAATAATATCGAGGCTCATCTCAAGCCGTGCGGCTTCCTCAGCGTCAATTGTGAGTTGAACACCTAAGGAAGATGCAGATTGCGCCAGCACGCGGACCATCTCGGCGAGTTCATGCACCGATTTGGCACTTTGCGCTGTTTCGTAACGTGGATGAAGCGCGGATAATTTTACCGAAACGCTGTGCCCTCGGGCCGCGTTACGGCCAACCGCCGCAATCGATGCTCTATAGGATTCAAAATAACGGGCAGCGTCATCTTTGGTCCGCGCCGCCTCCCCCAGCATATCGAAGCTGGCTGTAAATCCGCGATTGTCTTTGGTTTCCATGCGTTTCATGGCTTCGTCAATGTTGCGGCCCATGACGAAAACCTGCCCCATAAGCCGCATCGCTGCGCCGACCGCCTGACGGACAAAGGGTTCCCCGGCCTTCGCGATCAGGCGCTTGAGCGTGCTGCTACTGTCGCCAAGCACGGCTTTTCCAAGCACCAGCCCCCAAGTTGCACTGTTTACCAATAAGCTGGACGACTGACCTTTATGGTCGCTCCATTCTGCTTCAGTGAGCTTGTCTGCAATTAACAGATCAGCCGTCTGCGGATCGGGTACTCGCAGGAACGCTTCCGCCAACGACAAAAGCGCCGTCCCTTCCTCTGTTCCAAGCCGGTATTGCTGCAGAAACGAATTCACCCAACCATCCGCTTGGGCTTGGCGCAAATCATCAAGCAATCCACGCGCCCGATGAACAATTTCCCGCCGCACGCTGCCGTCAACGGTCGCAGAAACAACCAACGGTGCGAGTACTTCAGGTTCCGATTTGCGGTGAAAAGGGCGGATTGCAGAACGGGCAGATTCGAGCGATGAAGTCATGCAGACGCTTTGCAGGATAAAGCCCTACCAGACAAGTTTCAGTTGAAACGAAAAGACCAGCCTTCTTGTGAAGACTGGCCTTTCCGCTTCAGGCATTGCCTGAATTGTAATTTCGCCCGACGCCAAATGTGAGTTCAGGGGCGCCGCCGGACGAAATCTCTGAACCGTTTAGCGATATCGACGGCAGTTGCTGTCGGACTTGTCGATTGCTCGACCTGCCAACGCACCTACTGCTGCGCCAATGATGCTACCTTCGGTTTTGTTGCCGCGCCGTGCGACTTCATTGCCCAGCAAACCGCCTGCAACTGCGCCAATTACTGTGCCGCCTGTGCCCTTGTCGCAACGCGCGTTGTTGCGATAATTGTTATTACGATAATAACGGTCACCGCGGCGATATTCCCGGCGATCATAACGGTCTTGGCGATCTTCACGGCTGTAATAGCCATCATTATAATTGTCATGCGCCATGGCTGGCGTTACGGAAAAACCGGTCACGGCCGTAGCTGCAAGAACCAGCGCACCGATGGTTTTTTTCAAATTTCTCATGTTCGATACTCCTTCATTTTCAGTTTCGGCCCGGGATAGACAAATACGTAATTTGCTTTCCCGATAATTGCCTTATGAACTTAAGTCTTTGAGCCGAAGCTGAATGCGATTGTTATCCCCCGTTCATAATTAAAGGCATTATGATGAACGCTTCTGGGCGTCTGAAATAGATGAAGGTTAAACGCATCGGTCTGGGTATTGCTTTGGCGATTCTTTCTGTCGCTGGCGTTCGGACGGTCTATCCAAGTTATAGCCAAGACATCTCATTTACGCGACTTCTGCTCAATCCCGAGAATGCCGCGCAGCGGAAGGTGGGCGCACTGGATTTCGTTGCGGCATGGGAGATGCGCAGCAGGAATGACAATTTTGGCGGAATTTCGGCCTTATCGGCGATTGGCGATGGCCAGTTTATCGGCGTCGGCGACGCAGGCACGTTGATCAAGTTCACCCTTAACAGCGGAGCGCGTATCAGCCAGTCCAGCATTGCCCCTTTACCCGCTCTGCAAGGGCCCGAGATGAGCTTCAGGGATCGCGACAGCGAAGGGATTGCACATGATCCCGCTTCTGGCCAATTTTGGGTCAGCTTTGAGGGCCATCATGCAATCCGGCGATATTCGGCATCTTTTGGACAGCAGACAGCGCTAATACGTCCCGTTGATATGCAGGAATGGCCTCGGAACAAAGGTGCCGAGTGTATCATCCGATTAAACGACGGACGCTTCATCGTCATCGCCGAAAGCGTAGATGACGGCACGCATCCTGCCCTGCTGTTTTCTGGCGACCCAGTGGAACAAGGCAGTGCCGTAACTGCATTTCGGTTTCGTCCACCAACTGGCTATCGCGTTACCGACGGCGTGCAATTACCCGATGGACGAATCGCCATTATCAATCGCGCAATTGGTTTTCCCGGCGGGTTTTCAGCCAAAGTGTCGATATTGGATTTGCCAGCAATAAACCGGAACAGCATCGTTTATGCCAAGGTCATTGCTTCGCTCGCCGCACCGCTGCTCGTCGACAATCTCGAAGGCATCACCGCGACCGAGGAGGGGCAATATACCTACCTCTGGCTTGTGTCAGACAATAATTTTAGCATTTTTCAGCGGACGATACTGATGAAGTTTCGTTTGTCTGACCGCACGGATAATAAAAAACCGGCGGCAGTGACTGCCACCGGCTTGAATTCGTTTTAACGAAGGGCCGCAACAGCGCCCCTTCAAATCACGCCGCAGCTTTGTGCTTCTTAGCGATTTCTTTTTTCACCTTGCGCGCATTGGTCGAGAGCTTCTCGTCCGACGTCTTCAACAACCAGTTGTCCAGGCCGCCAACATGCTCGACCGAACGCAGACCATGGGTCGATACGCGAAACTTGTAGCCTTGCTCAAGCGCATCCGACAGCAAAGTGACATTCTGCAGATTCGGCAGGAATGTGCGCTTTGTCTTGTTGTTGGCGTGGCTCACATTATTGCCGACCAGACGGCCTTTACCGGTGAGTTCGCAGATGCGCGCCATGATATATGTCCTGTATAAAAAAGAGTGTGTGCGGAATCACTGACCCGCGAAAGTCGCTGCCCCTAACGCTCCACACAGAAAAGGTCAAGCCGATCTGTGGTCAAATGCGCTAATCTACGCTAGCAAAATGGAATGCCATTGACCAAAGCCCGCGAAATGATGACCGAAGCGCTGAACCTCGCTCAGGCCGCAGCTATCGCAGGCGAAGTGCCCGTTGGCGCTATTGTCGTCAAGGACGGGATCATTATCGGGCGCGGGGCCAACCGGCCCGTTAAAAGTCATGACCCCACTGCCCACGCCGAAATCATCGCTATCCGCGAGGCCGCGGCGCATTTGGGAAACGAGCGCCTGACCGGATGCGACCTGTGGGTGACCCTGGAACCTTGTGCGATGTGCGCTGGGGCAATTTCCCATGCGCGCATCGCTCGGCTCTATTATGGCGCTGACGACCCCAAGGGCGGCGCAGTAGCGCACGGTCCGCGGTTATTTGAACAACAGACCTTGCACCACCGGCCTGAAGTTTATTCCGGCATAGCCGCAGAAGAATCTGCGGCCTTGCTCAAAGCATTTTTCCAGAGCCGGCGTTAGCGCAGATTTTCACCGAAAAATTTGATGGTTCGTGTCCATGACAAGTCTGCTGCCGCCTTGTCGAATCGCGGTGTGCTGTCATTGTGGAAGCCATGTTGCGTGCCCGGGTAAAAATGGACCTGAAAATGTTTCTGGTTGGCAGTAAGCGCAGCCTGATACGGCAACCATCCGGCATTGATGCGTTCATCGACTTCGGCATAATGCACGAGCAATGGTGCCTTGATGGCTGGAACCTCTTCCGCTTTTGGCTGACGGCCGTAATAAGGCGCAGAAGCAGCCATTTCGGGATAGGCCACCGCCAGCGCGTTGCACACACCGCCACCATAACAAAAACCAACAACGCCGACTTTGCCCGTGCTGTCGGCATGGTCACGAAGAAATTCAAAGCTGGCGAAGAAATCCTCCAGCAGTTTTGCGGGATTTAGCTTGGCCTGTAATACGCGCCCTTTCTCGTCATCGCCGGGATAGCCGCCAACCGAAGAAAGACCATCGGGTCCAAGCGCCATGTAGCCCGCCTTCGCCAAACGCCGGACAACATCTTCGACATAAGGGTTTAAGCCGCGATTTTCGTGGATAACCAACACCGCGGGCAGCTTACCCTTCGCCTTGGCTGGCCGCGCCAGCAGTCCATTGATGCTGCCATGGCCGTCGGGACTTGGTACAGCCACCCGCGCAGTCATTATTGCGGGGTCATCTGCCTTCACTTGCTGCGCCAAAGCATAATCTGGCTTAAGCTGATTGAGGATCATCAACCCCGTAACGCCCGCGGCCGCAAATTTGCCCGCCTCGCGGATGAATTCGCGCTTGGTCATCTTCCCATGCACGTAGCCATCGAAGATTTCGAGAATATAGGGGTGGAAGTCACTTGCCTTCATGCGTGCTGACGTCGTGACAGGCTTCATCCCTTGATCTCCTTAATGTACAAAACGGGCGACAACGTCGCGATAGGACCGGCTGACTTTAACCTGAGCGCCCGATTCCAGCACCAGAAAGCACTCGCCATTGGTATGCGGCTTAACTTGGCGCACTTGGTCCAGATTTACAATTGTCGACCGGTGCACGCGTTGAAAAGTGCGCGGGTCAAGTCGCTTTTCGAGGTCTTTCATCGTTTCGCGCAGAATCAACGAATTGTCGGCTGTGTAAATGCACATATAATCGCCTGCCGCGTCGATCCGCTCAATACTCTCGACATCGACACGGAATATCTGCCCCCGGTCCTTCACGTTGATCAGCTTTTCGAAACGTGTGGATGCCATGTCCTCGTCAATCGACCCAAGATTGTCAGCCGCGTTCGGCGCAACCTCGTTTATGACCGTACGCAGACGTTCCAACTCGTCCGATGTGCGTCTGTCGGCAAGCCTGTTGCGGACCCGATCCATGGTATCTGCCAAGCGCTCCGGCTCAACAGGCTTCATGAGATAATCGATCGCCTGCGCCTCAAAAGCCTTGATCGCATGTTCGGAATAGGCGGTCACAAACACGAACAGGGGCGGGTCAATATCCATGACCCCCTGAACCACCGAAAAGCCGTCAAAACCGGGCATTTGGATATCAAGGAACACAAGGTCCGGCTTCAATGTCTTGATCTTGCGAATGGCCTCACGGCCGTTGTGGCAGGTTGCGACGATCTCGATATCGTCAAAAGGTTGAAGCCTTAATTCGAGACCCTGAATGGCCAGCTTTTCATCGTCGACCAAAATTGTACGAATGCTCATGCGGATATTTTTCCTTGCTGCTTAGCCCCCGCTTTATTCTCTTCCCCTGCTATAATCCGGCTTTGATAAGGTAGTTCCAACAAAACCTCAAATCCTCCGCTTGCTTTCACATAATGTTCAAAGCGTTGGTTATCGCCATAAGCCTGTGACAAGCGCTCGCGCGTGTTCGCCATGCCAACGCCTGTGGACAGGCTGTGGTCTTGCTGCCCTGGCTGCAAGCCGGGTCCCGTATCGGAAACGGTGATCCGAACTCTTTGCCCGACCAGTTGAGCGCTAACTGTAATATCTGCGCCCTCCTCTTTTGGTGTGACCGCATATTTTATCGCGTTTTCGACCAAGGGCTGAAGCAGCAATGACGGCACAAGCGCGTTTTCGACCGCTGGCTCAATCGTAAAATATGTACGCAGCCTCTCTTCAAAGCGCATTTTTTCAATATCGAGATATAATTTCAACGTCTCGATTTCCTGAGTCAGCGGCACCTTGGCCGCAGCTTCGTTGATAAGGGTAAAGCGCAGGAATGAGGACAAACGCGATAACATAGCGTTGGCTTGTTCGGTCTGCTTCAGCAAAACCAGCGTCGAAATACTGTTCAACGTGTTGAACAGAAAATGCGGGTTCAACTGGTATCGCAACATGGTCAGCTGCGCGCTGGTTGCCTGCGCCTCCAACCGCATCATCTGGTCCGCCTGTTCCTCGGCGCGGACGAAATAATTTATGGCGTAATAAAGCGCTGACCACGCTGCCAAAAGCACCGAGTTGATATAAATCGCCGCCAGCCACAATTGCGCAAATGGCGTTTCGTCCACGCCATCACGAATTGTTTGAAGCACCCAGACATCGAGATAGGCATAGCCAATAGTGGCTAGAGAGACCGACACGAAGGTCAGGCTCCAGGTAATGAATGGCCGCTGTCCAATCAGAAATCGGTAAATAACCGAAAGCAGCAAAGTGATTGAATAGCCGGTCACCGCTGAAATCAGGATCGGCACGAGGAAACTGACAGGCTGTCCCTGCGCGATGCCCGACGCGGCACGCAAGATAACAGCGCCTGCCCAACCGGCAGAATGCAAGTTCCAAAAGGCGCGATTCTTGTCCGCAAAGAAGGGTTTATCGGTAAGCTCTAGAACCGCCATTGGTTTGGTCTAGCCGCATTTCCTCCGCGCATGAAGCCCTTGTTTCATTTCACATCATCGTTAATATTGATAAGGAGAGGATATCCCAATGGACAATCAAGACGACCGCGCCAATTTCCATGACATGTCGCAAAGCACACAAGAGGATTGGCAAATCATCATGCGGCACAATATTCCGTTTTCGCAGGATGGCGGCCGCCGGATATTGGACCACCTCAAATTGCTCGATGGCGATTTTGGCGGATTTGCGGTCGACCGGCTCACACATTCGCTACAAACGGCAACGCGGGCTCATCGCGATGGGCGCGATGACGACTATGTCATCATGGCGTTGTTGCACGACATTGGTGACACCTTGGGCGCATCCAACCATCCCGACATCGCCGCAGCGATATTGAAACCCTTCGTTTCGGAAAAGCTGCACTGGATCGTCAAAAATCACGGTATTTTCCAAGGGCGCAATTTCTTCCATCATTTAGGACTCGATCGCGATATGCGCGAGAAATTTCGCGGACATGAATGGTTTGCCGACACCGAAGAATTCATCGACAAATATGATTGCCCCTCGTTCGATCCGGAATATGACACATTACCACTCGCTTTTTTTGAGCCCATGGTAATGAGACTGTTCCGTACCCCGCTTAACAGCATTTACAAACGCAACGCCGAGCCTGTTGCCTGATTTAGCTGTTGGGCGATTGCCCAATAACGACACCGGCTCAGTCGTGTTTCGTTTCCAGCGCGATAGTTGTCGCGTGAACCAATCTGCGCGCTTAACGTGCTATATCCCTGTCTGAAAGGAATACGTCATGGCTAAAAGCCAGAAGAAATCGAGCCGCGAAGTTCGCAAGCCAAAAGCCGAGAAGCCAAAAAAGCAAAACGCGTCCAACCCCTCGACCAAAGGCAACCCTGCGGGCTTAGGAGCCAAAAGCTGAGGCTTTAGCGCCCGAGCAATACCCGCGCTTGCCCTGCAACTTGCGCAAGCATGGCCGGCGTCGGTATGCCTGTCATACGTGCCCGGTCGACCATCGCCTTGAACGACCGCACTCGGATCGCGTTGGCTTGCAACCAATCCTGCGTATCCTCCAGCGGCTTTTTCGCAGCCCGGCGGCGCAGGAAGTCAAGCCGCATCGTTTGGAAATCACGTGCCAGCCCTGCAACCAAGAGCCGTTCCCAGGGATCTTGCGGATCAATTTGCATGGCGGCCCCTTGTGCCCAACTCAAACCAAGCGCGTCTCCGATTGCAGTAAATGCCCGCGTCAGCGCCGTGACATCGCCCTTTTGCGTGGATGACAACGCAGCAAGCCCAATGGCACCATCAAGTTGTGCCAACTGTACCAACCTATCGGCTATTTTGCGCGGTGCCCCATTTTCGGTCAACCGCGCACCAAATCGCTCGGTCTGCTGCCGGACATCCGCAGGAAGCAAGCCGTCAAGTGCAGTTGTGAGTTTGTGGACAACTGGCGCATAGACGGCAGTCGTTGCACTGACGTCGCGACCTTCATGTGCATTGCGTATAATGTCAGCCATTTGCGCGCGTGTTTCTACCGCAGCTTGGTTGAACAACATCAACCGAGTGGCCTCAGGCATAAATGTGGTATCAATCGCCTGCCACAAAGACGGCAGATCATAAATACGCTCGGCAATTGCAAACGCCGCGGCCACATCGCCTAGACTACAGCCTTCTTCTTCAGCAAGCTCAAATGGGTGCAACATGCCAAGGCGGTTAATCATACGATTGGCCAATTTGGTGGCAATGATTTCCTTGCGCAACCGATGAGTTAAAATAGCCGACTTGTGCGCCTTAACCATCATGTTGGGAAATGCCGCGAGGAGTTCGGCGTCCATGGATTCATCATGCGCTAAAGGCGCCTCTTCCACACCGTCCTGAGCCGCTAGCTTTGCTGTAGAAAGCAATATTGCAAGCTCAGGCCGCGTCAGCCCACGCCCTTCATTTGCTCGCCGGAACAGCTCTTCATTTGGCGCCAATCCCTCGACCAACCGATCTAGCTTGCCAGCCCCTTCAAATATTTCGATGAGCCGGACATAAGCCGGCAAGTCACCAGCTCCACCAGTTTCAGCGATCGACAAAGCAAGGGTTTGCAACCGGTTATCTTCGAGCACCAAACGGGAAACAGCGTCGGTCATATCGGCAAGCAGAACGTTGCGTGCCTCCTCCTTCAGCTTGCCCGCGCGCATTTGGGCATTCAATGCGATTTTAATGTTTACCTCGTTGTCAGAACAGTCAACGCCGGCGCTGTTGTCGATAAAATCGGTATTGATGCGGCCCCCGCGCAAGGCATAACCAATGCGCCCTGCCTGCGTCACGCCGAGGTTAGCGCCCTCGCCAATGACCTGCGCCAGCACCTCCGCACCGTTCACCCGGATAGCATCGTTCGCGGGATCACCCACATCAAGATGGCTCTCGCTCCGGTCTTTTATATAGGTGCCAATGCCGCCAAACCACATCAACTGCACCGGCGCCTTCAAAATCGCTGTCATTAATGCGGATGGTTCAATGTCCTTGGCATCAATGCCCAGTAAGTTTCTGATTTCGGACGTTGTCTTGATCGATTTTTCGGTGCGCGCGAAAACGCCGCCGCCTTTGGAAATAAGCTTTGCGTTATAATCAAGCCAGCTTGATCGGGGCAGATTAAACAGCCGCTGCCGCTCTTTCCAGCTGATCGCCGGATCGGGATCAGGGTCAAGAAATATATGGCGATGGTCAAACGCCGCTACGATCTTCAACGTTTTGGACAGCAGCATCCCATTGCCGAATACATCCCCCGACATGTCGCCCACGCCAGCGACCGTGACGGGCTCTTTCTGCACATCAATGCCCACTTCGGCAAAGTGGCGTTGCACAGACAGCCATCCGCCCTTGGCCGTTATACCCATCGCTTTATGGTCATATCCCACCGAACCGCCGCTGGCGAACGCGTCGCCGAGCCAAAAATTGCGCTCAAGCGCGATGGCATTGGCAGTGTCGGAAAATGTCGCGGTGCCTTTGTCGGCGGCAACTACAAAATAGGGGTCATCACCATCATGGATAACGACGTCGTCGGGATGCACGATCCGGTCGTTGATGATGTTGTCGGTGATCGACAACAGGGTCCGAATAAATATCTTATAGGCCTCGGTGCCTTCTGCAAACCACGCATCGCGATCCACGCGCATATCGGGCAAGCGTTTCGGATAAAAGCCACCCTTTGCACCAGTAGGCACGATAACCGCATTTTTAACGCGCTGCGCCTTCATCAGGCCAAGGACTTCGGTGCGAAAATCATCTCGCCTGTCAGACCAGCGCAAGCCGCCACGCGCGACTGGGCCCGCGCGCAAATGAATGCCTTCGACGCGGGGCGAATAGACGAACACTTCGCGCCAAGGCAGTGGCGCGGGAAGTCCGGGGACTTTTGCGCAATCTAGCTTGAATGCGAGCGCTTCAGCGGCGGCAGCCGAAAACGCATTGGTGCGAACGGTTGCGAGCACAATGGCCAAAAACCTGCGTAAAATACGATCTTCATCAATAGCCGTGACCGCTGCCAAATCAGCATTGATCATTTTCACGTATTTTGCAGATTCCTTCTCGCGGCTACCGTTGTTCAAAGGGTTATGCAGGGCATCAAACAAGGCAATGATAGAGCCGGTCACATTGGAGTTTTTGGCCAAGGCCGATACCACTGTAGGCATACCATAGGTCACGCCAGTCTGACGGAGATACCGATACCACGCCCGCAGCCAGATGACCGATTGTGGATCAAGGCCACCGATCGTGACCAACTGGTTGAAAACATCGTTTTCAAATGCGCCGTCGAGAACTTGGCTAATTGCGCCTTCGACGACATGTGGTTTCTGCATGACTGTTGAAAGGTCACCACCACGCAGTGCAAGACGGAAATCATGGATGTAATGGCCGTCAGCCAATGCCGTGGGCGATTCTACAAGCACATCAAATCCGAAATTCTCAAGCGCCGGAACCACATCGCTTAGGGGCAAAGCGCCACCACCACTGTAGATTTTCAACTGAAGGCGACCGCCTTCAAGGCATAGCCGCGTGATCTTGCTATGGTCGCGCTCCATAGCAAGCAGGCCGATCATATCCCGCGCAGCCTCTTGCGTGGAATAGGTGTTGCGGTAATTGGCAGGAAAACTGGCACCATAACGCACCAGCATAGCTGCAGCACGCTTTTCATCGGTCATTTGCGCCAGCGCCGCTTCAACGGCGGGCTCCCACCCTCGCACCATAAGCTCAAGCTTGGCATCCAAGGCTGCCTCATCAACAGTCTGCGCCCGGTCGGGCAAATCCAGCGTGTATCGCAACATGGCAACGCCGCCATCTTCCAGACCAATCGTCCAGCCCAACAAAGATCCGCCTGTTGTATCGGTGAGCATTGTCTGGATTTGTTTGCGTATGCCCGTGGATACGTCGTCGCGTGGCAACCAGACGAAGATATACAAATGGCGTCCAAGCGGTGAACGCAACGCAATAAGTTTTGGCCGCGGCCGATCGGTCAGGGACATCGCGGTTAGCGTCACGCGCTCCAGATCGTCCAATTTCAGCGCGACCAGCAGATCGTGTGGCAATGCGGTCAGCGCATGCGCCATCGCCTTGCCGGCATGACCCGAGGGGTCGAAGCCAAAACGGTCCATAAGCGTCGTCAGATGCGTTCTGAGCACAGGTATCTGTTCAGGGGCAGTTGCGAGCGCCGCGCTCGTCCACAGCCCTGCTGTGACCGCCAGGCCCGTTATCTCATTGCCCACGTTAACTGGAATCACAATCAGGTCGAGCTGCACATTCCGGTGGACGGTTGAGACGCGGTTGGATTTAAGTACCAGAGGCGCGACACCGCCGCCTTCGAACCATTTAATAGCAAGGCCGACGCTGTCTTCCGCGAGAATTGGTGCGTCAGTTACGCGCGAAAGTCCCAGACGCTCGGACCGTGTTCCATCTCGGCCAACCCGTTCATGTCCTAATACGGTCATATTATTATCCAGGAACCAGCGAATAAGCGCTGTCCCTTCGCTGTCGGGAAGGCTGTCTGAGTTGGCAGACAAAGCGGCGAGCATATCGCGCCAGTCCATAACCGCGCCACGAACATCGGCTAGAACGGCATAAAGATGGGTTTCAAGCTGGCGGCGTTCCTTCGCGTCGACGCGCTCAGTCTCAAAATAAATGAATGATTCGCGCGCATGCCCGTCCTGCCGCTTGCGACTTAACGCGGTAAGAGTGCGCGTGTCGTCACGCACCACGCTCACCACTGGATGGATGATGCGCTTTACCGCGATACCGCAAGTCGCAACGGCTGAGGAAACCGAGTCCACCAGAAATGGCATATCGTCATTATTAATGGCGAAGCGCATCATGAGACGGCCCCGTGCATCCGTGAAGCTATCAAGCGCGATCGATGCTTCACCCGGCTTGCGATGAAGGCCTGATTCAATAGTAAAGCGCGCGGCCTCCTCCGCCGCTTTTGCATCAAAATCCTCATTTTCGCCCGGCAGGGCTGTTTCAGCAAACGCCGAAACCATGGCCTTCAAAAGCTCTTTGTCAAATTTCCCGGTCAATTTCGCAGTTTTGGCGCCCGCCATGAAATCATCTCCTGAACCCGCAAGCATATCGTTATGTGCCATCTACAACGACAAAATGCGTTGTAATTTAATTACAAAGCTTATGACGACCTTCTCAGGCTTAGACAAGTCACGTCCGTAACTTGTTGCGAGGATTATTGGTCCTGTGTAGCGTCGCTTCGAACCGAGAAGTTTTGGAGAGTTGCGTGGACAAACGGCTTACATTGTGGATTTTGGCAGGAATGATCCTGGGCGTTGCAGTTGGTTACGCTGTCCACACCGGCTTCGCACCAGACAGCACGCAATTCGAATATCTGACAAAGACATTCAAACTCCTCTCCGACATATTCCTGAATCTCATCAAGTTGCTCGTCGCGCCGCTGATCCTGTCCACTATCGTGGTGGGCATCGCGCATATGGGCGATAGTTCAGCGCTGGGCCGTATCGGCTTTCGCGCGATAACTTGGTTCATCGTTGCCAGCTTCATCTCTATCGGCCTTGGCCTGCTGATGGTCAATGTGTTCCAGCCCGGCGTGGGCGCGCCGGTGGACACAATCGCAAACGCAGCCGCAACAGTTGGCGAAGTCAAAAAATTGGATTTCTGGGAATTTATCCTTTCGATTTTTCCAAAAAACGCTTTCGAAGCGATGGCAACCAACAACATATTACAGATTTTGGTCTTCGCATTGTTCGCTGGCGTTGCTTTGTCGGCGCTCGGCGAGAAGGGTGCGCCGCTCGTTCGCGGTGCCGAAGCACTTGCCGAAATGATGCTGCAAATCACGCATTATGTCATGCGTTTTGCCCCAATTGCGGTTTTTGGTGCGCTCGCTGCGGTGGTCGCAAAAAGCGGCTTGGCGATCCTTGGGACTTATCTGGAACTGGTGACCGAATTTTACCTGTCGCTTGCTCTGTTGTGGACAATCCTGCTGTCGCTTGGCGCAATCTTCCTTGGGCGCAGGATATGGACGCTCATTCGATATATTCGCGAACCAATGCTCATTGCGTTTTCAACAGCATCAAGTGAGGCCGCACTTCCTAAGCTGTTTGAACAGCTTGACCGTTTCGGCGTGCCGCGCCGCATTTCGGGTTTCATGCTGCCATTGGGTTACAGCTTCAACCTCGACGGTTCGATGATGTATATGAGCTTTGCAACCATCTTTATTGCACAGGCTTACGGTATCGATCTGCCTATCGGAACGCAGATCCTTATTTTGCTGACATTAATGATTTCGTCCAAGGGCGTTGCCGCCGTGCCGCGTGCATCACTTGTCGTGATCACTGGCACCTTGGCGATGTTTGACCTTCCGGTCGAGGGCGTGGCGCTCATCCTAGCCATCGACCAATTCCTGGATATGGGCAGGACCGCAACGAATGTGGTGGGCAACGCCGTTGCAACATCGGTCATCACCAAATGGGAAGGCATGCTTCAGGTTGAGGAGCCCGAATATATAGAATCGCCCCATGCACCTGCCCATACCATCGCTGGAGGAAAGGCAGGGCTAGACCTGGCCGGGGACATGGTAATCGACGAACGGACGAAGAAACTTTAGGCGGGGTATTTGTGTCCGAGCAAGGTGCCTTTGGCACCACGGGCATCAAGCGTAAATTGCATGTTGTGATGATCCTTGCGCCAGCGCCGCGCAACAACGCGTTCGCCGGGACGCGCCGCATCATCAAGCAAAACCCGGCCGCCGGGACGGATAAGCGGAAATAGGCTAGATGCTGCGCCTCGTACATGCGGATGGATAGCCCAAGGCGGCCCATCGACGATGAGCAGATCAATTTCGGATGGGACATCGGTGAGCTGGTACCAATGGCCGGACCAGCCAGCAGGGGGCGTGCCCAAGGGTGCATGACGGATTTCCACATCCATGTTGTTTTCCCGGATCCAGCTTTGCGTGGTTGCGGCAAAGTCTGCATGCTGGTCAAAACTCACAATTTGACCACCGCCAAAAAGCTGCAGAGCGCGCGCGGCGACAAAGGTAGATGCTCCGCAACCAAGCTCAACGACGGTTGCAGGGCGCATCTCTTCTATGGCCGAGACAATGTGCCAAAGAAAATGCGTATCGGCTTTCCAGCTGCCCAGATTAGGTAAAGCATCGAGCCGCAGCCCGAGATAGGCCAACAGATCAGCCTTGTCTTTCTTGCGGCCACCATCGAGGCTCCGCAGGAGCCACGGCCATTGAATGGCGCCATAAGCCATGACCATGAACCGATCCCCCAATGACAGATTGAGGTCCAGATCATTGAGAGGCATGAGCGCCGTCGTTTCGCGTGTGGTCATAATGCTCCCAAAGCCGCAGCGCCTGCAACAGTCAATGACAGAGTTGTCGGACTGGCTGATTTTCTGCACCTTTGGCGAGATGTCGTTCGTCGACGACTCTTAAATTGGCGCTCCTAAGCTTTGACAATGTGGGTGTTTGCTGAATACATGCAACCCGGAGAAGGAGAACGCGAATGAACAATCCGGCGATAACGTCAGGAAACCGGCTGGCCGTAACAAATCCCAAAGTCATGTTGTTCGCCCTCCTGCTTGTCTACATACTGAATTTTCTGGATCGCCAGATTGTCAACATTCTCGCTGAACCCATCAAGCGTGATCTTGGCCTGAGCGATACCCAACTCGGGCTGTTGGCAGGGCCAGCTTTTGCGGTATTTTACGCCGTCTTGGGCATACCTATTGCCCGCTATGCGGATAGGGCCGGGACTAACCGTGTGTGGTTGATTTCCCTATGTCTGGCGGTTTGGTCAGCAATGACAGCGATATGCGGGATTGCGCAAAATTTCTTGCAACTTGCCCTCGCGCGCGTTGGCGTGGGCGTAGGCGAAGCCGGATGTACGCCAGCTGCGCACTCACTCATTGCAGACAGCGTCCCACCCGAAAAACGCTCCTCAGCAATCGCGTTCTTCGGGCTTGGCATCCCGATTGGTGGGCTGCTTGGCCTCATCATCGGCGGCGTGGTCAATGACCAATATGGTTGGCGCGCTGCGCTCATGCTCGTTGGCGCACCGGGAATTCTGCTTGCATTTATATTGCCGTTTCTGATCCGGGACCCGAGGCGCTGCGCAGACAGTACACATTTTGAAAGCACGACAGCGTCCAAGAAACCCGCTTTGTCGATAACGGACGCGGCCCGTGAGGTATTCGCGTCAAAGGCTTATCTCTATGTTTTTATTGCCGCGTCGTTCACGGCGTTTCTCAGTTACGGCAAAGGGTTATGGACCATCAGTTTTTTCATTCGCTCACATGGCCTTTCAACGACCGAAGCCGGGTTAGCGATGGCGGTAGCACTCGGCATTTCAGGCATATTCGGGACCTGGCTTGGCGGCAAGGTGGCCGATGTTTTCGGTAAACGTGACAAGCGTCACATTCTAACGCTACCCGCCATCGGCATGGCGGTCGCGGCGCCTATATTATTTGCCGGTTACTGGGTGGAAGACTGGCGAGTTGCCGTCGCTCTTTTGATCGTTCCAACGCTGTTGAACGCGGCATATTACGGACCGGCTTATGGATGCGTCCAAGGGTTGGTGCGGCCAGAGGCCCGCGCAATTGCGGCCTCTCTCGTGGTTTTCGGTCAAAATCTCATTGGCCTTGGAATGGGGCCGTTGCTGTTTGGCGTACTGTCGGACTCGCTTCAGCCTATCGCAGGCGAAGAAAGCGTCCGCTGGGTGCTGTACGGCGCGGCATGGCTGGGCCTGATACCTGCGTTCTTTTTCTGGCGCGCCAGTTTGCGGCTCACCGCTGAGTTGAAAAGCGGCTAGTCCGCAAAAGGGTCACGCACCAATATCGTGTCTTCGCGCTGCGGGGATGTCGATACTAACGCAACGGGGGTCTCGATAAGCTCCTGCACCCGCGTAATGTACTTGATCGCTTGTGCCGGCAGATCGGCCCAACTGCGTGCGCCAGCTGTCGTTTCCTGCCAACCGGCCATTTCTTCGTAAATCGGCTCGACGGCGGCTTGCTCGGCAGCATGCGCGGGAAGGTAATCATACACCTTGCCATTAAGGCGATAGCCCGTGCAGATTTTTATCGTCTCAAAACCGTCGAGGACATCAAGCTTGGTCAAGGCAATGCCTGTAACGCCGGACACCGCGCAGCTTTGGCGCACGATTACGGCGTCAAACCAGCCACATCGGCGTTTGCGTCCCGTAACGGTGCCGAATTCATGGCCGCGCTCGCCAAGCCGCTGACCTGTTTCATCCTCAAGCTCGGTCGGGAACGGCCCTGAGCCCACGCGCGTGGTGTATGCTTTGACAATACCCAAGACAAAACCGGCGGCGCTCGGTCCAAGGCCCGAGCCCGACGCAGCCGTGCCTGAAACTGTATTGGACGATGTGACGAATGGATAAGTGCCATGGTCAACGTCAAGCAACACGCCCTGTGCGCCCTCAAACAGTATCCGCGCTCCGGCCTTGCGCACCTTGTTCAACCGTTTCCATACAGGTTGTGCATATTCCAGAACAAAGGGTGCAATTTCCTTCAGATCCGTAATCAGTCGTGCGCGATCAACCGGAGGCTCACCAAACCCTGCGCGCAACGCATCATGGTGCGCGCAAAGCCGGTCAAGCTGGGCATCAAGGGCGTCGAGATGCGCAAGATCACACACACGGATTGCGCGGCGTCCGACCTTGTCTTCATAAGCCGGGCCAATACCGCGCCCTGTCGTCCCGATCTTACCCGAACCCGCGGCAGTCTCACGCAGGCCATCAAGGTCGCGGTGGATGGGCAGGATCAACGCGCAGTTGTCTGCCAATGCAAAGTTTTCAGTCGTAATTGAAACGCCCTGTCCGCGCAGTTTCGCCATTTCATCGCGCAGCGCCCAAGGGTCAAGCACGACGCCGTTACCGATGATCGAAAGCGTGCCAGTGACGATGCCCGATGGCAGCAATGACAGTTTGTAGACATTTTCGCCAACGACCAATGTGTGGCCGGCATTATGCCCGCCTTGAAAACGGACAACGGCGTCGGCGCGTTCGGCCAGCCAATCAACAATCTTGCCTTTTCCCTCGTCGCCCCATTGAGCGCCAATTACGGTAACATTCGCCATCAGATATTCCCTGTCAAAGCCAGATAGCTCTGGGGCCTTTTTCTGCGCAGGAGGTTTTTCCTGCGAAGGGATTCGCCATGCGCTCCGTTATGATTATGACGACGCT
>NZ_JBKJMB010000069.1:0-3512 GCF_046596595.1 Sphingorhabdus sp.
ACATCAGGGCGTATTTGAGATATGTCATCATGTTTCCTTGGAAGAATGAGGCCAGCCCTATGAGTGCAGCCTTGAACCCCGTCTTAACGCCTAAATGGGATCGCCGTTCCGGTCGCGTAGAACCTCGCGGCGGCCAATATGGTTGGGCGCGCTAATGAAGCCATCCTCTTCCATTCGGTCGATGAGACGGGCAGCGCTATTATACCCGATCCGCAACTGCCGTTGAATCCAGCTGGTGGACGCTTTCTGGCTTTCAAACACAATTTGACACGCCTTGCGATATTGCGAGTCCTCTTCACTGTCGTCACCGCCCATAGCGCCGAAATCAAAACCGCCATCTTCGGGCTCTTCGGTCACTGCCTGGATATATTCGGGCTGTCCCTGCCCGCGCCAATGGTCGGCTACGCGGCGTACTTCATCATCGGAGACAAATGGCCCGTGGATTCGCGTCAGCCCACGGCCACCGGCCATATAGAGCATGTCGCCCTTGCCGAGCAATTGCTCAGCGCCCTGTTCGCCCAATATGGTCCGGCTGTCGATTTTCGACGTGACATGGAAGGAAATGCGCGTGGGCAAGTTGGCCTTGATAACGCCAGTGATAACATCGACCGATGGCCGCTGCGTTGCCATGATCAGGTGGATACCTGCTGCACGCGCCTTTTGCGCCAGACGCTGGATCAGGAATTCAACCTCCTTGCCAGCCGTCATCATCAGGTCGGCCAGCTCGTCGACAATGACAACAATCTGTGGCATCGGCTCGTAAGCAAGGCTTTCTTCTTCATATTGCGGCTGGCCAGTCATCGGGTCGTAACCGATTTGCACCTTGCGTCCCAGTGGCGCGCCCTTCGCCTTTGCAGCGCGCACTTTCTCATTGAAGTTCGCAAGGTTACGCACGCCAAGTGACGACATCATCCGGTAACGCTCTTCCATCTGCTCGACAGCCCATTTCAGTGCGCGGATGGCCTTCGCAGGCTCGGTCACAACAGGCGAAAGCAAATGCGGGATGTCGTCATAGCTGCTCAGTTCAAGCATTTTTGGATCAATCATGATCATCCGGCACTGGTCGGGCGTCAGGCGGTAGAGCAACGACAGGATCATGCAATTGAGACCAACCGATTTTCCTGATCCGGTGGTCCCTGCCACCAAAAGATGCGGCATCGGGGCAAGGTCGGCAATTACCGGATCGCCTGAAATATTCTTGCCCAATATGATGGGCAGCGCGCCTTTCTGCTCGGCAAATGCATCGGAACCGACCATTTCCTGAAAAACTACGGCTTCACGATGCGCGTTGGGCAGTTCGATGCCCATGACCGTCCGCCCTGGAATCGTCGAAACACGCGCCGATAGTGCCGACATGTTGCGCGCGATGTCTTCGGCCAATTGAATGACCCGGCTGGATTTGATCCCGGCCGCTGGCTCAAGTTCGTACATCGTTACAACAGGACCGGGGCGAACGGCGACAATCTGTCCTTTCACGTGAAAGTCGTCGAGGACGGACTCAAGCAAACGCGCATTGGCCTCAAGCGCAGTTTTATCGAGTTTTGGCACTGAAATGGCAGGCGGCGGATCAAGCAAATCGAGCGAAGGCAACGTGAAGCTGCCAAAAAAGTCGCCTTGCCGCGCGCCGGTCGAAAAGGCGGCTTTTTTGGGTGCAAGCGTGCGGTCTTCGATTAAAGGCGGCTTGCGTTGGTCCGGCTCAACCGCCTTGCGTGGCGGCTTGGGTTCGACGATCTGCGGCGCAGCCATGTTATCGCTGCCAACAGCGCGCGCATCACCCTTGTTCCCTGAAAATTTCGGCATCGCAAGCGACGGTATGCGCAATAAAGGACGTTCAAGTTGAAGCGAGCGGATAACAAGCGCAACACCGCCTAATAAGGTCCCGATTATGAGCAAAACCCGCAGCAACGTACCCCATATGCCGGGAACTTGGCTGATAAGTGCAACCGCGGCATTATCCAGCAGCAAAGCGATCGCGCCGCCCCAACCTGCGGGAAGCCCGATGTCACTGCCATGTTGCCAAAAAGCCATGCCAAAGCCAATCAGAAGCATGCCCGTCACGCACAACATCAATTGCCGTTTCCACTGCGGTTGAGGCACATCACGCCACAAACGCCGAGCGAATACCAGCATTAACGGGGATAAAAATATCGCAGGCACACCGAATACGAACAGCATGGCGTCGGACAGATAGGCACCACTTTGCCCCATCCAATTGTGCTGCACATTTGCAGCAGCGCTATTGTAAGCGGCGTCGGCTGCCGAATAGCTCAGCACCGCCAATGCATAGAATATTGCGAACAATCCGAGGGCAGCCGCGCCGAACAGCGCACCGCTGCGGATCAAAGACGCACGCATCATCTGACGCCAATTCGCCATATTATTCTTCGATGCAAATTTAGAAACGCGCGAGGCCATGTTAAAAGTGCCCGAATTGATGAGGTCGCAGATGACCGAATACGCCCTTTTCGCCTTCGCTGGACTCCGCGTCAAGTATTAGAGGGTGAAAAGGCGCAAGCGTCCATGGACGCTACGGTCGAAATCCTCCTTTGAATCCGCCCCCGCCTTGGGGCATAAGACAGCTATGGATAACACAGCAGATGTCATAATCATTGGTGGCGGCCTCATTGGCCTCACTCAGGCACTTGCATTGGCTGGGCAAGGCATCAGCAGCCACGTCATCGACCGCGCCGATCAGGCAAACATGCTTGAAGCAAGCTTTGATGGCCGCACATTTGCGATATCGAGTTCGAGTTACAAATTGTTTGAGGCCATTGGCATGGGCGAAGCTCTGGCTGGCAAAGGTTGTCCGATAGAAAAAATCTGGGTGAGCGACAGCCTTAAAGCAGGATCGCTCGATTTTGCGCCCGACGAAGAGGACGGATTTCTGGGCCAGATGTTCGAAAGTCGGTATTTGCGCGGCGTGCTTTACAAAGCGGCGCAGGAACATCCCGACATTCATTTGCACATGCCTGCCAAAATCATCAGCAAGTCGCGCGATGCGGGTGGCGCGAAGGTTGTACTCGAAGGCGGCCGTGAATTGACCGCTGACCTGATGATTGTAGCCGAAGGTCGCAAGAGCGAGACTCGCGAAGAAGCAGGGATTAACATCGCGCATTGGCAGTATGAGCATCATGCCATCGTCGGCGCGATGTACCACGCGCTGCCCCATAACAATATCGCCTATGAGATTTTTTATCCGACCGGGCCTTTTGCCGTTCTGCCTATGCTGGATGATGAAAACGGCCGCCACCGTTCGGCAATTGTCTGGTCTGTCAAATCGGAGGATGCCGCTGGCTATATGAAATTATCGCCGCGTGGCTATGCCGCAGAGCTCGAAAAGGGAATGGGCGGCATATTGGGCGAAGTCGAATTGTCCGCGCCGCTGTCGTCGTATAAGCTTGGCTTCCACCATGCAGCAGCGATTACCGCCGAACGGCTCGTGCTCATTGGCGACAGTGCACATGGCATCCACCCCATTGCAGGTCAGGGACTGAATTTGGGGCTTCGCGATG
>NZ_JBKJMB010000075.1:0-18584 GCF_046596595.1 Sphingorhabdus sp.
GACGTCGATCAACGGCGTCGTGTTCATTTCCATCATCGGCTGGCCATCATCTTTACCGCCACTCATTGCCATGATGTTTGTTCCTTAAATTGCTTACTGCACATTCGCGTTTTCGAACGGCGACGAAATGAAGCCAACACGAGCGAACCCGGCCATCTGCATGGTGTAAATTGCACCGCCGATGCAGCGATAGGGGGTGTTAATGTCACCGCGGATATGCGCCTCTGGCAACATATCGGGCAGAATTTCACCACGCGCAGCGGCTTCTGGGCCACCAAGCTTGTCAAATTCAGCCTTCAAATGCTTCGCTGCGCGATCCACCAACTCGGTTGAATCAACCGGTGTCACGTTCCAGTAGATACGGCACTCGCCATTTGGGTTGGCACCTTCATATGCGGGGTCGCCCGGATCACGTCCGGCGGCATCAGTTGTTGTCACCGACAAAAGCACGTTTTCACGTTTCGCTTTGGTAGGTTCATACTTGATGACTGGAATGTCCATCTTCACTGATTGGATCGAAACTGGAATTGCAATGAGGAACACAATGAGGAGCACCAGCATGACGTCGACGAGCGGCGTTGTGTTGATGTCTGACATTGGCGTAAAACCGACGCCGCCGCCTCCTGAACTGATTGCCATTGGCCAATCCTCTCTAACTAAATTGGGTCAAAAATCGAGCACCAGCAATTGCTGGCGGATGGGCTGCGCGCGAACGCAGCCCTCACCCAATCTTACTTCTTCATTGGCGCGGCAGGTGCAGGCTTGCCAGGTGCTGCCATAGCAGTAACAGCAGGCTTCACGCGGCCACCCGAAGAGATGTAACCAAGCACATCGTTCGAGAAAGTTGCCAAGCTACGTGCGATCGTCTTGTTACGTGCCTGAAGCCAGTTATAAGCAAGAACTGCAGGAACGGCGACGAACAGACCAATTGCAGTCATGATCAGTGCTTCACCAACCGGACCAGCGATCTTGCCGATGTCGGCCTGACCAGCGATACCGATTTTGATCAGCGCCGAATAAATACCGATAACGGTACCGAGCAGTCCAACAAATGGTGCAGTTGCTCCAACCGTCGCGAGGAATGGCAAGCCAGTTGACAGCTTGTTGTTGATCGCTTCTTCCGACCGCGCCATCGCACCGTGCAACCAGTCATGTGCTTCGACCGGATCGGTCAAAAGGCCATGCTGCTTCTGTGCTTCGATACCATCGTCGACAACCTGACGATATGCGCTGTTCTTGTCGAGCTTCGATGCACCGTCTTCAAGCGTATTTGCACGCCAGAATTGCTCACGAACCTGCTTGTACTGGTTCATCACCTTCTGCTGTTCAAACAGCTTGGTGAACATGATGTAGAATGAGAAAACCGACATGATAACCATCACTGAGAAAATCGCGATGGAAATAGGGCCGCCTTCTTTCAGCGCAGGAATAAGACCGAATTGTGCGGCCACATCTGGGTTTGCGGCACCAGCCGCGGTCAGAAACAAAATGGACATTTTAACTACCTCTCAGAAAATATTACTTGCTAGCAAAAAAAGACCCGGTGCCAAGGCTCCCCCTTATACCGGGCCACAGAATTATTTCGGAATTTCCCAACGGATTTTGTTGGCGTACGAACCCTGGACTTTTTCGCCATTGCGAACGGCGGGTTCGAAACGCGCACGACGTTTCACGTTGGTACATGTTGCAGCGTCGAGATCGGGATGGCCGCTCGATGACGTTATGCTGCAATCAATGACGCGGCCGTCGGTACCGATTGTTACGCGGAAACCCGTCACGCCTTCGCGTTCCTGCTGTAGCGCACGCGAAGGATAATCATTCGTGTTCGCCCAGTTTCCTACGCTGCCGCGCGGTTTGGCATCCGCAGTTGGACCTGCGGGTGGCGGCGGGGGTGGCGGTGCCGCAGGCGCGGGCGGGGCTGCCGTCGGCACAACGGTTATCGACGGTGGCGGGGTCGCAACGGTCGTAATCTGGGGTGGCGGGGTTACTGTCTTCACGAGTGGTGGAGGCGAAACTACCGGCGGCTCGATCTGCTTTTCCGGCTCGGGTGGCGGCTCCTCTTCTTCGGGGGGCTCTTCTTCCTTCACGTCGACGACGGTCATTTTTTCCTTGATGGCGGTAACTGCGTCATACGCAAGACCCGTAACCAAGGCGTAACCGAGGAAAGCGTGAAGTAGGATAACAATGATGACAGAAACCAAACGGTTTCTGCTCATCCCATCTTGATCAGCATATGCCATGCGGAAGCAACTCTCCTACCTTCAAAATAATATAGTACACGAAGAAAGCGTGCCTGAACATGCCTCCTGATGTACCCCCGCGATATCGAAATCTGTATTTTTTTTTGCTCGATTCCACGATGCATTAGCCAACCCTATCAGGCCAAGCAATCCGGATTCTGCGATTCAGGCGCAATTCATGGACAGATCGGCTTTATGCTACAATATGATGGGGCCTAACAGCCGCGTCACAACAGACAAAGAAAAGGAAGAATGATGGGATTTAGTCACGCAAAAATGGGATTATGCCTGTTTTTCCTTAGCGTTGCGGCTTCGGCCCCCGCGCAAAACGCGTCGCCTGAATTTTCCCCCTTCGCGATTGAAGCCGAGGCAGCGAGCTACGCGGATATTGCCGATTTGGTGGTGATATCGCCACTCATCATTGATGTAAGCGTGCGGAAAGTCCAAAAAGTTTCTCCGGAGCAGGCCCTCGCCGTCCCCGCCACAATGCAGCGCGTACTCATTGAAGCTGACGTCATGGCGTTGATTCGCGGTGAGGGCGGGATCACGCCGCGCGTGCGCTTTGTTGTCGATATTCCAAAAGATCCGAAGGGAAAAATCCCGAAGCTGAAGAAACAGCGGCTGTTCTTGTTCGGTCGCCAGGTTGAACGGCGCCCCGGCGAGATCCAACTGTCACGACCAAATGCGCTCGCCTATTTCAGCCCGGCAAATGACAGCCTCGTTCGCGACATCACGAAAGAGGCAGTCGAATTGAATGCCCCGCGGCGCATCGCAAGCATCACGAGCGCTTTTCACAGCGCCGGTACCGTATTGGGCGAGGGCGAGACGCAGATATTTTTGAAGACAGACAATGACAAGCCACTCTCGCTCACGGTGCTGAGCCGCCCGGGCCAGCAAAAACAATGGGCTGTATCGACCGCCGAGGTCATTGATGCATCGGCAACTGCCCCTCAGCGCTTCAGTTTGTTATGGTATCGCCTCGCCTGCGGCCTGCCGCGCAACCTCCCTTCGGAGCGTGTAGAGGGGGCCAATAACGAAAACACCGCGCGCGCGCAGGCCGATTACAAGTTCGTCATCGAAGCGCTGGGACCCTGCGGTCGCAAGCGGTAAATGCCTGCAAGCTTTTAGGGAGCTGCGAACAAGGGCGCAGCTTCGGCCAGCACCAACGTGAACCAGTCATTGGAGTCACTAAAATCGGCAATTGGTGTCCACGACCCGGCGCGCAACAACAATCGCAGCCCGCGCAGGTCGTATTTATGGCTATTCTCGGTGTGAATGCTGTCACCGGCATGCATTGCAAATGCTTCACCCGCGACGCTGAACCGAATATCACGCGTGCAGCGCAAATGCATTTCGATACGCGACTGCATGTCATTCCAGCGCACGTCGTGGACAAAGGCGTCCACGGGAATGTCGCCATCAAGTTCGCGGTTTATGCGGTTAAGCAGGTTTAGATTGAACGCGGCGGTAACGCCCGCAGCGTCATCATAGGCCGGAATCAAGACATTATCAGGCTTGATGCGGTCAAAACCAATCAGCAGCTTTGCCCCCTCTCCCAATATCGTGCGCATGTGGCGCAGCAGATCAACGCTGCTGCGCGGTACAAAATTGCCGATGGTGGAGCCGGGAAAGAACCCAAGACGCTCGGCGGCACCCAAATCAGCGGGCAGTTCTACCCAACCCGTAAAGTCTGCCTCGACGGGTATAACCTTTAGGCTCGGAAAACGCGATTGGAGGACATCAGCGGACATGCGCAGATAATCGCCCGAGATATCTATCGGCACATATGCAGATGGCGCAATTGCCTCCAGCAACAACGGTGTCTTTGTTGCGCTGCCTGCGCCAAATTCGATGACCGCAGCACCGGGTCTGATTAGCGTTGCGAGACTGGAGCTTGATGATTCAAGCAACGCTGTTTCGGTGCGCGTTGGATAATATTCAGGGAGCCGGGTGATGTCATCAAACAACTCCGATCCGCGCGCGTCATAAAACCATCGCGCGGGAATTGCGCGGCGCGGTCCCCTCAACCCGCTCAACACGTCAGACCGGAATTGCGGATCGGCGGTCCCTTGGAGTTTCACGTCAAACATCCTTGGCCAGCCGGACACCGTTAAACTGCCAGCGCTGATGCGGGTAGAAGAAGTTGCGGTAACTCGCGCGCATGTGGCCGCGCGGTGTCGCGCAGCTTCCGCCGCGCAATACAAACTGTCCGCTCATGAACTTGCCATTATATTCGCCAACTGCGCCTTCAGCGGCGCGGAACCGGGGATATGGCCGATAGGCGCTTCCCGTCCATTGCCAGACATTACCGAACATCGATGTTTCGGTCTGCGCATGTGGGCGAACCGGACCGGGACCATCGAGTTGGTTACCTTCGTTCGGATCACGGTTCGCGCCCATGACCTCCCATTCGGCCTCTGTCGGCAGTCGTGCCCCTGCCCAACTCGCATAAGCGTCGGCTTCATACAGGCTGATGTGCGTAACTGGCGCCGCAGGATTAACGGCGCGAAGGCCATCCAATCCAAAGTCCATCCATTGGCCATCGGCATCCTGCCGCCAATATAAGGGCGCCTTAACGCCTTCCTGCTTTACCCAAGCCCATCCGTCCGACAACCAGTGTCGCGGCTCGGTATAGCCGCCGTCGGCCATGAACTGCATCCATTCATCATTGCTGACGGGTTGGTTTGCAATGGCAAAAGGTTGCAACATCACTTCGTGGCGCGGACCTTCGCAATCAAAGGCAAAGCCGTCGCTGGCATGTCCGATAGCGCAAACGCCTGAAGGACCGTGTATCCATTGCATCCGCGCAGCGGCATCAGCACCAACTTCCGATGTATCAGATGGCCAATAAGCCGGATTGGTCGGATTTTGGGCAAACAGATGCAAGATGTCGGTCAACAGCAACTCCTGATGTTGTTGCTCGTGCTGGATGCCAAGCTCAATCAGGTTAAGCGCGGATTCGGGTAAACGTTCCCAATGCTGTTCGATGGCTCCCTCAACATGTTCGCGATAGTCGAGGATTCGCAATAATGCCGGCCGCGTGATCAATCCGCGGGCGTTACGGGAATGCCGTATTCCTTCGGATTCATAGTAGCTGTTAAAGAGAAACGCGAAGTCATCATCAAATGGACGATACCCGGAAACGTGATCGCGCAGGATGAAGCTTTCCAAAAACCACGTCACATGCGCAAGATGCCATTTGGTCGGCGACGCGTCTGGCATCGATTGCACAGTGGCATCTGCGTCGGATAATGGCGCCGCGAGGTCCGCCGTAAGTTGCCGGGCAGTAAAGAACCTGCCCTTCAGGTCGCGAGTCACCGCGATGCGCCTGGCACCCACAATATATCTCCGCCCCGCGTTGCGTTAATGAGGCGGCACAAAACAAACAGATAATCCGACAACCGGTTAATATAGTTCAATGCCTGCGGATTGATCGCGACATCATGTGATGCTGCAACCAACGCCCGTTCGGCCCGGCGCGTTATCACCCGCGCCATGTGCATATGCGCAGCGGGCAAGCTGCCGCCCGGCAGAATAAAGCTCGTCAGTGGCGGAAGCTGTGCAGTCGCATTATCGATTGCCGCCTCAAGCCATTCGACTTGTGACGCAACGATCCGCAATTCCATCGGCGATGGTTCAAAACTTTCGCCCGGGGTTGCAATATCAGCGCCCAAATCGAAAAGATCATTTTGGATACGACACAGTTCGGTCACCAAAGGCGTATCGCCCTCGTCGGCCGCAAGCGCCTGAATAGCGACACCAAGCGCCGAATTGGTTTCATCTACTTCGCCAATCGCGTGTAATCGTGACGCGGTTTTCGATACGCGCGATCCATCGACCAACCCTGTTGTGCCATCGTCACCCGTACGTGTGTAAATCTTGTTCAGTTTTACCATATTTGCCGCGCTTATTGCGAACCGGCAACGAGCACAAGAATCGCGAGCAAAACAACGGTAATTGCCTGCCACTTAACACGCGCAAACATCATTTTATTTTGTACCGCCAGCGATTTGGGCAAACCTGTTTCATCCACATCGGCAGGGCGCAAATTGGCAAATGCATGCAGTCCGCGGACCAACGCGAACGCCACGGCGCCCGCTGCGCCAATGATGAGGAGAACCAACAAAATAGTCATCGGGGAAAATCCTTGTTCGGGGCCAATACCCCGCCACACCTATTTAGGTATCAGATAATGAAATTCCAAGCATAAGCGTTCCTTGACGCAAATTATCAATAAGTGCGGTCCCGCTCTCGCCAGCCAATCGCCGCACGGAAAGCGCAGGCGACGATCTGCGTTTCGCAAGCTTTCCGCCATCGCGGTCCAGCAATAGCGGATGGTGCCAGTATATAGGCTCTGGAAGGCCAAGCAAATGCTGCAACAGACGGTGGATGGCAGTGTAGGCAAACAAATCCTTGCCGCGAACGACATGGGTAATCCCGTCCGCTGCATCGTCCACCGTCGCGGCCAGATGGTAGGACGCCGGTGCATCCTTGCGCCATATAACGACATCGCCAAATGCCATGGGGTCAGCAAATTGTTGCCCTTGTGCCAAATCGGTCCACATCAGCGGTCCCGCCGCCTCCAACGCCTTTTCCATATCCAGTCGCCAGCAATAAGCGGCATCCTCGTTAAACGGGCGCTCGCGGCAAGTGCCCGGGTAATGCGGTCCATCCGGGCCATGCGGCACCGACTTTTGCTTTAACGCTTCAGCGATCTCGCTTCGGGTGCAGCCGCAGCGATACAGATATCCTGCCGCAATCAATTGGTCTCGTGCTTCTTCGTACCGCGCGGTGTGTTGCGACTGAAACTGCACATCGCCATCGGGTTGGAGACCAAGCCAATGCATATCTGCGATGATACCTGCAATATGCTCGGGCCTGCTGCGTGTGCCGTCAATATCCTCGATGCGCAGATGATATCGGCCGCCGAACGCGCGGGCAAAGTCATGTGCGCATAACGCGGAAAAGGCGTGCCCTATATGCAACTGTCCATTGGGACTCGGCGCAAACCTTGTCACCACCTCAGCCTGCGACAACGCCAAGCGCGGCAAATATCGGTTTAGAAAGTCCGCCGGCGTCAAAAAATTATCCCCAAAAATACTACATCCAGTGCCTTTACCCCCTTGACGTCACAATATGTACAAATAGGTTGGCAGCTGTCAAAATGCTGTAACGCTGATACGCTTAAAGCATGTATGACAAAAAGGGAGTAGGGTTCGACTTATGTTGCATACCGGAACTTTCGAGGCATCTGGCCGGGCGAGGCACCCGGAAAACTGCCCTGCGTTGGTGCTTAATGCCGACTACACGCCTTTGAGCTATTACCCATTAAGCCTTTGGCCTTGGCAGACCGCAATCAAGGCGGTGTTCCTCGACAAGGTTGATATCGTATCAAATTACGACCGGCACGTGCATAGCCCAAGTCTGGATATGAAGATCCCGTCCGTTATTGCGCTCCGGCAATATGTGAAGCCATCGGAATATCCGGCATTCACCCGGTTTAACCTGTTTTTGCGTGACAAATTTGAATGCCAATATTGCGGGTCGGGTGACAATCTGACGTTCGATCACATTGTCCCGCGCCGCTTGGGCGGCATTACCAGTTGGGAAAATGTCACCACTGCATGCCTGCACTGCAACCTTAAAAAAGGCGGGCGGACCCCCAAGCAGGCGCATATGCAGCTAAATATGGCGGCGATCCGGCCCACAAGCTGGCAACTGCAAGACAGGGGCCGCGCCTTCCCGCCTAACCATCTCCATGAAACATGGCACGACTGGTTATATTGGGATATTGAGTTGGAGGGTTAATCCCTGTTGTTCACATTCAAGGCAGGCACAGCACGGGCCGCATCCTGAGGCGTAATACCTGGCGGCGGCGCGGCAGCGATCCGTTCTTCCCCGCGCATCACCCGGCCAGCGCGCTTGATTGCGTCGCGCAATCGCGGGTAAATTCCGCACCTGCATAAATTGGTGATCGCCGCATCAATTTCTCCATCGGTCGGGTTGTTGCCTTTCTTCAGCAATACAGACCCGGCCATGATAACGCCCGAAATGCAAAACCCGCATTGCGGGACATTGCTTGCCACAAACGCCTGTTGGAGCGGATGGCTGCGGTCGCGACTGAGGCCCTCAATCGTGGTAACAAACCGTCCTTCCGCCTCGGATATAGTCACGAGGCAGGACCGGATCGCCTCTCCGTCAATTTCGACCATGCACGCGCCGCAGTCGCCATTACCGCACCCATATTTGGTACCCGTGAGATTCGAGGCATCGCGCAGTGCCCACAATAATGGCGTCTGCGGGTCCATCTTATATTGGACTGGGCGATCATTGACGGTGAATTTGGTCATAATGCCTCAACATCGTTGCGCAGGTTATTAAGACCCTGAAACAAGTTCAGGGTGACAAATCGACGTTAATCACAAAACTAAGTCATGCTGAACGCGTTTCAGCATCTTACTTCCCGCCGATTGACGTCCATGCGTTAAAATTAATCCCGCCAGCTTTTGTCAATCCGATCAGCCTTGCGGACCATTGCGTCAAATTCGACGCGGCCTGAACCGCCGGGGGGCGATGCCATATAAAGGTCACGCTGGTGGACAGCGATGACTTCCGGCGACACGGTGATTGGCTTGCCCATCTGCAAGGTTGCCATCTGATGCTCACACGCGCGCTGAAGCGCCCAGTATTTGATAAATGCATCTGGCAACGTTTTGCCCATGACGACAGGGCCGTGGTTACGCAGCATCAATATCCGCTTGTTGCCCAAATTTTCGACAAGCCGCGCACCTTCTTCCTCGCGCACGGTCACGCCTTCAAAATCATGATAGGCCAGTTGCCCCATGAAGTTGCAGGCGTAGAAATTCAACGGCTGCAATCCACCCTCGAGGCTGCAAACCGCGACCGTTGCTGTCGTATGGGTATGGATGATGGCATGCGCGTCGGGCAAGGTCCGATGGAACAGGCTATGTTGGACAAAGCCCGCCTTGTTCACATGCCACGGATTGTCGATATCGATTTTATTGCCGTCAATGTCGATTTTTATGAGGCTTGAGGCGGTAATTTCACCAAAATGCATGCCGTAGGGATTGATCAGGAAAGCGCCCTCCTCATCCGGCACCTTGACCGTGATATGATTGAAAACCAATTCGTCCCAGCCGAACATCGAAAATATCCGGTAACATGCGGCAAGCTCCTGCCGGGCGGTCCATTCGGCTTCGCTATACTTGCTGTTCGATTTTAACTGGGTGGCCATGCGCGCTCTCCTGCTCCTTCATTACGTTGCATTATGAAACGAACAATGGCCGAGGGCAAGTATAAGGCGCAGCAAAAAGGCCGACGGATTTCTCCACCGGCCATTTTGTACAAAATTGGTTTGGTTAAAAGCCGAGCTTGTCGAGTCCAACCTTTACGCCCGCAAAATAATATCGGCCGATAATGCTGACTGGATAATCCAGCGAAGATACCGCCGGCTTTTCGTCGAACAGATTGTTTACGCCTGCATAAAATGTGAAGCGGTTGTCATCGGTCGTGAACTGAAGACGCAGATCATGTTCCCACTTTTCCTTGAAGAAGAAATAGCGTGGGTCAGAAATGTCCGGGTTCGCCTCAAGCTGCTCGGTCGTGAACCGCCGGGTTTTGCTAAAATAGCTTATTCCGTAATTCACGGCGAAATTATCGAGCGACCAGGTGAGGTCGGCGCTGCCGATCCACTTTGGTGCAAATGCTTCTCCACGGTCATTATCAAGCTCAGCGCCGGGTGTTGGCGTGAATTCGAGCCGATCGAGATAACCACCATTCAGCCGCACGTTGAACCGACCAGCGGTTGGGCTGATCAAGAAATTATAGTTCATCGTGAAATCCGCGCCTGCGGTGCTGAACTGTGCAACGTTCGCTGGACCCACCAAATAGTCGCTGACATATCCGGTTGTCGGATCGCGGCTGATATCCGCACAGAAGCTATTATCCAACGTTGGCTGGTCAACACATAGATCAACCAGATCCTGGGCTGAGGCCGTGCTGATCGCATTGCGCAACTTGATGTCGTACCAGTCAAAAGTTGCGGTAAAGCCAGGCAGGAAGCTGGGCCGGAACACAGCGCCTGCTGTCCATGTACGTGCTTCTTCTTCAGCCAACAACGGGTTACCACCACTTCGACCCGGAAGGCTGACTGTTGCAGTTGGATCGCTCGTCGGGCTGAAGGTGTTGGGGTTTACGCCCAACGCGGTCAGCAATGCCGTGCAATTTGCCTGGCGGAAGCTTGTGCCCTCCGGGATGTTCACAGGATCGCATGGATCATCGATAAATGCGAAGGTACCGTTTTGCGGTGCGAACAACTCGCTGACATTTGGTGCACGCACAGCTTCCGAATAGGTTGCACGGAACGACAGGTCACGCACTGGCGCATAGGTGCCGTCCACTTTCCAGGTCGTCGTGTTACCAATGGTCGAATAGTCCGAGAACCGGATAGCCGCGCCAAACTGAAGCAAATGCGCAAACGGTACTTCGCGCAGCAAGGGCACGTTCAACTCGGCAAATGCCTCTTTGACATCAAACGAACCGCGCTCGGGCAAGATTTGCGCGATGTCCGCCAAAGCGCCGGCCTGAAGCAAAGGATCGGAGACAAAATTGCTCTTTTCCTTGCGATATTCACCACCCAGAGCAAAGCCGACTGGCCCGCCGGGAAGTTCGAATATCTGGCCAAAGTCGCCTGCAAGCGAACCCGACAAGACGTGATGGCTGACCTTTGAGAAATTGGCGAGGTCCGCATTCACGAAACCCAGCGCTCCGGCGCTCGCCACATTTTCTCCAAAGACATTCAATGGAACGCATCCACTGCCCGAACCCGGCGTAAAGGTTGATGCCGCATCGCCGAAATTGGGATCGTTGAACGTAGCGTTGGGATCAAGTGACGAACGGCACACGATGTTGCCATTGGCCACGCCGGTTTGGAATGCGCCCTGGTCTACCGCATCCAATGCCGCAAAATAACGGTCTGTGATCCGGTAATTGGTGCTGAGGAAATCAGTTTCGGTTTCGCCATAGACATAAGACACCTCATAACGCGCATTGTCGGTAATCTGGCCGTCTATGCCAATAACGCCGCGCAAAGTTTGCCGCTTTGCAAACTCGCCACGCACGCCCAGATCAAAGTTGTCGCGCGATACGAGCACGCCATCAGGTAATGTGCCTGGATCAAGCCCAAAAGCTCCGTTAATCGCATCAGGCACGATCGCAGCACGGACATTAGCCGGAATGAACGGGTTATCCGCAGCGACATAGGTATAAAAATCAAACGAAGGCTGCGCGATCGAGAATGCCTCAATCCGCGTGTACTTGCCTTCGGCAAATATCCGTAAGGCGTCGCTGAATTTATAGCTGCCAAGGAAGTTCACATTGTGCTTTTCAGTCCCGCCCTGGATGTCGCCTTGGTAAGCCGCGATCGGGGTACTGCTACCCCCCTGCACGAGGCCACCTGATTGGCGAAGGAAGCGACCGAGGTCATACGATGTCCCTGAACCTGTAAAATCAGGTGTGAGATCGCCGTCGACGTCAATGGCGCCATCACGCGAGCTGTCGGCATAACGCAGATCGTTCAGCAAGATACGGTCGAAGACATTCGGATCATCCGGAAAGTCAGCTGGGTTGCGCACAAGGTTAAACGTGGCGAACGGATCGCCGCCGCGCTTGCGCGCAAAACCCGACACGCGGTCATTCGCATCATATTCGTAAGATACGGCAACGTTCCCGCGATCATCGGCAAAGTTCGTACCTACCGTAATCGAGCCATAACGATTTGCCGCATCGCCATATTCGGAGATGCCCATTTGGCCGCGCGCGCTGATACCTTCAAAATCGCGCTTCAGAACGAAGTTCACCACACCTGATACGCCGTCCGCACCGTAAATAGCAGAGACGCCACCGGTCAGAATGTCGATACGGTCGATAAGATCGCTTGGGATCGTACTGATGTCGACCGAGGCAGATCCTGAAACGCCCGCAATATGCCGCCGTCCGTTGACCAACACCAACGTACGGTCGGTGCCAAGATTGCGCAGGTTAAGCAGGTTGATGCCAACCGCGCCAAATCCTGCGTTGGAGCCTGATGAATCGCGGCTTGTGGTCGAACCCACAAGCGCGGCGCTTTGCACCAGCAAATCTGTCAGGTTGGTCCGGCCCGACTGCTCGATATTTTCCGAGCTAAAAGAAGTGACCGGGTTTGGCGAGTCCGCCTCGGGTCGGGCGATACGCGATCCCGTAACAACGATAGCCTCGCCCTGCTCAACTTCGCTGCCATCGGCAGATACAGTTTCCTCTGCAGGGCTTTCCGGTGCTTCCTGAGCCAACGCAGCGGATGGTGCAAATGCCACCAAAAGCGCGGCGACGGATACCGAACGGCCAAAATTGCGCCGAAGCGCGGATATTTTCTTCATGCAAAATCCCCAAAAAACGATCGTGGTGCGACGCGTGTCGCCTTTTTTGACGCGACAAAGGTCCGGACATACGCAAATAGACTGGACCAATGGCGTGAAATTTCAGAAATTGCCCTTTGTTCCACATCAGTCAAAAAATTTTACATCTGTTGCCTACAGGCATCGACAAACAGCAACAGCGAGCAAGAATAGCCCCTATAAGCGCCATTTCCGCTTGATATTTGGAGGCGACCTAGCTAGGGGCCACATCAACACGCCGCTGAGAGACGCGGCGATTTTCGTTTTTAGCCTTTCAGAATGGCCGTTTTAAGCCGTTTTGCCGATTCGATGCGGAGTTGAGTTTTTTATGCAAATCATGGTTCGCGATAATAATGTAGATCAGGCCCTGCGCGCGCTGAAGAAAAAGCTGCAGCGCGAGGGCGTGTATCGCGAAATGAAGCTCCGTCGTCATTTTGAGAAGCCTTCGGAAAAGCGTGCACGCGAAAAAGCTGCTGCTGTCCGCCGCGCCCGCAAGATGGAGCGTAAGCAACAGGAACGTGACGGCGCGAAATAGGCGTTGGCACCGTTCAACAAGGAAGGCGCCCTTTGTTGGCGCTTTTTTTGTATCTAGAATCCGCAGCTTTTTCTGCTAGTCAGCCCGCAACTTAGCCAACAGGAAATCTTTATGTCCGTCACTGCCGTGCCGATTCAGCCGCTTAAAAAAGGTTCGCTCACCAAATATTGGGCTGCGATTGCTTTGGTCTTTGCGACTGGTGGCGGTCTGGCATATTGGGGCACAAGCGACGTGCGTCAGGAATTTGGCGATGTTGTGACAACGCCGTCAGGTCTTCGGTATAAGGTGATCAAAGCCGGCGAAGGCCCGTCGCCCACCGACAATGACGTTGTGCTGGTCAGCTATAAGGGCATGTTGAAGGACGGTACGGTCTTTGACCAGAACCCCCAAGCGGGTTTCCCGGTAACTGGAGTCGTCCCGGGCTTTTCAGAAGGTCTCAAAATCATGCAGCGCGGCGGCAAGTACCGTTTGTGGATTCCATCCGAGCTTGGATATGGTCCAGAAGACCAGCGCAACCCGCAGACCGGCGCAGTCGCCATCCCCGGTGGTAGCGAGCTGACCTTTGATGTCGAACTGCTTGAGTTCAAATCGCGTGTAGAAATTGAAGCCATGCAAAAGCAGATGCAGGAAATGCAGCAGCAACAAGGTGGCGCAGGTGGCCCCGCAGGCGGCCAAGCTGGCGGCGCACCGCAAGGCCTGCCGCCAGAAATTCAGGCGCAAATCGACGCCCAGATGCGCGGACAATAAGCCAACCGGGGGGCTTAAACGCCCTCCAATAAGCCCTCGTCCTTGATCCGTTTTTGCCAATAGGCTGGAGCGAGTTGGTGGACATTGTTGCCGTCGCTATCGACGGCGACGGTGACGGGGAAATCCTGCACTTCGAATTCGTAGATCGCTTCCATCCCCAAGTCAGCAAAGCCAACGACCTTACTGCCCTTGATGGCGCGCGCGACGAGATAGGCTGCACCGCCCACCGCCATAAGATACGCGCTCTTGTGACGGGCGATCGCTTGAGTCGCCGCAGGGCCACGCTCGGCCTTGCCAACGCACGCCAGCAGGCCTTGCTCCAACATCATGTCCATGAACTTGTCCATGCGCGTGGCGGTGGTTGGTCCTGCTGGCCCGACAATCTCTTCGCCAACGGGGTCAACTGGCCCGACATAATAGATCATCCGGCCCTTAAAGCTGACGGGCAGCTCTTCGCCCTTCGCCAACATATCTGCGATCCTTTTGTGCGCCGCGTCGCGTCCGGTCAGCATCTTGCCGTTGAGCAACAATCGGTCACCTTGCTTCCAACCCGCGACCACTTCCGGTGTCAGTGTATCGAGATCAACCCGAATGGCTGCCGCGTCGGGTTTCCAGTCGACCTTTGGCCAGTCGTCAAGCTTGGGTGCCTCAAGATAGACCGGACCCGTGCCATCGAGCGTGAAATGGGCGTGGCGGGTAGCGGCACAGTTCGGAATCATCGCCACTGGCTTGCCCGCTGCATGACAAGGCGCATCCATGATCTTCACGTCCAATATCGTCGACAGCCCGCCTAGCCCTTGTGCACCGATGCCGAGCGCATTGACCTTGTCGAATATCTCGATGCGCATCGTTTCGATATCGTTTTGCGGCCCACGCGCCTTTAATGGTCCCATGTCGATGGGCTCCATCAGCGCCTGTTTTGCCAAAAGGACGCAATGTTCGGCAGTGCCGCCGATACCAATACCCATCATGCCAGGCGGGCACCAGCCAGCGCCCATTTGCGGCAGCATTTCGACGACCCAATCGACGATGTTATCGGACGGGTTCATCATCTTGAACTTCGACTTATTCTCGCTGCCGCCACCTTTTGCAGCGACATCAACCGATACTTTAGCGCCCGGCACAAGATCGACATGCAAGACGCACGGTGTGTTGTCCTTGGTATTGCGGCGGGTGAAAGCAGGGTCAGCAAGGACCGACGCCCGCAGCTTGTTTTCTGGGTGCAGATAGGCCCGGCGCACACCCTCATCAATCACGTCCTGCAACGAAGCTGATGTTTCCTCCAGCCGGCAATCCATGCCCCATTGGACAAAGACATTGACGATGCCCGTGTCCTGGCAAATCGGGCGATGCCCCTCTGCGCACATTCGGCTGTTGGTCAGGATCTGCGCGATCGCATCCTTTGCGGCAGGCGACCGTTCTGCCTCATATGCGTCACCCAGCGCGCGGATATAATCCATAGGGTGGAAGTAGCTGATATACTGCAGCGCGTCGGCGACACTATCGATCAAATCTGCATTGCGGATAATTACTGTCATGGTGATCCCCGGGTCTCGATGGCACCAGCCCATAACGCGAGACGCCAGTGATTCAAGCGTGATTGCATCGGGAAGTAACCGGATGTTCGGCCACTGTTCATCTGGCGTTCAAGTTATGACCAAGCATTGCCAAGACCAACTTAATATTATTTGAACATTATATCGGAAAATTCTTTCAGCTGCATGTTCAGTTGAAACATTTGGGCTGTCCAGTTGAGGTTGGTACCTCCGCTGCCTCTTTCATTACGAAACTAAACACGCATATTGCGATTACCATTATTCAAATTTCGAATTTCGAATGGAGATATTTATGTTACGTATTTTAACTGCCTCAAGCCTTTTGGCTTTGTCTGCGGCGCCTGCTCTTGCGCAGGATGTCAGCGGCCCTGCGCCGCAAAATCATATGGGACATGCAAATCCGAACGCTGCGACACCCGCAACGCCAGCAATACCTGCATCGCCAGCAGAACCAGGTGACGATGCGATGGAAATGACGCCTGCGGTGCCGGCGACTCCAGCGACGCCTGCTTCGCCGTCAACAGATGCCACGCAGCCAACTGAGCCGACAGCCCCTGCCGCACAGCGCGCGGTCATCGTCCAAAACCTCGTCGATGCTGAATTTCCAACTTACGATGCGAATAAAAACGGTAATCTGGAATCGGCCGAGTTCGGCAAGTGGGTGCTGGCGTTGTACGACAAGTCGGGCGACGCAAATGCCCCCAAGGATGAAGCTGCCAAAGCCAAATGGTCAAAAGCCGCTTTTGCCACAGCAGACGTCGACAAAAACAAGAACGTCAGCAAGGCTGAAATGAATACGTTCTTGGTCGGATAAACTTTTTCCCCTGGACCGGGTCGTCCGGTCACCTCTTGAGGGTCTGGAGCAATCCGGACCCTTTTTTTTGATGCATTGTTGAGTCGTGCGCGGGATGACGGAAGAAATATTTGCTCCCAGCGATTTTCCATCTTGCGCCCCTAAAAACACTTAGCAGGTCCGCGCGTCGCTGCGTTGCAGCAACGATCCGCTGCGACGAAGCGAATCACACAAGCGACGAACTGATGCCTTAATTAACAATTTACCCTCTTGCGTCTGAAAATGATTAAGGCACTATAGGTAGCGGTTGGCCACAGGGGGCGTTACCACAATTTGTGCTTTTGGCTGCTGAACGCGATTCTGCCGATGGGGAGTTTTTTCCGTCGATAAGCTGGGGACAAGTGAAAATACTCCCCCTGACAGGGCTAGAAAATGCTAACAGGGAGTTTCGCGCCCTGAGTCGAACATTATGGGAACACCGGTTCCCGCCAAAAACATAGCTGGTCGCTGGATATCGGAGCTCCGGTAGCCAGCGTCGAACGAAACAAGCCTCGGGTCGCCGCATTAAATGGAGTTACAAGTTAAAATGGATTTCAGGGACACTGGCCAGGGGGCCGATGACATGACCGCAGATATGATCACAGATGTGCTTGAAAAAGTAGCCGAGGCGGCAAAGGCCGAGATCGCCGACACGAAGAAGGCTGCGTCCAGCAAGAGCGTCGACGTGCGCCGTTTCAATGTCGTTACCGATCCGTCACGCGATGTACTGCTGACCGAATTCGGCAAGGACACGCTGCAGGACCGTTATCTGCTGCCAGGTGAAAGCTATCAGGACCTGTTTGCGCGCGTGGCGTCGGCTTATGCCGATGACCAGGACCATGCGCAGCGTCTCTATGACTATATCTCGCGTCTTTGGTTCATGCCTGCAACGCCCGTACTTTCCAACGGCGGCACTGGCCGTGGCCTTCCGATCAGCTGCTATCTGAACTCGGTCGACGACAGCCTTGAAGGCATCGTCAACACCTGGAACGAAAATGTCTGGCTCGCCTCGCGTGGTGGCGGTATCGGCACCTATTGGGGCAATGTCCGCGGTATTGGTGAGCCTGTTGGCCTCAATGGCAAGACCAGCGGCATCATTCCGTTCGTCCGCGTCATGGACAGCCTGACGCTTGCGATTTCGCAAGGCTCGCTACGCCGCGGTTCGGCGGCTTGCTATCTCGATGTCAGCCACCCCGAAATCGAAGAGTTCCTCGAAATCCGCAAGCCATCGGGCGACTTCAACCGCAAGGCGCTGAACCTCCACCATGGCGTGTTGCTCTCCGATGCCTTCATGGAAGCAGTCCGCGCTGGCGAGGAATTCCACCTGCGCAGCCCAAAGACAGGCGAAATCCGCAGCACGATCGACGCGCGTTCCTTGTTCCAGAAGCTGGTCGAAACCCGCCTTGCAACGGGCGAGCCGTACATCATCTTCAGCGACACCGTGAACAACGCGATGCCAAAGCATCACCGTGACCTTGGCCTGAAGGTATCGACATCGAACCTGTGTTCGGAAATCACGTTGCCAACCGGCCGCGACCATCTGGGTAATGACCGGACAGCCGTGTGCTGCCTGTCGTCGCTCAACCTTGAGACATGGGACGAATGGAACGGCGACAAGGTCTTCATCGAAGACGTGATGCGCATGCTCGACAATGTGCTTCAGGATTTCATCGACCGTGCACCGCCCGAAATGAGCCGCGCGAAATATTCCGCTGGCCGCGAACGCTCGATCGGCCTTGGCGTCATGGGCTATCACAGCTTCCTGCAGTCCCGCGGTGTCGGCTTTGAAAGCGCGCTCGCCAAATCATGGAACATGAAGTTCTTCAAGCATATCCGCGCGCAGGTGGATGAGGCATCGATGATGCTCGCCAACGAACGCGGCGCTTGCCCCGATGCCGAGGAAATGGGCGTCATGGAGCGTTTCTCGTGCAAGATGGCGATTGCGCCGACCGCATCGATCTCGATCATCTGCGGCGGCACCAGCGCCTGTATCGAGCCGATCCCTGCCAATATCTACACGCACAAGACCCTGTCGGGCAGCTTCATCGTCAAGAACCCCTATCTCGAAAAGCTGCTTCAGGCAAAGTCGAAGGATTCGACTAATGTCTGGAACAGCATCCTCGAAAAGGGCGGCAGCGTGCAGCATCTCGATTTCCTCACCCCTGAGGAAAAGGACACGTTCAAGACCAGCTTCGAAATCGACCAGCGCTGGCTGATCGAGCT
>NZ_JBKJMB010000068.1:0-34622 GCF_046596595.1 Sphingorhabdus sp.
CGCTCATTTTCGGCTTCGTCCATTAACGTCCGGATCCAGCCGCGGTCATCCTGCATCAGCCGAAGCGCACGCAGATGCGATAAAGTCGCCCCGACCATACCTGGCACGCCAGCAACCGTTTCCAAAACGATCGCACGATTGCCGTATCGCTTGGCAAAAAATGTGTCGGCGCCCCAGCGGAGCGTTTTAGTTATGCGCAATGCAAACCAGTCCGAGAACCCGACCGCTTTATTATGGGTAGATTGAATATCGCTGTAGTGAGACATTAGCTTGTTCCAATGATGACGTGTTCTGTTAACGCCCATTGGCCCACCTCGGGCAATGCAAAATCAGATTGTTCTGAGTTTACTTTTTTGCAACTCTTGCAGTATCAGCAGCGGAGCGTGCATAACTGCACAACGGCCTAGCGCATTTTTACGCGAGTCTGTTCATGAGGCCAAACGAGATTTAGTCTCCACCGCCTCCGCCATCGCATCCGGCGGCGTCGCCAAGGCTACAATTGTCACCCGCACTCATTGATGCCATTGGGAATCCAGCATTACCACAATCATCGGGATTCTTTTTCTTGCTCTCGGCGGCAGGTTCTGTCGACCGCGCCTTGAGGTAAAAAATTCCAAACATGATCATCACTACAATTGCGAAAACTGCAAAAGCTGTAAACATGACGCCCTCCGTTACCCAAGTTGTTACATAATCATCATAATTTAATCCGCGGGTGCTGGCCCTTTATCTGGCAAAGCAATCGCCCGGTTAAGCGCATCGCTTGGCAGTCGCAGCGCCCGCAGCATCGCCCAGATTTCCTCGCGCGCCTGAGGCTGCATGCGGCCCAGCTCGGGCAGCACCTCCAAATCGAATAAAGTTAGTCCCTGCGGAAACAGCTCGCGATATGTCACCCGCTCCCGCAAACCGGGTACAAGGCGAAAACCAGCAACTGGTGCGATTTTTTCGAGCGCTTCACGCACCTTACGTTCGTTTTTGGTGCCCAAGCTACGTGACCGGTTTTGCATCACAACCCAGTCCAGTGGCTTTGGCCGCAAGGCAAGGCCGGGCTCTTTCAAATGCTCCACCAACCGCGCGAAATTGCCTAGCGTCTTGAACTCCCCGCTGCGCGGATCGATGCGGCCAAGCATGTCGAGGTCAATAAAGCTGTCATTTACGGGCGTCACAATCGTGTCCGCCATGAAAATAGCCCGCCGGGCAATGGGCGAGTCATGCCCGCCGACATCAATAATAATGAAACTATGCCGGATCCGTGCCATGCGAAGTTTTTCTTCAAGCTCGCTTTCATTTTGCTGCGCAAGCATAATTTGCTCTGGCCCCGGAAGCCGCACCCCATATTCGGTCGCGCTCTCCAGCCGCGCCCACAAAGCGCGGTGCAGTGTCAATTGCCTCAGATCGACATCGAGCGCTGCAACACTCTCGCCGGCGTTGCACAGGGCAATGCAGGTGTGAAATGCCGAAGTTGATTTGCCCACCCCGCCCTTTTCATTGGCAAAAACAATGATGTGACCTTTGGGCGACGACACGGGATATTTCATCCACGCGGGCTCGGACGGCACCTGAAAACCGGTATCAAACGCTGGCATCTGCTGCGCAGACAAAGGCGCAGGGGGCCAAGGTTCCGCTGCCACAGCTTCGCGCCTCGGCGGCGGGGGTAGCAGCTTCTGTCGACTAAAATACCGTCTAAAGCGCGAGAAAAACCGCAATTGATCCGACCTCCGAGCGATGCACGTGATGGCGAATTGCCCGGCGGCTTTCAACGTCTTTCATTCAGCCTCACTCCACTGTTACCGACTTCGCCAAATTGCGGGGCTGGTCGACATCAGTGCCCTTGGCGCAGGCCACATGATAGGCCAACAACTGAACAGGGACGGCGTAGACCAACGGGGCGATCAGCGGATGGACGCTTGGCATTTCGATTGTGGCGAGACAGCCTTCGCCCGCTTCGGCTATCCCTTCGGCGTCGGAAATCAACACGACCTTCCCACCGCGTGCGCGGACTTCCTGCATGTTGCTTACGGTTTTTTCGAATAACGGCCCGCTTGGCGCAAGGACGATGACGGGCACCGCCTCGTCGATAAGTGCAATTGGGCCGTGCTTCATCTCGCCCGAGGCATAGCCTTCGGCATGAATATAGCTGATCTCTTTCAGCTTCAGCGCGCCTTCCATCGCAAGTGGATAATCTGGGCCGCGGCCAAGATAGAGGACGTCCCTTGCTGGTGCGATCAGATGCGCCATGGCGGCTATATCTTCATCATGCGCCAAAGCTGCATTGAGCGCTGCCGGTGCCTCGATAAGGTGGCGAACAATTTCGCGCTCTTCTTCGGCGCTCAATTTGCCCTTAACTAAAGCCAGATGCGCAGCGAGCGCTGCCAACACGGCAAGCTGGCAGGTAAAGGCCTTGGTCGACGCCACCCCGATTTCGGGGCCGGCATGGGTGGGAAGCAAAAGGTCCGCCTCACGCGCCATGCTTGACGTAGGAACATTGACGACCACCGCAATGGTCTGGCCATTTTCCTTGCAGTGACGCAACGCCGCCAAAGTATCCGCAGTCTCACCCGACTGGGAGATGAACAGCGCAAGTCCACCTTCTTCCAGAACTGGATCACGATAACGGAACTCCGAAGCGACATCGATGTCGACCGGCACGCGGGCGAACGTTTCGAACCAATATTTGGCTACCATACCTGCGTAAAAGCTGGTGCCACATGCAACGATGGTGATGCGCTTCACACCCGCCAGGTCAAAATCCATCTGGGGCAGCGCAACGGTCTGTTCAAGCGGGCGGATATAGCTGGAGAGTGTTTGTGCAACCACGGTTGGCTGCTCGAAAATCTCTTTCTGCATATAATGGCGGTAGTTGCCCTTTTCGATTTGAGCAGCAGACACGCCTGAAGTAGTTATTTCGCGTTCGACCGATTTATTGTCCTTGTCGAAAATCTGCGCGCCTTCGCGCGTGACGATCACCCAGTCGCCCTCCTCCAAATAAGCGATTTTCTGAGTCAGTGGCGCAAGGGCAAGCGCATCCGAACCCAAATAGGTTTCGCCGTCGCCATAGCCCACCACCAATGGAGATCCAAGGCGTGCGCCAATGAGGAAATCCGGAAACGCGCGAAAGGCAATCGCCAGCGCAAAGGCACCGCGCAATCGGGGAAGTACTGCTTTGACCGCATCGGCAGGAGAATGTCCCGCCTCCACCTGCTCTGACACCAAATGCGCAACAACTTCCGTATCGGTTTCGCTTTCAAACTTTCGCCCGCGCGCGGTAAGCTCGTCGCGCAGCTGCTTGAAATTCTCGATAATGCCGTTGTGTACCAACGCGACTTCGCCTGTGGCGTGGGGGTGGGCGTTGCTCGTTGTCGGCGCGCCGTGCGTTGCCCATCGTGTGTGCGCGATACCGATGTTGCCGGCTGCGTCATCGGTCTTGAGCACATTGACGAGGTTCGCAAGCTTGCCCTCTGCGCGACGGCGCACGAGCTTGCCTTCAAAGACAGTGCAGACCCCAGCGCTGTCATAGCCTCGGTACTCCATACGCTTCAGTCCATCGACCAAGCGATCCGAGACAGGCGATTTGCCAACAATTCCAATAATTCCGCACATTTATTTTGCTTTCGATTCGACGTTATAGGGGACTCGGATACCGGGCATTTCTGCAGGGAAATCCTTGGTGTTTCGGGTAACCAGAATGCGTCCGGACACCTGCGCCGAGGCAAGGATGACGGCGTCGGGCGATTTTAATGACTTGCGCTGGTGCCGCAATGCCGCGGCCCGTCGTGCAATCTCCTCGTCAATTTCGCTTATGGCAAAGAGACGCAAGAATTCTTCAGTCTCGGTTGATGCGTTGTCAGGAACGCCGGACATAACCTCAATCCACGTCATCCGACTGATCCACGCGCGGGTGACGTTGCGCACCTCTGCCCATGCTGCGGGCCGATTGTGCAACATGTCGATCACAATATTGGTATCGAAAAAGCGTTCGCTCACGCAATGCTGCGTTTCTTTTTAAGAGGAGCAATCTGGCTAGCGTCGGGCCATTCAGCGCGCAACTGCCGCTCATATTCGAGGCCATCAACGGTTGAGCCGTGCCGCTCCCACAGCCCGAAATATTTTTCGAAACCCTCTTTGCGACTTTCCTGCAGAAAATTCGATACCGCTTCGCGCAACACCGCCGCCCGCGATTTGCCTTCGCGCTTTGCGATTTCATCCAACTTGCGAACATCGTCCACTGGAACATCTACGAGGAATCTAGCCATAATGATATATTGATATCATATCATGATATCATGTCAACTCATCACTCGTCTTCAGATAAGGCCGGGACGTTTAACTGCGCCCGTTCTGCGTCATTAACTATGCCAAGTTCAACCGGCTGCCTGACATATATACCGACTTCATCTGCCCGATATTGAGTACCGTAGATTTGTTGTCGGCCCACCGCTTGCAAAAATCGGTCTAAAGTTGCTGATGAAATCCAGCGTGCGTCATACCCTTTGGAAATAGAAATCACCGCCAAATGATGGGCTTTTAGAAAATCCTCTGGCTTGCTTGAGTGCTGAAAAATAAATGCGGCGTAATAATAATCTACCCCAGCGTTTAGGGCGCCCTTCTCCAGCAATTCTGACGTGCGCTTGAGATTTTCTGCATCTTGTTCTTCCCAACGCTTCTGAAACTGCCTGTCATCTTTGATGGCTATCCATCCACCCCGCTTTTCAACATCGAGCCTTATGGCTTGATCTGCCGCAAATATTTCTTGCATTTCAGCATTGGGAATATTGCTTGGCGAATTATGAACCACCATTGCACTGCTGTGGCTAGACGTTTGAGCAACATCTTGAGCGTACACAGGGCTGAAACTTAAGACAACGTAGAGCGCGATAGCAAAGTGTTGGAAACCCATCCTACTTCCCTTCCTTCTTCTTTCGCATCGCATCATGAAAGCGGTCTGCCCAGCCGGGCTTAACCATTTGCTCTGCGCGGACCATGCGGAGTTCGCCGTCGGCGACGTCGCGGGATACGGCGCTGCCAGCGGCCACAATCGCGTCGCGTCCGATTTTTACGGGCGCAATCAGGGCGCTGTTTGAACCGATGAACGCGCCTTCGCCAATTACGGTCTGATATTTAAAATAGCCGTCATAATTGCAGGTAATTGTCCCTGCCCCGATGTTCGCGCCGGCGCCAATTGTCGCGTCGCCCAGATAGGTAAGATGGTTGGCCTTCGCACCTTGGCCCAGATGCGCCTTTTTGGTCTCGACGAAATTGCCAATTTTGGCGTATTCTTCGAGCACCGTGCCGGGCCGAAGTCGGGCAAACGGGCCAACTTCGCAACCGCCGCCGATTATGGCGCCCTCAATATGGCTGTTTGCGCGGATTTTTACATTGTCGGCGATGCTGACACCGGGGCCGAAAAAGACATTGGGTTCAATCAGGACATCACGGCCAATCGAGGTGTCCCAGGCAAACCAGACAGTTTCGGGTGCGATCAACGTTGCACCATCATCCATCGCCCGAACGCGGCGACGTTGCTGCCATGCTTGCTCCATTTCGGCCAGCTGCGCGCGGCTGTTGATGCCAGCGACGTCAAATGGGTCAGTCGTCACGGCGACACACAAACGGCCATCTTCATTCGCAATATTCACGATATCGGTGAGATAATATTCCTTTTGCGCATTGTCGTCTGTCACGCGATCCAAAAGCGGGAACAGGTCACGCGCCTTGACTGCCATCAGGCCAGAATTCGACAATTTGACAGCCTTTTCGACGTCGGTTGCGTCTTTCTGCTCGATCATTTTAACGATGCGGCCACCCTCGACGATCACGCGGCCATAGCCAGTGGGGTCCTCTGGTTCAAACGCCAGCACAACTACCGCCGGGGCGTCCGGAGCATTCAGGCGAGCGACCATTGCCTGCATGGTAGCGGGGGGTACAAACGGCACATCGCCATAAAGGATAAGGACATCGCCGTCGAACCCCGCCAGAGCCCCGTGGGCTTGCTGTACGGCGTGGCCAGTGCCATGTTGCGGGTCCTGCACTGCCAGCTCCGCTAACGCCCCCACAGCGGCCTCAAGCTGATCCTTACCGCTGCCAACGACGACAACCTTCTTGGTTGCACCTAGTGCATCCACCGAGGCCATCAGGTGCATCAACATTGGCCGACCGGCGATGGGATGCAGCACTTTGTGCAGATCGGATTTCATTCGTGTGCCCTTGCCGGCGGCGAGGATGATGGCGGCTAATTCAGTCATGTGCACTCCCATGCCAGCAAATTGTTGCGGTTTCCAGAACTAGCGGCCAATTGGAGACGATATGAAAACGTTTCCTTTCGACATTGTCGGCTTCGATCTTGATGGCACACTAGTTGATACCAGTGGTGACTTAACCGCTGCGGTCAACCATGTATTGGACAGCGTCGGCAGGCCGCTGCTGTCGAACGACGCCGTCAAACAGCATATCGGCGGCGGCGCGAAGTTGATGCTGCAACAGGGCCTTGAGGCAACAGGTGGTGTCCCCGAAGGAGATTTCAGGCCGCTCTACCGGCAGATGCTTTCTTATTACGAAGCCAATGTTTCCGTGCACAGTCGCCCGTTTGACGGCGCGCTCGCATTGCTGGAACAATTGGACGCGATCGGGGTGCGCTACGCAGTGGTAACGAACAAGTTTGAAAGCCTTGCTGTAAAATTGCTGACTGACCTGAACCTTGCGCATCGCATGGGCTGCATCTTGGGGGCGGACACGCTGGGCAAGGAAAATGCCAAGCCTTCCGGTGCACCGATATTCGAAATGATCAACCGCTGCGGTGGCGGTCGCGCGGCTTATGTCGGCGATTCCATATACGACATGATGGCCGCGAAAAACGCCGGCGTACCGAGCGTTGCCGTCAGCTTTGGCTTTTTACATGGACCTGTTGAGGCCATGGGTGCCGACGCCATTATTGATCATTTCGACGAGCTTATTCCAACCTTGTCCAGCCTCAGCCACGTTGAACTCCATTGAGCGTCGTTCTGCAGGCGCGCGCTCGCCGGAAAAGAACTTCTGGTATTTCGCTAGGCGCTGCTTGTGTGTAACAGCGGCATTTACAGCTACGAACGCCGACAGCATCATGTCTAAAGGCGGAATTCGGTAATTTCGGCGCATGGAAGGCAAGACGAAACATTGAACAGCTGGCTATCCCCACGCATGTTAGCGGCGTTTGCGCTGGCCTTTGTCGGGGCCTTGTTCGCTGGCCAAATGGAGGGAACAGCTGAGCGCGTCCTCGTCGTGTTTGTCTCGATGCTGATCGCCTTGTTCGTTGCTGCCGATCCACACGATGATTCCGACAACATTACCGAAGTCCCACGCAACGCCGACACTGAACTCAGCCAAGCCTTAACCATCACTTCCCATCCGCAGCTGCAGGCTTTTATCGATGCATCGGCCGATGCCATATTGATGGTAGAAAGCGCGCGGGTTACCGCAGCCAATCAAGTCGCACTTCGTCTTTTGGGGGGAAATATCGTTGGACAGAATGTCCGGATGGCGTTTCGGCACGCCGGCGCGATTGAACGGCTGTCGGACCCTGATGCGCAACATAGCGGACACCCGATCCGCCTAGCTGGTATTGGCCAAAAAAACCAGTTGTGGGACATGCGTATCCAAACCATGGGGCCGGCGCAGAAAATTGTCCATCTGGCCGACCGCAGCGGAACACAAGCAGCAGAAAAGATGCGAGTCGATTTCGTGGCCAACGCCAGCCACGAATTGCTTACCCCGCTCGCAGCAATAAAAGGTTTCATTGAAACACTCGATGACCCGGCGGCGGGCGAAGATGCCGCGACCCGAAGCCGATTTCTGGGGATTATGGCCAAGGAAACCGACCGGATGCAAGCGCTGGTTCGGGACTTGATGTCGCTAAGCCGGATCGAGGCTGAAAAATATGACCCGCCGCAAACGCCAGTCGATTTTGCGCAGATCATTAGTGAAACCGTGGACCAGCTCAAAATGAGCCAGAAAGATCGCGGTGGCGACATTAGCGTCGACATTGCGGCGAATGTACCTCCAGTCATGGGAGACGCAGGCCAGTTGCGCCAATTGGCGAGCAACATTTTGAACAATTCGCTTAAATATGGTCGCGCAGGGACGCCGGTAACTGTATCTCTTGTGCCGTCGCGGTCGGGCGCGATGATCAATTTTACCGTGGCCGATGTGGGCGACGGTATAGCGCCAGAACATATTCCCAGGCTCACAGAGCGCTTTTATCGTGTCGATTCAGGGAGAAGCCGGCTCGTAGGCGGAACGGGCTTAGGTTTGAGCCTCGTCAAACATATTGTTGACCGACATCGTGGCCATCTGGAAATTCGAAGTACCTTGGGTAAAGGGACCACAGTGTCGATATTACTACCAGTTGCGCAAGTTTGACCGTCACAATTTTGTAACACAAGAGTCATTTATCAGCCATGTGGGGCGTCTAATGGCGCGCTATGTGCAGTTCATACCGCACCTTTTCCATCACGGGGACAACAGATATGATGAAGAAAATTTCGCTTATTGCCATAAGCGCGCTCGCACTTTCAGCGTGTAATGACCAGGCGAGCACTGGCGGTGCCGCTGGCGGTTCGCGTCAAGAAATCCGTATCGTGGGTTCGTCGACCGTATTTCCCTTTGCCAAGGCCGCGTCAGAAGCCTTTGCCAAGGCGGATGCATCGCGCAAATCGCCAGTTTTGGAATCAAACGGTACTGGTGGCGGGATTGAACAATTCTGCAAAGGCGTCGGCGCGGACACCCCCGACATCGCTAACGCATCACGCCGCATGAAAAAGAGCGAATTTGAAAATTGCCAGAAAAATGGCGTGAAGGACATTATTGAAGTCCAAGTCGGCATTGACGGTCTCGCGCTTGCGGAATCGAATGAGGGAGCCAAATTCGAACTCACTACTGCCGACGTTTACAAGGCGCTGGCTGCCAACCCTTTTGGCAAGCCACAGACTGCAAAGCTGTGGTCGGACGTCAACCCTTCGCTGCCTAAGTTGCCTATTTCCGTATACGGTCCGCCAACAACGTCAGGAACACGGGATTCATTCCATGAACTGATTATGGAAGTTGGCTGCAAAACTGATGCCGCTATGAAGGCTTTGAAGGATACCGACGAAGATAAATACAAGGCAATCTGCACCGAAATCCGCACCGATGGTGCATTCAAGGAGCAGGGCGAAAACGACAATTTGATCGTGCAAAAACTTGGGTCGAACCCGAACATGATCGGGATTTTCGGTTACAGCTACATGGAAGAAAATGCGTCCAAGGTGCACGGCATTGCCATGAATGGTGTCAGCCCCACCGTCGCAACAATTTCGGACGGGAGCTACCCCGGTGCGCGCAAGATGTTTATCTATATCAAAAAGGCACACGTCGATAAAATTCCGGGTATCAAGGACTTTGTTCTGGAATTCCTCAAGGGCGGCACGGCAGGGGGATATCTGACAAAATTGGGGATGATTGCGTCAACTGAAGCGGATTATAAAACCGCATTGGATGCTGCCAGCGGCCTCAACGCAATGACGGGTGCGGATTTGAAATAAAACTGCAACAATGATGGCGTCTATGGGCTTGGGTCGAATCTATGTCTGATCCAGGCCCAAGCTGTTTTCCGGCTCTGGATTTAAACAGATTTCGGTTCTTTTCGTCCAGGGGGGCAGGTTAAGTTTATGACCGGAACGGCGTTGCTCTTTCTTGTCCTCGGTCTGGGCCTGATCGGCTGGATTGCTGGACGTGCGCGCGCAGCGGCCTTTGTCCGGAGCGCAAAGGGCGGACCTCGCGGCACGGTCAACAGCCTGCCTTATTACCATGGCTGGTTTGTTGCGATCTGTGCTATCGCTCCAGCCCTGGCGTTCATGTTCATATGGCAATCCGTTTCGCCTTCGTTGGTTACCGACATGGTGTTGTCCGCGCCTGCGGCTGCGGATCTTCCGCAAGATAGCTTTGCCCGGGCTGCGGTACTGTCTGAGGCACGCGCGATTGCGCAAGGATTTCAGGCAACCGCGTTTCAGGACCAGAGCGAGGCGTTGGTACCCTTATACAAAAACGCTCTGTCATATTATAAATGGCTTGGCGTCGCAGCCACGTTATTGCTGCTTTTTGCAGGCGGGGCCTTTGCATTTACACGGCTAAAACCCGACTTTCGGGCGCGAAGCAAAGTTGAGCGGGTCGTTATGTTTGGGCTTTTGTCAGCGTCGCTGATCGCCATATTAATTACGCTAGGCATCTTTGCTTCGTTGATATTTGAATCCTGGCGTTTCTTCTCGATGGTTTCGCCGTTTGAATTTCTGTTTGGTACCGACTGGAATCCCAAATCTGTTGTCACGCCGGGCGCTTACAATGGCTATGGCGCGATCCCGTTATTTTGGGGAACGATATTTATCGGCGCAATTATTGCCATGCTTGTTGCGATTCCACTTGGCTTGATGAGCGCAATTTTCCTCACCCAATATGCGTCGTCAACAGTCCGCAAATGGATGAAGCCAATCCTCGAGATTCTCGCGGGTGTTCCTACGGTGGTTTACGGATATTTCGCAGCGCTTACGGTGGCGCCGGCGGTACGCGACTTTGCGGTCATGCTTGGCGTCAGCAACGCCGCTTCCGATAATGCTTTGGCCGCGGGCATCGTGATGGGCGTCATGATCATACCTCTGGTATCGTCCATGTCCGACGACAGTATTGCCGCAGTGCCAAGCGCCATGCGCGACGGCAGCCTTGCGATGGGTGCAACAAAGAGCGAAACCATTAAGAAGGTCTTGCTGCCTGCGGCACTTCCGGGGGTTGTCGGCGGCGTTTTGCTGGCGGTCAGCCGCGCCATTGGCGAAACGATGATTGTGGTCATGGCCGCTGGTTATACCGCCAATCTAACCGCCAATCCCTTTGACACAATTACCACAGTGACAGTGCAGATCGTTGCGCTTTTAACGGGAGACCAGGACTTCGGTAGCCCACATACACTTGCGGCATTTGCGCTGGGTTTGGCATTGTTCGTAACGACATTCTTCCTAAATTATGTCGCATTGCGGGTCGTGAAAAAATATCGGGAAGCATATGAGTAACGTCATCGAACCTGTCCCGACCGACTGGAACGGGCAAATCATGCAGAAGCGCATTGCAAAGCGCTATGCCCAGGAACGCCGATTCAAGGCGATGGGCTTTGTTGCCGTTGCCTTGTCCACATTGTTCCTTGCCTTCTTATTGTTCACGATGCTTGGCCAGGGACTGCGCGGTTTTCAACGTACCGAAATTGCTGTCGAATTCGATTTTCCGGCTTTGACCTCGGGTACGACAGCAGCCTCTATCACTGGACCGAATGCCGACGCTGCGCTCAATTCCATGGACCTTCCCGGCCTTGTGGAGCTTGCCGTTGGACAACAATATGGCGACCTTAGCGAGGGCCTTTTGACATCGGGCGCAGCAGGCAATGTGCGGCAAATGCTGATGGAAAATCCCGATCTGATTGCGTCAAAGCAGACATTGTGGCTTCCCGTGGACTCGCGACTGGACATTGCATTCAAACGAAGCGGCGAACCAGTGGCAGAAAAAACGGTCGCTCTGTTGTCGCAGAAAGATGCCCTTCATACTGGCTTCAACTGGACGTTCCTGACTGGCGCAGACGCAACGGACCCCTCGGCCGTTGGCATCTGGGCGGCGTTCAAGGGATCGCTGATGACTATGGCGATTACCTTTTTGCTGGCATTTCCAATTGGCGTGTTTGCTGCTTTGTACCTTGAAGAATATGCATCCAAGAACAAGCTGACAGATATCATTGAAGTGTCGATCAACAATCTTGCAGCCGTCCCGTCCATCATCTTCGGGCTTTTGGGTCTTGCTGTATTCCTGACTTTGTTGGGAATGCCGCGATCATCGGCACTGGTTGGTGGCCTCACGCTCGCGCTGATGACGATGCCTGTAATCGTTATTGCTGGTCGCAACGCGGTGAAATCGGTGCCGCCTTCAATACGTGAGGCTGCGTTAGGCATTGGCGCGTCCCCCGTGCAGGTTGTTTTCCATCATGTCCTTCCGCTTGCGCTTCCCGGCATATTGACAGGAACCATCATCGGAATGGCGCGCGCATTGGGTGAGACAGCGCCGTTGCTGATGATTGGCATGCGCGCCTTTATTCCGGCTGCACCTGACGGGTTTACCGACGCGGCGACTGCGCTGCCTGTACAAATTTATCTCTGGTCGGATGAGGTGAATCAGGGCTTTGTTGAAAAAACCAGTGCCGCAATCATTGTGTTGCTGATATTCTTGCTGGGTATGAATGCACTGGCCATTTATCTTCGCAACCGCTTCGAAACGCGTTGGTGATGTGTGAACAAAAAGGACGATAATGTGGGCGCAACACCCGGAAAATCGAAAATATCCACGCGCAACGTGAATGTTTTTTATGGCGATAAGCAAGCAATCAATAACGTGTCGATCGATGTCGACCGAGAACATGTGACTGCCTTTATCGGTCCGTCAGGCTGCGGTAAGTCTACTTTTCTGCGCTCATTGAACCGAATGAACGACACAATCGCCGGCGCGCGCGTCGAAGGCGAAATTATGCTCGACGGTCAGGATATCTATGCGTCCGAGATGGACGTCGTCCAATTGCGCGCACGCGTTGGCATGGTATTTCAAAAGCCTAATCCGTTTCCAAAATCCATCTATGATAATGTCGCTTATGGCCCCCGTATTCATGGGCTTGCGACCGGAAAAGCCGAGCTGGACCAGATTGTCGAAAAGTCGCTAACGCGGGCAGGATTGTGGACTGAGGTAAAGGACCGGCTGAGCGAAAGCGGCACGGCGCTGTCCGGCGGTCAACAACAGCGTCTGTGTATTGCCCGCGCCATCGCGGTCGATCCTGAAGTTATCCTTATGGATGAACCCTGCTCTGCACTTGACCCCATTGCAACCGCGCGCATTGAGGAGCTCATTCATGACCTGCGCGGCAAATATGCTATCATCATCGTCACCCACAATATGCAGCAGGCCGCACGTGTTTCGCAACGCACTGCCTTTTTCCATCTCGGTCATCTGATTGAATCAGGTGAGACGTCCGACATATTTACCAATCCGCGCGAAGATCGCACCAAAGACTATATTACAGGCCGTTACGGTTAGGAATTTGCAATATGAGCACAGGCACCAAACACACAATTACGGCATTTGACGATGACATGGATGAAATCCGTGGCCTCATTGCCGAAATGGGTGCGCGCGCCGAGGCTGCGGTGATCTCGGCGATGAAGGCATTGCGCGAGCATGATGTCGATGCCGCCACAATCATCCGTGCCGAGGACAAGATTATCGACGGTCTGGAAACTGATGTTGAGCGATTGGTTGTCCGCACGATTGCCCTGCGCGCGCCAATGGCAGATGATTTACGCGAACTGATCGCGGCTCTCAAAATGTCGGCCGTGATTGAACGGATCGGTGACTACGCCAAAAATATTGCCAAGCGCGTCCCGCAGATGAACGGCAAAATCCCAAGTGACGCTGTGGCCCAACTGGACCGAATGGGCGAAATTGTCGTCGAGATGATCCGCACCGCCATGGATGCTTATGCGAAACGGGACGTTGATCTTGCCCGGGCCGTTACCGTGCGCGATGATGTGGTTGATCAATTGAACAAGGACCTATTTGTCGATTTTGTCGCTTACGTCGTCAAGAATCCAGAGAATGCAGCAGAGGTTGCGCATTTGTTGTTCACTGCCAAAAATCTGGAACGGATCGGCGATCACACGACCAATGTCGCGCAAATGATTTATTTTACCGAAACGGGTGAAAACCTGCCTGACGCTTGAAGCGGAGAAATATATGCCCAAGGCGCAATTGCTATTGGTTGAAGACGACAGTGCGCTTGCCGAGCTGGTGCGCTGGCATTTCGAGCGTGAGGAATTCGATGTCCAACACACAGGGGATGGAGAAGAGGCGCTTTTGATGGCCAAAGAGCGCACGCCTGACCTCGTGTTGCTCGATTGGATGCTGGAAAATCTCTCGGGGATCGAGGTCTGCCGTCAATTACGCAAATCCGACAACACAGCGAATGTCCCAATTATCATGCTGACAGCGCGTGGCGAAGAGGATGATCGAATTCGCGGCCTTGAAATCGGCGCTGACGATTATGTTACCAAGCCATTCTCACCGCGCGAACTTGTCGCGCGCGCCAAAGCGGTTTTGCGCCGTGTACGGCCAGCATTGGCAGGCGAAGCTTTGCGTTTCGGCGACGTGGAGATGGACACTGTGGCGCACAAGGTTAAGCGCGGCGGAAAGCAGGTTCCGCTTGGCCCGACCGAATATCGATTGCTAAAGCACTTCCTCGAATATCCAGGCCATGTGTTCTCGCGCGAACGCCTGCTCGACAGTGTTTGGGGCCATGACAGCGACATCGAGATCCGCACCGTGGATGTTCACATCCGCCGCCTGCGTAAGGCCCTGAACGAAGGCTTCGATAGCGATATTATTCGCACAGTTCGATCTGCTGGCTACTCATTGGATCAGGACGCGGTTTAGAAAGAAATCTGGCCGCGAACCCCCAGGACGTCCACGCTGTAGCTGCGATTTCCAGCAACCGCGATCGCAGCGTCAGAGTAGTTTAACTGTGCAAATTGTCCCATGAGGCGGAAATTTTCTGCTGGTGTCCAAATGAGCGAGGCCAGATAGCCGTCCTGTTTGCCGCCTACAATGTTACCGCTGTTTAAGTCGAGATGGTCGTAGCGCAGATTAAGTTGCACCGCGCCTAGGCCACCGCCACCCACAGGTTTGTGTGGCTTGATCGCCCCAAATAGGCCACCTTTCAGGGGTCGACTGTCCTTGGTCAGGAACACGCCCATTTCGGCATAAGCGCCAAAAAAGGTCGGGTCATCGAGACGATCGCGTTGAGCCTTCAGCCAATGTGCTTCGGCGGCGACATGGAACCGGCCACGCACGGCGGCAGCCTCCAGTCCAAAACGCTGCTCTTTTTCGACGTCAAGGGCTGGTGTGCCGATATAGCGCGTATCGGTGATGCGAAGGGCCGGGCGGCTGCGATAGCGTGTCGTTGCGATTCCGAAGTCATTTAAGTCGCGCCAGTGATATGATGCGCCCAGGTGGAATTTCGCGCTGGCAAATTGCGGTGACCAATATGTCCGAAGATCAACAGAACTGCTGTTCGTCGCCACATCATTCAGCAAAATAAGTGGGTCGGTGTATACCCCGCCCGATATTGCCCAATCGCCTTTGACATAATGCCCCGAAATGCCCGTGCGTCTGCTATAGCCAAAAGCGCTGACAAACGCGGCACGTTCCAGAAAGCTGATGTTGAGATTGCTGTTTTCCTCGTCGAGTGGAAGTTGGGCCTTTTGCTGACCCAATATCACTTTGAAGCGTTTGTCGCTCCATTGCAGATAGGCATCGGTCAACTCGATCGGGTCAGTCGTTAGTTCGGTTTCGAGCCGTGCGGCCAAGCCATGTGGCATTGTCAAATCCACCCCGACCCGTGCGCGCCGGATATCTTGCAAGTCACCTGTTCCTGGCAGTCCAGCGGGTCCGGTCAGATTAGCTACGTCATATTGCACGCGCCAGCGGGGCCGAATTTGCCAATCGGACGCACTTTCGGGCTTTTTGGATGTAGGCGTCTTGGCGTCCGGCGTGGCCCGAGCGGGCAGAGAAATGGACTCATCGTCAGACTGGGAATCGTCAGACTGGGCAATCGCGGGCGCGCCAGTGATCAGATATGTGCATGTCGCAACTACAGCGGTGATATGCCGGGCACGCATTTCGATTTCCTTGAGAGTATCAATAGATGACGCCTAGAAAGCAATTTAATGACTAAAATGTGACAAATAAGTTTCTTTTTTGTGACTATGCGGGACTCCCCGCTTTACGCTTGCGTCAAGTGAACCGCCATGCCAAGGCTCGGCAGCATTTGGCGGTTCAATCCGCTTGTGATTACGGAGATAGACTATGACCATCAGTTTTAAAGATAAAGTCGCAATCGTGACGGGCGCAGGGGGTGGATTGGGCAAGGCCTATGCACTTGAACTTGCCAAGCGTGGCGCAAAAGTTGTGGTCAACGATTTGGGTGGCGCACGCGATGGCACGGGTACATCCGACGCCGCTGCTCAGGTTGTAGAGGAAATCAAAGCCGCTGGCGGCGAAGCCATGGCCAATGGTGGCAGCGTCACCGAATATGACCAAATGGTCGAAATGGTTGCCAAGGCGAAAGAGGCGTTTGGCGGCGTGCACATCTTGATCAACAATGCCGGTATCCTGCGCGACAAGAGTTTTGCGAAGATGGACATGCCCGATTTCGATCTGGTGCTTCAAGTCCATGTCATGGGTTCGGCCAACTGCACAAAGGCCGTGTGGGACACAATGCGTGAGCAAGCTTACGGCCGTATCCTGATGACGACATCTTCGACCGGCCTATACGGAAACTTTGGCCAAGCCAATTATGGCGCGGCAAAACTTGGGCTGGCTGGCTTCACCAAGACGCTTCACCTCGAAGGCGCAAAATATAATGTGCGCGTCAACACGCTTGCCCCAGTTGCAGGTACCCGCATGACCGAAGACATTTTCCCTGAAGGGTTGTTCGAACAATTCACACCGCAAAATGTCGTCCCTGCCGCGTTGTATTTGGTCAGCGAAAACGCGCCGACCAATATGATTATTGGCGCCGGCGGTGGCGGCTATCATGCGGCCTATGTCACGATGACACCCGGCGTTGCATTGCGCCAGGACGACCGGACCGTAGAAGGCTTTGCCGCTGCGTGGGATAAGATTATCGATCGCACCGGCGAGACCGTGCCACAGTCCGGCGGCGAGCAATCCATCGCAGTCATGAAGGCGTTGCAGGCGCTCGGCTGATCTGTTCGGAAACCTGTCGAGGAAGCCCGGCCAAAGATCGGGCTTTCTTAAACCTCGACTAGCTTCATCAACTTGCGTTCGACCGGAGCCAATATTGGGCCAAGGTCGTGGCCGCGTTTCAAAATTGCTCCGCCTTCGCCGACCAAGGCCCACATGCCTTGCCGGTTTCGCAGTGCTGGGCGTTTCTCGATGCGATATTCGGGGCGTTCGGTCGCACGTCTGAACATGCTGAACACGGCGGCATCGCGGCCCATGTCTATGGCGTAGTCCCGCCAGTTTCCGGCTGCGACCATCCGCCCATATAGGTTCAGGATCTGAGTCAGTTCATTCTTGTCAAAGCCGACCTGATTTTGTCGATTGATGCCAGGAAATGGCGTAATAATAGCGCTCAACTGGCTTTGCTTCTTTTGGCTGGTGGCCGTTTGGCGGGCGCGGTATCGACATCAGCCGTATCTTTCGCAGCATCGCGTTCCAACATGAGCTCCGCAATTTTTTTGCGCAAAGATTCAATTTCACATTGCATGATCTCGAGTGTCTGAGTCGCAGGATCAAACATCTCCCGGCATGGCGTCCCGTAAGGCATAAAATCGCGCGCATATGTCTCGGCCTTCACGAGCGTCGAGCGGGCCTTCTGGCCAATCATCGTCGCACCAGCGGGCACGTCGTCGGTTACCACTGCTGCTGCACCAATGCGCGCACGCGCGCCAACGGTAATCGGGCCAAGTATCTGTGCGCCAGAGCCGATAATGGCGTCGTTCATAATCGTCGGATGTCGTTTTCCGCCCATGCCGCTGGTCGGGTTGGTGCCGCCCAAGGTGACATTCTGGTACATGGTGACGTTGTCGCCAATTTCCGCAGTTTCGCCGATGACGCTAAATCCATGGTCGAGGAAAAAATTGCTGCCAATTTTTGCCCCGGGATGAATGTCGATGCCGGTCACGAAACGGGCGAAGTGGTTTACCAGCCGCGCAAGGAAATACATATGGCCCAAAAACAGCCAGTGCGCGACGCGATGATAGCCGACTGCCCAGACGCCTGGATATAGCAACACCTCCCATCGCGAGCGAGGCGCCGGATCGCGTTCTTTGATGGAGTCGAGATAGTCGATAAGGTTAGAAATGAACATGTTACACCTTGCTGTCCTGTGCGGGACTGGTCGATATTTTCCAAGTTAAGACTTTCACGCCGGTTTTTCCAGCCAAGCTTGGCTATTTGTAACAAATATCTGTAGAAACAGTGACAAAAACGATTATACGCGATGAATTAACGCATAAGGTCGATATATGAGCACATACTTACCGACGTTAAAGCAGCTTCAATATCTCGTTGCACTACAAGAGCATGGCCATTTTGGCAAAGCTGCCGAGGCTTGCTTCGTTACGCAATCGACGCTTTCAGCCGGCATTCGTGAACTTGAATCGCTGCTCGGCCTTATGCTGGTCGAGCGCACGCGCCGCGTAGTCCGCTTTACGCCGCTCGGTAACAAGATGGTAGCAAAGGCACATCGGATCCTGCGCGAAGCCGAAGAACTCGCCGAAATGGCGCGTTCCGCGGGTAAGCCACTCGCCGATGATCTGCGGATGAGCGTCATTCCCACAATTGCGCCATTTTTGTTGCCCAAATTATTGCCAGCTTTGCGCAAGCAATATCCAGACCTCAAATTGTACCTGCGCGAGGAAGCGAGCGCCGCTGCAATCGAAGCTTTGCATCATGGACAGGTGGATTGCGTCCTCTTGGCGCTCCCGTTTGCGGCGGGTGATGTCGAAAAGGCGACGCTGTTCGACGACCGTCTGTTTGTTGCGTTTCCAAAAGATGACCCGCGCGACCCGCCCGAAAGCATTAAGCCCGAACTGATCGACGAAAGCCGCCTGCTTTTGCTTGTCGACGGTCACTGCCTGAAAGACCATGCGCTTGCCGCCTGCAACCGGCCCGAGATGCGCGCATTTGCAACCATGCTTGGAACGTCTTTGCACACGCTGGTGCAAATGGTCGACAATGGCCTTGGCCTGACGATCATACCCGAAATGGCGGTCAAGGCAGGCCTTTTGAACGGTACTGATGTTCAGGCGCGTCCGCTTAATGCCGACCATGCATCGCGTGAGATTGCTCTGGTTTGGCGTACCAACAGTCCGCGCCGGGAAGAATTCGAGTTGCTTGCAGCCGCCTTGCGGGGTCTGCACCTTGGCTGAATATTAGGTCCAGCGCGCGGAACGGGCGTCGTCGGTCAGTTTCGCTTGTACCCATTTGGCGGTGCCATTGGCATAATGTTCGCGCTTCCAAAACGGTGCCTCTGTCTTGAGCCGGTCAATTAAAAACGCGGTTGCCTCCAATGCCTCTGCTCTATGGAGCGAAGCTGCCCCAATTACGACCACCTGACCGCCTACAGGCACCATACCTACACGGTGGGTAATGACACAGCCAAGCAGCGACCATCGTGCTGTAGCGTCGTCTATGAGGCTCATCAGACATGCTTCAGTCATCCCGGGATAATGTTCGAGTTCAATGGCTTTCACCCCACCATCGTTGCGGACTATACCTGTAAAACTGGATATAGCGCCGCCGCCAAGTCCAGCGAGCCCAGACAACTCCAGTTCCCATTGGATCGCCTCGTGGCTAATTCGAACCAGCTTCATCCGCCAGTCACCGGTGGGAATATCGCGAACTCTTTTGCGTCGCCGAGCAAAGTCCCCGCTCCAACCATATTCTGGTCCAGTGCAAATCGCAGACGGACCGGATCGCCCAAAGCGTTGGCGTGAATGTCTGACTGGGTTGCCAGCCAGCTTACAAGCTCTCCTACGGTGCGCACATGCTCTGGCACGTCGCGTCGCTCGGATGACATGCCGACCGCTTCGCGCACGCTGGCAAAATAAACTAGGATCACACGGTCAATCCATATGCTTTATGCCGACGCGCAGATAATCCCAACCTGTGATCATCGTCAGCACAGCCGCAATCCATAACAACGCCAGAGCGGCCTGCTTGAGCAACATCCAATCGGGCAGCGTTCCGGCCAATATGACGCCACCTAAGGAGACCAGCTGAAATGTCGTCTTCCACTTCGCCAGTTTGGACACGGGAACTGAAATCTGAAGCCCAGCGAGAAATTCGCGCAGACCCGACACAATCATCTCACGCAGCAATATGATGAGCGCCGCTATCACATGCCATCCGTCCACATCACGCGTAAAAACCAGCATCACGATGACCGCTGCTACCATGATTTTATCGGCAATGGGGTCGAGAAATATGCCAAGTTTAGAGACAGTACCTTGTGCCCGCGCCAGATAGCCGTCGAAATAATCGGTGATCGCCATCAGGCAGTACAGCACAAAGGCCAGCGCATAATCGAGCGGGACCGGTTGAACGCTTACCGGTTTACTGCCCGGCCACAACAGAAAGACCAAAATGGGGACAGCGAAAATTCGCGATAACGTCAAAATGTTGGGCAGGCTTAGCATCAAATGGCGATAGCGATTTGTGTGCGTAAAATCACGTAGCTATTTAACCATCTTTGGAAATGCGCTTTGCCATGCCTCATGCGGGCGGCTAAGGCACCAAAATCGTTCGCATGGGAAACCGTTAAAGATATGGCCACCACAATGTCCTTGATGAACAAGCGCAGGTTTCTACCGCTGTTTGTCACGCAGTTTCTCAATGCTTTCAACGACAATTTCTACAAAATGGCGATGGTGATTTTGGTCACCTACGAGATTTATTCAGACCCCACGCAAGAGGCGAATTTTAATGCCATTGCCGGCGCGTTATTCATCTTGCCATTTTTCCTGTTCTCCGCGCTGGCTGGGCAGCTGGCAGACAGCATTGAAAAGACCAAAGTGATCCGCATGGTGAAGTCTGCGGAAATCTTCATAATGTTATTCGGTGCCGCAGGTATCTATCTGCATAATATCCCGCTCATGTTGGCTGCATTGTTTGCGATGGGCGTACATTCGACCTTTTTCGGGCCGATTAAATACGCCATTTTGCCGCAGCATCTCGAAAAAGATGAAGTTCTAGGCGGCACTGGCCTTGTGGAGGCTGGTACCTATCTCGCTATCTTGGGAGGAACGATCGCTGGCGGCATTATCCCTGGAAAAATTGCCGGTGTGTGTATTGTCATTGTGGCCATTATTGGTCGCGTAACGGCCCAGTCAGTGCCACTTGCCCCGCCGGAAAGTGATGCACCGACTGCTAAAATGGACTGGAACATTGTCCGCAGCAGTTGGCGCCTGGTCCGCGATACGATGCATATCCCACATTTGTTCATGGCGATTATGGCGATCAGCTTTTTCTGGGGCATCGGTGCGGTATTGGGGTCCATTTTCCCGCCGATGGTCAAAAATGCGATTGGCGGCGACAACACTGTCGCGACATTGTTTACCGCTTTCTTTTCAATTGGCATCGCGATTGGGTCGATCGCCATCAACCGCCTGCTCAAGGGTACGGTTTCGGCCAAATACGCGCCGGCGTCGGTCATCGTGATGGGAATTTTTGTTCTCGATCTCTGGTGGACCGTAAGCCATTGGGGCCCTGTTGGTCCTGAGCTTATGAACTGGTTGACGTTCCTAAAGCTTGGTTATGGCGAACGGATGATCATTGATCTTTTAGGTATCGCGATTGCGGGCGGAATGTTTGTCGTCCCGCTATACGCGTTTTTGACGACCACGGTTGCAAAGTCACAAACAGCGCGCACGATCGCTGCAAACAATATCGTAAATTCAGGTGCAATGGTGATCGGCGCGATTATCTACAGCTTGCTGGTGAGTGCCGGTGTCAGCATTGCCGATACATTGTTCATGATTGCGGCTGCATGCCTTGTGTCAGCATGGATAGCCTGGCGGCTGCACAAAGCATGTGACGTTGCCGCGCTTCAGGTCACGCAATAAAGCTGGTGATCGCCACAAAAAAAGCTGCGAAGCTCAACATGAACAAATGCGTGTCTTCCTTGCGCCACCAGGATTTCGGTCGCGGGGCAGCGATTGCCTGACCCAGATTAAGTGGCGGGAGCGAGCGGCGCAATGGGTGACGCGCGGCTTCGTTATATTGGACCAATCGTCTTGTCATCATCATGTAGTGTTAACGTTTTGTTAGGCATAATGGCCATGCAAAAAACGCACATATTTGCCATGCGTTGCGACCGTCCCGTTTTGCGACAGTTGTTCATACATTATTAACCATATTTTGGCGGACAGGTTGGCAGTAATGCGCTGTGTCTGTTACGCTATCTGCAACCGAGCAGGAGACGCAAAGCATGGAACGAGCGGCAGTAATCCACAAGACAGGCGGTCCCGAAGTCATAATGTGGGAAGACGTGCAATTGCCAGAGCCACGTCCCGGTCACGTGCGGATGCGCAATATGGCGGTCGGGCTCAATTACATCGATACATATCACCGTTCGGGACTTTACCCCATGCCCCTGCCCTCAGGGCTTGGCATGGAGGCTGCTGGCGTGATTGAAGCCGTTGGGGAAGGCGTGACTGATTGGCGAGTCGGTGACAGGGTCGCGACCTTTGGCCCAATCATTGGCGCATATTCCACTGCCCGAAACATTCCAGCCAACAGCTTATTTCTCGTACCGGATGACATCACCGACGAGGTGGCAGCCGCTGGTCTACTGAAAGGTTGCACCACTGAGTTTCTCGTCGAACGCTGCGCGAAGGTCCAGCCGCAATGGGACGTGCTTGTCCACGCCGCTGCCGGCGGCGTTGGCTTGTTACTTATTCAATGGCTCAAGCATGTCGGCGCGCGCGTTATTGGCACCGTTAGCACCGATGACAAAGCTGCACTCGCGCGGGCGGCGGGCGCCGATCATGTCATCATTTATGGCAAAGAGGATGTCGCAGCACAGGTCCGCGAATTAACCAGCGGCAAGGGCGTTGAGGTCACCTTTGATGGCGTTGGTCTGGACACATGGGAAACATCGTTGGACGCCACGGCACGCCGGGGCCTTATTGTAAGCTACGGCAATGCCAGTGGCCCTGTCAGCGGCGTTAATCTTGGTCTATTGGCGCAAAAAGGCTCGATCTATGTCTCGCGGCCTACTTTGTTTGACTATTACCACAACGCCGCCGAACGCACGGCGGGCGCGGAATATGTCTTCGACGTTTTCCGGCAGGGCATCGTCGAAATGACTATTGGCCAGCGTTATGCCCTTGAGGATGCCGCAGTGGCTCATTGCGATCTTGAGGCACGTAAAACCATCGGTTCATCCGTGCTATTTCCATCTGGCGTGTGACGCATAACACGCTAGATGTCTACGATCCACACAGGGGGCTTTATGGACATAAATGGCAAGACCGCATTGGTCACAGGGGGAACGGACGGCATTGGTCTCGAAATCGCGCGCCAGTTGCTGGCAAAGGGTGCGCACGTGATTGTCTGCAGCCGCAGGGAGAATTTGCTGGCGTCGGCGCGTTTAGAAGGGCTTGAGGCTATTCAGGCTGACCTGTCGACCGCAAAAGGGTGCGAAGAGCTTGCCGCGGCATTTGCTGACCGGCCAATAGACATGCTCATCAACAACGCAGGGATGAGTGGCAATTTCGGCCCGGGCGAGCCGCTTGACCTTGCCCTCACCGATCGCGCCGTTTTTCTAAACCTCAATGCGCCAATGCATCTGATCGGGCATTTCCTGCCCGGTTTGCTTCAACGACCCGAAGGGGTGGTTATAAATGTCACATCAGGCCTTGCGATTGCGCCGCGCGCCGGCGGCCCTGTCTATTGCGCGACCAAGGCTGGCCTGCGCAGCTTTACGCAGTCGTTGCGCCACAATTTGCGCGATACGAATATCCATGTGATTGAGGCGCTGCCTCCCGTGGTCGACACCGCGATGACGCGCGGCCGCGTCAATGGGCGCAAAATGTCTGCCAAGGAATGCGCAGCAGAAATTGTCGATGCGATCATGACAAACTCCGCTGAAGCCAATGTCGGCATGGTAAAGCTACTTCGGCTGGCTTATTCGATATCGCCTGCCCTCGCCCGGCGGATCATGATCAAATATTAGGCGTCAGCATTCGACAACATTGACGGCAAGACCGCCAAGGCTGGTTTCCTTATATTTGGAACGCATATCCTCGCCTGTCTGACGCATCGTCTCGATCACGGCGTCAAGGCTGACGATATGCGCCCCATCACCCTGAAGTGCGAGATAGGCGGCATTAATGGCCTTGATTGCGCCCATTGTGTTTCGTTCGATGCACGGGATTTGCACAAGGCCGCCAATAGGGTCGCAGGTGAGGCCCAAATTATGCTCCATGCCGATCTCGGCTGCATTTTCAACTTGTGCATTGCTGCCGCCAAGCGCCGCCGCAAGCCCGGCAGCTGCCATCGAACAGGCAACGCCCACTTCACCCTGACAGCCCATTTCTGCCGCGGAAATCGACGCATTGGTCTTGTAGAGAAAACCAATTGCAGTAGCCGTCGTCAACAACAACCGGCTGCCTTCCGGCGTCGGGTTGGCAGTAAAAATCTCGTAATATTTAAGGACAGCCGGGATGACACCGGCGGCGCCATTGGTTGGTGCAGTAACCACGCGGCCGCCGGCTGCATTTTCCTCATTTACCGCCAAAGCCCAAAGGCTCACCCATTCGAACACCGTCGACGGGTCGCTTCGCGGGCCGCGTTCGACCAGCCGCTCGTGCAGGCATTTGGCACGCCGCTTCACATTCAGGCCGCCCGGCAAGATGCCATCCTTGGCTATGCCGCGTTTGACGCAATCCAACATCGCCACCCGAACATCATCGATAAAAGCTTGAGTTTCAGCCTCGCTGCGCCACGCTGTTTCATTGGCTTCAACCATTGCACCAAACGTCATGCCCGTAGCATCGCCAAGCGCAAGCAACTCGGCACCGGACCTAAAGGGATGTGGGAGGACAAAATTGACGCGTGGGGTGTCAGCGTTTTCGCGCTTGATCGCGCCGCCGCCGATCGAGAAATATGTCTCGGCATATTCAGGACCGTCACCATATGCCGCCGTGAAACGCATCGCATTGGCATGACCGGGCAGGAATTCGCCTTTGCGAAAATGCAGATGCTGGCTTTCGACAAAGCTGATATCGACTTTGCCTGCAAGCGTCAGGCGGTCGGCGGTGCGGATGGTCTGAACGATACTCGCGATTTCGTCGGGGTTTACCCCTTCCGGGCTATGGCCCGACAGGCCTAGCAATATGGCCGTATCCGTCGCATGGCCATGCCCGGTCAACGCAAGCGAGCCGAATAGTTCGCATATGATCTGGCCGACATCAGGCCGGATCAGCGCCCGTTCGGCAAAGTCGCGCGCAGCACGCATTGGCCCTACGGTATGTGAGCTTGAAGGCCCTATACCTATTGTAAACAAATCAGTGATGCTGAAGGTCTGTGACATTTGACGCTACGGCATTAACAGCGCCGCGCATTTGCACAACCATTTTAGTTGCAGATGAAACTAATAGACTGGCGGTTTAATAAAACGTGCTGCGCGCCAGACACAGCAATCCATCGATGTTGGAAAGTTGTGGTGGTACCCCCACGGCACCAGGATTGGCACTCAAATCACTGGAAAATATCGCTGGAGAGGTATCTGTTACCGGGCGGGTGTTTGATGCCGTATTTTAAGGGGCGTCCAATCGTCAAGCAGCTGAAAGTTCACTGGCATCCACATTAAAACGTGAAATCTGTGCCATCGGTGCCGCCAGGGAAAGTCTTGAAATACAAAGCGCGTAATTTTCCTAATGAAGAAAAAGCTCGGCCATCGCATCAATAATCGCGGCAGAATCGAGCCGGTACTCCGCGTACAGATCAGGCAAATCACCAGTCTGACCGAAACGATCTGTGCCAAGTGGACTTACCCGCATGCCGCGCACTCCGCCCAGCCACGACAGCGCGCCGGGCGAGCCATCAATCACAGTCACAACGCCAGCATCACGTGCCAAAACGGATAATAGATCCTCCACATGACTCGGTTGCGCGTTCCTATCGGTCCAGCGCGCGGCCTTGCTAGCGGACCAATCTCGATGCAGCACATCGGGCGATGTCACGTTCAGGACGCCTAATCCGGGAATATCATCCAGCATTTGTTCGTACGCCGCCAACACTTCGGGTGCGATGGCCCCAGTAAATATAATGGCCGCCTCAGACCCTGCTGCTGGTCGGCGCAACCAATATCCGCCTTTCAGGGCATCGGCCTCCCAATCGGAATTGTTGCGTTCCACTTGCGCGACCTGGCGCGTACTCAGCCGCAGATAGACAGAGCTTCCCTCCGGCTTTTGCAGATAATCAAATGCCCACCGCATAAACAAAGCAACCTCGTCGGCATAAGCAGGCTCAAAATACGCAAGACTCGGCTGCCCCATGCCAATCAGCGGCGTGTTAATCGACTGGTGCGCGCCGCCCTCTGGTCCCAGAGTCAACCCTGAAGGCGTCCCGACCAACAGGAAACGCGAATCTGAATAGCACCCATAATTTAGCGCATCGAGGCCGCGGGCGATGAAGGGATCATAAACCGTGCCGACGGGAATGAGACGGGTACCAAAATGCTGCGCAGAAAGGCCAAGCGACGTCAGCAATAAGAAGAAATTATTTTCAGCAATCCCGAGTTCGATATGCTGCCCCGCTGCATGTGCCGCCCATTTCTGGGCAGACGGAATCTTTGCCTCACGAAATATGTCGGCCACGTCGGAGCGGCGAAACAACCCACGCTGGTTCACAAAGCCGCCAAGGTTGGTTGTCTGCGTCACGTCAGGGGCTGTGGTCACGATGCGGTCAGCCAGTTCTTCCGACGATTTGGCGAGATCGAGAAGGACATGGCCAAATGCCGCCTGCGTCGATTGTACATCACCCGATGGAACTGCCAGGCGGGCGGGCACAGGTACATATTGCGACACCGCCTCCGCCGGTTTTGCGGCAAGTACGCTATCCCCAATGAAATTTTTAAGCCTGGCGGCCATGTTACCACCGAGGCCAGCAAATGGTTCCCATTCCTTGCCCGTCTCAATGCCCATCGTCATGCGAAGCTGATCAATTTGGGCAGGGTTCATCATTCCGGAATGATTGTCTTTATGTCCCGCCAGCGGCAAGCCATAACCCTTGACCGTATAGGCAATGAACAGAGTTGGTCGTTCATCGTCTGCACTGTCAAAGGCATCCATCAACGATTCAATGCAATGCCCACCCAAATTGGTCATCAGCGCCGCGAGACCATCGTCATCAAAACTATCCAGCAGTTTTTGCACATGCGGTTTGCCGCCAATGTCAGAGGTTAAGCGCGCCCGCCAGGCCCCACCACCTTGATAGGTGAGAACGGCAAATTCGGCATTGGGGCAATTTTCGATCCAGTCCTCAAGCGACTTTCCGCCGGGTCGTCCAAAGGCAGCGCGCTGCAGCTTGCCGTGCTTTAAAGTGATGACGCGCCACCCAGTGGTCTCGAAAATATCGTCAAAGCGCCGGAACATGCGATCAGCTGTCGTGCTGTCGAGCGATTGCCGGTTGTAGTCGACCACCCACCAGCAATTACGAATGTCGTGCTTGTACCCTTCAATCAGGCATTCATAGATATTGCCTTCGTCAAGTTCAGCATCGCCCATCAACGATATCATCCGCCCTGCATCGGCCTCGTCTATCGATCCGTGCGCGATCAAATAATCCTGAACAAGACTCGAAAACGCGGTGATCGCAACGCCCAGACCGACCGAACCAGTGGAGAAATCCACCGGAATTTTATCCTTCGTCCGCGATGGGTAGCTTTGCGCGCCGCCAAGTGCACGAAACTGCTGCAATTGCTCCAGCGACTGATTGCCGAGAAGATAATGGATGGCTTGAAGCACTGGACCGGCATGTGGCTTCACCGAAACCTTATCCTGCGGGCGAAGCGCGTGAAAGTAGAGTGCTGCCATAATCGCCGTCATCGAAGCACAGCTTGCCTGGTGCCCACCAACCTTCATCCCATCGCGCTTGTGCCTAACGTGGTTGGCGTTGTGGACGATCCACGACGACAGCCAGCGTAAGCGGGTATCGAGCGTTTCGATCGTTGCAATTTTCTCATCTCGCTTGTCCGCGACAATGTTGGCCATGGTTCGTATCCGCTCACAATAAAGCTCGACTTTACCCCGCACGCCTCAGCATGTCCTTGCGTAAGATGATCGTTTATGCGACTTTTTAGACAGGTTATGCTGAAATTTGTTCATTGAGTTATATAATATGCCAAAAAATACAGTTGATGCGATTGACCGTAAGATTATGGATTGTCTTCAGTCGGATGGCCGAATGTCCAATCAGGAATTATCAGAACGGGTGGGGCTGTCACCCAGCCCCTGTTTGCGCCGTGTCCGTCAGTTAGAGGCCGATGGCACAATCGCGCGCTATGTCGCCTTGGTCGATCCTGATAAAATGGGCTTATCGGTCACAGCATTTGTCCGAGTGCGCCTCGACCAGCAGGATGATCGTCATCTGGAGGATTTTGAAACCGCCGTCGCCAGCTTCCCTGAAGTTATGGAGTGTTACCTGATGACAGGTGAGGCGGATTACCAGCTGCGGATATTGGTGGCGTCCTTGACGCAATTTGAGGACTTTCTCCGCCATCGGCTTACTCGTGTGAAGGGCGTTGCCAATGTCACCACAAGCTTTGCGCTTCGCCCCGTCATCTACAAAACGTCGGTTCCCGCTTTGGATCTCGAGATCTGACCGGTCCGTGTTGGGACGTACGGTCCATATAAATTTTCCGGACACAACAATCTTTTCAATCGAGAATGACGGCAGTTCGGTCGCATAAGCGTTCACGACCCGTTGGTGGAGTGACGTGATGAATCTGGAAAATGACCCCCTCGCTGCGTTTTGGATGCCGTTCACGGCAAACCGGGCATTCAAGGCGACTCCGCGCCAACTAAAGTCTGCCAAAGACATGCACTATACCAGCGATGACGGACGGCAGATCCTCGATGGCACCGCAGGCTTATGGGCAGTGAACGCAGGTCATTGCCGCGCACCCATCGTACAAGCGATCCAGAAATGCGCCGAAGAGCTAGATTATGCCCCACCTTTCCAATTGGGGCACCCGCTGGCGTTTGAACTGGCATCGCGCCTCGCATCGCTGATGCCCGCAGGACTGGACCGCATCTTTTTTACCAATTCGGGTTCGGAGTCAGTCGATACAGCACTGAAAATCGCGCTCGCATATCAACGTGCAATTGGCCAAGGCACGCGTACGCGATTGATTGGGCGAGAACGCGGTTATAATGGCGTTGGTTTTGGTGGTATTTCGGTTGGTGGCATCCTGAATAACCGGCGTCAGTTTGGCACCTTGTTAACAGGTGTCGACCACCTGCCGCATACCCATGATCTCGAACATAACGCCTTCACAATGGGCCGACCCGAGTGGGGCGCGCACCGGGCGGATAATCTGGAGGCTATCATCGCGCTGCATGGCGCAGAGACCATCGCCGCTGTTATTGTCGAACCAATGGCGGGTTCAACAGGCGTGTTGGTGCCGCCTGTCGGCTATCTCGAAAAATTGCGCGAGATTACGCGCAAGAATGGCATCGTGCTAATCTTTGACGAGGTTATAACTGCTTTTGGCCGAGTAGGCGGTACAACAGCATCAGAAACCCTGGGCGTGACGCCCGATGTCATTACGATGGCAAAGGGCCTTACAAACGCTGCAGTGCCCATGGGCGCCGTCGCCGTTAGCCGCCATATCCATGACGGCGTTGTCGAAGGCGGACCCGATGGCATCGAATTGTTTCATGGTTATACCTATTCGGGTCATCCGCTGGCGGCAGCAGCAGGCATTGCAACGCTCGATCTTTACAAATCGGAAGGAATATTTGAGCATGCAAGCTCGCTCCACGGCTATTGGCAAGATGCTGTCCACAGCCTTAAAGGCAAACGCCATGTCATCGACATCCGGAACATGGGTATCGTCGCGGCGATCGAGCTTGCGCCACATGCCGGCGGCGTTGGCAAGCGCGGCATGCAATTGTTCCATAAATGCTTTGACCATGGCGTTCTGGTGCGCGCGACGGGGGACATCATTGCGCTATCGCCGCCGCTAATTCTGCAAAAAACGCACATCGACGAAATTGTCGGACGCATCGGCGAACTGATCGAGACCGTCGACTAGAGCGACAAGACGATCTTGCCTACATGCTGCTTGGTCAAAAACGCTTCCTGGGCCATGACGATATCGGACAGGTCGTAGGTCGCGGCAATCACCGGCTTAATTTCGCCGCGTTCAATGTATGAGACAAGATTTCCGAACACTTCATGTTCCAACACGGTGCAACCGATCAGGCGCAAATCCTTAAGGTAGAGCGTCCGGAGATCAAGATCGACAATTGGCCCGGATATCGCACCTGAAACGCCGTAGCGGCCGCCACGTTTTAGGACGTTCAAAATAGAGCTGAACTGCGTTCCTCCAACAATATCGACAACGGCATCGAAATACTCTTGCCCAAACAAGGCGGTTAAATTGGCATCGCGCGGCACAACTTGGGAAGCGCCAAGCGACCGAACGATTTCGGTCTTTGCATTGGCTGCCATCGCCGTCACTTCTGCGCCGCGCCGCTTTGCGAGTTGCACCGCTGCAGAACCAACGCCGCCCGATGCTCCAGTGATCAACACGCGCTCGCCTGCCTGCAAATTAATCCGCGTCAGGATATTCTCGGCGGTGCCATAAGCACAGGGGAAACTCGCCAATTCAATGTCGGAAAGAATGGAATTTACGCAATGCGCGTGCATGGACGGGACGCAACTGTAATCGGCAAAGCCGCCATCGACCTCGGAACCGAAATAGACAATGTCGAAGTGGCTCGCGCCGCGAAAGACTGGCTCAACCAATACCCGCTCACCGATGCGTGCTGGATCGACATCATCGCCCACGGCCACAACATGCCCGCAGGCATCAGCACCTTGAATGCGCGGAAATTGAAAGGCCGCGCCTGACCAGCCGTCATCACCAGCGCCTTCTATCCCCGATGCTGCGCCGACGTCCGTGGCCTCTGCTACGGATTTGGAATACCAACCGATGCGTGTGTTGATGTCGGTATTATTGACCCCCGCCGCCGCAACGCGGATCAAGACATCGTTCGGCCCCGGTGTTGGCACAGGCACGTCATCCCGACATTCGAGCTTGTCATAGCCGCCATGGCCGGTCAGCAGAACCGCGCGCATATTGGCGGCTATCGTCATTCGGCGCGTTCCAGCCCGAACTGGTTGAGATACCATTTCTGGAAGTTGAGCACGCTGCCTTCTTGTTCGGAATATCGGCCAGGTCGATAACGGCTCGACATAATGCCTGCCTGATTATTTTCCGTTATGACTTTGTCCTGCGTGGTTGTCGCATGATAGCCCCAGATCATCTTTTCAATATCGACCTCGGCCTCAGTAGCGCGGCCATCAACCAGCCAGATCATCTCGACATCAGTTCCCAATGCGCCACGCGGCGTGAACTGGAACAGGATTGCGAAATGGTCGTCTGCAACAATCTGGCTGAATGGACTGAAGCTTAAGTGCATCCGTCCGCCATCTGCTTTAATCCGCTTGCCCATGAGTGGCGCGGGCGCAGAACCATCTTGCGTTTCCGACGCCCATCCGTCCTTGTTCATTCGTTGCATCAGCAGCCGCAAGTGACTGCTTTGGGGTTCATCATCGATAGTACCGACCGGCCGGCCCGCGGCGGCCGCGCTTTTTTCCCATGCCTGTAACTTAGGCGCGAAGCTGGCGATCGCATCAACTGGTCCAGAACTTGGCCCAGCGCCGACCGCTACAATCGATTCCGACGCATGCATTGAGCAAAATTCAGGATGTGAAGGTACGCAATGATAGCATTCAAAGAAATTCTCTACCACCAGCTTCCAGTTTGCAGTCGTCGGGTAGCTGCCTGCATGAGCAATACGCGCGTCAGCGAAACCATGATAGTCCAGGATTGCGCCCATATCGCCGAAGGTCGCGTCGAAATCTACTGGCTCATCCTCGCTCATATTGATGAAGATAAGGCCATGGAACACGCGGATATGGCAGGCGAACAGGCTGTTTTCTGCTTTGTTGAAATCTTCGGGCATCAGCCGCGCTGAAATCAGACGTCCGTCAAGACCGAAAGTCCAGGCGTGATAGGGGCAGACCAAGCGGGGCGCGTTGCCACTTTCCGACTGGCAAATGATCGATCCACGATGGCGGCAGACGTTGAAAAAAGCGCGTACGCTATCTGCATTTTCGCGGATGACGATTATTTGTTCATTGCCAACGCGAAACAGGAAATAATCGCCCTTGTTGGGAATGCGTGACACATGGCCCGCCAGCAGCCATTTCTGGCTGATGACTTGGTCAAAATCAGCCTTGAACACTGCATCGCTCGTGTAAAACTCCTGATCAAAGCTGTACCCTACCTGCGTCTTTGCCGCGAGCTGTTGCATGATTGCATTTGATGTTTCGGTCATCATATTTTTATCCGCGCGTTTGAAGGGTCATAAAGTGGTTTGAGGGAAGCCGTCGCTGGATACCGAACACCCGCAATCTCGATCTCATAATCATCAGGCCCAATGGGTCCGACCACGCCTCCATCTGCGGCATCGACGTAGCCGAGCCCGCAAGCGCCTCCGAGTGTGTGGGCGTACATGCCCGAGCGGATATATCCAGCAATCCGGTCACCCTGCCAAATGGGTTCGTTATGATAGAGCATGGGTTCAGGTGACTTTAACAGAAATTGCACAAGGCGCTGCTTCAGGCCAGCTTGCTTTTGCGCTAGCAAAACCTCCTGCCCAATGAACCCGCCAATTTTGTCCATTTTAACCGCAAAGCCAAGGCCAGCCTCCAGCGGCGTGTCTTCGTCGGTAATGTCATGGCCCCAGTGCCGATAGGCCTTTTCCATGCGAAGCGCGTTGAGCGCATGATAGCCGCAATGTTTCAGGCCAAAGGACGCGCCTGCTGCGACAATCTCGTCATATACGCCAGTCATAAATTCGGTCGGAACATATAATTCCCAACCCAATTCACCGACGTAGGTGATCCGCGATGCGCGAACGACGGCATAGCCAAGTTCGATCTCCTGCGATGTCGCAAACGGAAACGCTTCATGCGACAAATCATTGGGGCAAATCGATTGAAGCAAATCGCGGGAATTTGGTCCCATGATTGAAATAACGCCCATGCCAGACGACACGTTAGTAAGGACTGCATGCGCGTCATCAGGGGTGTGGCGTTTGAGCCAATTGAAATCCTTGATCTCGGTCTCGGCCCCTGTGACGATCAAATAGGCGGTTTCCGATAGACGTGTGACGGTAAGGTCCGCCTCAATCCCGCCTTTTTTATTCAACCACTGCGTGTAGACGAGCTTGCCCGGCGCGACATCAACGTCATTTGCACAGACACGGTTGAGAACAGCCATGGCGTCACGGCCTTCAAGCCGGAATTTGGCGAATGAACTTTGGTCAAACAGGCCAACCGCCTCACGCACGGCTTTGCATTCCGCGGCGTTGGCTTCAAACCAGTTCTGGCGGCCATAGCTATATTCATATTTTGGCACCGTGCCGGGTTCGTCATACCAGTTTGGCCGTTCCCAGCCATAAGCCTCGCCATGACATGCGCCTGCCGCGACGAGCCGGTCGTGGATGGCGGACCGCCGGACACCGCGTGCGGTTTCATATTGCTTGAACGGATAATGTGTTGCGTACAGCAGCCCAAGGCTCTCTGTAACGCGTTCCCGAAGATATTTCCGGTTAATCTGAAACGGCATGTTCCGGCGGATATCGACTGTCCAAAGGTCTGCCGGTGGGATGCCATCGCGTATCCAGTCCGCCATAACCTTGCCTACGCCGCCTGCTGATTGCAGGCCGATGGAGTTCAGTCCAGCAGCTACAAAACAGCCCTGTAATTCAGCGCTTTCACCGAGATGATAACGCACATCGGGCGTGAAGCTTTCCGGACCGCAGAAGAATTTCTGGATACCAGCCTTTTCAAGCGCAGGAACACGGCGCATCGCATCAAGCAACAACGGTTCAAAATGTTCAAAGCTGCCCGCGATTTCGTCAAAGCAGAAATCTTCGGAAATCCCGTCCATGCCCCATGGCCGTGCATTAGGTTCAAACGCGCCGACCAACAGCTTGCCCGCGTCATATTTATAATATCCGCAATAATCATAATCGCGCAGGACGGGGAGCGTGTTGTCGATCCCCTCCACCCCTTCAAACAGCACATAATAATGCTCGCAAGCATGCAATGGGGCAGCCACGCCAACGCTGGCCGCCAAGTCGCGTGTCCACATGCCACCGCATATCACGACATAATCGGCATCAATCATACCGTCCGCAGTATCAACCCCAGTAACGCGGTCGCTATTGTGGCGGATTTTCGTGACCTTGGTATTTTCAAATATTTTTGCACCGCCCGCACGCGCGCCCTTGGCCAGTGCCTGCGTGATGTCTACCGCATTGGCATAGCCATCACTCGGAATGTGAATGCCGCCGACAACGTCATCGACATTGACGATATTTGCGAGGTTTTTGATTTCTTCCGGCGTGACCACATGAACCGGTAGGTCGAACACCTTCGCCATCGAGGCGCTGCGCTTTAACTCCTCAAACCGCTCGTGATTGGTTGCCATCGAAATGGAACCACACTGACGATATCCGGTGGCCTGGCCGGTCTCTGCCTCAAGCCCACGATACAACTCGCCTGTATATTTCGCCAGCTTGGTCATGTTTATCGAAGGGCGCAATTGCCCCACCAGCCCAGCCGCATGCCACGTCGTTCCGCTGGTCAACTGCTTGCGTTCAAGCAACACCACATCGTCCCAACCAATCTTGGTCAGATGATAGGCA
>NZ_JBKJMB010000073.1:0-22583 GCF_046596595.1 Sphingorhabdus sp.
CATCTTCATGGTAACCGCGCCGTTGCTGGTCACTGGCGTCCCTGTCGAGTTACCCGAAAGCCGCGCCAACGCGCTTGACCAAAAGGATGAGCCCATCGAAATCGCGATTGACCGCGATGGCGTCACCTTCATTGACGGCACACAAGTTGCTCCTGCCGAACTGGCCACAAGGCTTGAGGAAATTGCTGGCGCGCAAGAACCCGACAACCCGCGCCAGATCATGCTGCGCGGAGATACAGCGATCAGCTATGGGCAGATGATGCGCGTGATGGGGGAACTGAACCGCGCCGGATTGAACAGCGTAAGCCTGGTCACCACCGGTTCATCAAGCGAAAACTAACAAGATGGCAATGGATAGGGCGGAGAAACTGGGACTTGGCGCGGCACTTGGCGGCCACAGCCTCTTGCTGGGCGCATTTGCGCTTGGCCTTCTCGCCGCTGCAGACACCGCGCCCAAGCAGGAGGCCATCTCGGTTTCACTCGTTGGTGAGGTCTCCGATGTGTCGTCCGCGCCAGACGCGATTCAGGAGGAATCAGCGCCCCCAGCCCCGGGCGATACCGCGCCTGCCGAGCCACCACCTGCCCCGACCGCAGCGATGCAGATCGAAAGACCTGTGGAGAAACCACAGGCAAAGCCAATTCCCCAGCCAGCCAAGCCGAACATCGCCCCGCCAGTTGCCAAGGTCGCCGCGAAAAAGGAGCCGGTAAAGCAACCGCCCGCCAAGGCAGCTGCCAAGCCTGTAAAAACCGCTGCGGCAACACCCAAAACCGGCAAAGCGGCTGCGGTAAGTGGAAAGGGCACGACGCCAGCCAAGCCGGGCGGACTGAGCCGCAGTTTCGAAGACAGCATCAGCAATATCGGCAAGGCCCCCGGCGCGGGCAAGGCCGTAGGCACGCCTGCCGCGAAATCCGCGACTGAAGTGCGCCGCTCGGTCGGTATCAGCATCGCTGGCCAAATCCGCAGCCGCGTGCGTGCCTGTGCGCCATCGGGCGTCGACATCAATAAGATCGAGACCTTCGTGACGCTGAGCCTTGAGCCATCGGGCAAACTGACCTCGGTACGTTTTGACAAGCAGACTGGTCTGAACGACAGCAACCAACCACAGGCCGGGCCGTTGAAGGATTGCATCCTGCAGGCCGTACGCGCTGCATCGCCATATGACGGGCTTGACCCGGAATATCATGACGTTTGGAAAAGCCACGCGCTTCGCTTGCGCGCCACCGGATAAAGGAATGAAAACCATGGCAATCTTCGCACTGACCCGGAAACTTGCGGCCTTTCTGCTTTTGATCTTAGGCACGCAAGCGGCGATCGCACAAACACCGCCACCTGTACCCGCTGCATCGGACGAACCGGAACTGGTGGAGTTCGACACCTCCAAAACCCGTTCCATCGCGGTACCCGCATTGGTCGCACCAGCTCCAGCGGACACACCGGCTGGCAACAGCGCGGCGCTCGGGCGGCAAATCGCCGAGGTCATATCTTCCGACCTTCGGGCATCAGGCGTGTTCGAAACGCAGGGGCCAAATGGCCTGCGCGCCATCACCTTGCCTGAGGTTACGTCGCCGCAATTCGATTACTGGAAATCGCGTCCGGTGGAGCAACTCGTCCAAGGTTTTGTCCGCGTTGGCGGCGACGGCAATCTGACCGTTGGTTGTTATCTTTATGATGTCGGTTTTGGCAATGAAACCACACGGCTTGGCTTCAACGTGCCGCCGCGTGACTGGCGCCGCGCCGCGCACAAATGCGCCGATGCGATCTACTCACGACTGACCGGAGAGTTGCCTTTCTTCGACAGCCGCATTGCTTATATCGCCGAAACGGGTCCCAAGAATAAACGGATCAAGCGGTTGGCGATCATGGATTCGGACGGCGCTAACCACCGCTTCATCACCAATGGCCAGTCGACCGCGCTGACGCCGCGCTTTTCGCCCAATTACAAATCAATCCTCTATCTGTCCTATGTCGACGGAAATCCCCGCATCTATGTGTATGATATCGACGCTGGACGTCAGCGCCTGATATCGCAATCGACTAACCCGACCTTTGCCCCGCGCTGGTCGCCTGATGGCCAGACGATCCTGTATTCGATGGCAGTTTCCGGCAACACCGATGTCTACAAAATCCCGGCAACGGGCAGTGGCACGCCGGTGAAACTGACGAGCTCGCCCGGCATTGATGTCGGCGGCAGTTTCTCGCCCGATGGCCGGCAGATCGTGTTTGAGAGCGACCGTTCGGGCAGCCAGCAAATCTACGTGATGAACGCAGATGGCAGCAACCAGCGGCGGATCAGCTTTGGCTCGGGCCGTTATGCAACGCCCGAATGGAGCCCGCGCGCTGACCTTATTGCCTATACCCGCATTGCCGGTGACTTCCGCGTTGGCACGATGCGCCCCGATGGTTCGGGCGAACGGCTGCTGACCGATAGCTGGCAGGATGAGGCACCGACATGGGCCCCTAATGGCCGCGTCATCCAGTTCTTCCGTACGGCCAAGGGAAGTGGTAAGACAAGCATATGGCAAGTGGACTTAACGAGTTCCAACGAACGCCAGTTGCCAACGCCAGTTGATGGTTCAGACCCGGCATGGGGACCCGTGCTGCCGTAGCTGCATTTTACTCTTGCAGGACGCAAATCCATATCCCGCATACTTGGCGGGCCAAGTCTAAAGGAGAAGACCATGAAGAATAAGACGATCCAGATGGCAGCCATTTTACTGGCATCGACCGCACTGGTCGCGGGCTGCGGCAAGAAAAAGGTCGATGTGTTGCCGCCCGCTGCGGAAGGCACCGACGATGGCCAAACGCAGACGGATCCAAATGCCGGAACCGGCCAGATTGTCCCGGGCAGTCAGGAAGATTTCCTTCAGCAGGTTGGCCAGTTTGGCGACCGCATCCTTTTTGACACCGACCGTTTTAACGTCGACGTCGAGGATCAGGCCACATTGCAGCGCCAGGCGCAGTGGCTCGCCGCATACCCCAACACACGCGTCATCGTCGAAGGCCATGCCGACGAGCGCGGGACACGCGATTACAATCTTGCCTTGGGTGAACGCCGCGCCAATTCCGCCAAAAATTATCTGGTTTCGATTGGCGTGGACTCCAGCCGTATCCAGACCGTCAGCTATGGCAAAGAGCGGCCTTTTGCGCTTGGGTCGGACGAGCAGGCATGGGCCCAAAACCGGCGCGCAGTCACGGTGACCGTTCGCTAGGCAACGTGATGTTTTCATTGAATCTTAGAATGAAAACAATCGCTTGAAATGTTGGATTTGATTTGAGAAGAGCGTCGGCAGGGCCTTTTGGTCCTTCGGCGCTCTTTCTCATCGTCCGTGCTCTTTACCTGTCGGCCAGACTCTATTTTCGGGCAATGAAGCGGGGCGTTGCTCAACCATTTTGGTGAGACCTTAGTGTGACCTTCCGGCGGAAACCCGCAGTCGGCCGTGCCCCCTTCAGCCAAGACAGACATTTCATTGTCGTTTGCCGAAAACAAAGTTCGGGTTGTCGAAGCGGCAATACATGCTTGCGGTCTGGCGATAGGCATGACAGCCTGAACGACATAAAAATGGCAGGGGAGCCTCATCCGTGAAAAATTACATCAAATCCTTCTTGTTGCTGGGCACGGCGATCATGCCTGCTTCGGTTTTTGCACAGACACCTGCACCAGCAGCGGCGCCCGCCGTAGCCGTTGAGGAAAAAGCGCCCAAATGGGATGTCGCGGCGCCTCCGAGCCTCACTTTGCGGCAGATCAACATCGACACCGACGAAGGTTCATGGATGAACCTTGATGTCAGCCCCGATGGCCGGACAATCGCGTTCGACCTGCTGGGCGATATTTACACGATCCCCGTAACGGGTGGCGCGCCAACGAGAATTGCGGAAGGTCTGCCCTTTGAAACGCAGCCCCGCTTTTCACCCGACGGCACGCGCATCGCGTTTACTTCGGACCGTGGCGGCGGCGACAATATCTGGATCATGAACCGCGACGGTTCGGACAAACGGCAGATGAGTAAAGAGGATTTCCGCTTGCTCAACCAGCCAAGCTGGAGCCCCGATGGCCGCTTCATAGCTGCCAAGAAGCATTTCACCACTGGTCGCTCGCTTGGAACGGGCGAAATCTGGTTGTACCATGTTTCGGGCGGCGGTGGTGTGCAGCTCGTCAAACGGCCCAATGAGCAACACCAGAAGGAATTGGGCGAACCGATATTTGCGCCCGATGGCAAGCATATTTACTTCACGCGCAACATCACGCCGGGTCCGATCTTCCAATATGCGCAGGATTCCAACGGCCAGATTTTCAATATTGAAAGCTACGAAATCGACACCGGCAAAACCGAAACGGCGGTTTCCGGCGTTGGCGGCTCGGTGCGTCCGACGCCTTCGCCCGACGGGCAAAAAATCGCATTTGTGCGCCGCGAACTTACAAAATCCAAACTTTATGTGAAAGATTTGAGCACCGGCGAAGAGCGCAAAATTTATGACGCGCTTGATCAGGATGTTCAGGAAACCTGGGCTGTGACGGGTGTCTATCCGAACATGGACTGGTCGCCCGACAGCAAGTCCATTTACTTCTGGGCCGGTGGCAAGATGCGCAAGGTCGATTGGCCAAGCGGCGCAACCAGCGTCATCCCGTTCCGCATTTCCGACACGCGCGACGTCATTGACCCGCCACGTCCACCGATTGAGGTTGCGCCTACCGAATTCCAGACGCACATGCCGCGCGGCGTTGCCACGTCACCCGACGGCCGGACAATATTGTTCGAAACCATGGGCAAATTGTGGCTTAAGCCAGCAGCAGGCGGCGCAGCACGGCGTTTAACCTCCTCCGCCACCGACATGGAAGTGTATCCTACATGGTCGCGCGATGGCAAAACCATCGCCTATGTCGATTGGACAGATAAGGGCCTTGGCCATATCGTCACCGTCGGCGCAAGCGGCGGCAGCCCCAAGACGGTAACCACGCAGCCCGGTCATTATGCCCGTCCGCGCTTTTCGCCAGATGGCAAGGTTATCGTGTTTGAAAAGCAGGAAGGTGGTGGCCTGACGTCGCCGTCGCGGTCTGACCAGCCCGGCATCTACCGCATTTCTGCCGCTGGTGGTGCGCCAGCGCGGATCAGCGAAAGCGGCACGACTCCGCATTTTGGCGCATCCAATGACAGGCTGTTTTTCACGGAGTCCGGCGCGAACAAGCGCTTGCTCGTCAGCGTGGATATGAATGGCGAAGCGAAGCGTAACCACGCAAGCGGTGAGTTGACCACGATTTACGAAGTATCGCCCGACGGCAACAACTTTGCCTTCCGCCAGAATTATGAAGCCTTTGTCATGCCGTTGATGCCGGGCACACAGGAAGTGACTGCCTCGCCTTCAGGAGGCGCGCTTCCCGTGGTGAAGGTCAGCAATGGCGGCGCAGATTATATGCATTGGAGCCGCAATGGCGACGCGTTACATTGGGCGATTGGTCCGACGGTCTACACCGCGCAGACCAACGCCTTTTACCCTAATGGCCCCCTTGCAAAAGACGCCAAGCCAGTCAAATTCGTCCCGCCAAAGGACGGCATATCGCTTTCGATGACGATCAAGTCGGACCGTCCGACGGGATTGGTGGCCTTCACTGGCGCGCGGGTTGTTACAATGGCCGACAAGAGCGGCGGGATCATCGACAATGCGGTCATCCTGGTGGAAAACGACCGGATCAAGGCCGTGGGCAAGGCGGGCGATTTCGCCATACCTGCGGGCGCAAAGACCGTTGATGTCACTGGCAAGACCATCATTCCCGGTCTCGTCGATGCCCATGCGCACGGCCCGCATGGCAGTGACGAAATGACCCCGCAGCAGAATTGGGTGAATATGCTCAACCTCGCCATGGGTATTACCACACGCCATGACCCGTCGAGCAGCGCGGCAACGGTCTTTCCTGCGTTGGAGATGCAGCGCGCTGGCCTCATCGTCGGCCCGAGATCATTTTCGACAGGCGAAATCGTCTATGGTGCAAAGGCGGCAGACGTCTATGCCGAAATCAATGGCCTGGATGACGCTCTGGCGCATGTCCGCCGGCTGAAAGCGCAGGGCGCGCATAGTGTGAAAAACTACAACCAGCCACGCCGTGAACAGCGCCAGCAAGTGGTTGCTGCGGCGCTTCAGGAGAATATGCGCTCGGTGGCCGAAGGTGGGTCATTGTTCGGTATGGATATGAACCTCATCGCCGACGGCAACACTACGCTTGAACACAATATCCCGCTCGACATCTTCTATGATGATGTGTTGCAGTTCTTTTCAAAGTCGAAGGTCGGGTACACGCCGACCCTCGTGGTGACCTATGGCGGCCCGGCAGGTGATCCTTATTGGCGGTCGCATACCGATGTGTTCCGTCATCCATTGATGGCCAAGCATTATCCGCCAGCCGAGCTTGCCGCCAATAATGCCCGCCGCGAGATCGCGCCCGAAGAGGATTATGTCGACGACAACAGCGCGCGTGAGGCACATAAGCTTGCCAAGCTCGGCGTTCCTGTATCCATCGGCGCACACGGCCAGGAAGCAGGCATTGCCGCGCATTGGGAGCTTTGGTCTTTCGTGCGTGGTGGCATGACGCCGGTTGAAGCTCTGGCCGCTGGCACGATTGAGTCAGCGCGCTCGCTTGGTTATGACAAGGATGTTGGCTCAATCGCAGCAGGCAAGCTGGCCGATCTTGTCGTTCTTGATGCCGACCCAAGCGTCGATATCCGCAATTCGGACAAGGTGGCCAAGGTTATGATTGGCGGGCGTTTGTACGATGCGGGCACATTGAACGAAGAGGTTACCGGATCGCGCAAGCGCATGCCTTATTATTGGGAATAAGCTTAGCCAGGTGCATGCAATTTTCTGGCCCGGGCGAATAATCCCGGGCTGGAAAATGGTTCGAACATTTCATCAGGATTTTCCGGGTCAAGAACTGCATTGTCGGCCAACGCCTTGTCTGCCTCGGTGAGTTCGGGCAGGTCGAGCTGACGCAACGTTCGGCCATTGCCTGTTTCATTATCGATAATGTCGCGCATCGAAGTGCCATTGCTCAGCAGTTCGGCGACTTTCTCGACCGCCAGTCCGCAATGCTCCGCCAGCAAAGTGGCGCGCATCATGCGAATGCGCGGCGCGGCGCTTTCGTTGCCGGGGCGCGTGCTGTCGATGAAGATGTCGCATTCGCTGTCGAGGCCAAGCGACCGGTTGTTCATATTGGCCGAACCGATCCGCAGGATTTCGTCGTCTACAATCATCATTTTGGCATGCACATAAATGGGTTCGCCAAGCTTGGTATGTGGAACATAGATTTTGAACCGGTTGTTCTTGTCATGCTTGCCGATGGCGCGGATCAATTGGGCACGCGCGCCGTCCATCGCCTTTTGTTCCAGCCAGCCATCGGCGGTCTTTGGGTTTACAATGATGATTTCGGGCGGGTTGTCCTCCGCCATGCGGCGGGCAATAGCATCGCCGATTTTGGGTGAAGCAAAATATTGATTTTCGGCATAAATGAATTTTTTGGCACGCGCGATTTGCTCCAGAAACAGATGCTCAATTTCGCGGATTTCGCCGACATCCTTATAGGCGGCGCGCGTGCGGGCGATGCCCATTTCTACAAATTGATATTCGGCCTGTAAAAATTCTGGCCAAGGGGATTTTGCATCGGCGGGACATGGTTCAAGCGGATCACCCCCCGCCAGCACCCATCGCGCGCGGCTGAGTTCGGCAAGCGCAGCTGCTGCCTCGCCTTCAACGAGCATAGTGATGTCGTGCCAAGGGCCGTATAGCTTGCCATTGGGACGCCTGCGCTTGGGATCATAATCGATATGGTCAGGCGTATCCCAACGGTCGGCAGTCATGTCGATTCCGCCGCAGGCCGCCATTTTGTCGTCAATAACAACGATTTTCTGGTGATGGCTGCAACCGACGGGATGCGCGCTATCGAGCTTGAACTGGATTTGGTCGTGCATCGCCCATTTGGCAACGTCGACCATTGTGGAACCGCGCGTAAGCATTTTAAGCGCGCCGATATTCCATTTCAGCAACTTGATTTCGAGACCGGGTGTCCGATCCGCGAGCCACAGAATGAAGTCACCCAAGCGCTTTGGCGGGTCACCCTTTTTCCGGCGGCTGCGGCTTAAATCGATTCGGGTATCGAAATCCCAACCGATAAGCATGATGCGATGTTGAGCGTTCATCATCGCAGCCTGAATGATCTCAAAATAAGGCGCGGCATCGACCACGGGATGGGCACGACTTGCCTTCGCATGACGCCAGATACTGCTACTTTCCGATATATCTGTGCGCATGCATCCTCCAGTTACACTTCTATAGCGTGCTAAACCATTTCAGAACCAAAAAAGCTGACTCCACATCTGTGAAAAATGGAGTATGGAACAAAACATGAACATAAAAACGAATCCACCCGCAACTGTTCTTACTTCGCTGCAAGGCAGTTGGAAGCAATATCAGTCAAGCGCGTCGCAACCCTTGCTGGCCATGGGGGCGCCTTATGTCGACGAACGATTGCGCGGTGGAATAGCTCAGGCGGGGCTTCATGAATTTTTCGGCGGGGCAAAAGCCGACTCGCATGCGGCGGCCGCGTTTGCGCTGTTGCTGGCATGGCGTTTGCCCGAAAGCGACGCAGGCATATTCTGGATAACCGGAGACAAGGAACGTCAGACGTCCGGACGCCTATATCCTTATGGGTTGTCCGGGATGGGGGGCAATCCTTCGCGGATATTGCTGGTGCAGACCGCCGACCTGCGCGACGCACTGCGTGCAGCGGCCGATGCTATCCGGTCAAAGGCCGCAAGTGCGGTCATTCTGGAAACGCATGGCAATGCCCGTTTGGTTGACCTGACATCGACTCGCCGCTTGGCACTGGCTGCAGCGGAAACGGGGGTATTGGCTTTGCTGGTACGCGGGGATGCCGTCCCCATGCCAAGTGCGGCGAGCACCCGCTGGCGGATATCTTCTGCGCCATCGGTGCCATTACCGGGCAACGCGCCCGGCCTGCCAACCTTCAACATCAGCCTTCTGCGCCATCGCGCGGGCACGGCACCTTTCGAGGCAAGAGTGACCTGGGATCATGCAACACGAAGCTTTTTTGACACGCCGCTATCTGGCGGTCTTTCTGCCATTGTTACCGACACAGAGGCTGGTCCGCAGCAACGGTTCCGCGCCTGACACGCCTTTTGCTATGGTCGAAAAACAACGCGGGGCGATGCGGCTTGCGGCCTGTGATCCAGTGGCGCTCTCGCTGGGCTTAAGCGCAGGGATGGCGCTGGCCGATGCCCGCGCGCGGGTGCCTGACTTGGCCGTGTTTGATCACGATCCCGCGGCGGACCTCGACTTGCTTGGCAAGTTGGCGGACGCATCCGAACGCTATAGCCCTGCCTGCATGCTTGACCCGCCAGCAGGGCTGTTAATGGATATAACTGGCTGCACCCACCTCTTTGGCAATGATGAAGTGCACCTCGCCAAGGATTTAAAGCAACGGTTGCGGCGTCAGGGTCTAAGCAGCCAGATTGCCTTGGGTGCGACCCCTGACAGCGCGCGGGCCAAGGCACGATATGCCAAATCGTCGATTCACGCCTTACCGGTCGAAGCATTGGATGCGGGAGCCAAAGTGCATCAGGCCTTGCGGCGCGCTGGCCTCAAAACCTTGAAGGACTTGGCCTGCCGTCCGCGCAAGCCTTTTGCCGCACGCTTTGGCAAGGCGACAGTCGCCAAACTGGCGCGGTTGCTGGAGGAAGAGGACGCACGCATCACCCCACGCCGCCATTTACCCTTCATTAGTGTCACGCAAAATTTCGCTGAGCCTGTTTCGCGCACGAATGATGTCCTCGATACCATCGCAACGCTGACGGGAAACGCCGCTGCGCAGTTGAACGAACGCAGCCAAGGTGGCCGCCGGTTTGAGGTCAGCCTGTTTCGAAGCGATGGCCATGTCGCTCGATTAGCCGTCGACACCGGCGCACCCACCCGCGACTCCGCCTTGCTGATGCGCTTGATCCGCGAACGAATTGATGGGCTTTCCGACCCGCTTGATCCCGGCTTCGGCTATGATCTCATTCAGCTCGCGGTGCCGACGGTCGATATTTTGCTGCCATCACAAGTAGGGCTTGAATCAAAAGTCGACAGGGCGACGCAAACCGCTGCGCTGATTGACCGGTTGAGTGTAAGGCTCGGGAGTGACCGGGTGCGCTATTTTGAAGAGCGCAACAGCCATATCCCGGAACGCGCCGTGGTCGAATGCGCCGCGCAGTCTGGCCAGCCGCAGAAGGATTGGCCAAAGCCCAGCAAAGCGGAACCACCGATGCGGCCATTTCGTCTGTTTGAAACACCACAGCGTGTGGAGGCCTTGGCATCCATCCCCGATGGCCCACCGCGGCAGTTCCGTTGGCGCAAGTGCCTGCACCATATTGTCGCCTATGAAGGCCCGGAACGCATTGCTGCCGAATGGTGGCGGCGCAAGGCGGGGCATGAGCACGGTAAAGGTGGACCTACCCGCGATTATTATCGTGTCGAGGACAGCGAAGGGCGGCGTTTCTGGTTGTTCCGCCACGGCCTATATTCCGAAACCGATGCGCCGATCTGGTATCTGCACGGCCTGTTTGCGTGATGCACGCACCAGTCTATGCCGAGCTGGTTGCCGCCACCAATTACTCCTTCCTGCGCGGGGCATCGCACCCCGCCGATATGGTGTTCCAGGCCGCTGCGCTTGGGCTGACCGCGATTGGCATTGCCGACCGGAACAGCGTTGCCGGCGTTGTCCGTGCTTGGGTTGCGGTCAAAAAGGCGAAGGCCGCAGATGCGCTTCCGTCCGGTTTCCGCTTGGTCACGGGCAGCCGGTTGGTCTTTGCCGATGGCACGCCCGATATTGTTGCCTATCCCAAAAGCCGCAAAGGCTGGGGGCGGCTGACCCGGTTGCTGACGGTCGGAAATATGCGCGCGACCAAGGGTGGCTGCATCCTGCGCTTTGATGATCTGGCCGGATATCTGGAAGATTTGCTGCTGATCATATTGCCGCATTCCACCGCCGAAGAGACCAATCCGCACAAAAAGCCCGTGGAATATAGCCATGCCGATGGCGGCGAGAAATTGCGTCTGGTTGAGCCGACACCAAGTCGGCTGGATGATATATTGGCTCGTCTGGCAAAGCTTGCGCCGGATAGGGTCTGGCTTGGTATAACGATGCACGGCCACGGCAAAGACCGACGCACGCTTGAGGAGCACCGCGCACTCGCAAAGCAATGCGACGTCCCGATCCTTGCGGTCAACGACGCGCTTTACGCCGATACTGCCGCGCGGCCACTGCACGATGTTCTGACCGCAATTCGTCTCGGCGTATCGGTTGACCAGGCCGGAACCCGGCTTGAGGCCAATGCCGAACGGTATCTCAAATCGCCTGCGGAAATGGCCCGATTATTTGCGCGCGCACCTGAAGCAATTGCGGAAAGCCAGAACCTCCTGAACCAAATCGCATTCGATCTAGACCAGTTGAAATATGAATATCCCAATGAGCCAGTGCCAAATGGATGGGAGCCGCAAGACTGGCTTGAGCATTTGGTGCGCAGCGAGGCAAACCGGCGCCATCCCGATGGCCTGCCCCCCAAATGGGTGCGCGCGCTGGAAGAAGAATTTAATTTGGTGCGCCAGAAAAACTACGCATGCTATTTCCTGACGGTGCATGATATTGTCCAGTTCGCCCGGACGCAGGACCCGCCGATATTGTGCCAAGGTCGTGGTTCCGCTGCAAATTCGGTGATCTGTTACCTGCTTGGGATCACATCGGTTGATCCTGTTTCCAACAATCTTTTGTTCTCGCGCTTTCTATCCGAAGAGCGCGATGAACCACCCGACATCGACGTCGATTTTGAGCATGAGCGGCGCGAAGAGGTGATGCAATATGTCTATCGCCGGTTTAAACGCCACCGCGCCGGCATTGCCGCGACCGTCATCCATTATCGTCCGCGCAGCACCGTGCGCGAAGTCGGCAAGGCCATCGGCCTGACCGAAGATGTCACCGCGCGACTGGCGGGCACCGTGTGGGGCAGCTTTGGCAGGGACTTGCCTGAGGCACGTTTGGTCGAGGCAGGGTTTGACCCGGAAAACCCGCAAATTGCCCGGCTACATGCCTTTGTCGGGGAATTGCTCGATTTCCCGCGCCATTTGTCGCAGCACGTGGGCGGCTATGTCCTGACGGAAAACCGGCTTGATGAAACGGTGCCCATTCACAATGGCGCGATGGCCGACCGAACCTTCATCGAATGGGACAAGGACGATATCGACGCGCTTAACTTGCTTAAGGTCGATATATTGGCGCTTGGCATGCTGACCTGTATCCGCAAAAGCTTTGAACTGCTGCGGCAGACGGGCGGTGGTGATTTCACCCTCGACAGCGTTCCGGCCGAAGACCCGGCGGTCTATGCGATGCTGCAAAAGGGCGACAGCATTGGCACGTTCCAGATTGAAAGCCGCGCGCAGATCAACATGCTGCCGCGGCTTAGGCCCAAAGAGTTTTACGATCTGGTCATTCAGATCGCGATTGTCCGCCCTGGCCCGATCGAAGGCGATATGGTCCACCCTTATTTGCGGCGGCGTAATGGCGAAGAAAAAGTGGAGTATCCTTCACCTGCGCCTCCACATGACCCCAATGAATTGCACGACATATTGTACCGCACTTATGGCGTGCCGCTGTTTCAGGAACAGGCGATGAAGCTCGCAATGGTGGCCGCTGCTTTCACGCCGGACGAGGCCAATGGACTGCGCCGTGCGATGGCGACTTTCCGCAATTCCGGCACAATGCCCGAGTATAAGGACAAGATGATCAATGGCATGGTGCAGCGCGGATATCAGCCTGATTTTGCCGCGCGCTGTTACAAGCAGATTGAGGGTTTTGGCAGCTATGGCTTCCCCGAAAGCCATGCGCAGGCGTTTGCCCATCTGGTGTACATATCATCCTGGCTGAAATGCCATCATCCGGCAATTTTTACCGCGGCCTTGCTCAATTCGCAGCCCATGGGCTTTTACGCGCCAGCGCAGCTTGTGCAGGATGCGCGGCGGCATCAGGTGGACGTGCGGCCAATTGATGTGAATTTCAGCGCTTGGGACAATATTATTGAAGCAGGTGCCCTGCGGCTTGGCTTCCGGCAGATTGGGTCATTCCAGAAAGATTGGGCCATCGCCATCGAAGCCGCACGGCCCTTTGCCTCATTGGAAGAGCTGGCACGCAAAGCCCAATTGCCGCCGCGTGCCTTGCATTTGCTGGCGGATTCGGATGCGCTGCGCTCGATTGGGCTTGACCGGCGTGCAGGCGGTTGGGAAGCACGGCGGACACCATCAGACGAGCTCCCGCTGTTCGCTGCGGCAGATGCGCGGGAATTGGCGCAGGAACCGGAGATTGCTCTGCCGATCATGCCGGTCAGCGAACATGTCGCGGCCGATTATCAAATGACGCGGATGTCGCTGAAGGGGCATCCGATGGAGTTCCTGCGCGATATTTTCGCGCGCGAGGGCATATTGACCTGCGCGCAAACCGATGCCGGAAAACATGGGGCGCGAGTCAAGACTGCGGGCGTAGTGCTGACGCGGCAAAGGCCCGGAAAGGGCAATGCCATCTTCATCACGATCGAGGATGAAACAGGGGTTACCAACGCCTTATTATGGTCGCGACTGTTCGAACGGCAACGCCGCGCTGTTATGGCGTCACGGTTGATGGTCATTGAAGGCGAAGTGCAACGCAGCAAGGAAGGCGTAGTACACCTCATGGCCACGACGATCATTGATCGCTCGCACGAGCTTGAGCGCCTGTCGCAGGATCACGACCCCAATGTGCCACTTAGCCGGTCGGACGAATTTGCCCAGCCCGTCTATCCGCGTCATGGTCACCCGCGCGACGTGCGCATATTGCCCAAGTCACGCGACTTTCATTAGGCCCCTTCAGGCAGCGTCCTTTGCCGCCCTGCGTACTGCTAACTGCTCAACCGACGTAGCGCGCATGAACGGGTTGGTGGCGCGCTCCAGCGCAATCGTGGTGGGCACCGTCGCATCGCCGCGTTCACGCGCAGCGACTACCTCAGCAAAACGGCGCGTGAGATCAACATTGTCCGGTTCCACAGTCACCGCAAAGCGTGCGTTGGAGAGCGTATATTCATGCGCGCAGTAAATCGCAGTATCGTCGCCCAACGCCTCAAGTTTGCGCATATTATCATACATCTGCGCCGCAGTTCCCTCGAACAGGCGGCCACAGCCCATAGCGAATAATGTGTCGCCGACAAAGGCAGCGTGCGCGCTTTCAAAGTGATACGCGATGTGCCCTGCCGTATGCGCAGGAACATCAATAACAGTCGCTCGCACATCCCCAAGCTGCACCACATCCCCGCCGCGCACCAGCACATCAAGCGTGGATATACGCTCAGCTTCGGCAGCAGGCCCCGTGATGATGCATCCCGACGCAGCCTTAATCTCCGCATTGCCGCCCACATGATCGGGGTGCCAATGCGTGTTCCAGATCTGCGTAATCGTCCAACCCCGCGCCTCTGCCTCGGCAAGCACAGGCGCAGCAACCGCGGGATCAACCACCAAGGTCTCTCCGCTTTGCGCTTCATGCACCAGCCAGACATAATTGTCCGACAGCACCGGAATGCGGACGATCTCAAGCATGTTCACCACACACCAACATTGGGCATGCTTGCCCAAGGTTCCGCAGGCGCAAGACTCCCCTCCTGCAGCAACTCAATCGAAATGCCATCGGGAGTCCGCACGAACGCCATATGCCCGTCGCGCGGAGGACGGTTGATTGTGACCCCTGCATCCATCAATCGCTGGCACGTCGCGTAAATGTCGTCGACGCGATAGGCCAAATGGCCAAAATTGCGTCCGCCGTCATACACCTCAGGCGCGCTGCCATCAGCAGGCGGCCAATTATGCGTCAGTTCAACTTCGGCAAGGCCAGCCTGTCCGGGGGCCGCGAGAAAGATGAGCGTGAAGCGCCCAGCCTCATGATCGAAGCGCCGTACTTCCTCAAGGCCAATGAGCTTAAAGAAAGCCACCGTCGCGACAGGGTCGGTTACACGGATCATAGTGTGGAGATAAGTCGTCGGCATATTCATTCCATTCGTTCATCACATCACAAAGTTCATGATATTCCATGAACCTTGGCGCCAAGCCACGCAAGAGGGGGTAACGCCTGCAGGTATCGGCCCAACGCACTTGTCCGTTGCTATCTGGATTGCGCCTCGGCTGGCTTTGTCAAAGGCGCTGCTATCAGCGCGGCAAGCTGCGCGGTAGCCGTCACCGCTTGTCGGCTTTCGGGCGCAATGATGATCGTCTGCTCCCATTGCTTGCGGGCGGTAACCTCATCGCCAGCGGCAACGGCAATATTGCCAGCTTCAAGCGCGACGGCCGGATCACGCGGCAGCAAGGCAGCGGAGGTTTGAATATAGGTCAGCGCATCCGGCAATTTGTTCATCCGCCGCGCCAATGTCGCCGACAACAACCATGCCGTCCCGTTTTCAGGCGAAAGCTGCCGCGCAGTTGCCAGCGCCGTTTCGGCGTCGGCTCCTTTGCCTAGCGCCACCAACGCACGGGCGCGGTCAATCTCGCTATTGGCACGTTCCGCACCCGTTAGGCTCTCCGACGCTAGCGCCTTGTTCAGCGCCTCCACCGCAATGTCAGGTTGTCCTGCTGCAATCGCGGCGTTGCCCGCTTGCGCCCAGAAACCCGCAGCGCGCGGGTCGCCTTTCTCATCTGCCAGCTTGGCTGCTTCGGCGAGTATAGGCACCGCAAGGTCAAATTTGAAATCGGTCGCCAGCGCAAAGCCATGGCATGCATTTGCCAGATAGCCGCCGTTTTGCTGCGCCCATGCGCTTGCGCTCGACACGGCAGACGCGGGATCTTTGCTGGCAAGCTTCAGGCATTCCTCAAACTGGACCTCGTTTAGCGTCGGCAGAGGCTGGGCATCGGCAGGCGCGGCAACCAGCAACACGAGAGGCAAAAGTTTCAGCATGAAGGCTCCAGCAAATTTAGCGGGCCAGCCTTTGGACGGTATCGATCAGAAGGGCGATATCCTGATCCCGTGAAAGCCGGTGGTCGCCATCCTTTACCAGAATCGTCTGCACATCGGATGAACGAAGCTGCTGTGCGAGTTTCATCGAAGTTTCCCATGGTACATCCGGGTCACATTGCCCGTGGATCAGCCGCACGGGGCAATCAATTGCGATGTCGCCGCCAAGCCGCAGATTGCCCTGCCCCGATTGCCAAAAAGCGTGCGTGATCAGCATGGGCTCGTAGCCATAATCGCTTGGCCGTTCGATGCGGCCATTGGTGGCTATCGTGGCGCGATCGGCTTCGTCGAAATCCCAGTCGGTAAAATCGGGGGCAGCCGCGATGCCAACCATCGCTGACACCTCCGCTCCAAGCGCCTCGGCCACCAGCAGCATGAGCCACCCGCCCATCGAAGAGCCAATCAATATGCATGGACTAACCTGCGCTTCGGCAATCACCGCCAGAACATCGTCGCGCCAGATATCAAGCGTGCCGTCTTCAAACGCACCTTCGCTCTCGCCGCAGCCCGAATAATCAAGGCGCAACATTGCGCGCCCCTGTCCCGCGGCCCACGCTGCCAAGGCGTGCGCCTTGCTCCCTTGCATGTCGGACATATATCCCGGCAGGAATATGAGCGTTGGCCCAGCGCCCCTGTCATACCGATAGGCCAGACGAACGCCGTCAGACCTTGTAGCGAATTCCAATGCTGTTTCAGTCGGCACCGCGATAGACCGGGTTAGATCACCCAATCCACGGTCAGCATCTGCGTGACCTCCTGCCCCTTTGCACGGCGTTGTTCGACCATGATATGGTTGAGCCGCTTGACGGTATCGCTACCCGAGGTGATGCACAGACCGGGGATGATTGCGTGCACAAGTGCCTTCATCCCGCCCCAGATCATCGCAAAGCCAAAGCGGCTCGCCACACCAAAATGTTCCACATAATTCTCGTCGACACTTTTGGGATGATCGACAAAAAGGCGGCTAAACATGAGGTAAGTTCCTAGCAAATAACGTTGTGCGAATTCAGCCTAACGCCATGTTCATTTAAAATCAAAGCCGAACCCCGATTTCGCCTTTCGATCTTGCGTGCACATCATTTTCAGCGCGGTCCACTCCGCCGGAGTAAGTGCAGGCCCGTAATTTTTGCCCTTGACGATGCTTTTTTCAAATGCCGCCTTGCGCGAGCCCGAAAGCGGATGGCTGGACAAATAGCTTGTGAGGCCACTGCTCTTTGTCACGCCAGCGCTGCCGTCAAGTTCCGAAAGCCGGTCGAAGAACGATGCTGTGCCCACAGGCGAGATGTTTGCCCTACCAAGCACTTTCATCGAATGCGCATCGGCTTCAGCTTCGGATGCACGGCTATAGTTCATGGCCAAAACGTTGCTGACGAGCGCGCCACTGTTGCCGTCAATCCCGCCAAGCACGACGGCCAATCCCATTTGCCGAAGCAACGCCTGCATCACATGTTTTTCGCGGACATGCCCGATTTCATGCGCGAGGACACCAGCCACCTCGTCGGGCGATTGCGCCTGTTTGACAAGACCATCAAACAATATGACTTTCCCTCCGGGCAAAGCGACGGCGTTGATCATATTGATCTTGGCAACCTCCACCTGAAGGTCTTGGGGGTCAGCATCGAGCGAGCCGACAAGCTTTTTCAGTGCAGCATCGCCCGCAGGCGTACTGCAAAAACGCCCGCCGAAATCTCCCACCAGCGCATCGCCAAGCCTCTGGTCAACGCTGCCGGGGATGAGTGGTGCGAGCCATTGTGGACTGAGCAGAACAATGGCGACAGCAGCGGCGCTTGCAACCGTGAAGGCTATCGCCGCTTTGCCAAAGCCAAGCCTGTCCACCCAGCTGCCATATTTGCGCTGGGGCGGCAGCGCGGCGACGAGATCGGAAGGCACAGGGCCCGAAAGCATCAGCCGCCAACCATCAACATCTTCAAGGCCATATACGTCGGCGTCGCCCTGCTTCGTTACATATTTGAGGTCAGCAAAGGCAAAGGGGCCATGCCGCCGCTCGGTTTCAAGCAGGAAGAATTGCGGGCCAATGACCTGCACCTCCACCTTGCGCTTTACCGCGCTTTTCCCGTCATAATGCGTCGCATCGAAAAAGGCGGACATGGACTAGATCGCCCCTACATCGAACGCGTCGAGCAAGCCTTCGCCATGCTTTTCAACGATCGTCTGCGATTGGGTAAGGTCGTCGATATTGATCTCTCCAAATGCCTCCATATGGTCGATGAAGAATTTCCAGTTGCGATAGGGCAGGAAGATATAGCCGATCCCCAAAGTGAAAACGACGATCGCGACGTTGCCGAGGAAAAACAATATCCAGTCGGCGGCGCGGGCCTGAAAGTCGAATTCCAACGTGTGCAGGCGCAACCCGCCAACCGCAAGCCGGAAATATTTGCTGTAATACGCAAGCGCCGCAAGCGGGAGGACGATGTAGAAAGACAGAATGGCAACTGCGACCATGATACCGCCAATCGCCGCGCCGCTATTGACGAGCGCGTCTGGCGTTCCGCCGGACGCAGCCATCGCAATACCGAAAATCACGCCGCCGACCAAAAGCAGAAACGGCACAAGATAGAATAACAAATAGCGCTTCATCAGCGGCTTCCACTGCGCATTAGCGCTGAACTGGTGCGGTCCAAAGCTCATGGCGTTCCACCGGTCGTTCCACAAAGAAATCATCGACCACGGCACCAGCAGGAATATCGGCAGCCAACCCACGAAGGTTTTCCACATATAGGACAGCCCATATCGGAAGCCGGGATCGTTGCTGCCGCCGCGGATGCCGCGCCAATAGGTGCGGCTGAGGCGATAACGCAGCGCCCGAAAATAGGCGATGCCGGTCAGGTAGAACAGCAGCAGGAACATGGTGAGCGTGACCAAACCCGCAATCAGTGCCTCACCCCGGAAAATCAGCCCTTGGGACACCAGCTGGATAATAATGAACGGCACACCAATGAGCAGGAACGCCAGAATGAAGCCAATGAAAAGTTCAATCCCCCGACCAGTCCATTCCAGGCGCTCGTCGATAAATTGCGTCTTGCTCCACAGATATTCGCGTTCGCGCGTGGTTGCCCAAAACCGGTAGACACCCAAAGTGACGATCGTCAGCAGCAGGTTGGGAAAGGCAATTTTGGCAAATTCCTGCCAACTGCCGTGGAAACGAAAAGCACTGTTATCATGCGTGGTATCGGTGCTCATCGTGGCGCTGCCCCCTTGAATCTATGTATCAGACATGCGGGGGATAAAGGCACTTTGTCAACAAATGCTGACGATTGAGGGACATGCGGGGCAAACGAAAGTTGAAAGGTCACACTAAGGTCTCACCTAAACGGGTTTCGGGAAGGTTCTGCTCTTGGCGTTAAAGGCACGGTCGTAGCGCGATTTGCGCGCGGCCCGTTACGTTACTGCCAGCCTTGCGCAATTCTAATATATCCAGCAATAAGAAAGAGCTTTTGTGGCCTTAAAGGCCGGTTGATCTGCATCATCTCAAAGCAAATCCTACATTGCAAGCGCAACTAACATATTGGTATCAATATTTTTTCCATGAGCGCCCGCTTGAAGTCCTGCCCGCCGATTTGCACGATCTGGCTTTCGGTGACTGCAAAGCCGACAGCCGCAAAGGCAGGTTCAGCCATCAGGCTGGCATGCACCCAAAGGCGCGGTTCCTGCAGCGCGCGGGCATGCGCTTCGACCATTTCGAAAAGCGCGCGGAAAAGGCCGGTGCCTTGGGCCTCAGGGCGGATGAACGCGAAGTCGATATAACCGCCAGGCTCAATGCTCATGAGCCCAATTATGTGGGTGCCATTGCGGCCAATTGCGATGTCCTTTGCTGCGAGCCGCGCGTCCCATTCCGGCCCGCCACGCCGTTCCGGAACCCAAGCGACGCGTTGGGCTTGCGTGTATTTGCTCGGGCCGTTGCGGACGGCGTCGAAGATGACGTCGGCGAGCGCAGCGTGGTCCGCGGGAGTGGCCCAGGTCAGGATGTGGGGGTGGGGCATGCTACGCCATCTGGAACCGTGTTCCGACATAAGGCCTGATTATCTTACCCGGAAATCGACGAAGCGCTTGTTCAATGAAGACTTCGCCCGTGCAGTGCATCGGCACGATATAATCGGGATCCATCGTTGCAAATGCATCGACGGTCTGTTGCGCCTCTTCTGGCGTTCGCGGACGAACCAGATGAAATCCGCCAATGACCATATGCACTTTCGTCATTCCGCTGATAGCCTGTGCCCGGCGCACCGAATTCAGCACGCCGCGATGACTGCAGGAGGCAATAACGACAAGGCCAAGCCCCTTGACTGCGTAACAGGTGGCAATTTCGTGTTCGCCGTCGTCGGAGACTTCGTTTTGGTCGCTTTTGTCTGCACGCAATTTGGACCGTTCGCAGCCGATCCCGGGGTGCATACGCGTCGGGATGGCGGTTCGTTCATTGGTCTCCAACGGAATTGTCCCGGTGGTAAAGGCATGATCGGCCACAATTTGAGGGTTTGGCGCCACACGCACGTCGAAGCCTGCGGTACGTAAAGCCCGGCGATCAAGCGTTCCCATAACGGGCGGCGGGTTGCCGATCATGGCGACACGCTCGCAGAACGTTTCCTCACCACCTGCGTAAAAGGGCAGGAAGCGATCACGCTTTGCCTCGGCACCGAACAAGCCGGTAAATCCGCCATAATGGTCGAGATGTCCGTGGCTGAGTACCGATGAGTCAATGGAATTTGCGTCAATACCGAGCAACGCCATATTGTTGGAGAGAACCTCAGCCGTATATCCGAAATCGACGATGACGCGGCGCTGGACAGCCCCTATTTTGGAGTCAGCAAGCACAGAAAGCCCGAACTCGCCCATCAATGACTTTGGGGACATTCGCGTATATCCTGGCGGCATACCGTTGCCTGCGCGCAGTACTTTCAGCCCGGGCAAATCAAGGTCGGGCAGAAACGGGCCAAATGTTCCGCTGTCGGTTATAACGGTCAGGGTGAGCGCGTCGACTATCGGAACCTTGAACGAAGCAGCATTTGAAACGCGCGGAAACACCGTTGCAATGCCGAGTGCACCGCTGGCAAAAAGCAATTTGCGTCTGTCAAAAGAGTGGGCATAGTCAATGTTCATAGGCACCCCCGCCGCGATGGTAACACATTATTGCAGTTTCCCCTAAGCCGCAGACGTTCCGCCAAGACACGCTGCCGCTATGGTTGATCGGGGCTGAGCTTTGTTTACGCTGGCCAATCATTGCGCTTACGCAGGTTAGCCAACATTGCGCGGATGCACGAATGAACAAATTCGCGGACCGGACGTTTCCCGCTTGCGCGGGTATTGCGCAAACAGACCTTTACAGAGAAATTGGAGTGGCCGACATTGTCACTGGACCAACTCAACCGGATTGGATGTAAATTATCGGCAAAATTAGCTGATATTTCCGCTGATCCACTTGCGCAAATCGGACTGCTCGTTTTTTGCATCATCTGGTTCGTTGCGCGATTGCCTGTGGAAGTTTTGACAGCTGCGCTCTCCATTATGGCAATAACCTTGTCGCAAATGGTCCTCAACAAACAGAATGAGCGAGAAGCCGAGTCCCACCGGCGCGACATAGCCTTGCATGCCAAGCTCGACGAGTTGGTGCGCGCCACGTCGGAAGCACGAGACGAAATCGCGGGGATTGAAGATCTTGAGGAAGATGAGATCGAGCGACTTAAGGTAGCGCGAACCTAACGCGTTGTAGGCGGAGCTGTGCGAGACGGTTCACATCCCGTCGTGCACGCACCGGAGAATTTCGCGGCTTCGCTGGAGTCTCCGACATGGGGTCCCCATTGGTCCGGTTAAACAATGCCCACCTCTAGCCGTCGCCAAAGCCAACAAAAAAGGCCCCGCGAGGGGCCTGTTTTGAACGTTTTTTATTGATCTGCATGGGCCCCGGATCGGGTCCGGGGCAACGCAACGCTATGCGGCTTTGCCGCTGAGCTTTTGCGTTGGTTGCGGGAGTAGGATTTCACGGCTTCGCCGTGGTCTCCGCCGCTTTGCGGCTCCGGCTGAACCAGGTGAAAATCCACAACTCGCCCCAGGCAAACAAAAAACCCGGCGCAAGGCCGGGTGTTTTGTTTGGTTGCGGGAGTAGGATTTGAACCTACGACCTTCAGGTTATGAGCCTGACGAGCTACCGGGCTGCTCCATCCCGCGCCACCAACGAAGCGACATCTCAGTCGCCCGGAAGCCTTTTTTGTTTCCCGTATCGCTTTCGCGATACGGCGGCGGGCTGCTCCATCCCGCGCCAAATGAACCCTAAGGTTCAAAACGAAAAAAGGCGGACATCCGTCGAATGAACGACAGCGGTCCGCCTTTTGCATTATGAATGGGTTCTTCCAAATCACTTAAATTACGAGCGCCGGCTGCAATGCCTGGCGACGCCCTACTCTTCCAACGCTTAAGCGGTAGTACCATCGGCGCAGTTTGGTTTCACGGCCGAGTTCGGGATGGGATCGGGTGGGTCACAAACGCTATGGTCACCAAGCAATGAAGCAGGCG
>NZ_JBKJMB010000124.1:0-86758 GCF_046596595.1 Sphingorhabdus sp.
GGGTAATTGGTGGACAGGGCTGGATTCGAACCAGCGTACGGAAAACCGGGCAGATTTACAGTCTGCTGCCTTTAACCACTCGGCCACCTGTCCACATCTTCGTCGGGGCATCACGCGTTAGCGTAAGGGCCGGTCCCGTCGAAGAAGCAGCCCAATGGCGAAAGGGCCCTTGCCTGTCAATGCCTCAAGTGGGAAAGGATGGCAGAACGTCCTCTTTTTCACACACAGGTAAATGATATGTCTTCCCATAAAAGCCATCGCCGTCGTGGCGCTGCGGTCACAAGCGGTAACCCAAAATTCTACGGACGGCATGCCGTCTATGCGGCGCTGGATAACCCCGAACGCCGCCTCATCAATTTATGGGGTACGCGCGAGGAAATCGGCAAGATTGTCGTACCCGACGGCCTGACCGTACAATATGCCGAAGTGAACGATCTTGCGCGCTTCGTACCCAAGGACGCGCCGCATCAGGGCCTCGTGCTTGAGGTGGCCCCACTCGAGGATGTCTGGCTAACCGATGCGCTTGCGGTTGCGAATGACGACAACCGGCCGTTACTGATTCTCGACCAAGTGACCGATCCGCATAATGTCGGCGCAATTTTCAGGACCGCAGCAGCATTCGGGGCTGTTGCCGTTGTTACGCAGGACAGGCATTCGCCGCCAGAATCCGGGGCTTTGGCAAAGGCTGCATCAGGCGGGCTTGAAGTCATGCCCTGGGTGCGCGTCGTCAACCTTGCCCGCGCGCTCGAGGAAATCGCCGAGGCCGGCTATTGGCGCATTGGCCTGTCGGGACATGCAGAGGTAACTCTTGAACAAGCACTGACGCCCGGCCGCAACGCGCTTGTTCTGGGCGCGGAGGGCGACGGTATGCGCCACAATATTCAGGAACATTGCGACCAGTTGGCAAAGCTGCCGATCAGCGGGCAGATGGAATCGTTGAACGTATCTAATGCAGCGGCGATATCCCTATATGCCGCAACCGTTCGGCGCGGCCAATAAAGGCGGATCATGGGCATTCCGGCACAACAACTTCACGCTGCGCTCGATTCGCTCGCAGCGATTGAACCCGGCATTGCAGCGGCGCTCGCTGTGACGGGATATCCCGATGAGCGATTGCGCCAGCCCGGCTATGCAACCTTGCTGCGTACGATCTTGGGGCAACAGGTGAGCGTTGCCTCCGCTGCATCGGTCTGGAACAAGCTGGAGGCTCTGCTGGGTCCGCAGTGCCCACCGGAGCAATTGCTGGCGCAGGACTTCGATGCGTTGCGTTCCTGTGGCCTTAGCCGACAGAAGCAGGGCTATGCGCGGTCGCTGGCCGAGCTTGTTCTGTCAGGCGACCTGCCGCTTGATGCACTTCCCGACGATGATGAGGAAGCGATTGCCTATCTTACGCAAGTAAAAGGCATTGGCCGCTGGTCGGCCGAAATCTATCTGCTGTTTGCCGAAGGCCGCACCGACATTTGGCCAGCAGGGGACCTTGCGGTGCAAGAGGGCGTGGGCCGATTGCTGAAGATGGAAACGCGGCCTTCTGAGAAGGAAATCCGCCTCATTGCCGAACGCTGGCGGCCGCATCGCGGGGCAGCGGCGATTTTTACATGGCATATCTACGCCAAGGGCTTTCAGGCGATTTAAAGTTTGAGCGTCTTGTTAAGTCCCATAACCTCAAGCAGAAATGTCTTCGGCTTTTTAAAATGACGGCTTTGGCGGTTGACGCTGAGGCCAAGCAGGGCAGCCGCCTCCATCGCGAAATGCACGCAATTGCGCTTGCCTAGATTATAGCTTTTTCCGGGCAGGCTGCGCCATTTTTCCACGAACGCCATGAACCGCTGATATTCAGCCTCGGATAGTTTGACAGAGAAATGCGGGTTACTGGCAGCGATATATTTGGCATCCTTGGTTTCGATCATGCCTTTGACTGAACCCATCAAGATCGCCGGGGAAACGCTGGTCGCGGTAAATCCGTAGTTGGTATCGACCGCCTGTCCGGTAGACTCATCGGTGCCCTTTAATTTTACAAATGCGTGCGGGAAATGATCGCCAAAGTCATGGCTGTAAAATGTTGCCACCACTTCCGCCCGCGCAGACGCCGGAAATAGGCTGAACAGGGCAACGATAACCAGCGACCAATAACGAAACATATGCACTCCCTAACGCCAAAACATTTATCCAGCCTTTACCGTTGCCGCAATAATCAGTTGACGTAATCGACAAATTGATGTGGCGCACAGGCATGTGAGTAAGAGGGGGAACGTCATCATGGCAGCAGCACAAAAAAGCATTTTCATCACCGGCGCCGCGTCCGGCCTTGGCCGGGAGGTTGCGCGCTATTTCGCGAATGTCGGCTGGTTTATCGGGCTTGCGGATATCGATGAAAAGGGACTGGACGAAACTGCCGCAATGCTGCCCCCGGGCCAGTGGTCACGGCACCGCCTGGATGTGGCCGACCGTGCGCAATGGAAGGCTGTCGTCGCCGATTTTGCAACGCATACAAACGGACATATGACGGTGTTGTTCAACAATGCCGGTATCGGCGCGGGTGGTCCTATTCAGGACATGGCCGATGAAGATATTGACCGTATGATCGCGATAAACCTGACTGGCGTAATCAGTGGTACCCGCGCCTGTTTCGATCTGTTGAAAAACACGCCCGAATCTTGCGTCCTCTACACCAGCTCGGCCGCCGGTATTTATGGCTCGGCTGGCCTGAGCGTCTACAGCGCAACCAAATTTGCGGTGCGCGCATTGGCCGAAGCACATGACATCGAATGGCGGCCTTATGGCATCAAATCACGCAGCCTGATGCCCGGCTTTATCGATACCAAAATCATAGGAAATGTTGACGCCAGCAGCAACATGACGGGTAAGGAAAAGCTTCAGTCAGCAGGCGTTGAGGTCAGCCCTGTGTCGATCATCGGTCCTGCCGCCTGGGAAGCCATTCACGGCAACAAGGTGCACACGCCCGTCAACAAAATGGCAAAGCAGCTTGCCTTTTCCGCCCGCTGGTTTCCAAACCGTTTGCGCAAGCAACTCGGTCTACTGGGTGGCCTTGGGGACGTCGTATAAGCTAAGGCGCGATAGCGTCGATGGCCAAGGCCAGGTCGATATCGCGCTGCGACAACCCGCCTGCATCGTGCGTTGTCAGCAAAATCTCGACCCGGTTATAGACGTTGAACCATTCGGGATGATGGTCCGCTTTTTCGGCAAGTATGGCAACGCGCGTCATGAAACCGAATGCCTCGGCAAAGTCGCCAAAACGCAAATTGCGGCGAATGCCTGATGCATCATTATCGTACGTCCAATGCGGCAATTGTTCCATCGCGGCATCGCGCGCGGCGTCATCCAGTTTTGAAACCTGCATAAGATAATCCTGCTTTTGCAATTGTATGAATTCATGCCTAAGTCGCGATATGTCCTCCCGTCAAGCAGCCTTGCCATCGTTGCACGTTGAAAATGTCGCGGTCATTCGCGGCAACCGGCTCGTGCTGCACGATTTATCGGTCACTGCGGACTCGGGCGATATCATCTGGGTCAGGGGGGCAAATGGCTGCGGAAAGTCTACTTTGCTTCGCCTCGTTGCTGGGTTGTTGTCGCTTTCCTCAGGTACAGTCCATGCCGAAGGACGGATTGCGCTTGCGGATGAAAATCTTGCGCTCGACAGCAATTTGACGGTTCGAAAGGCGCTGCAATTCTGGGCCGACATGGACGGTGCGTCCGCACATGAGCGCGGCGCAGCGCTGACTGATATGGACTTGCAGGGCCTTGCCGACATTCCCGTGCGATTTCTGTCGACCGGGCAACGCAAGCGGGCAAGCATCGCGCGCGTACTTGCGTCCAGGGCAGAAATCTGGCTGCTTGATGAACCTTATAACGGCCTCGACAGCGCAAGCTGCGCGCGGCTCGATCAATCAATCACCACCCATGCCGCGTCGGGCGGAATTGTGCTGGTCGCCGCACATCAGCCGCCGTCGATCAACGTCGCGCACAGCCTTGTGCTTGATGGCAAGGGCGTGGTTGCATGAAGGCGTTTGTGGCGCTGGTTGCCCGTGAGGTACGATTGGCATGGACTGGAGGCGGGCTGTGGCTTCCTGTGGTCTTCTATCTGGCGGTGGCGACGCTGTTCCCCTTTGTCACCGGGCCCGACAAGGCGTTGCTTGCGCGCACCGGCGGCGGCATCTTGTGGATAGCTGCACTTCTTGCGACCCTGCTCCCGATCGAGCGCCTCATATTGCCCGATCGCCAGTCCGGCGTGCTGGATCAACTTGCCCTGCGCGGCTGGTCTGACGAACTTGTGGCGACGGCCAAGATTGCAGGACAGATTGTCGCTTTCGCCCTGCCCCTGCTTTTGGCGACCATTGTCGGATCGGCGCTCATTGGCTTGCCCGAGGCACAATTGGGCACGCTGCTGCTTGGCCTTGCTTTCGCGTTGCCAGCCTTATCGGGATTGTCGGTCATGATCGCGGCACTCACAGCCGGTCTGAGCGGCGCCAGTGCACTTGGCGGCCTGTTGCTCGTGCCAATCACGATTCCATTGCTCATCTTCGGCGCTGGCACTTTGGCCAAAGATCCGGGCAATGCCATGCAGTTGCTCGCGGCGACATCGCTGGCTATTACCGCGCTGTCCCCCTTTGCGGCAGGCGCAGCATTACGTGCCGGCAGAATCTAGACAACGCGTAACGCGCCGCCGTTACTGCGCCGATATTTTCTTGGCATAGCCGTCGGCGACCATCGCCTCGACCATATCGAACAGTTTTTCGGGGTCGTGCGCGCGAAGGACTGGAATATTGGCCTCCATCCCCTCGGCAATCACAATTTCGCGGGTTCCGTTGGCAACCGCTTCCCAGATCAGGCTTGCGACTTTATCCGGGTCAATGCCGTTGTCGATGGCGGCATCGCTGACACCGCGCACTGAACCATCGGCGTTGAGTGCATTGCGCGATACATTGGTGCGAACCGAGCCAGGCGCCACTACAAGGACTTTTACCCCCTGCCCCGCAACTTCACTGCGCAAGGCGTCAGCATAGCCAATCAGTCCGTGCTTGGCCGCGCAATACGCCGTACGCATCGGAATCCCTGCTTTACCGGCGACGCTGGAAATCATCACAATCTGCCCACTGCCGCGCGCGACCATATGCGCCAACAGAGCCTGAGTCAGCGCAATCGGCGCAAGCAAGTCGACGTCGATGATGCGTTGATACACCGATAGATCGGTATCGACCGCAGGTGAACGCTGCGAAATGCCTGCATTGTTGACCAGAACATCAACGCCGCCCTGAAACGCGATGGCTTTCGCGACTTGCCCGGTTAAGCCGTCAAAATCCACCGTGTCGAACGGCAATACAAGACAGCGATCCGGCGCGCCAGTTTCGTTCGCGACGCGCTGCAACTCGGCGACGTTACGTCCCGACAATATCGCGTGCCCGCCGCTCCCCACAAATGCCTTGGCCAATGCCTCACCAATGCCCGACGACGCGCCCGTAATCCACGCGGTTTTCAATGACTGACTCATTATCTCGCTCTCCTTATCGCCCGTTAGGTCAACGCAGGCTTGTCCTGAGTCAAGACTTTCTGGCTTGCACTTTGACGGCCACCGCACCACATGCAAACTATGCTGATAGAAACCGAACTAACCCCTAATCCTTCCACCATAAAATTCTTGCCCGGCCGCGCCGTCATGGACACAGGAACGCGTGACTTTGCGAGCCCGGAGGAGGCTGAGGCCTCACCACTGGCCGAAGCACTTTTTGCGCTTGGCGATGTGACGGGCGTATTCTTCGGGCATTCGTTTATTTCGGTGACTGCGGCTCCCGGCGTCGAGTGGGCAAGTCTGAAGCCTGATGTCCTTGGGATATTGCTCGATCATTTCACTGCTAACATGCCTTTGTTCAAGCCCGCGGTAGCGGGTTTTTCGGTCCCATCGGGTAATGCCGACTATCCACTCGATGATCCCGAAGACGCAGACATTGTCGACCAGATTAAGGAACTGATCGAAACGCGCGTCCGCCCTGCGGTCGCCAATGATGGCGGCGACATCATCTATCGTGGCTTCCAAAAAGGCGTCGTGTTTCTTCAAATGCAAGGCGCTTGCGCAGGGTGCCCGTCGTCATCGGCCACGTTGAAAAACGGGATTGAGCAATTACTCAAGCATTATGTGCCCGAAGTGACCGAAGTACGCGCAGCGTAAATTCATCCCATTCAGAAAGTAATTTGCATGTCCGAAGCTTTGAACGAGACCGCGCTTGACCAAATGTTTCGCGAGGCGCGCAGCTATAATGGATATCTCGATACACCTGTCAGCCAGGCTCAGCTTGAGGCGATTTGGGATCTGATGAAATTCGGGCCAACGTCCGCCAACTGTCTGCCAGCGCGGATCATCTGGTGCACCAGCGATGCGGCAAAGCAAAAGCTGGCCGCATGCACGATGCCAACCAATGGCGAAAAGATCCTTCAGGCGCCCGTAACTGCAATTATCGGGATGGATCTGGAATTTTACGAACTGCTGCCCGAGCTTTTTCCGCACACCGACGCGCGCAGCTGGTTTGTCGGCAATGATGCGTTGATCGAGAAAACCGCTTTCCGCAACAGCAGCCTGCAGGGCGCGTATCTGATGCTTGCGGCGCGCGCGCTTGGCCTCGACACAGGCCCAATGTCGGGTTTCAACAACGCAGCAGTCGATGAAGCGTTCTTCGAAGGCACGACGGTCCAGTCCAATTTCATCTGCACACTGGGCTTTGGCGACAAGACAAGCATTTTTGAACGCAGCCCGCGCCCTGCGTTCGACCGGTTCAATCAGGTCGTCTGATCAGCAGGCGGCGGGACGGCGGTATGCGGACATTGGTCATCGACACTGCAACGCGCGCTTGTTCAGTCGCGTTATTTGACGGTGACCGCCTCGTTTCTGCACAGCATGAAATCATTGGACGCGGCCACGCCGAACGCCTGCTGCCGTTTATTGCGGGGCTCCCTGACAAGGGCAAGGCGGACCAGATTATGGTAAATGTAGGGCCAGGCAGCTTTACCGGCATCCGCGTTGGCGTTGCGGCGGCAAAGGCGCTTGGTCTGGCTTGGCATATAAATGTGCACGGCTATGGCTGTCTTGCTTTGGTTGCTGCCACCGCGCAATCGGATATGGTCCAGCGCCAGGCGGTCGATGTCATCATGACCGGCGGCCATGGCGAATATTTTTTTGAGGCTTTTGACAGGGACGGACAATCGATCGCGCCAGTGCGGTCTGTTTTGCCGGACTCGCTATCTACAACCGCCCACGCAGATGTGGTTGCCGGTGACATTGATCCGCAGCGCAGTGACCGGATTTGGAAAGAGCTATTGCCCAGCGCGCGCGATTGGCCGCAATTGCCCGAGCAGGATTTCATGCCGCCGGTGCCCGTTTACGGCAGGGCGCCCGACGCGAAGCCAGCGGCTACCCGCTGATGATCCACGTCGCACAGGGTGATGCCAGCGATATTTCCGCCGTGATGTCGATCATGAAAGATGCATTCGACCCACGATTTGGCGAAGCATGGACAGCCGCCCAATGTCTTTCAACACTTGTCCTGCCCGATTGCCAGCTTTTGCTCGCCAAGGATGCGGATGAAGTTTGTGGATTTGCGATGACCCGTTGGGTTCTTGATCATGAAGAATTGCTGATGATCGGGGTTGCCCGCCATGCGCAGCGGCAAAGCATAGGAAACCGGTTGATTATGGAAATGATCAGTCGTGCACGAAACGCAGGACGTACGAAAATATTTCTTGAAGTGCGCGACGGCAATAATGCCCATGATTTTTACATAAGATGCGGCTTTAATCCGATTGGCCGCCGCAAAAATTACTATAAAAACGCAGACGGATTAAGTCCGGATGCAATCACAATGAACCTAATTCTATAATATAGGATGCATTTGCTAACGTTTGTTGACGGTTTAACTTTCACCCGATATATGTATCTGAAGTCGCATAACAAAATAATGGGTCTAGGAGTTTACCATATGTCTCAAGAAAGTAATGATGTTGCTGAACTGTTGATTACGCTTACTGCCGATATTGTTGCGGCACATGTCAGTAACAACAGTGTGGCTGTATCTGATGTTTCAACTTTGATAACGAATGTACATGCCGCTTTATCGGGTATTTCAGGACCCACGGTTGCAGCAGAAGTTGTGCTTGAACCTGCGGTTCCGATTCGTAACTCGGTCAAAAGAGATTATATTGTTTGCTTGGACGACGGTAAAAAACTGAAGATGCTGAAGCGGCACCTCATGACCCATTATGGTATGACGCCTGATGACTATCGCGCCAAATGGGGGTTGCCAGCCGACTATCCGATGGTAGCCCCTGCTTATGCAGAACAGCGCCGTGAACTGGCCAAAGCGATTGGCCTTGGCCGTGCGCCGGGGTCAGGTCGCAAGAAAAAAGTGAAATAGAAGCTGCTGCAGGGCACTGGAAACATAGGCCGGGGAGCTCTCCGGCCTTTTTCTTTGACGAATCACGGGGCTGCTCTAAATGTCGTCGGCAATGGATAGTAAAATAGACATCGAAGCGCTTTGCAACGAACGGGGCCTGCGCATTACCGACCAGCGCCGGGTCATTGCCCGCGTAATCTCAGATGCTACCGATCACCCCGATGTCGAGGAACTTTATCGCCGCTCGTCAGCGATTGACCCGAAGATTTCGATCGCCACAGTTTATCGCACCGTTCGCCTGTTTGAAGAGGCCGGCATTTTGGACCGGCATGACTTTGGCGACGGACGCGCGCGTTATGAAGCTTCGCCCGAGGCGCATCACGACCATCTGATTGATGTTGAAACGGGCAAAGTTGTGGAATTTGTTGATCCCGAGCTTGAGGCTTTGCAGAAAATCATTGCCGAACGGCTTGGTTATCGCCTGGTCGACCACCGTATGGAACTTTATGGCGTCGCCATCGACCGCAAGGATTGAGCGGCGCAACCCTGCGGCTTTTGTCGCCGGGCAATTCGTTTTCCTGGCGAGGTTGCTGGTTGTTGCGAGCAGTCTGATCGTTGGGATCGTCCTGCACAATGTCTGGCGTCTGTTCCGGCGACCCTCGCCATGGCCGCGCCTGTTTCTGCTTTCGGTAAGCTGGACCAGTGGGATCGCGACCGCAACGACGGGCAAGCGAGTCCGCGCCAACGTATTCTACGCAGCCAATCACCACAGTTGGATTGATATTCCGGTGATGGCTGGCGTAACCGGCTGCACCTTTGTTGCCAATGATGGGATTGAAAGCTGGCCGCTGATTGGCTGGCTGTGCAAGATCAACAACACAATCTTCGTCAATCGCGAGAGCCGCACCAGCATCAGCGATCAAGTAGATGACTTGCGCGCCGCCATGACCGGCGATCAGCCCGTCACGATTTTCCCGGAAGGCACGACGCATGATGGTTCGGGCCTTTTGCCGTTCAAACCGTCCTTATTTGCCGCTTTGGTCCCGCCACCTGAGGGTATGTTGGTTCAGCCCGTCTATCTCAATTATGGTCGCCACACACCGCGTGTCGCGTGGGTCGGCGATGAAAAGGTCACCGAAAATTTCTGGCGGCTATTATCTTATCTGAAGCCAATCACAGCGACCTTGCATTTTCTCGAGCCATTTGATCCTGTCCATTATCCCGACCGCAAGGCGATTTCGGCCGAAGTGCGTGCACGAATTGGCGCTGCGATGGAGGGTGGCGGCAATAGCGCGCGCTATGTATAGACCCGCTCTATGAGCACGGATTCTCCCAAAACCTATTCGATCAAAAATTACGGCTGCCAAATGAACGTCTATGATGGCGATCGCATGGCCGAAATGTTTGAAAGCCAGGGAATGACGCCAGCAGATGACAAGGCAAATGCCGATCTGGTCGTCCTGAATACCTGCCACATCCGCGAAAAAGCGGCGGAAAAAGTTTATTCCGAAATCGGCCGCCTGCGCCGCAAGGACGGCAGCAGCCCGGTGATCGCAGTGGCCGGATGCGTTGCGCAAGCCGAAGGGAGCGAAATCAGCCGCCGCGCGCCCGAAGTCGACATTGTCGTTGGCCCGCAGGCCTATCACAACCTGCCCGAGATGGTGGCGGCCGTCGGACGCGGCGAGCGCGTGGTTGACCTTGACCTGCCCGGCCTCGACAAGTTCGGCAAGTTGCCTGCGCGCCGCAAACAGGCCCCGTCAGCGTTTCTGACAGTTCAGGAAGGTTGCGACAAATTCTGCACCTATTGCGTGGTACCCTATACACGCGGCGCGGAAATCTCGCGTGGCTGGAACGACCTGCTGGATGAGGCAAAAGCCATCGTCGACGCAGGCGCCAAGGAAATCACCTTGCTTGGGCAGAATGTCAACGCGTGGGACGGCGAAGACGACAAGGGTCAGATGCAAGGGCTTGATGGCCTGATCCGTGCGCTCGACAGGATCCCCGGACTTCGCCGGATCCGCTATATGACAAGCCATCCGAACGATATGACCGAAGGGCTGGTTGCCGCGCATGGCGATGTTGAAAAGCTAATGCCGTTCCTCCATCTGCCCGTGCAGTCTGGTTCGGACCGGATATTGAAGGCCATGAACCGCAGCCACAGCCGCGACAGCTATTTGCGCATTCTCGACCGCGTCCGCGCGGTTCGCCCTGACATCGCATTTTCCGGCGACTTCATCGTTGGCTTTCCCGGCGAAACCGATGCCGATTTCGAAGACACGTTACGTCTTGTGCGCGAAGTCGGCCACGCGCAGGCATATTCGTTCAAATATAGCCCGCGCCCCGGCACACCTGCCGCGGATATGGCCGACCAAATTCCGATGCACGTCATGGATGAACGGCTGCAGCGGCTTCAGGCGCAGATTGTCGCGGACCAGACAGCATTCAATAACAAAACTGTGGGGCGGACTACAGATGTCCTGCTGGAACGGCCGGGAAAATTCGCAGGCCAGCTGATTGGAAAATCGCCGTGGCTGCAATCGGTGCATGTCCTTGCGCCGGACCTTTCTATCGGCGATATCATCACTGTGCAGATTACTGATTCTGGACCACTTAGCCTGAAGGGTGAACCAACGATGAGAGCAGCTGCCTGAATGGCAAAAAAAGCGCAAGCGCAAGCCGGTGACTTGTCCCGGTTGGAAATGAGCTTCGACAAACCGCACCTGATCAACGCGGTTTTTGGCGAATTTGACCGCAATCTGGTGACGATAGAAAACCGCCTCGGTGTCTATATCTCCGCGCGCGGTAACCGTGTCCAGATTGAGGGCGAAGCCGGCGCAATTGGCCGAACGCGCGACGTGCTCAACGACATTTATTCGCGCATTTCACGCGGACAGGAAATGGACAGCGAAGCGGTGCAATCCATCATCGCGATGACCGCCGAACCTACCTTGGAAGGCATTGTGCGCAAAGATGCGACCGATGCGCCGGGCATCATGATCCGCACGCGCAAGAAAACGCTAGTGCCCCGCTCTGCCACACAAATCCCCTATATGGAGGCTCTTGCCCGCGACGACATCATCTTCGCGCTTGGGCCAGCTGGTACGGGCAAGACCTATCTGGCGGTCGCACAGGCGGTTGCGATGTTGATTACCGGCGCGGTCCAGCGCCTGATCCTCTCGCGCCCCGCTGTCGAGGCTGGCGAACGGCTCGGTTTTTTGCCCGGAGATATGAAGGAGAAGGTCGACCCCTATCTGCGCCCGATTTACGATGCCTTGTACGACTGCCTGCCCGCCGAACAGGTGGAACGGCGCATGGCATCGGGCGAAATCGAGATCGCACCCATCGCCTTCATGCGTGGCCGCACGCTTGCAGATGCGTTTATCATTCTGGATGAAGCGCAAAATACGACAGCAGCGCAGATGAAGATGTTCCTTACCCGTTTCGGCATGAATAGCCGCATGGTCGTCTGCGGGGACCCGCATCAGGTCGATATTCCCGGTGGCGAGCGCATGTCCGGGCTGAATGACGCTGTTCAACGCCTTGAGGGCGTGGACGGTATTCAAACCATTCGCTTCAACAGCAGCGACGTCGTGCGCCATCCGCTCGTCGGACGCATTGTCGATGCCTATGAGGGCCCAAATGCTTGATGTCGAACTCGACATCGGACTGGAGTGGAGCGACAGCGGTTTCGGGCAATTGGAAGTTGAAAAGGCAGTCGACGCAGCAATGCGCGTTGCCGACGTGCCGGGACTGAAGGATTACCCTGCACCCGTTGAAGTAAGCATAAAGCTCACCGACGACGCAGAAGTCCATGCTCTGAACCGCGAATGGCGCGACAAGGATAAGCCGACTAACGTCCTAAGCTTCCCGATGCTGGACGAGGACGAACTGGAGAGCTTCCGTCACCCTGAACTTGTTTCAGGGTCTTATTCCTCATCCGGCGCCGAGAAAATCGGGACCCTGAGCCAAGTTCAGGGTGACGGGAACGAGATGGAACTATTGCTGGGCGATATTGTTCTTGCTCACGGCGTATGCACGGCGGAAGCCGAGCAAAAGAATATCCCGGTCGCGCACCACGCAACGCATCTCGTCATCCACGGCATGCTGCATTTGCTTGGGCATGACCATATCGACGAGGATGAGGCTGAATTGATGGAGGCACTTGAGGTAAAAGCGCTTGCATCGATGGGGCTTCACAATCCATATGACGTTTAAATCGACCAATAAGAGGCCAGTACGCTTCCATCATGCCTGAGGGTGACAGTTTTAACGGTTCAAGAACCGTAACCGACGACGACAATGACGGACGAATATGGCAGCGGCTAAAGACGATGTTCTTTGGCCGCGACCACGAGCCGACCTTGCGCGAGCAGCTTGAAGAAGCGATTGCCGAGCACGAGGAAGACAGCGACGACAGCGGACAATCGGATAATGACGGCGATTTGACTGCCGTTGAACGCACAATGCTGCGCAACCTGCTGCATTTCAGCGAGCACCGCGTCGATGACGTTATGGTGCCGCGCAGTGACATCATTGCGATTGAAGAAAGCGCTGGCTTTACTGACTGTATCGCGGCCTTTGTTGAGCATGGCCATAGCCGCTTGCCGGTGTACCGTGATACCCTCGACAGCATCATTGGCATGATCCACATCAAGGATGTGTTCGCCGTCCTCGCCTCAGGTGACGAACGGCCCGAGAGCCTGGAATCCTTCATCCGCCAGCCACGCTTCGTGCCGCAGAATATGAGCGTGCTTGCACTGCTCGACGAAATGCGCCGTACCCGCACCCATCTTGCCATCGTGCTTGACGAATATTCGGGGACCGAAGGCTTGGTCACAATTGAAGATCTCGTTGAAGAAATCGTCGGCGAAATCGAAGACGAGCATGACGACGAACCTGAGTTGCTGTTCATGCAAATGGCTCCTGATATGTGGGAGGCCGACGCGCGCGCCGAACTGGACGATCTTGCCGATGCCATTGACGCAAAGCTGGCGGAGGTCGACGAAGACGTCGATACGCTTGGCGGGCTTGCGTTCGTGATTGCGGGACAGGTACCCGAAATCGGGCAGATGCTCGTCCACGACGCGAGCGGCTGGAAACTCGAGATATTGGAAGCCGACGAAAAACGCGTCACCCGCATCCGCCTGTTCGCGCCTGTTCATGACACGGATGAAACAGGCGAGTAAACGCCGTGCTGCGCAGCCGCGTACCCCCGTCATCTAACTCCAGCGCCAAGTTTCGTCACACTGGAACGTGAGGCGTGCTGCGCTCAACTTGTTTCAGCGTCTGTTTGAGTTGTTCAAATAGCGTCCACCAAATTTTTAAGTGTGCATTCTGCATCTTTTTCAAGGTGGAGAACAGCAGCTATGCTCTTCACCTTTAATTTCTGTAGTGCGTTAGCACGGTGCATTTCGACCGTACGAACGCTAAGCGACAGGTGATGCGCAGCAACTTTATTGGGAAGTCCATCGATCAATACCGCCAATATCTCGGTCTCTCGAGAACTGAGGCAATCAAACAGACGCCTGGCGTTGCATCTGGTTTCTTCGGAATCCTTTATATTGGAAAGCCGTTCAACCGCATCCCCAAGTGCCGCTTCCAACACATCGAAGTCGAGAGGCTTTTCGAGCAGATCGACGGCTCCATTCTTTATCGCTTGTACCGCGACAGGAATATCGGCGTTCCCTGTCATGGCGATGACTGGCCATGTGATCTCACGATTGGTGAGTTCTGACAGCAAATCCATGCCACCAATTTCAGGCATGTTGATGTCCAGCAAAATTGGAGCGGGCCGAAGGTTCGGCAAATTATCCAGAAAATCGAAGGCACAGGAAAACGGCCAGCTGGTAAAACCCGCAGTCGACAATAAAAATTGCAACGAACGCCTGACGGCAACGTCATCATCAATGACATAGACCGTCTGGGTTTGGCACGATTGAGCGGAACGGTTAAACCCCTGCCCTATAGGGAAGCTACCCATTTGCACTGATCAATATTGTCATAAATGGTCCTTGAAATAAGAGCGAAAGCTCAGTCAGGTTCAGAATTGGTCGGGCAGATGGCCTTTCAGCCGCATCGATTCCTGCCACTCGGCCAATTCGGCGAGTTGCAACCACAGTTCGGCGTGTTCTTGATAATCGCGCTTAAAGGCGTCGACATCCGTTTCGTTTGCGACTGCAAACGCCGCTTCAGCCTTTAATCTGTATTCCGCCGCCTGCATCATTGCCGCCTGCTACGGATTTAAATCGGGGCGGTCTGTCGCCTCGAGCACATAAGCGGGTGTTAGTTTTTTGCGTGAAATTGGCTTCGATAAAATGACGCTATTCCTGCGAATAAGGCGTACACGTCTTTCATGGATAAATTCGCCCCCGCAAATATGCTGTTGAGATCGCTCTCCAAGCCCGACCTTACTCAGCTCCAAAGCCATCTGGAACTTGTCGATTTGCGATTGGACGAGACGCTTTACGAGATGGAGGATTCGATTAACTGGGTTTATTTGCCCGAGGTTGGACTTTTGTCTCTCATAACGGTCCTGGAATCCGGCGCAGCGCTCGAAACATCCATCGTGGGGCGCGAGGGCGGAGTAGGTTTTATTGAGGCGCTTGGCAGCGGCACGATGTACACGCGAGTCATCGTTCAAATTCCGGGTAAAGCCTACCGTCTACGCGCGACCGCCTACCGCAAGGCGTTCGATAACAGCGCGGCATTGCGCAAATCCGTCTACATGCAAACCGAGCTGCTTCAGGCCGAAAGTCGCCAGGCGATCGCTTGCCACGGGCTGCACGCCGTCAAGGAACGCTTCAACCGTTGGCTGTTAGAATGTCAGGACCTGTCGGGCGGGCTTGACGACATGCCGCTTAAGCAGGAATTCCTGGCCGTAATGCTCGGCGTTTCGCGCCCGGCAATTACCCGGATTGCCCTCGCTGCCCAAAAGGACGGCCTCATCAAATATTCCCGCGGATCTGTAAAAATCCTCGACCGAAAGGGTTTGGAAAGAGGCGCTTGTGAGTGTCGCGCTTCGGTTCAATATCTCCGATGCCAACTTGCCCCGATGTTTATTGACGAAAAACACTCCGACAGTGACGTCGACAACTTGGCAGACAATGTCCGTAAATCTGACGATGGCAGGAACGGTATGAGAGCTCCGCAAAGAAATGCTAGTTAGTCTTAAGCACCTCGTCTCTTTCGTTATTCAAGTGTATGTTTTGCAATAAAAATATACCCTACACTTGCAATGTAGGATTTGACATGTCAGCACCGTGCGGCACAATCGGTGACCGCCCAATGGCTGCAGGGGCATGCAATCAGCCTTGTTATGTTTCCTCGGCCGTTTAGGTGAGACCTTAGTGTGACTTTAGCCCGGCAGAGGCCCCTAATTTGCCAGTTTCACCGCCCTGCTCCGCCATGTCTCAGCCAGCGTTTCAAGTGTAGCAAGCGCGCGCAATTGCTCGCCTGCCCCTTCCACGCGATGCCCGCCGCCAATCAGCAGCCGGAACACGCGCGCGATCGTCCAGTCATGACCAGCCTGCTCGACCTGTTCTATCCGGTCACCCGGCGCAACCTCGCCCTCTTCGATCACTCGGAAATAGCCGCCGCAGCGGCCTGTCTTGATCACCATGCCGGACAGGCCATGCACCGAAAAGTGATGGTCAAGCTTCCAGCATGGCTGACGCCCCTGCGCCACTTCAACCAACGCACGCCCAATGCGGAACCGGTCCCCGATGCGCAATTTCTCTTCGGTCAGGCCCGACGCGCTGATATTCTCGCCAAAGGCGCCAGCCCGGTCCAGCAGCGGGTGGGCAAAACCCTCTGCGGCAAAATGCGCAATCCACTTGGGATAATGTTCAGCCGGATAGAAATGCACGGCTTTGTCGACGCCGCCATGTACCGCCGGATCAGCGACCTGATCGCCAGCAAAGCCAAGCTTCCCCAAGAAAACGGGGCGGTCGACCGCGTCGCGCGCCATCGCGCTCATCGTGCCGTCGGCGCGAAACGGCTTTGGTCGCCCGATCAGCAACTTGTCGATTTGGGTCAGGATCATGAACGCGTCTTATCCCACCAAATGCACCATTCCCATTGGCATTTTGCGCGACCGCCGATAAAAGCCCAGCGATGCAGACCAGCGACCTTCGCATTGCGCTTTTCAGCGGCAATTATAATTATGTCCGTGATGGCGCAAATCAGGCCCTGAACAGGCTGGTGGGCTATCTGCTCAGCCAAGGCGCATCGGTGCGCATTTACTCGCCCACGGTTGATGAGCCTGCTTTTGTTGCAACGGGCGAAGTCGTGAGCGTTCCGTCCGTCGCGATACCCTTTCGTCCCGAATATCGCCTGCCGCTTTCACTATCGGGCAGGATAAAGCGCGATCTGGATGCCTTCGCCCCCAATGTCGTCCATATATCAAGCCCTGACCGCGTGGCGCGGCAGGCGGTGAAGTGGGCGCGGCGCCGCAACCTGCCCGTCCTGTCGTCGGTGCATACGCGCTTCGAGACCTATTTTCGTTATTACAACATGTCCTTTGCCGAACCGTTGGTGGAGGCTTGGTTGCGGCGTTTGTACCGCAAATGCGACGCGTTGGTCGCCCCGTCCGAAAGCTTTGCGCAGGTCTTGCGCGAACAGCGGATGAACTATGATATCGACATCTGGTCACGCGGGGTGGACCGCGACATCTTTAATTCCGGGCGGCGCGATCTCGAATGGCGCCGGGCGCAGGGTATAGACGACGAGCCCACCGTCATCGGCTTTCTCGGCCGTTTGGTGATGGAAAAGGGGCTCGACGTTTTCTCCGATACCATTGACCAGCTGCGGCGTCGCAATGTCCCGCATCAGGTGATGGTCATCGGCGAAGGCCCGGCGCGTGGCTGGTTCGAAAGCCGTCTGCCGCACGCCCGCTTTGTCGGATTTCAGGGCGGACAGGACCTCGGCCGCGCGGTGGCCGGCATGGACTTGTTGTTTAACCCGAGCGTCACCGAAACATTTGGCAATGTCACGCTGGAGGCGATGGCCTGCGGGCTCCCCGTGGTCGCGGCCAAGGCAACGGGCAGCCAGAGCCTTGTTCAAGACAATGTGTCCGGCCGCCTCGTGACGCCGGGTGCGATCCAGAAATTCGCCGATGTGCTTCAACTCTATTGCACGGACCCCGATTTGCGCGCTCGGCATGGCGCAGCAGGCGAACAAAGGTCGCTCGATTTCAGTTGGGACGCGATTAATCAAACTGTGGCCGACACCTATATCCGCCTCATTCGCCAACGTGCAGCGCGTGCTATTGCCGCACGTTAAGCGCGCCCACTGCCCCAACGGGTTGGCGCAGCCGGGAACCCGTTGGCAACACCGCCCGTTACCCGGTGACACGCAATTTGGGGATGGCACATGAGCGATCTGTTTGGCGATAGCCCGGCTCCGCCTACGCGTGCGCCCGAGAACGCACCACTTGCCGATACGCTTCGACCTGCAAAACTGGATGAGGTCATTGGTCAGGAGCATCTGACCGGGCCGGACGGAGCGATCGGCCGGATGGTGAAGGCCGGCAAATTGTCCTCCATGATCCTGTGGGGGCCGCCGGGCACAGGGAAGACCAGCATAGCACGCCTGCTCGCCGACGCTGTCGACATGCATTATAAGGCGATTTCGGCCGTATTTTCTGGCGTCGCCGACCTCAAAAAGGCATTTGCCGAAGCCGAAACCATTGCCCGGACCGGCAAGCAAACCTTGTTGTTCGTGGACGAAATCCACCGCTTCAACCGCGCGCAGCAGGACGGCTTTTTGCCCTTTGTTGAAAGCGGCGTAGTGACCCTGGTCGGCGCGACCACCGAAAATCCGTCGTTCGAGTTAAACGCGGCCTTGCTTTCGCGCACGCAGGTCATGGTGCTCAAGCGCCTGGACGATGCTGCTCTGTCAATGCTCCTGACCCGCGCCGAAGCTGTCTTGGGTCGTCCCCTGCCCCTAACGGACGATGCCCACTCGGCCTTGATTTCAAGCGCAGATGGCGATGGCCGTTTCCTGCTCAATCAGGCAGAGACCTTGTTCGCGATCCAGATCGAAAATCCGCTCGATCCTCCTGCCATGGCGGCTTTGCTGCAGCGGCGGATGCCGGTCTATGACAAGGATCGCGAGGGCCATTACAACCTGATTTCCGCCTTGCACAAAAGCCTGCGCGGCTCCGATCCACAAGCCGCCTTATACTGGATGGCGCGCATGTTGGTGGCGGGCGAAGAGCCATTATACGTGCTACGCCGACTGGTCCGTTTTGCCAGCGAAGATATCGGCCTTGCTGACCCGCAGGCGCTGGTGCAATGCCTTGCGGCAAAGGACGCTTATGAATTTCTCGGCAGCCCTGAAGGCGAGGTCGCTATAGTTCAGGCATGCCTCTACCTTGCAACTGCACCCAAATCGAATGCAGCCTATAAGGCGCAAAAATCCGCGTGGAAAATAGCGCGTGATACAGGGTCGTTGATGCCGCCCGCGCACATCCTCAATGCCCCCACAAAGCTCATGAAGGATATCGGCTATGGCGCGGGCTATGCCTATGATCATGACAGCGCAGAGGGTTTTTCCGGCGCAAATTACTGGCCCGACGCGGTTACACCGACGCAATTATATGCGCCGGTCGAGCGCGGCTTTGAACGCAAGATAATCGAGCGTATGCAATATTGGGATCGGCTGCGCGCCCGCAACGCGGAGCCAGACGCCACGTGAGCAAAATCTGTTTGATCGCTACGCGATTTAAAACCATCGGATCACGTTGATGCGCCCGTTTACGCGCTTTGCCTGCGCCGACTGGTCGGGTGCAAAAGGAAGCCGCCATCCCGGCATTGCGCTGGCCGTTTGCGATGCGGGCGACGACGCGCCAAGACTGGTCATTCCGCCAAACGGCATGTGGTCGCGCCAGGGCGTCGCCGACTGGCTTTTGGCGCAGAACGACGACCTGCTCATTGGCTTCGACTTCAGCTTCGCGCCGCCTCTGGTCGAACGCGGCAGCTATCTACCCGGCGACGACCTCCCTTCCACTGCAAAGGCGTTTTGGGCCTATGTCGACGCCGTCTGCAACGACCCGGACCTTGGTGCGGCCTCCTTCCTTGAACAACACCATCGCCGCCATTTCTATTTCGGCGCGGCCGACGGCACGAAGGCTGATTTCCTGTTTTGGCGTCAGTGCGAAATCCTCAACAAGAACAGCAGCGGGAAAACATCTACCGTTTACGACGCCATCGGAGCATCGCAAGTCGCCAAGGCAAGTTTCGCTGGCATGCGCTTTCTCAACCATGTGCGCGAACATGTCGCCATCTGGCCGTTCGATGCCCTCCCCAATCGCGGCCCCGTGGTGGTCGAGATTTATACCACCATCGCCGCACGCGCCGCCGGCGTTGCCAAGGGCCGCAGCAAAATTCGCGACAGCAGCGGCCTTGATATGGCGTTGCAGGCGCTTGGGTCACAGCGCCATCAGCCACTCGAACGCTACACCGACCACGCGACCGACGCCCTGATAACCGCAGCTTGGCTGCGCTCCGTGGCCGATAATCCGGAAAATTGGGCACCAAAATCACTAAATAGCGAAATTGCCGCAACTGAGGGCTGGACCTTTGGGGTAATTTGACGCTATGGGACGCGCCGAGTGCCGGCTTAGCTCAGTTGGTAGAGCACCTGATTTGTAATCAGGGGGTCACGAGTTCGAACCTTGTAGCCGGCACCATTTCAATTTCAGTTTGCGAAATTAACGCATCATAATGGTCGTCCCAGTGCAGACGCCCTTGTTAATCGGTGCCGCCATAGTGTTAACGCATCCCAAAACATGCCAATCAACGGCGCTACTCCGCGAGACAGCCCGTTTTGGGCAATGGTCTGCGCGCCGCGAGCGTCTGAAACGGGCGGCATTGTGTAAATTCTGTTGTTTGCAAAGATGGTTAACGGTATACGGAATCAACAAGGTCGCCCAAAAAATTGCAGTCATTTCGGGGGAGGCGATTTTGAGCGATACTAGAAAATGCCCGCATTGCGCGGAAATGGTCCATGTCAAAGCCAAAGTATGTTGCTATTGCTGGTACGACTTTCGAACAGATCCAACAAATCCGCCGCCGAAATACGGGCTTCAGAACGGATTTGTGATTATGGTATCGCTCATACTGCTGATATTTGCCCTTGCCTTTTTCGCCATAATGACAAGCCAGAACAAGCCGGAGGCTGCAATATCCCTGCCCGACATTGCGGGTAAGGGGTAGGCGAACGCTCTACATCAAAGCGTCAGGACGAAGCGCCGATTAGCAGCGGCCAACGGTAAATTCGCCGCACACGGCACTCCGCAGCATTGCAGATGCCAACGTCCATGCCGTCTATCGCGCCCGGCGGCATCTGTCCGAACAGAAGCGGACATTGTCCCAATCCTTTGCCCATTTCTTGCGCCATGCAAAGGGCTTGTTGCAAGCCACGCAAATCTTTGATGGCAGGTCTGATTTCTTGACCATTTTGGGCATGTTGTAATCCATCATTGGAGACGAGGCGGGAGGAGCTGCAAACGTTCGTTACATTTTTATCGCAGTTGACACTATATTTTTATGAATGAAACTAAGTAATTGCTGCGCAGCATTTGTGACGTTATCACCCTGACATGCCTTACGGCGGCTCAGTGGGATGCTGGGGGCAAATACGATGTAACATCCCCAAGAAAAACCCGCAAAAGACGGGATCGAAAGACCAACAGGAGAGTGAATATGAAATTGGGAAATCATATGCTGAAGGCGGCCATGCTGTCGACGATCAGCATCGCTTCGCTGAGCATCGGCTCGGCTGCCTTTGCGCAAGACACCACACCACAAGCTAGCGAAGAGGAAGATTCGAACGTCATCATCGTAACCGCAACTAAGCGCGAGCAAACGTTGCAGGAAATCCCGATTTCGGTTTCGGTAACTTCCGGCGAGACGATTGAACGTTCGCAAGTTCGTGACTTGATTGATCTGCAGACGCTCGTACCGTCGCTCAAAGTCGGGCAACTTCAAAGCTCGGCCAATACCAATTTCATCATTCGCGGTTTCGGTAACGGTGCCAACAACGCAGGCATCGAACCGTCAGTTGGCGTGTTCATCGACGGTGTATATCGTTCGCGGTCAGCAGCCCAAATCGGCGACTTGGCCAATATTCAGCGCGTTGAAGTGCTGCGCGGCCCGCAATCGACATTGTTCGGCAAAAACGCATCCGCAGGCATCATCAGCATCGTCACGAAAGAACCGCAGTTCGAGTTCGGCGGCGGGGTTGAAGTTTCATACGGCAATTACGACGCGATGGTTGTGCGCGGAAACGTCACCGGCCCGATCGGGGACACACTCGCTGTCTCCGTTGAAGGTAATTTCAACAAGCGCGACGGATATATCAACGTCGTCAACCTTGGGACGAAATCCAATGACCGCGACCGTTGGGGCGTACGCGGACAGATTTTGTGGGAGCCGAGCGATACCATCAAGCTCCGCCTGATCGCCGACTATGACAAAATTGACGAAGTATGCTGCGGCGTCGCCAATGTCTTTAATGGCCCAACCGGCGCTGCCGTTGGTGCGTTGGGTGGCAACATTGATCGCAACAAGCCATTTTCGTACAACACTTTCCAGAACTTTGAATCGATCAACGATATCAAGAATTACGGCTTTTCGGGCCAGGTTGACTGGGATTTGACGGATCAACTTTCCCTGACGAGCATCTCCGCTTATCGGGCGGTCCGCTCATTCACCAATCAGGACTCCGACTTTACAAGCGCCGATCTGATCGGTTCCAACTTTGCCGATACCACGATCGATACCTATACGCAGGAATTGCGGATCGCATCCAGTTTTGATGGCCCGTTGAATTTCTTGCTCGGCGGTTTCTACTTCAAGGAAGATATCGACATTTCGTCAGGCCTGACATTCGGTCGTGATTTCCGGAACTATGCAAACTTGCTCAGTGGCGGTGCATATGGCGGCAACGAGGCACTCATCCGTTTGCTCAACGGTCTACCCGCAGCAACGCCGACCACACAGTTCGGTGCACAAGGACAGGGTCGTACCGAGAATTTCGATTATAAGGACACCGCTTATTCGGTTTTTGGGCAAGTTGATTTTGAGGTGATTGATGGTCTTACCCTGACCGGCGGGTTCAACTATACCAAGGACAAGAAAACTGTCGCTTCCAACAACAGATCGACTGACGTGTTTTCTGGAATCGATTTGGTAAGAACGGGCGTTAATGCTGGCGTTCCGGCTGTCGTCGCTGCAAACCCGACCTTTAACCCGTTCCTGGGGCTTCGTCCGTTGCAATTCCTGCCGCCGTTCCTGAATTATCCGAACGCGGTTGAAAGCGGAAAGACCAGTGACAGTGATTGGTCCTACACGCTTCGCGCCAGTTACAAATTTGACGAGCGGATTAGCGGATATCTGACCTACGCGACTGGCTTCAAAGCGACATCGTTCAACCTTTCAACAGATAGCCGTCCGTTCCCCACGGATTTCATTCCAGGATCATCTGCTCAGTCTCCTGCTCCGGCGCCTTCGCCTATTCGCGGCGCTGGCCTCGCGTTAAATAACCTCACGACCGGCACGCGTTATGCTGGACCAGAGGATGCAGTGGTATACGAAATGGGGCTGAAGGGACAATTTGATGGCTTCGGCTTCAACTTGGCGATTTTCAAACAGGTTTTGAAAGGATTCCAGAGCAACGTGTTCTCGGGCACCGGGTTTGTCCTTGGCAATGCAGAGAAGCAGTCAACCAAGGGTATGGAAATTGATGCAACAATTTCACCTGCCAGTGGCCTGAACTTCACTGCGTCGTACACATATCTGGACCCCAAATATGATAAGTTCACTGGCGGGTCGTCGTTCAATGCAAGTAACAACATCTCGCCCACAAACCTGACTGGTTTCACGCCAAGCGGGATTTCCAAGCATAGCGTATCGGTTGGCGGAACGTATAATATCGACGTTGGCAATGGTAACGCACTTATCCTGCACTCCGATTACCAGTTGAACAGCGCCTACCAGATTGCACAAGGCCTGCCGAACAAAGCTGCGATTGAGTCGCTTAACGCGTCAATCGCTTTTGCCTTTGATAATGGCCTTGAGCTCAGCATTTGGGGTCGCAACCTGACCGAGCCAAAATATAACCCGGTCATTTTCCCGTCGGTTGCGCAGTCGGGAAGCCTTTCCGGCTACCCGTCACCACCACGCTTCTACGGTGCATCAGCCAAGTTCAAGTTCTAACGGACCAACGTCCTTTGGGGGGAGAGAGCCGGGGCAGCCATGCTGCTCCGGCTTTTTCATGCGCGAGATCCCAATCGAGGCGAACGCCATGCTCAGCCGCCGCAACACGCGACACCACATTTGAACTAAACTGGAAAAATGGTGCCCGAGGGCGGATTTGAACCACCGACACGCGGATTTTCAATCCGCTGCTCTACCCCTGAGCTACTCGGGCTACGCGGCGAAAACCGCGTGGGAGCGCAGCCTATAGAGAGGCGATGCGCCCCTTGGCAAGCGCAAAATCAGTATCCATCGTCCGGACCAATGCTATCTTCATAGTCCGCATACGGCCCCGGCACGCGGTAACCTTCATCAAGCCATTTCAATAAGTCACGATCTTTGCAACCCTGACTACAAAATGGCTTCGATTCAGCTGCTTGTGGCTTTCCGCAGAACGGACATTGATTAGCTTTGCGCGACATGCACCTGCCCATAGCCTGAGGTTTTTTCGTCTGCAACCACGACCATGTCAGCGCCGGACAGGCGGATGGCTTCGGCGCGCCACTGCGCCCATTGCCCGGATTGCAACAGGTGTGCAACAACGGGTCGTGCTGTCACCGTTCGCGGTCCAAAGCCTGAGGACTGTGCAACCGCACGCAAAAGCCAATATGCCTGCGTCTCGTCGGAAAGCGCCGCAATGCGCGTACCAAACAGATGGTCAAGGATAGATGGTCTTGGCCTTGCCCGCACGACCTGCATCATGCCGTAACCGTTGATCGCAGTCCGTTCAAAGGGACGCTGATCCAACGTAGAAGCGGCATCAAAAATTTCTGCAATCTGTGTCCGCTGCGTCTTTGCTTCCATCGATACAAAATCGACCATCACCATTGCGCCGATCTGGAAGAGTCGCAACAGACGGGCAATTTCGGTCGCGGCCACGCTGTTAATCGCGAAAGCATTGCCAATGCCATCCACGTCGAAAACAAGCCCTGCCTTGGTGCGTTGAAAGCTGACCGTGACATCACCGACGATTGACTGGCCAGCAAGGGCCACATCAAAACCTGAAGCAATCGACGCGGCCAAAGATTTATGCCCCGGCAAAGAAAGTCGATTGTTCCAAAGCGCGTCCTTTTGCGGCAGCGGGTCCGGCAAATTATTGCGCAGCATAATCTCCGGCGGTTTGGTCCGGCCCGGCTCCGATATCGCCTCTCGCATTACCTCAAAAGCAACGCGCGAACCTTCCGGATCGCTGATTTTGCTGCGCAGCAAAAGTTCGCTTCCACTGTCCGCTATGATGTACGCCCCCGATGGCGTTTTCCGGTCAATCCGGCCATTCCCGCATTCGCCTAACACCCATTGCACGTCCCGTTGGATGTGAATTTCGAGTAGGTGCCCGCCTTCGACCAAAGCGGCACGTCGTTCGCCCGGCGCTTCATCGCGCCACATCTCAATCAAGCGGAAAGCCCGAAGCCCGAAGCAGCGCCCGGGTTTCATATAAGGGCAGACCAACCACGCCCGAGTGGCTGCCTGCCATCCAGTCGATCAACGCTTCTGCCCTGCCCTGGATGGCGTAACCGCCAGCTTTGCCAAGCCCCTCTTTGCTTTCAATATAGCTGTCGATTTCCTGTACGGACAGCCGCTTGAAACGGACGATGCTGTCGCAAATCCGGCTGCGCAACCGGCCATCGGCATCGATGACAGCAACGGCGCTCAGCACATGGTGGCGACGGCCGCTCAATAATGTCAGAAAGCCGCGCTGCATGTCGGCGTCGGCGGCTTGCGGCAATATCCGGCGGCCAACTGCTACGGTGGTGTCGCCTGCAATGATGATTTCATGTGCGGCGCGCGAAACGGCCTGAGCCTTCTCCTCGGCCATGCGCAGCGCATAAACGCGCGGCACCTCGCCTTTGCGCGGAGTTTCGTCAATATCGGGCGCGGCAATGCGCGCAGGCACAATGCTCAGACGCGCAAGCAGGTCACGCCGACGCGGGCTTGACGATGCCAAAACAAGTGTGGGGTTCAGACCCAAGGCCTGCCGCCTTTATTTGAAGCGGTACGTGATCCGGCCTTTGGTCAGATCATAAGGGGTCAATTCACACAGCACCTCGTCACCGACAAGAACACGAATCCGGTTCTTGCGCATTTTTCCGGCGGTGTGGCCCAAAACTTCATGACCATTTTCCAGCTCGACACGGAACATTGCATTGGGCAGCAATTCTCTCACTGTCCCACGCATTTCGAGTAATTCTTCTTTTGCCATTCGGCCCCTTAAATCATCAAAAATCTGAACTTGGTGCGCCTTTAACCCTAATGTTCGAAAAAGGGAAGAGCTACAGTATAATCGCCCTATTGCGACAAAATGCGACAAAGTTCATCTGTCCTATTTTGCGTATATCCTTATGTACCAACGCAATAACAAATGAACTGAGCTCCCCCCCCATGAAATTTTCCCCATTTTGTGCACTATTGCTCACGTCAACGGCTTTGCCTGTCATGGCGGCGGACGAAATCCAGAGTACCGGAAGTACAGTCGCCATTTCGAATGAAGAAGCGGAAGAACCGGTTGAAGATGATTCTTCCGGCGAGATCGTGGTTACGGCCGAGCGCATTCGCGGCTCAGTGGATACTGATGTCCCGCCGATCGAGCAGCTGGACGAAGCCGATATCGCGGCTTTGGGTGCATCATCGCTGACTGATCTGGTGGCAGCGGTTGCACCGCAAGCCAATTCAGGACGCGGGCGGGGCGGCGGACAGCCCATTGTGCTTCTCAATGGCCAGCGTGTTTCGGGGTTTCGCGAATTACGGGATTTGCCGCCAGAAGCCATCCGTCAGGTGCAGATCTTTCCGGAAGAGGTAGCCCTCAAATATGGTTTCCGCCCTGACCAGCGCGTCATTAACTTCGTTCTGAAGGACAATTTTGCCTCCTTTGCCGCCGAGTTTGAGCATGCCCAGCCGCAGGATGGCGGTTTTGCCAGCAATGAATTCGAAACGACCCTAACGCGCATCGGGACGAACACGCGCCTTAACCTTGATGTCGAGCTTGAGCGTTCAACCGCGTTGACCGAAGCCGAGCGCGATCTGATTTCGTCAGGAGGTTCATTATTGGCGCGCGGCGGTAACGTCAGCGGATTGGGTCTGAATGGCGAGATTTCGCCTGCGCTCAGCGCGCTGTCCGGAAGCACCGTCACGCAAGCAGGGGTGCCGCTCGGCATTGCCAACCCCACTTTGTCGCAATTTGCCGGAAACGCGAACCGCCTTAACGACGCCAACATCGGCGACACACGGACTTTGCTGCCCCGCACAGAACGGCTTGAAGTCAACGGCACCTGGAGCCGGTCACTTGGCCCGCAAACGGTCTTGTCGCTGAACGCCAACTTCGCTTTGACAGGTAGCGCATCGCTGCTTGGATTGCCCGGCAGCAGCTTTGTCGTCCCCGGCAGCAGCCCGTTTTCACCTTTCGGTCAGGATGTGACGCTCAGCCGCTATTTCGACAGTCCCCGGCCGCTGGAGCGAGAAAGCGAAACCCGCGTGTTTCAAACCGGCAGCACGTTCAACCATTTGCTTGGCGGCTGGCGCTGGACCTTAACCGGCAATTATGCCCGGACGGCAAATGAAACACGCACCACCCGCAATGCAGACTTCACCGCCTTGCGCGCCGGAGTACTGGCCGGCACCACCAATCCGTTTGCTGCCGACTTCGGTGCCAATCTGTTGTTTCTCGCGCCCGATCTGGCGAGCAGCCTCAACCAAAATTTGGACTTGCGGAGCACCCTTGCAGGAACGTTGTTCACTTTGCCTGCAGGCGATGTGCAAATGACCTTCGCGTCGGGTTTCACCCGGCAAATGCTGGACAGCGAAACATACCGTTCGGGTCTCACGACCGGCGTGTCGCTCCGGCGCAACATCATGAACCATTCGGTCAATGCCGAACTTCCGTTGACCGGAAGCGACTTCGGCATTGGCTCTGCCATTGGCGAATGGTCGATCAACGGCAATATCGGGTTCAGTGGCCTGTCCGATTTTGGCCAGCTGGTGGAATATGGCGCTGGCTTGCGCTGGGCACCCGCGCGCAATTTGACGTTTCAGGCCTCCATCACAGGCGATGAAAACGCGCCGGGTATCGGCCAACTCGGGAACCCCATATTGGTCACGCCTAATGTCGCGACATATGATTTCACGCGCGGCGAAAGCCTGTTCATCAACGTCATTACCGGCGGGAACCCTGCCCTGATTGGCGAAAAGCGGCGTGACTTTATTTTCAATGCCAACTGGAATCCTGATTTCATCAAGGATTTTGCGCTTCAGTTCAGCTACTTCAAGAACAACAGCCGCAACACAACGGCGGGTTTTCCGTTGCTCACGCCTGAAATTGAGGCAGCATTCGCCAGCCGGGTCGTGCGCGATATCAACGGCCGCCTGTTAAGCGTCGATCAACGACCCGTGAATTTCGACCGCGAAGCTTCGCAGCGTATCCGCTGGGGTTTTAACGTGTCAGGGAACATCGGCGCCCCACCGCCACAACGTGGCCCCTCGGGTGGCCCTCCTGGTGCAGGCGGACCTCGTGGCCCCGGTGCAGCTGCTGGCGGAGGTGCCCCGCGTGGGCCACGCGGACCAGGAGCTGGCGGCGGCGGACGCGGCGGGGGCTTTGGTGGCGGCGGTTTCGGCGGTGGCGGTGGACAACCAAGCCGCTGGAACATAGCTTTGTACCACACCTACCGTATTCAGGAAGAAATCCTGATCAGACCCGGCGTCCCTGTGCTCGACCTGTTGAATGGCTCAGCCACCAGCAGCAATGGCGGCGCATCGCGGCACGAAGTTGAGCTTTCCGGCGGTGTGTTCCACAAGGGCTTTGGGTTGCGTCTCCAGGGCACCTACAAAAGCGCAACGACTGCCAATGGCACTGGCTTGCCGGGAAGCAACGACCTGCGCTTTAGCGACATTGCCGCTGTAAACGCTTTTATATTCGTCAATCTCGACCAACAGGCCAGCGTGGTTAAGGCATTGCCCGTTCTCAAGGGCAGCCGCATCACCTTCCGGATCGAAAATATCCTGAACGATATTGTCGACGTGCGCGACCAGAACGGCAATGTACCGCTTGGCTACCAACAAGGTTATATCGACCCGCGAGGCCGCGTATTTGAAATGAGCTTTAGAAAGCGTTTTTAAGTTTTCGTCTTATCCTGCGTGCTAACACCAAAACAAAAAGGCCGCCCCGATGGGACGGCCTTTTTTACGGTATTAATCTGGCTTATTTCGACGCGATGGTGATCGCGACTGGCGGCGCCTTGTCCGGGTCCGATGCAATATAGGCCGGATTATAACGTTGTGCCCATGCTTCTGCTTCTTTCAGCCATTCGATATGCACATCTTCATATGGCAAGTTATGCGTACCCTTTGGCTGCTCGACATATTTGAAATCGACGCCTTCTTTCTTGCCCGAACTTTTAAGCCGCGAAACAAGCGTGCGCGACTGTTCGATGGGGATACGTGCATCGCGCAGGCCAGCAACAATCAATATCGGTGACCATGGCCCGTTGGTGTTCCGTGCGGAGGAAATGCCTATCAAGTCATCAGCCGTCGCCTGGAAATTTGCCCCGAAATCACCAAAGGCACGCGTGTCATAGGCTTTCATCATCGGGAAATCATAAACGCCTGCACCGGCAATCGCGCATTTCCATTTGTCCGCGTCACGCTGCGCGCCGCGCGCCGTTGCGTAACCGCCATAAGACCAACCCATGATGCAGGCACGTTTCGGATCAATTAAGCCCGATTGCCCAAACCATGTGAGGGCGTCATTCAAATCATCCTGCATCCGCATGCCGTATCCGGTCGGCTTACGGCCTTCCTTGACGAATTCTTTGCCATAGCCACCTGAGCCGCGGTAATTTGGCTGAATGACCACATAACCAAGCTCGGCCATAGCCTGATGCCATGGGAACGGGCCGAATTCCTCAGAATCGCGGACACCGTAAGGACCACCGTGCGGCATGACGATGACAGGAAGATTTTTACGCGTGGGGCGGTGACGCGGGTACGTAACCACGGCTTCGATTTCCATGCCATCCGATGCCTTATAGCGGATGGAATCCATTGGGTTCATAGTTTGGTTTTTTAAAATGGGGTGATACCATCCCAGCAGGTTCATATCGCCGGTATCAGTGTTAAACAGATAATAGCCGCCTGGTTCGCCGTTTCGCTCTACAAAAACAACTACTCTTGTATCGCCATCGTTTGTCGAGCCGATCGTCGCGTTACCTTTTCCAAAATCTTCATCCAGCAATTTCTGGATCATGGCCAAACGCCCATCGAACCAACGTTGCCGGTCTTTGTTTGAAGTATAGCTGACACCCGCCATACCGTTGCGCTTTTCATTCGGAATGACGCCGCCAACATCATATCCTTTCACGCCAAACACAGGTTCGCCGATTATTTGCATAGTCTTGACGTTAATCTTATAAACCTTGCGGAACCCGTCCTTGTTGCTTGTAGCATAAGCCAGGTCCGGCTCGTCGAGAAAAACGGAAGGCGTGATTTGCGTGCCGGTGAATGTGGGATCAGCTTCGTTAGACACAGTCTTCATGGTACCATTTGCATCAGACCGATACATGAGCCGCTGTTTGCCACTATCACCATCACCGCCAACACCAGCGCGGATCACACCATTGCCATCCACGATCCAGCCACCTACTTCTACGTTAGGGCGCATGACTGTTTTAAATTTGCCCGAGCGAACGTCGACTTCGATAACTTCAGGGTTGCCGCTGTAGCTCATGTCCTTCAAGACATCGCGTTCGACAAGCAAAGTTTCCTTCTCGTCATCGATAAACAGAATTGAAGCACCATCGGCACCAGCTCCATCCCATGCCAGTGGCGAGATTTTTTTAGTCTCGAGATCGTACGATACTAGGCGGTCCACATCGCTGCGATTTCCGCTTAGAATTTCACGAGACCGAACTGTGAATACAATTGTCCTGTTGCCTACGAATCTCCAAACGGTGACTGTCCGATCGCCGGCCTCGCGAAGTTCTTCGGCCGAGGCGAAAAACACTGGGGCCGAACCCGGCTTGGTGACGTCGATGTAGCCAAGATTATCGACACCATTCTTGCTCATCATGACGACGATCTTCGTGCCATCCGGAGATAGCACCGGAGTGCGCATAAACGGGCGCTTCCCGAACACGGCAGTATCCGCTCGGCCTTTTGAAACAAGAATCTCGCCATCAGCGGACTGCGCGGCGATGTTTGCGATAACACCACCAGCTGGTCCATCTTTCGCCAACGCACCCGCAAAAGTCGACGGCAGTGCAGCCCCGACAAACAACGCGGTTATAATAGCTTTTTTCACAATCTCTGCTCCCCAGCACACGTTAATATGCTTTGGTTATACGTTCGATGAAACGAGACGCAAGCAAGACAAAATACTGTGTCGAAGTTTTTCGATGAACGGAGCACGTTCACAAAAAAACCCGCCGGAATCGCTTCCGGCGGGCTTTTAAAACTTAGTTATGTTCAGGCGTTACATGCCGCCATGCGCCAGTGCAGCCAACAGAAGCAAGGCCACGATGTTCGTGATCTTGATCATCGGGTTCACAGCTGGGCCCGCGGTATCCTTATAAGGATCACCCACGGTATCGCCGGTTACGGCTGCCTTGTGCGCCTCCGAACCTTTGCCACCATGATTGCCGTCTTCGATGTACTTCTTGGCATTGTCCCATGCGCCGCCGCCCGATGTCATCGAGATGGCAACAAACAGTCCCCCCACGATCACGCCGAGCAGGAGCGCGCCAAGAGCCGCAAAGCCCTCCGCCTGCCCTGCAACGGCAGTGATGATGAAATATACCGCGATTGGCGTCAAAACGGGCAGCAAGGATGGGATAATCATTTCCTTGATCGCTGCCTTTGTGACGAGATCGACCGTACGCGCATAATCGGGCTTTGAGGCGTAGGTCATGATGCCGGGGTCGTTTGCGAACTGGTCACGCACGTCCTTCACCACTTCGCCAGCCGCGCGGCCCACTGCGGTCATGCCCATTGCGCCGAACAGATAGGGCAGAAGCGCACCGAGCAGTAGCCCGACGATGACATATGGGTTTTCAAGGCTGAAATTCACCTCAAGCTCCGGGAAATACTCCCGAAGGTCGGCGGTGTAGCACGCGAAGAGCACGAGGGCGGCAAGACCCGCCGAACCAATGGCATAACCCTTGGTCACGGCCTTTGTCGTGTTGCCAACGGCGTCGAGTGCATCAGTCTTTTCACGGACAGATTCGTCAAGGCCAGCCATTTCGGCAATACCACCGGCATTGTCGGTAACGGGGCCATATGCATCAAGCGCAACGACCATCCCAGCCAATGCCAACATCGCAGTCGCGGCAAAGGCAATGCCGATGACGCCCGCAAGCTGGTACGCGATGATGATACCGGCACAAATCACAATCGTTGGCATCGCGGTGGATTCAAGGCTGATCGCCAGACCTTGAATAACGTTGGTGCCGTGACCGGTTTCCGATGCCTTGGCAATCGATCGTACCGGACGGTAATTGGTGCCGGTATAATATTCGGTGATCCAGATAATCAGGCCAGTGATGACGAGGCCAAGGAACGAACAGTAGAACAATGTCCGGCCCGTAAACCCGCCAACGTCGACTTCCATACCGCCCAAAGCATAGTTGATCGCAAACCAAATCGCGGGAACAGACAAGATAGCGGTGACAAGAAAGCCCTTGTACATCGCGCCCATAATATTCTTGCCGCCGCCAAGACGGACGAAATAGGTACCAATGATCGAGGTGATGACGCACACGCCGCCAATGAGCAGCGGCAGAGTCATAAGATTCAGGAACAACGCACTGTCGGTGACGCCCTGCACCAGCAAAGCGATCAGAACCATCGTTGCGCCAACGGTCACGACATAGGTTTCGAACAAATCAGCCGCCATACCAGCGCAGTCGCCGACATTATCGCCGACATTATCGGCAATGACCGCAGGGTTGCGTGGATCGTCTTCGGGAATGCCAGCCTCGACCTTGCCAACAAGGTCAGCGCCGACGTCAGCAGCCTTGGTAAAGATACCGCCGCCTAAACGCGCGAAAATGGAAATAAGCGATGCGCCAAAGGCCAATGCGACCAGCGCATCGATCACAGGGCGGCTATTGGGTGCCATCATTGCGACATCAGTCAAATACCAGAAGAACCCGGCAATGGCGAGCAAAGCAAGTCCTGCCACCAGCATGCCGGTAATGGCCCCTGCGCGGAATGCCATGGTTAGGCCCGCCTGAAGACCGGTCTGTGCCGCAGCAGCCGTCCGCACATTTGCGCGCACCGAGATATTCATCCCGATGTACCCAGCAACGCCCGAAAGCACCGCGCCAAGCACAAAACCGACGGTCGGAATAAGGCCAAGGAACAAAGCGACCAGAACCGCGACGGCAACGCCGACGATGGCGATGGTCCGGTACTGACGGCCAAGATAGGCCTTTGCCCCTTCTTGAATGGCCGCAGCGATTTCCTGCATTTTTTCGTTGCCAGCCGGTGCGCTGAGCACCTGGCGGCTGGTTACAAAACCGTACAGCACGGCAAGTAACCCGCATAATATTGCGATAATTGTTAGAGACATGAAATTATCTCTCCCCTCCTGTTTGTGTAAACAACAACTGTTGTCACTCTCCTCCCGAGAAGTGCAAGCCGCCGGGGTATAAGGCGGCAGCATGAACAATGGCAACCCATAAACGCCGCCTGCTCTAATGCTTCAGTTATTGATGCAAATAACCGAGTGTCGGGGGCAATTTCACTGGATTTGCGCCATCTTTTAAAGTCAGTCCGCCGCCGTCAATAACGCGCCCCACGGCCGTCGCTGGCACGGGCAGCGCGGCCTCGGGTGGCGCGGTGAACAGCAATTGATAATCATCGCCCCAGCTGGCTGCTTGCATTCTGCTTTCGCGGCTATCGGAGCGGTAGCTGACATAAAGCGGCGACAAGGGCACGCATGAAAGGTCGATTTCGATGCCAATCTGGCTTGCGGTCGCAATACGTTCGGCATCGAGCAACAGGCCATCCGACACATCCATCATTGCGGTGACCAACGGCGCCAGAGCTCGACCGTCGGCCAGCCGCGCCATTGGCCGGTTGAACGCGTCGGCAAGCGGCCCGACTTCGTCAAAACCAGCATCAATGAGCTCAAATCCGGCCAAAGCATCGCCCAGCGTGCCGGTTACATATAAAATATCACCAACTTGCGCACCTCCGCGCGACGGCACGGGGCGGTGGCTTGCGATCCCAAGAGCCGTAAGACCAAACGCACGTTTGTCGCCACGATTGGCTACCGTATCGCCGCCGAGCAACGCAACGTGATAATGCGCGAGCACTTTTTTCAATCCAGCGGCGAAGGCCCTGTCCCATGCGTCATCGCCAAGCATGAAACCAAGCAGAACGCCGACTGGCTCTGCGCCCTTTGCCGCAAGATCAGACAGGTTTGACGCCACGAGCTTCCATGCCACATCCTCCGGATTGGCGTTTGAGCGGAAATGCACGCCTTCCGCCATCATATCATGCGTGATGATGAGAGCGGCATCGCCCACTTCGATGACCGCGACATCATCCAGCAAGCCGCGCGCCGCAGGATCAGTGGCAAAACCGCGCAGCAGATTTATGAAGGTGGATTCGGTGGTCACGTCGTGTCGCCCCCATCTCGTTATCCCGAACTGGTTTCGGGATAACACGCTGCCATATTATGTTGTCCTGGAATGAAATGACCAGAGGTCGCACAAGTTCAGGACGACGAAAGAGAGGCTACCGTCGCACATCTTTCGCAACAGCATCGAGCAAGCCATTGACAAACTTCGCGTCCTTCTTGTCGAAAAAGGCATGCGCCACATCAAGATATTCGTCGATAACGGTCGCGGTTGGTACATCTGGCCGGGCAATCAGTTCATATGTGCCGCAACGCAGGAGCTGAAGCATCGTCTTGTCCAAACGCTCCATCTTCCACTTCTCGCCCAGCTTGCCGTCGACCAATTCGTCGATTTCTGCGCGGCGTGCGTCAACGCCAGATACGACGTCATCAAAAAAGTCAGGATCGGCATCGGCATATTGCGCGTCTTCGATTTCCTGCCCCAGCCGGTGCGAGTGAAATTCGTGCAGCAACCGGGCGATGCCGATATCTTCCATATCCATCTGATACAGCGCCTGCACCGAGGCGAGCCGCGCAGCGGAACGGGCTTTGGATTTTGCACTGGCGTTATTGGCACTCATAATCTTTTCCTGACACTCGCCGCATGCGCGGGTAAACCCTCGGCATCGGCAAGTGTTGCTGCTGCCGGGCCGATGGCGTTCATTGCGTTTCGGTCGAGCGCGATGAAACTTGTACGCTTCATGAAATCAAGCACCGAAAGACCCGACGCGAAACGCGCGCGGCGTCCGGTGGGCAATACATGATTTGGACCCGCAACATAATCGCCAATCGCCTCGGGCGTCATTCGGCCCAGGAATACCGACCCGGCATGACGAACCAGATCGAAAAGGCGTTCGGCACGATCATCATCCACCGCAAGCTCAAGATGCTCCGCGGCCAGACGGTTGACCAAAGGCATCGCCTTTTCCAAATCATCAACAACAACAATAGCACCAAAGTCATCCCAGCTTTGACGCGCAACTGCGCCTGTTGAAAGCGTCGCGATTTGCGCGTCAACCGCTGCCGCGACCTTTTCGGCAAAAGTGGCATCGTCGGTAAACAGGATCGACTGGCTGGTCGGGTCATGCTCGGCCTGACTGAGCAAGTCGGCGGCAATCCATTCGGGGTCGTTCTGCGCATCGGCAACTACGACGATTTCCGAAGGTCCGGCAACCATGTCGATCCCGACGACGCCATATAGCTGACGTTTCGCCTCTGCGACCCACGCATTACCGGGGCCAGTGATAACGTCGACAGGCCGGATACGTTCTGTCCCATATGCCAAGGCCGCAATTGCCTGCGCGCCACCGACGCGCCAGATTTCATCCACGCCCGCCAAATGCGCTGCGGCCATGACGGTCTGGTTAGTTTCCCCACCCGGCGTTGGCGTGACCATGACGATGCGCTCTACGCCGGCCACCTTGGCAGGAATTGCGTTCATCAATACGGACGACGGATAGGCCGCACGGCCACCGGGAACATAGACCCCAGCAGCGTCAACGGCCGACCATCGCGCGCCAAGACGCACATTGTCGCTATCAAGGTAATCGCGATTTTCGGGCAATTGCGCCTTGTGATAGGCTTGTATCCGTTTGGCCGCGAGCGTCAGGGCATCGCGCAGATCCGGCTCCAGCCCATCATACGCCGCCTTGCACTGCGCGGCATCAATCTGCCAGCCAGCAGCATTCAGGTCAAAGCCGTCAAAACGCTGAGTCATCTCCGCCAATGTCGCATCGCCCCGCGCGCGCACATCGCGGATGGTTTGCACGACGGCGCTCGACACATCGGCGTCTGCTTCACGCCGGCCATTGACCAGCGCGTCAAAGGCTTCGGCAAAGCCAGCGTCAGTGGTTTTAAGCAACTGCACGTAATCCCGCCAATTCTCTAAAGCGTTGCACCATGTTGGGGATTGTCCCGCTCATCATCTTAAATGCCGCGCGATTGACGATCAGGCGCGCCGAGACCTGGCTGATAACCGCCGTTTCGACTAGGCCATTTTCGGCCAGCGTCTTGCCGGAGGAGACCAAATCGACAATACGGCCCGACAGACCAAGCGAAGGCGCGAGTTCCATCGCCCCATTCAACTTCACGCACTCGGCCTGAATCCCGCGCGCCTGATAATATCGGCTCGTTGTGTTCGGATATTTGGTGGCGACACGAATATGCCCGCCATTGACGTCGTCCACCGCACCCTTCGGCATTGCCACCGAAATCCGGCAACGGCCAATGCCCAAGTCGACAGGCGCATAAAGTTCGGAATAATCAAACTCGTCGATCACATCGGATCCGACAATGCCAATCTGTGCCGCGCCATGGGCAACGAAGGTTGCGACATCGAAAGCGCGCACGCGGATGATGCTGATCGCAGGGTCATTGGTCGCAAACAGTAACGCACGGCTGGCGTCATCAAAAAACGCTGCCTCAGGTTCGATGCCCGCTGCCTGCATCAGCGGCAACGCCTCGTCCAAAATCCGTCCCTTGGGGATTGCAAAGATGATAGGTTCAGTCACAATGGCCGCGCTTTAGGGGCCGCGCGCAGAAAGGGCAATATGGCAGAACCCATCATGTCACAGGATTTTGGCGCTGGTGTCATGGATGATCGCCGGATTGCCGAAGGCATAAAGGTGCAAGCCGAGCATTGCCGCCGCAATAATGCGCCGGTCACGGCCCATATCGTTGAGGCGCAGCTGGCGTTAATGCACGGGCCCACACTCTGCGGCCATCGCATTGCGCGCTGGCCGGGACTGCCGCTTGAGGACGCCATGCCCCTGCGGCTCGCGGGCGGGTTTCACCATCTGCATCTGACTGGCGCGGACGACCGTCTTGGTCCCATCTACAAAGGCGAAGTCACCGAGCAGGCCGAAGTCGATGCCCTGATTGGCGCAATCACCCGCGACCATGATGCGCGGCTATTGCCGTGGCTCGACGGTCCGCCACAAACCAACGAAGCGGGACGGTCGGCCAGCTTTATGGCAGCCTTGTTGTGGTTGTCGCGCAGGATCGGCGCGCGGTTCGAGATGAACGAAATTGGCGCGAGTGCAGGCATTAACGTCATGATGGAGCGCTATCATTATGATCTTGCGGGCGTTTCTGTGGGACCAGCAGCTTCGCCGATGCGGATCAAGCCCGAATGGCGCGGATCGCCGCCGCCTAACGCGTGCGTGGAAATCACGCAAATCAGCGGCTGTGACCAAGCACCGGTCGACTTGTCCGACCCAGAAGCAGCGATGCGAGTCAAAAGCTATGTCTGGCCTGAAAATATTGACCGTCTTGGGCGCATGGACGCCGCAATTGCGCTTGCCACCGAAATGCGACCGAATATTGTGCAGGCCGACGCGCTGGATTGGGTGCTGGAACGGCTATCTGCGCCGCAAGAGGCGGATGTCGTGCGCATATTCAACCATTCGATAGTCTGGCAGTATATTCCCGAAGAAAGACGCCAGAAAATCCGTGCGGCCATAGAAGCTGCGGGCCAACACGTAACGCCGGAACGCCCGCTTGGCTGGATCATGCTCGAAACCAATCGTGAGACGTTCAAGCATGAGTTAATGGTCAAATATTGGCCAGGACCGGACTCATGGCATTTGCTCGCCGAGGCTCAGGCGCATGGCGCGTGGATCCACTGGCTTGCCGATTAACCCAGAAACTTGTCCATCGCCGCGTTCACGGCCTCAGGCTTTTCCCAGATCACGAAATGCCCACAGTCTTCGACGGGTTCAATTGTCACATTGGGAACCAGTTCTTCGATGCCGTCGATATTGCATGGCGGCAAAGCGAGGTCGTCCATAGCCCAGATCACTAACGTCGGGATCAACAATTTCGGAAAAGCGTCGGCTGCAAAGGGCGGAATTTCGGCCTCCTCATCCATCGCGGGCACATTCAGGGCCGCGGCGCGGTACCAGTTAAGCATCCCGAAACAGGCATCGCGATTGGTCCAGTCCGCAAGCAATGCGGCGCGCTCCTCTGGTTCCATCGCACTTGGCTTGTCCCATTTGATGGTTTTCAACAACAGACCGCTCAGCCCCTGTTCGATCACCAGCGCGTCATTCGCCGGATCCCGGAATGCGCGCATATATTGGCTGGATTCGCGCTGGTTCATGTCCGTAATCAACAATCGCTGAAACAGGAAAGGATGCGGCGCGTTGGCGATGATCGCGCGCGGCACACGGCCAGCCCAAGCCGGATTGAACGCACCTGCTTGCCCATTGAGCGCAACGCTCCACGCAATCGCGCCGCCCCAGTCATGGCCAGCGATGATGAATTCCTGCACATGCAAGGCATCGGCCAGCGCGAAAATATCGGCGGTCAGCTTATCTGCAGTATACGCGTCGACCTCCTGCGGTTTTGACGTTCCGCGATAGCCCCGCTGATCGGGCGCGATGCAGTAAAAACGGTCGGCAAAATGCGCCATCTGATGCCGCCACGTCCGGTGCGATTCGGGAAAGCCATGCAGGAAAATGATCGCAGGATTGGCCGGGTCCCCTGCGGTGAATACATCCATCTCAATTTCCGTCGACAGCGACAGGCGGTGCGGGGAAAGTTCGATCATGTCATGCGCCTTGCAAAAATGGGACGATGCATCAATTGACCCGTTTTACACGAATACCGGTGTTGTTCATGACCAGCATGAAACTTCCCAAAGCTGCCCGCTTTATCTTGAACTTCTTGCCATTCCTCAAAATGGACGAAATGCCCTGCGTGGTTTGCCATGTGCCCGCGTCTTTTACCGTGAACTGATACTTGCCATATGGCAGCGCTTGCACATTCGCCAATTCGCCTTCGATTTCTTTGAACTCTTCTTCCTGTTCCTCGTCGCTTTCCCCGAAGAACGGAATTTTCGGCAACGAGAACCCGAATAATGATCGCTTGGTTTTGCGCACTTCACTTTGGTCGAGGATTACTACTTGCCTATTCTCGGTCGCAGTCTCCAAAGCCATGGCTGCGGCATCAAAACATTTCAGCCTTGCCGCAGAATCCGTCAATGCGCGGCACGCGACGATGTCGCTATATACCTTGGGCCGGTTCACTTCGGCGGCATAAGCCGGCGCGCAAAGCGCAGCTATAAGGACAACGTAAGTCAGCTTCGTCATGTGTTCGTCTCCGCTTTGGTCCGGTTTTTCCCGATACCATGAATTACCTAAAGTTCGCTGGGGGCACTAGCCTTGATCGCGAGGGCATGGACGCGCGTTCCGGGAATATCGCCCAACGCCTTGTTCACCATGCGCTGCCGCGTCACCCGCGATACGCCGGCAAAGGCAGCGCTTTCGATTTCGATGGTAAAATGCGATTCGCCCGACCCGTCATCGCCGCTATGGCCATGATGCTGCGCGCTGTCGTTGATGACGGCAAGGCGGGTTGGCGCGAATGCCGTTTCGAGCAGCATTTCCATTTCAATTTGGGCAGGACCTTTTTTCATCCGCCACTCTTCCCATATGGCAGGTTTTTCGCCAAGGAAAATCATGGCTGCAGAACGTTCCACTGACCGATTTCACGGCCGCATTCGCGGGGCGGCGCGGCAGTGCGCCCATCCGCGCTGCCGTGAGGCAGGCGAATTTCGCGCGCCCGATCCGCAAGGTCAGGCAGCATCGGGCAATGGCCCGGGCGAATATCAATATTTGTGTCTCGACCATGTACGCGAATTTAACGCCGGGTATAACTGGTTCGACGGTATGACTTCCGATGAAATCCTGATGGCGCAAAGTCCAATCGGCATGTGGCCAAGCGAAACCCGTGCGTTTCGAGCCAGTGGCAGCGTCGATTCGCCACCCAAATGGGCTGACTTCAAAGACCCGCTTGACGCGATTTATACGCGATTCCGGTCGCGCTTGCCAAAGGAGCGTGCCGATGGCCATTTCCTGTCGCCTGAGGACCGCAAGGCGCTCAGGACGCTAGGGCTTGGCGAGGATGCCGACCGGCGTGCCTTGCGCAGCGCCTATTCGGCCAAGGTCCGCGCTTATCATCCCGACAAAAATGGCGGCAACCGGTCTTATGAAAAGGCTTTGCAAGACGTGATTGCTGCTTATACGCACCTTAAAACATCTCCCGCCTTCATTTGACGAGACTGACATGACCGACATTCCGAATATCCAGCCCGACAGCCGCGATGCGACTATTCTCGCTGCCCCTGACAAGATGGTCAGCGTGCGCGAACTGTTCGGCATCGATGTAGACATGGAATGCCCCGCTTTCTCGATCGCTGATGAACGCGTTCCCGACACCGACGACAGCTATGTCTTTGACCCCGACACAACGCTCGCGATTTTGGCTGGCTTTGCCCATAACCGGCGCGTGATGGTTCAGGGTTATCACGGCACTGGCAAATCCACGCATATTGAGCAGGTCGCCGCGCGCCTGAAATGGCCGTGTATCCGAATCAACCTTGACGCCCATATCAGCCGGATTGACCTCATCGGACGCGACGCGATTGTCCTGCGCGATGGTCAACAAGTCACCGAGTTTCGCGAAGGCCTTTTGCCATGGGCTTTGCAGACACCAACCGCGTTGGTGTTTGACGAATATGACGCTGGCCGACCAGACGTGATGTTCGTCATTCAGCGCGTACTCGAAACCGAAGGCAAGCTGACCTTGCTTGACCAGAACCGCGTTATCCGTCCCAATCCGTTCTTCCGCCTGTTTGCCACCGCCAACACCGTTGGCTTGGGCGACACCAGCGGACTGTATCACGGCACGCAAGCGATCAACCAGGGCCAGATGGACCGGTGGAACATCGTTGTTGGCCTGAACTATTTGCCAGCGCAGGTCGAAAGCGAAATCGTTCTGGCCAAGGCGTCGGGCACCGATGCCGCGACCGTCACGAACATGGTGAAGGTCGCCGAAATGACTCGCCAAGGTTTCATCAACGGCGATATTTCCACCGTGATGAGCCCGCGCACCGTCATTACCTGGGCGCAAAACACCGCGATTTTCAAGAATGTCGGCTTTGCATTCCGGCTGTCGTTCCTCAACAAATGTGATGACGCCGAACGCGCCTTGGTCGCCGAATATTATCAGCGCGTTTTCGGACAGGACCTTCCCGAAAGTGTCGTTGGCAAAGCAAAGTAATTTTTCGGCTATTTTGCCGAAAGGATTTAGGAAAAGGACGATTTATGCAACGCATCGCACTTGCTCTGGCGCTCATGCTCTCCACCTCCCCGGCCTTTGCCGCGCTGAAACCCGGCGTACGCGCAACGGATTTCACGACGCAGGCCGTACTGGCCGGCAAGGCAGACACGTTTAACCTGAACAAGGCACTCAAACGCGGACCCGTCGTGCTGTATTTCTATCCAAAGGCATTCACGTCGGGATGCACGGTCGAGGCGCATGAATTTTCCGAAGCTTCGGACGACTTTGCCGCTTATGGCGCGTCAATTGTCGGCATGTCGGCAGACAATATTGAAACGCTGAAGAAGTTTTCGGTCGAGGCATGCCGCAACAAGTTCACCGTTGGCATCGCAACCAAGCCGATGATCAAAAATTACAAAGTCAGCTTGCCTATGGGTGGCATCACCAACCGGACGACTTACGTCATCGCGCCCGATGGCAAGGTGCTGTTTGCATATTCCGACTTGGGCGTAAAAGGCCATGTGTCGGGCGCGCTGAACGCTGTGAAGGTATGGCGGGCTGCCAATCCCAAAGGAAAATAATGCGCAAAACACTCCTCTTGCTTTTGCCGCTGTCACTGGCGGGTTGTACCGTTGCAGTCCAATATGGCGATGTACCCCACAGCACGCTTGCCGAAAACCCGCGCTGTAACCCGGTGCAAAACGACGACGCTGCCGTGGTGGGCAAGGATTATTTTCTCGTCACCAGCCGCCTGCCCGATTGTCGCGGCGACGCCATTGAGCTGACCAACCATCGCGCCGAAAAAGTCCGTTACGCCCGTTTTTCGCCACCACAGAAGATCAAGCCGTTGAAGGGCGATGCAGTTGTGGTCGTGCCACTTGCGTTTCAACCCGAAGACGCATGGTGGGCTGGCCTGCGCGATGCGGCAAATCTGCGCAAGGGCCGGGTTCTGCTGTATGTCCATGGGTATCGCGAGACCACGGCGACAACGACCCGCGACACTGTGCAAATTGGTACACTGAGCAACTTTGACGGGCCAGTCGTCCATTATAGCTGGCCGTCGCAAGGCAATTTGCTGAGCTATGCGGTTGACGAAACCAACATGTATTGGGACGAACGCAATTTCCGGAATTTCCTGACCAAATTGGCACGCACCGAATGGGTCAAGGAAATCGTCATCGTGTCCCATTCGCTGGGCGCGCGCCTCGTCATTCCAGCTGTCGAATATGTTGACCGCACGTCGAGTAACGCAGATTCCAGCAATATTTCCAATATCATACTGGCGTCACCTGATGTTGATCGTGAAGATTTCGAACGCGACATTGCCGAAGAAGTTCTCGCCGCCCGACGCGTAAACAACGACCGGCGCGTGACGGTATATGCCTCGTTAAATGACCGCGCACTTGCGGTCTCGCGCGCGGTTCATGGCTATCCGCGGCTGGGATCACCTTATTGTTTCAACCCGTTTGAGTCTGCGGCGCTAAAAGCAAAGGGCATGCCGCAACGGTGCTTTGCCACCAAAACGAAATACCAGACCGAGCCAGCCAAAACGGGCTTCACCATTATCGACACGACCGATGTGTCCGGTGGCGGTGCCGGGCATAGTGACTATTTGCGCAGCCTTGCGGTGTGCAAGGATTTTGCAGCGGTTGTGAACGGTGCCCGTACCACCGAAGACCGCGTCGCCACACAGAACGCGCATGTTTTCACGCTGCGCGCACCGACAAAGCCGACCAAGGAAGAGGTCGCGTCTGTCTGCAAAAGACTGGCCGAATAATGTCGAACGAGTCGCCCCTCGAACAGTTCAAGCAGGTCCTGACCGGTACCGCGCGTGCGATCGCGCATGAACCCGAGGTTGAGCTCGCCTTTACCGCCGATGCGCCAAGTCAGGCGGGCAAAAACTTCAAGGTGCCCATGCCGGGTCGCCTGCTTCCGCCGGATCAGGTCGCCGAAGCACGGGGCTTTGCCGACAGTTTCGCACTCAAGTTAAAGCATCACAATGCGGCGCAGCATGCGGCCCTCCGTCCAACCGAAGTGATCGCTGGCGCGGCGTTCGACGCGGTGGAAAATGCGCGGGTCGAGGCACTGGGTTCGCGCAATATGGCGGGTATCGCGGTAAATCTTGGTCATGCGCTTGATCTGAAAATGCGGACTGACCCCATCAGCCGCGCACAGGCAGCCGATGAAGTGCCGATATCAACAGCATTGTCGCTTATCGTGCGCGAACGCCTCACCGGTGCGGTTGTCCCGAATGCGGCAGCGGCTGGCGTCGACATGTTGCGCGGCTGGATTGAGGAAAACGCCGGCGGCGACCTCGACGCGCTTGCCCTTGCGCTGGATGACCAGACCGCCTTTGCCGCGCTGACTCAGTCCATGCTGGCGCATCTGAACCTGACCGAGGGCGAGGTTGACCCGTCCGACGCCGACGAAGGCGGAGAAGACGCGGACGACGCCCAGGATCAGGATGGCGACAGCGATGACGAAGGCGACGGTGAGGCTGGACAAGCCGACGCCCGCGCCGAGCCGCAGCAAGGCGAAGGCGAAGAGACCGAGGCCGATTATGACGGCCAGGATATGGACGATGAAGACGGTGCCGAAGGCGAAATGGGCGAAGACGGCATGCAGCCTGTCACACCACAACGCCGCAATTGGGACCATCTGCCGCAAAGCGATTACAAAATCTGGTCAACAAAATTTGACGAGACAATCACCGCAACCGAGCTTGCCGACGAAGAAGAGCTGAACCGGCTGCGCGCATATCTGGACCAGCAATTGTCGAATCTGCAATCGGTGGTCACGAAGCTTGCCAACCGGTTGCAACGCCGCCTGATGGCGCAACAAAACCGCAGTTGGGATTTCGATCAGGAAGAAGGCATGTTGGATGCTGCCCGCCTCGCGCGTGTGATCGTCTCGCCGGGAAGCTCGCTTTCCTACAAGATCGAACGTGAGACCGATTTCCGCGACACGGTGGTAACCTTGCTTATCGACAATAGCGGATCGATGCGTGGACGCCCGATCAGCATCGCCGCGATCAGCGCCGATATATTGGCGCGCACGCTTGAGCGGTGCGGCGTGAAAACCGAAATATTGGGCTTCACCACCCGCGCGTGGAAGGGCGGGCAAGCGCGCGAGGACTGGCTTGCTGCCGGTCGCCCTGCCATGCCCGGCCGCCTCAACGACTTGCGGCATATCATCTACAAAAAAGCCGACGAGCCATGGCGGCATGCCAAACGCAACCTCGGCCTGATGATGCGCGAAGGGTTGCTCAAGGAAAATATCGACGGCGAGGCGTTGCTTTGGGCGCATAACCGCCTGATCGCCCGCGCCGAAGACCGCCGCATATTGATGGTCATTTCCGATGGTGCGCCGGTCGATGACAGCACCTTGTCGGTCAACCATGGCGGCTATCTCGAACAGCATCTGCGCAAGGTTATCGAAATGATCGAAACCCGCTCTCCGGTTCAATTGGTCGCCATCGGCATTGGCCATGATGTGACGCGTTACTACAAGCGCGCGGTCACGATCATGGACGTCGAGCAACTGGGCGGAACGATGATCGAACAACTTGCCGGGTTGTTTGACGAGGAATAGGCTTGCCTTTCGCACCCCGCGTGGCATGAATTAATCAGACGATTAAATATGCGGGGGGAATAAGATGAACGTAACCGAAGCCGTCGCCTCACGGCGCTCTGTCCGGCAATTTCTGGATACGCCAGTCGAGCAATCGGTGCTGCAACGCGTGCTCGCCAAGGCGCAACGCTCCCCTTCCGGCGGCAATACGCAACCATGGAGCGCCGTGATCCTGACCGGACAGCCGCTCGCCGACCTCACCGCAAAGGTCAAAGCCAAGGCCGCCACTGCACCATTAGGCGAAGGCCATGAATATGACATCTACCCCAAGGGATTGGAGGGCCGTTACGAAGAGCAGCGCCGCGGCGTCGGCAAGGCGATGTTCGATGCGCTTGGTCTCGCGCGCGAAGACGGCGCTGGCCGCATCGGGCAGATGATGAAAAACTGGGACAGCTTCGGCGCTCCGGTGCAATTGTTCACTTACACGCGCAAATATATGGGTCCGCCGCAATGGTCGGACATGGGTATGTGGCTGCAAACGGTGATGCTGCTGCTCCGCGAAGAAGGCCTCGACAGCTGCGCGCAGGAAATCTGGGCGATGTACGGCACATATATGCGGGAATTGCTGGATATCGACGACGACCACATCTTCTTTTGCGGCATGGCCATTGGTTATCGTGATCCGGATGCGGCAGTGAACAATTTCAACGTCCCGCGCGTGGAGATTGACCAGGCGATACGCTGGAACGGGTTCCAAAAATACGCGTCATGCTGAACTTGTTTCAGCATCTTACTTTGCGACGTCGAGAAGTAAGACCCTGAAACACGTTCAGGGTGACGGTTGGACGGGTTTTCATCCTCCCGGCGTTCAGCATGACGGTCGGAGGTGGCTTGACCTCCGCACCCATTTCCAGCATCGCCAAGCCATGACCGAACTGCGCCTCTTCAACAGCCTTACGCGGCAACTGGAAACCTTTACGCCCGTCCATGCAGGTGAGGCACGGGTCTATACCTGCGGGCCGACGGTCTATAATTACCCGCATATCGGCAACATGCGCGCTTATGTCTTTGCCGATACGCTTGGCCGCGTGCTGAGTTACAAGGGCTATAAGCTCACCCATGTCATCAACATCACCGATGTCGGCCATCTTACCGACGACGCCGATACAGGCGAGGACAAGATGGAGAAGATGGCCGCCGAAAAGGCCCAAAAAGGCGAATTAACGTCGATCTGGGACATCGCCAAGCATTATACGCAAGCCTATTGGGACGACATAAAGGCGCTGAATATCCGCCAGCCAGCGCATTGGTCGATCGCCACCGATTATGTACCGCAGATGATCGCTTTTGCCGAAACCATCGCCGACAAGCATTGCTACGAACTTGACAGCGGCCTGTATTTCGACACCTCGACCGTCGCCAATTATGGCGCATTGGCGCGGGCCAAGACCGAGGACGGAGAGGCCCGCATCGACGAAGTCGAAGGCAAACGCCACGCCGCCGACTTTGCGATCTGGCGCAACACACCAGCTGGTGAAACGCGGCAGATGGAATGGGACAGCCCGTGGGGCAAAGGCGCGCCGGGCTGGCATCTCGAATGCTCCGTCATGTCCGAGGCTTTGCTTGGCCTGCCCTTCGACATCCACACCGGCGGCATCGACCATCGCGAGATTCACCACCCCAACGAAATCGCGCAAAACCAGGCGCGTTGCGGCAGCGACCATAGCGGCGCGCGTTTCTGGATGCACAACAACTTCCTGATCGAACGCAGCGGCAAGATGTCCAAATCCTCGGGCGGATTTCTGCGCGTGCAACTGCTCATCGACAAGGGCTTCCACCCCCTCGCCTACCGCCTGATGTGCCTGCAAGCGCATTACCGCAGCGAGATGGAGTTTAGCTGGGAAGGATTGCAAGCTGCGCTGGTGCGATTGAAACGGATGGTGATGGCGATCGCTGCCCTAAAAGCCCGTCATGCTGAAACCGCAACCCGTCATGCTGAAAGCCCAACCCGTCATGCTGAAGCCGCCCCCCGTCATGCTGAAACCAGCCCCCGTCATGCTGAACTTGTTTCAGCATCGTACTTGGCGACGTCCGAAAGTAAGACCCTGAAACAAGTTCAGGGTGACGTTCCTTTGGCCATCCAAACCACATTAGACGACTTCGGGGCCGCAGTAACTGACGACCTCAACACCGCCGTCGCTATCACCTCTTTGGAAACGCTGGTCGCTCTCAAAAAAGTCGATATCGCGCACCAACTCGCGGCGATTGCCGAAATGGATGCTGTCCTTGGGCTCAGTTTGCTGACGGTCACGCGCCAAGACCTGCGCATCCGACCAAAAACAGCAACCATCACCGAAGCCGAAATCGAAACCGCGCTTGCCGCCCGCAAAGACGCCCGCGCAGCCAAGGACTTCGCCAAATCCGACGCCATCCGCGACGACCTGATCGCCAAGGGCGTCGAAGTCATGGACGGCGACCCGCTCGGTTGGGACTGGAAACTGGATGTTTGAATTCGCCCTTCCGTCATCGCTGCGCGATGCCACCTCCCCAATGCAAGTCATTGGGGAGGACATGAAAGGAAATGTCACTTCCATCCTCCCCATCGACTTGCGATGGGGAGGTGGCAGTCCGCAGGACTGACGGAGGGGCAAGCGATGCGTCCGCAAAAATCAGCAAAATCGGTTCAACTGGCCAAGCGATTTCGGCGCGAATTGACAAAGCCCGAACTCTTGTTGTGGCAATATCTCCGCGCTTCTCCGTCGGGCCACAAATTCCGCAAACAGCATCCGGCGGGACCATACGTTCTTGATTTTTTCTGTGCGCGCGCGAACCTCGCTATCGAAGTGGACGGCAACGCGCATGATACAGAAATGCGCGCAGCTAGCGACGTTGCAAGAGATACATGGCTGGCCGCGCATCGCATCTACACCTTGCGCATTCCCGCAGTTGACGTACTCAAGGATGCAGCGGACGTAACAAATAACATTATCATAATAATCGATGATCGACTTGCTCATTTTGGGAAGGCCCCTCCGTCATCGCTTCGCGATGCCACCTCCCCATCGCAAGTCGATGGAGAGGAATAAATGATGACCAAAACTAAACTCGTGATGTCGGGCCTTGTCCGTCCATTAATTGAACCGAGGCTTCCCGACTGGATCGAGCCACAGTTTTTCATGTCCAAGGAAGAAGCGCTCACGCTTGCCCCTGAGGCCGAAATTGGCTGGTTTGACATGTATGACAAACGCGATATGGCCACGATCATTGGTGCCGCCACACACATGAAATGGCTCAACAGCATCTATGCCGGCGTCGACGGCATGCCGCTCGCGCAGTTGAAGGCGCAAGGGTGCGTTGTCACCAACGGCGCGGGCATCAATGCCATCACCATCGCCGAATATGTCGTGATGGGGATGCTGACGGTCGCCAAGGGCTATCGCGAGGTTGTCCGCGCGCAGGAACGCCGCGAATGGTTGCTCGATTCACCCGGCAAGGTTGAACTGTTCGGGTCAAAGGCATTGCTGCTTGGCTATGGCGCAATCGGGAAGCTGATCGAAGCACGCCTTACGCCCTTTGGCGTAGACGTCACCGTCGTGCGCCGTTCGGCTGCCCCAAACACTCTCACGCCAGACCAATGGCGCGCACAATTAGGGGAGTTCGACTGGGTCGTCCTCGCCGTCCCCGCGACCGCAGAAACCGACGGTATGATTGGCGCCGCGGAGCTTGCGGCCATGAAACCAAGTGCAACGCTCATCAACATCGCGCGCGGATCGGTCGTTGATCAGGACGCGTTGGTGGCGGCGTTACAAGGCAAGCAAATCGCCAGCGCCTTTCTGGACGTCACAACGCCCGAACCCTTGCCCGCCGACCATATCCTGTGGACGCTCGACAATGCGCACGTCACCATGCATCTATCGGGCCGCGCGCAGGACAAGATGTTCGTCCGGTCGGCAACGCGCTTCTTTGAAAATCTGGAGCGCTATCGCAACGGCGAGGCGCTCGAGCCGATAGTAAATTTGGATTTGGGCTATTGATGACTACCGCAGCCCTGAGCCTGTCGAAGGGCGTTTCCCGGAAGCAGCGCGTCAACTGAGAAACGTGCTTCGACAGGCTCAGCACTACGGTTTTGGAGGCAAATATCATGACGCATAACCCAGCCGAAATCTGGCACAAAGTCGCCCTTTCGCGTGATGTCGACACCATCGCTGCGATCCTGCATGATGATTGCGTCTTCGAAAGCCCCGTGGTCCACACGCCGCAGGTCGGCAAGGCAATCACCGCCAAATATCTCGCGGCGGCGGGGCACACGTTGGGCAATGCGGAGTTCAAATATGTCGGCGAATGGCACCGCGATAATAGCGCAATTCTTGAGTTCGAGACCGTCATCGATGGCGTCGCGATCAACGGCGTCGATATGATCACCTGCGACGACGACGGCCTCATCACCCATTTCAAGGTCATGGTCCGCCCGTTGAAGGCGATGAACATGCTGCACCAGAAAATGGGCGAAATGCTGGCTTCGATGAAGGCCTAGGACCAGAATTTCAGTTCGTTCTGCCGCGCCGGCGCGACAATTTCGACTGCAGGCTTTTTCGACAAGGTGAACGCGGCAAATATTCCAGCGATCGCGCCGAACAAATGCGATTCAAACGAGATATAACCCGCCGTTGGCAGCACGCCGAACACCATGCCGCCATAGAAAAACACAACGGCCAGAGCAATCGCGATATTGCGCGGGCTGCGGTCAAACCAGGCCAATGCAATGACGAGGCTCCATAATCCGAAAATCCAGCCACTTGCCCCGATATGCGTCGCGTCGCGTCCAAACAGCCAGACCAATGCGCCCCCGAGCAATATGATCAGCGCGCTGACCTTTACAAAATAGCGCAGCCCCTGAAGCAGCACCAACGACCCAAGCACGACGAAGGCCGCAAGATTGCTGCCAAGATGCCCGATATTGGCGTGAAGCCACGGTGCGGTTGCAATGGTGTAAGCGGATCCGATTTCGCGTGGTTCGATGCCGAAACTATTCAGATAGCCGCCGGTGAAAATGTTGACGACATGCACCGCAACCATCGCCGCGCTTGTTCCTGCGATTGCTTTCCAGTGCTGGATCATCGTCATCTCCTCTGCCTCGACTGTATTATGTATATAACACAATGAAGCAAAAGAAAAGGCCGGTGAGTTACCCCACCGGCCCTTAATGTTTCAGCCTGAGCCGAGCGTTTGGACTTAGAAGTCCATACCGCCCATGCCGCCCATTCCGCCCATGCCGCCTGGCATGCCGCCGCCAGCCGACTTGTCTTCTGGCGCGTCGGAAATCGCTGCTTCTGTTGTGATCAACAGGCCAGCAACCGATGCCGCATCTTGCAATGCAGTACGCACAACCTTGGTTGGGTCAATAACGCCAGAAGCCACAAGGTTTTCATACACGTCGGTCGACGCGTTGAAGCCCATGGTTTCGTCATTTTCGCGCAACAGGTTGCCCGAGACAACAGCGCCGTCATATCCGGCGTTGGCCGCAATCTGACGCAATGGTGTGACAATCGCCTTGCGGATGATGTCGATACCACGTGTCTGGTCGTCATTGACGCCCTTCATGCCGTCCAAAGCCTTTGTTGCATACAGAAGTGCAGTACCGCCGCCTGGGACGATGCCTTCTTCAACGGCTGCGCGGGTTGCGTGCAGCGCGTCATCAACGCGGTCCTTGCGTTCCTTCACTTCAACTTCAGTCGAACCACCGACCTTGATCACGGCAACACCGCCAGCGAGTTTCGCCAGACGCTCTTGCAGCTTTTCCTTGTCGTAATCCGACGTCGTGTTTTCGATCTGCGAACGGATCGCTTCAACGCGGCCCTTGATCGCATCGGTTTCACCGGCACCGTCGACGATAATGGTGTTGTCCTTGTCGATGGTGACGCGCTTGGCTTGGCCAAGCATGCCCAAGGTAACGGTTTCCAACTTGATGCCGAGGTCTTCGCTGATCATTTCACCCTTGGTGAGGATCGCGATATCTTCCAGCATCGCCTTGCGACGATCGCCAAAGCCTGGTGCCTTGACCGCAGCAATCTTCAGGCCGCCACGCAGCTTGTTGACCACCAATGTTGCAAGCGCTTCGCCTTCAACATCTTCAGCGATGATGAGCAACGGACGACCCGATTGCACGACTGCTTCCAGGATCGGGAGCATGGCTTGCAAATTGCCAAGCTTCTTTTCGTGGATCAGGATGTACGGATTTTCCAGCTCGACCGACATTTTTTCGGTGTTGGTGATGAAGTAAGGCGACAGGTAACCGCGGTCAAACTGCATACCTTCGACAACTTCGAGTTCGCTTTCGCGGCCCTTGGCTTCTTCGACAGTTATAACGCCTTCCTTGCCGACCTTTTCCATGGCGTCTGCAATCATCTTACCGATTTCAGCTTCACCATTTGCAGAGATCGTTCCGACCTGAGCGATTTCCGACGAGCCAGCAACTGGCTTCGAACGGTTTACGAGGTCAGCAACAACAGCGGTAACCGCCATGTCGATGCCGCGCTTCAGGTCCATCGGGTTCATGCCCGCTGCAACCGACTTCATGCCTTCGCGAACGATCGCTTGAGCAAGAACCGTTGCAGTGGTCGTGCCGTCACCGGCAATGTCGTTGGTCTTCGAAGCAACTTCGCGGACCATCTGTGCGCCCATATTTTCGAACTTGTCTTTCAGTTCGATTTCCTTGGCGACGGTAACGCCGTCCTTGGTGATGCGCGGTGCGCCGAAGCTTTTGTCGATGACAACATTACGTCCCTTTGGACCCAATGTTACTTTCACCGCGTCAGCGAGGATGTCTACGCCGCGCAGGATGCGTTCACGCGCATCGCGGCCGAATTTCACGTCTTTAGCAGCCATGATATTTTTCCTTTAGTGAGTTAATCTCTGAATTTTCGTCATCCTGAACTTGTTTCAGGATAACGCGCCAACGTCGTGTGTTATCCCGAAACAAGTTCGGGATGACGAAGGCTGCGGGTTCTTAGGAAACGATTCCCAGTATGTCCGATTCCTTCATGATCAACAGGTCTTCACCGTCGATCTTGACTTCGGTGCCCGACCATTTGCCGAACAGGATCTTGTCGCCAGCCTTCACGTCGAGCGGCGTTACGGTGCCGTCTTCGGCGCGTGTGCCAGTGCCAACGGAGACGACTTCGCCTTCCTGTGGCTTTTCCTGAGCTGTATCAGGGATGATGATCCCGCCAGCGGTTTTTGCTTCGGCCTCGACCCGACGGACGAGAACGCGGTCATGCAATGGACGAAATGCCATGTTGAACTATCCTTTTTCTGTTTCGCCATCCCGCCACTCCTGCAACGAAGCAAGGGACGGCAATGAATATACGTTAGCACTCATACATGACGAGTGCTAACGGAGCCCAGATAGGGTGTTTTTGTGACAGGTCAAGGACTCGCGTGCGGATTTTGAGGTTCAATTTTGCAACTTTTTTGGTTTGCCGCACTTTATCGCGCATGAAGTAAGACCCTGAAACAAGTTCAGGGTGACGAAACATTTTTTCAGACGCGCGCCGGCAGGCCCGCAGCCCGCAAGGCCGCGTGCGCATCCGCGATGCTATATTGCCCAAAGTGGAATATCGACGCCGCCAGCACGGCGCTGGCGTGGCCTTCGCGGACGCCTTCAACCAGATGGTCAAGATTGCCAACGCCGCCGCTGGCCACCACGGGTATGTTCACCGCATCGGCAATCGCGCGGGTCAGTTCAAGGTCATAGCCATCGCGCGTGCCGTCGCGGTCCATGCTGGTGACCAGCAGTTCGCCTGCGCCGAGTTCCGCCAGCCTTACCGCATGTTCAAGCGCGTCGATGCCCGTGGGCTTGCGTCCGCCATGGGTGAAGATTTCCCAGCCGTCGCCTGTTCGCCGCGCATCGACCGAAGCGACTACGCACTGGCTGCCAAAGCGCGCGGCAATGTCGGCGACGACTTCCGGACGAGCAACTGCCGCGCTGTTCACAGCGACCTTGTCCGCGCCTGCCAGCAACAATGCCCGCGCATCTTCGGCGCTCCGAACGCCGCCGCCGACGGTCAGCGGCATGAAGCAGACCTCGGCCGTGCGCCGCACGACGTCAATAATCGTCCCGCGCCCTTCATGGCTTGCGCCAATGTCGAGAAAGCAAAGCTCATCCGCGCCCGCCGCATCATAAGCTTGCGCCTGCTCAACCGGGTCGCCTGCATCACGCAGGTCAACGAAGTTCACACCCTTGACCACGCGGCCATTGGACACATCGAGACATGGGATCACGCGGATGCGGACGGTCATTGGCACGCAGCCATCGAAGATTCACCGTAGTCCTGAGCCATCAGCGCAACCGGCGCTGATGAAAGTCGAAGGGCGCCTACACGCGATGCGCCAACCATGAAGGCACCCTTCGACGGACGCAGCCGCATGCGGCTGCTGCTCAGGGCTACGGTATTGTTTGAAGAACAGATCACGCCCGCTCCGCCACCGCAATCGCCGTCGCCAGATCAAGCCGCCCGTCATAAATCGCACGGCCAGTGATTACGCCCTCGATGCCGTCCTTGGCGTGAAGCGAGAGCATGTGGATATCATCAATGCCCTTCACCCCGCCGCTGGCGATCACTGGAATGTTCACCCGACGCGCCAGATCCACCGTCGCCTCGATATTGCATCCCGTCAGCATCCCGTCGCGGCCAACATCAGTGAACAATATCGACGCCACACCCGCGTCCTCAAACCGCCTCGCAAGGTCGATTACCGGCATGTCGGATTTCTCCGCCCAGCCTTCGGTCGCAACAAAACCATCGCGCGCGTCCACAGCCACGACGATGCCGTCTGCAAATTCGCGCGCCATGTCCTTGACGAACTGCGGATCCTTGAGCGCCGCCGTGCCAATCACCAGCCGCGCGACGCCCATATCGAACCAGCGCTCGACTGTCTGCGGATTACGGATGCCGCCGCCCAATTGAATATAGCCCGGGAAATTCTCGATAATGCCTTCCACAGCTTCGGCGTTTTCCGGTCGTCCCGCAAATGCACCATCGAGATCAACGACGTGCAGAAATTCAGCGCCCTGCTCAGCAAACAGCATCGCTTGCGCCGCCGGATCGTCGGCATAGACGGTCGCGCGGTTCATATCGCCCTCGGCCAGACGAACGACTTCGCCGCCCTTCAAATCAATCGCGGGAAAGACAATCATGACATACTCTTTCTTCTCTGTGCCTCTGCGCCTCGGCGTGGACAAAAAAGAATCTCACGCAGAGCCGCAGAGGAAAAGGGAGCTAAATGAACGCGTCTCACGGTGTCCACTCCAGAAAGCGTTTCAGGAAATTGATGCCATAGGCCTGGCTCTTTTCCGGATGAAATTGCACGCCCATCATATTGTCGCGCCCGACCGCCGCAACCAGCGCGCCGCCATGGTCGGTGGTTGCCAGCACATGCGCCTTGTCTGTTGCATCAAAATGATAGCCGTGGAGAAAATAGGCCTCGCCGTTTTCAATCAACGGCGCGCCTTCGGTCGGCACGACATCGTTCCACCCCATGTGCGGGATTTTCAATTCCGCGGCTGGCACAATCGCGCGCACGGTGCCCTTTATCCATCCAAGGCCTTGCGTCGTACCGTGCTCCACGCCTGCGTCGGCTAGCAACTGCATCCCCACACAAATGCCCAGAAATGGAGCGCCTTGCTCGCGCACGCGATTCTCCATCGCGGCGATCATGCCGTCAATGGCGGACAAGGCCTCCATGCAATGCGCAAAAGCGCCAACACCGGGCAGTACAATGCGGTTGGCTTTTGCCACCACAGCGGGATCGGCGGTGACGACAACATCATCCGCGCCAGCCGCCTTCAACGCATTGTGCACCGAATGCAGGTTGCCCGCGCCATAATCAATAAGTGCAAGTCCAGCCATTTACAAATTCCGTCACCCCAGCGAAGGCTGGGGCCTATCACGTCTATCGATGATGCCGGACGGTCGCGATAGGCTCCAGCCTGCGCTGGAGCGACGTGAGGAATTCACCAATATAAGATTCACAACGTGCCCTTGGTCGAAGGAATGGCGTCCGCCTTGCGCGGGTCAATTTCGACCGCCTGGCGCAGCGCGCGGGCCAAAGCCTTGTAACAGCTTTCGACAATATGGTGGTTGTTCGCCCCATAGAGATTTTCAATATGCAACGTGATACCCGCGCTGGTCGCGAAACTGTGGAACCAATGCTCGATCAGCTCGGTATCCCATTCGCCCAGACGCGGGTTGCTAAGCGATACTTTCCAGACAAAATAGGGCCGCCCCGAAATGTCGAGCGCACAGCGCGTCAACGTCTCGTCCATCGGCGCGTAGGCCGTGCCATAACGCGTGATGCCGCGCTTATCACCCAACGCCTGCAACACCGCCTCACCAATCGCGATGCCCGTGTCTTCGGTCGTGTGGTGCTGGTCAATATGCAGGTCGCCCACCGCCTTGACCTTTAAATCGATCAACGAATGCCGCGACAATTGTTCAAGCATATGGTCGAGAAAGCCAATGCCCGTAGATACCTCATACACACCGCTGCCGTCGAGGTTGACCTCAACATCAATGGACGTTTCGTTTGTCTTCCGACTGATAGACCCTGTACGCATGGCCGCCGATATAGCCACGCCAGCGCATTTGGCAAGTTGGCTTAAGGCAACAAGCGTCTTGATTTCGGGCGCTCGGCAGTCCACCTTGCAAGGATGACCGAAGAGCATGTTGATAGCCTGATTCCTTATGATGACGTTGTGCAGGAGGCGCTGCGCGCAGTGGTCGGCCGCGTCCTCGGTGACGTGGCGCGCGACGGGCTGCCCGGCGACCATCATTTTTATATAACTTTCAAGACTCAAGCCCCTGGCGTCGCCATTCCGCAGCATCTGCACGAACGCTTCCCTGACGAAATGACAATTGTGCTCCAGCACAAATATTGGGACCTAAAGGTCGAGGCCGAGCATTTCGAAGTTGGCCTGTCTTTCAGCCAGATCCCCTCGCATTTGTTCATCCCCTATTCGGCGATAACCGCATTTGTCGATCCATCGGTCGATTTCGCGCTTCAATTCCATGTCGACGCAGGCGAAGCGACGCCCGAGCCGCTCGAAGAAGCCGGCAATGACGTGCCCTCCGTCGTCGTAGAAGACGGCTCGAACGTCGTCAGCGTGGACTTCGGGCGGAAAAAGTGAGGGTGTCCGTTATCCTGAAACACGTTCAGGATGACGATGGAAAGAGATCTCGTCATCCTGAACTTGTTTCAGGACAACACCGAAAAAATTCGTCATCCTGAACTTGTGTCAGGATAACGCGCAAAGGAAACGATGAGAGATTTCCAGCCCTGCGTGTACATACTGGCAAGCGGGAAGCGTGGATATATCTACATTGGCGTTACTTCAGATCTCGCAAAACGCTTCTCTCAACATCGTTTAAGACTGATCGAAGGCTTTTCCAAAACCCGGAACACCAACAGGCTGGTCAGGTTTGAGCTTTTCGGGACGATGGAATCGGCCATTTTGCGGGAGAATCAACTGAAAAACTGGCATCGCGATTGGAAATTCAACCTTATTGAAAGCGACAACCCTGATTGGCTTGATTTGGCGCCCCAGTTGGGTCTGGCTTGACCGCAAAATAGGCCGAGGCTTGTTATCCTGAAACAAGTTCAGGATGACGATATCTTATAAGATCGTCATCCCGCTCCCCTCTTCGTCATCCTGAATTTATTTCAGGATAACAATCGGCGCTTGTGCGTTATCCTGAAACACGTTCAGGATGACGAGATGTGAAATCGCGTATGAGGGGAAACGACAGTGCCGCACACCACCCGCACGGAAACCGACAGTTTTGGACCAATCGACGTCCCCGCTGAGGCTTATTGGGGCGCTCAGACTCAGCGGAGCATCGCGAATTTCCCTTTCCCTGCGCACGAACGCATGCCGATGGGCATTATCTACGGCCTTGTGCATGTAAAGCGCGCGGCGGCGTTGACGCATCGGGCTTCTGGTGCGTTAGCGGCGGACCTGGCGGATGCGATCATATCCGCTGCCGACGCAATTCTTGCCCATCAATATGACTCCCAATTTCCGCTCGTTATCTGGCAAACGGGCAGCGGCACGCAGTCAAACATGAATGTGAACGAGGTCATAGCCGGCATCGCCAATGAAGCGCTTACCGGCGTTCGTGGCGGGAAAGCACCTGTGCATCCCAATGACCATGTCAACATGGGGCAGTCATCGAACGACAGCTTTCCAACCGCGTTGCATGTCGCGACAGCATTGGCAGTGCGCAATGACCTCCTCCCCGCACTTGATGTGCTCACTCATGCCCTTTCGGCCAAGAGCGCGGCGTGGCGCGACATTGTAAAAATTGGCCGCACCCATTTGCAGGACGCAACGCCGCTTACGCTGGGGCAGGAATTTGCCGCCTTCGTCGCCCAACTCGACGCGTGCCGCCAAAACATTGAACATGTCATCTCCCACGATATCGGGAAACTGGCGCAAGGCGGCACCGCAGTCGGCACTGGCCTGAACGCGCCCGAGGGCTTCGATGTCGCGATTGCGGCGGAAATCTCCTCCGCCACCGGAATTAGCTTTCAGCCCGCAGCCAACAAGTTCGCCGCGCTCGGCGCTAATGACGCACTTGTCCAGATGTCGGGCACGCTCAACACGCTGGCGGTCGCGCTTACCAAGATTGCCAACGACATTCGTCTGCTTGGCTCGGGCCCGCGTTCGGGCCTTGGCGAGTTGCACTTGCCGGAGAACGAACCCGGCAGCTCGATCATGCCCGGCAAGGTCAATCCGACCCAATGCGAAATGCTGACGATGGTCGCGGCGCAAGTCATGGGCAACCATCAGGCGGTGACCATCGGCGGTTTGCAGGGGCATTTGCAGTTGAACGTGTTCAAGCCGCTGATCGGAGCAAACGTTCTGCGCTCGATCGATTTGCTTGCCATCGGCATGGACAGCTTCGCCCGAAACTGCGTTGATGGCCTCAAACCCGACCGCGCGCGCATAACCGAACTCCTTGACCGGTCGCTGATGCTCGTCACCGCGCTCGCACCCATCATCGGCTACGACAATGCCGCCAATATCGCCAAACAGGCGCACCGCGAAGGAACGACTTTACGCCAAGCTGCGTTAGCATCCGGACTGGTTGACGAAGCGACATTTGATACCCATGTCAGGCCCGAAGATATGGTTTAGTTGCTTGTCGTTTTCGCATTGATCGTCAGGATGACGGTAGTGATATAATTGGGAGACCTATAATGTTGAGATCCATAGCAGGCGCGGTTGTTGGCGAGGTTATCGGACGCAAGCGTGGTAATGGCCTGCTTGGCGCAGGCATTGGTCTGCTCGCTACACGCTTGGCTACGCGGTCCATTCCCGGATTGCTGCTCGTCGGCGGCGCGATTGCGGCCAAGACGATTTACGACAAGCGCAAGGAACACAAGTCAGTGTAGTTACGCAAAGTAGCGCGTTGTTTTGGAGCAGAGGGCGAAGCTCGATCAGGTTTAGTCTAACGACCTGTATTGGTGTTGTTATCCTGAAACAGGTTCACGCCGTGGCTTGTTATCCTGAAACAAGTTCAGGATGACGAAATCTCTTTTCGAGGTCGTTTCTTTTCCTCGTTGTTTTTTTCCTCGTCATCCTGAACTTGCTTCAGGATGACGCACTAAGCCATAAACAATAGCCACCCGCCCTATTTCCCCGTCAAATAATAGCCCGTCCCCGCAGCTTGCCACTCCTTGACCGCCTCTACCGGCGAAACCAGCATCAGGATGTTCAACGTCAAATTGTCTCGGATCATATACGCTGTAAACGCTTCAAATATCAGCGCGGCCGCAAGTGTGACCTTCCACGGCAACCGCGAAGCCAGGAAGAAGCCCAAGATCATCCAGAACAGGTCAAAGACACTGTTGAGGATGCTGTCGCCTTCATAACCGTAAGAAATTGTAACTTCGCGGTAGCGATCAATGATGACGGGCGAGTTTTCAAGTATCTCCCACGCGCCCTCGACCACAATCGCGGCACATAACGCCAGTCCCAGCGGCCATTTTTTCAACAACAGCCGCCCAAGCCCGAAAAAGATAAACCCGTGAATGATGTGGCTGGGCGTGTACCAGTCGGCGATATGCTGACTGTTCTCCGACGATTGAACAATGCCGTGCCATAATTTCACATTGCCGCACGCACAAATCGGTGGTCGGTCCATGCCGAATAAAATGGCAATGAATACCGCAGTCAGTGCCACGGCAATCACAACGCCGAATTTGCTTACCCTAAGGGGCCATTCCATCGCAGCTTCCCCCTTGACGATGTGGTCACCTTTCGCGCAGTAGCGGTTATGGCCGATACCGACAACCACAAGCCGCATGAACTGGAGCGCCGAGGCCTTCTCTTCGTGCTTTCCTCACCTTCGGGTGCAGGAAAATCAACGCTGTCACGCATGTTGCTGGATGCTGACCCCAAAATTGCGTTGTCGATTTCCTATACCACCCGCGAACCACGCCCGGGCGAGGTTGAGGGCATCCATTATCATTTCACGGATGTGGCCACGTTTAAGAATATGGCCGCGAACGGGGAATTCCTCGAATGGGCGCATGTTTTCGGTAATCGCTACGGTACACCCAAGGCCCCTGTTGAAGAAAAACTGGCGGCTGGCTGCGATGTGCTTTTCGATATCGACTGGCAAGGCGCGCAGCAGCTTTACCAGGAAGCCGGGCCCGACGTCGTGCGCGTATTCATATTGCCGCCTTCAATCGAGGAACTGGAACGCCGCTTACATACCCGCGCGCAGGACAGCGATGCCGTTATTTCCGACCGCATGAGCCGCGCAAAAGCAGAAATAGGGCACTGGGACGGCTATGATTACGTGCTTATCAACGACGACGTTCAGGCCTGTTTTGAAAAGGTGCAGCAGATCCTTTCGGCAGAGCGCATGAAGCGGCGGCGGCAAAAGGGCCTGATCGGTTTCGTCCGTGACCTCGCGGCGACTTAAGCGAAGCCAGCCAAAAACAGCGTTAACCCGCCAAGTCCGAGCGACAATTGCAGGCGTAGTTTCATCCATCCCACTGGCAAGGTACATTGCGACGCAAGCCACCTGTCCGCCAAGGGTGACAGCAAAAGAAAAATTCCAAGCCACGCCATCGACGGGCCGGGCCATTCGAGACCCCAAATCCACGGCAAATAGGTCGCAAATGCCAGCAAGCTTGGCGCAACGGCAAGCGCGAAAATGGCGAAGGCGGACGAGTCATCCTTGCGCGTTGTCACGCCAAAGCCCCACCACATCCCGCCGAGAAAGCTGAAGATAAAGGCAGCATAGCCATAAGCCGCCGCAAGCCCCGTCCAGCGATATTCCATCCCCGACAACACCATCGCTGCCGCAATGACTTGCGGCAACAGTCCCGCATAGCCCGCGATAAATGCCGCCTTGGGAATAGGGCGTAAGGTGAATGTTGCGCTGTCTGTCATGGAAATGTCCTTACGTCTGACAAGCGCTTAGCCAGGCCGACCCCACTCGGCGAGGCGGGTATTTACCTAGGGTCAGGACCTATTAAATGCACCTTCGAGGCGACAAAATGGCAAAGATATCGGAGGAAAATGTCCGCCGCAGGCAGTTATTCTGCCTGCAAGGATATTTTGCTTCGAGAACAAAGCCATTTTGGCGTCCTTCGGATTTGACCCATTTTGTCCATTGCATCGTTGGCAAAGCTAGACTTAGAACCACTAAGCCTGCGCTTTGCCGCCTTACACTGCACAAAATGGCCTCAAACCTCGAAGGTGAATTTAATAGGTCCTGACCCTAAGTGTCAGGACTAAGCAGATCCAGAAAGCGGACGGCAGCCATAAATTCGGCAGCGCGGTCGCTTCGGTTTTTCTGCGCCCAATGGTCAGCGCCCCATAATGCTTCTTGCCAAAGCTCGTCCAGACAGGCGGCATCCCATATCTCTTCTGCTGTGCCAGCACGCTCAACGACGGCCAAGGTGGCGACCAGCGAGCCCGACAGATGGGCAAGCTTTGCCATGGCGGCGAGTTCGAACGTCCCGCGCGCGGCAACGACTGTGCGCAAAGTCTCAAGCGTCGATGTGGGTTGCGGTTGATGCATGATGCCCTCGACGATGACGAAGCTGATGCCATATCGCTTTTGTGCCCATACCAGCCAATGGTCCCAGATCAACGCCTGCCGTTCGGCCAGGGCTTCGCCAGCCGCTGCGCGATAGCAAAATAGATCAGTTTCACCATATGCGGCGATGGCCGCAGCAAAGCCGGCGCGGTCAGGCGCAATGCGGTCGATCGCCGCGTTGGCAAAGCCCGTTATGGGCATGGCAACGGGATTCACCGTTTTTTCCACGGCTTGCCATTCGGCGACCACTGCATCCGCCATTTTGCGCGTCGGTAGCGCAAGCATGTTGCCCGTTGGCGTTTTTACCGGCCGCGCGTCCAGCCGCACCGCATGGCCGAAAGTCGTGGGTTCGAGGCTAACCTCTTTCCAAAATCGCCTCATGTTTCAGGCTTGCTCTTCCATCTTTTGGCGAGAAACACTGGCACGAGAAGGAAATCAAAAATACCGATGAAGAACAATATATATCCCGCCGCCTTGGGCAGGCCAAACGCCTCACGCGCTATGACAGCCAGGCCGATTACCAGCATGATTGCGCCGCTGATCCGGCACAGGTTAATCACCAGAAACCTGTATTGCGCCTGTGTTTCCTCACGCGCCTTATCGTCCGGCAACGTCATGCAAAATCCTTGAGATAGGCTTTTAATTCATCCATGCTTTCGGCGATATAGTCCGCCCCTGCTTCGCGCAATTCCTCGGCACGGTGATAGCCCCAATTGACGCCAACCGTGCGTGTGCCAGCCGCGCGGCCCATATGTATGTCATACACCGTGTCACCAATGACGACGGCATTGCGCGCATCGGTGCTGGCATCGGCCAGCGCCTGATACACCATCGAAGGGTGCGGTTTGGACGGATGACGGTCGGCAGTTTGCAGCGTCACAAACAAGCCCTTGATTGCGTGGTGTTCAAGGCAGCGGATCAACCCGCGGTCAGACTTACCCGTCGCCACGCCAAGCATCCAGCCGCATTCGTCCAATTCTGACAGCAATGCAGCCATTCCCTCATATAAAGGTTCATCGACCAGCCCGTTATTGCGCAAAGTTAGAAATGCCGTGCGATAATGTTCGGCCATTTCATGGTGGCAATCATCGTCAGCGTCTGGAATCAACATACGCATCGATTCCACCAGCGACAGACCCACAACACGCCTGATGTCGTGACGCAACGGCGCTTTGCGTCCAGCCACGTCGAACGCATGTTCCATTGCCATGCAGATGTTCGCCTGGCTGTCGACCAGAGTCCCGTCACAATCGAATATGGCGAGCCGAGGCACTAGGGCACATTCCGCATCAAATGGGCCAAGGCAATGTCTCCCGCATGTTCCGCCCCTTCAGCAGCCGCCAAACGCGCGGCATCTGATTTGTTCTGCCCCAGTTTTAGAGTGCCTTTCCAATCTGTCACCCTAAATTCGAAGCCGATGATGCCGCCCAGCATCTTTTCGAAACTGCCTTGTGCCATTTTTGCACGGGTCCAGACAGGTTTCGGGGAAAGCCGGCTTTCAAACGTCTCCGAAAGCGCGTCAGCCTGCGCAACCAGCTCGGCCGCGTCCAATGTCCGCGCATGGCCGGACAGTTCAAGCGCGACATAGTTCCACGTCGGGACCTGATCGGGAATGCCGTAATAATGGGGGCTGATGTAACCGTCCGGGCCGTTTATGACGAACAACATCTCGCCGCCGGTAATGTGCTTGGCCACAGCATTGCCGCGCGCGACGTGGAACAGCAATCTGTCCTCCCCCTGAAAGACGAACGGCACATGGGCCACGCGCGGTCCTTCTTGTGTCGTCACGACCAGCATGCCGAATCCGACCTCGGCCGCAAAAGTGCGCATTGCCTGTTGGTCTTTCCATCGAAATGCAGGATTTGGATGCATCAGATCTTCTTTCTGGGTGCCGCCTTCTTGACCACCGGCTTTTTCGCAGACTTGATTACCGGCTTTTTCGCCGCAATCTTCTTGCCTGCGGCCATTTGGCTGCGTTTGTTGTCCTTGGGCTTGTCGGGTGTAGATCCGCGCGAGCGGCGTTCGCCCTTGCGTTCCTTGCGCGCCGATTTGGCAATGTTCGCAGCAACGCGTTTCTTGCCTTCGGCGGTCTCGCTGAACTTTGGTGCGTCAAGCACCAGCGCATCGCCTGATTCCATATCGAACCCCAGATCGTCGAAGCTTGCCTTCATATGAGGGGGCAAATCGGCGCGGACGTCAATCTGGTGCCCTGCCGGATGGTCGATGCGGATACGGCGGGCGTGCAAGTGCATCTTGCGGCTGATCGTGCCAGTCAGGAACGCTTCCTTGCCGCCATATTTGCCGTCACCGACAATCGGGTGGCCAATGGCGGCCATGTGCACGCGCAACTGGTGCGTTCGTCCGGTATAAGGCTGTAGCTCGACCCATGCGGTCGCATTCCCTGCGCGTTCGACAATGCGATAGCGGGTGCGGGCCGACTGCCCCTCTTTTTCGTCGACATGCATTTTTTCGCCGCCACTGCCCGGCTGTTTTCCAATTGGCAGGTCAATGAAACCGTCGGCAATATCAGGCACGCCGACGACCAGGGCCCAATACACCTTTCGTGCGGTGCGCGATGAAAACGCTTTGGCAAAATGCCCCGCCGACCGCGATGTGCGCGCCAGCAACAACGCGCCCGATGTGTCCTTATCAAGGCGGTGGACAAGCTTTGGCCGGTTATCAAGTTCAAAGCCCAAGGCATCCAGCAAACCGTCGACATGGTTTTCCGTTTTCGTTCCGCCCTGTGTGGCAAGCCCCGCCGGTTTGTTGATTACCAACGCCGCGTCATCCTTGTGGATAACCATGCTCAGCGCGAATTCCATTTCGTCGTTGGTCAATTCGCGGCGTATCCGGGCTGGCCGCGCGCTCGACGACGCCGACGCATCCGCAGGCGGAATCCGCAAAGTCTGCCCGGCCAACAACCGGTCGCCCGGAGTCGCACGTTTGCCATCGATGCGCAGCTGCCCCGTGCGTGCCCAGCGCGAGACGATGTTGAATGATGCATCGGGCAAATGGCGCTTGAACCAGCGATCCAGCCGGATGCCGTCATCATCAGGGGCAACGACAAACTGCCTGATGCCTTTTTCGTCGTTTTTGCTCATGCCCAAACTGCCTTTGCTGCCGTCATACCGGCGAATATCGCGCCAAGCGCAAGGAGGACCGACAATGTGGCATAAATCGCCGCCATGCCGGTTTGGCCGCGCTGTACCATCTGCGCCATTTCAAGCGTGAACGCGCTGAAAGTGGTAAACCCGCCCAATACGCCTACCCCTAGAAACAGGCGCAGCGGCTCGGCTGAACTGTCGCCGCGCAGTAGCCATATCGCCAGCACGCCCATACATAGTCCGCCAACGACATTTACCGCAAAGGTCGGCCATGGCCAGCCTGCCGCGCTGACCGGTAACGCGCGCGACAGCCCAAAGCGCAACGCCGCGCCAATGGCTCCGCCCGACATGACAAGAATGATGGGGTTCATGGCCGCGGCCTTAGCGGCGGTTGGCGACAAAAGCCAGCCCGAGGAGCAATCGACAGACTTGCCGTAGCAACTTGCTGCATCAACAACGCACGTACCGATGACGATGAAAGAATTGCTGCCCCGGTGAACCACGCCAAATGGGGGGCATTTGACGATTTCGGCTTTCCATCATGGACCAACAAGAATGAAAAGACGACGGGACACCAAAAGACAGCAATTCCTAACCGGCGATATATGGCGTGCGATTTATATGGGGAGTAACGCGGCCGTAACACGACAAAATAATCAACATTTTTTCATCACTCTGGAACTTATCAATCTGATGTCGGTTTCGCGTTCGGGGTTGGGTGTGGCCATAACATCCGTTACATCTCACATGTAACGGCGGCGGTAGTGCGTATGCACGCAACCTGTAGTAGCAAATTGATACTCCAGGAGATCTCGCATTACGTTTCACGACAAAAACATGGATCCAACTTTTGCGGCAAGGATCAGCGCCGAACGTGACATGGTTTTAGCAAGCACGGTCTTTCAACGTTCACCCGTTTTGTCGGGCCTGCTGCGTTATCTTGTCGAACAAACGATATTGGGTCGCGCCAGCACATTGAAATCATTCATTGTTGCGGTCGATGCCTTAGGCCGTAAGGCGGATTTTGACTCTGCATCCGACAGCTCGGCGCGTGTGCAGATGGGCCGATTGCGCAAGATATTGGAAGGCTATTACGCTGCCAATGCGCCAGGCGATAGCGGGTGCATCTATCTGTTGCCTGGTTCCTATATCGTCCGGCTGGATTCGCGGGAGGTGGCATATCCAGCCCTGCCGCCGCTGCCGATCAAGGCTGAACCCTCTGTAAGCGGCCTCACAACCATTGCTGGTTCCCCCTCAATGGCCGGCGACCGCGCCCTGCCGTTTTACCGTCGCGGATATAACTGGCTCCTCCTCCTTCTGGGCACCATATTATTAACCGCAGCAGTTGGATATTTTGCCCAAAACAAGGCGGCTGTTGCTTTGGTACGTCAAAGCCCGATCCTCGAAATCACCCCTGTTGATGGCGGCACTGACGCAAACGCAATGCAACGGTCACGGATGATCATCAGCATTTTGGCCGATGACCTCAGCCGCTTTAAACTTTCACGGGTGCGCTTGGCCGATGGCTCAACCGTCAAGGGGTCCGCCAATGCGCCTGCCAACCTTTACCGTCTTCACACGCGGCTGGTCGCGGATGATGCTGACAATTTTACCTTGTATCTGAATATTGACGATGCCCAATCCGACGTTCTCATCTGGTCACGCGTGCTAAATATCCCGGCTGATTCAGCGGCCACACACGAAATGCTGGTACCTATCATGGCCGAAATTAATGGACCGCAAGGAATCATTGCCACTTATGAATCGGTATTGATGCGCAGCAGCGATGATGGCGGCTATCCGTGCCTGCTGAAATATTTCGAATTTGCCCGTTTTCACAGCGAGATTTTGGAAGAAAGGGTCGCCAACTGCCTGAAAAAACCTGTAACGGAGCAAACGTTGACCGGCACCATGCTGGGCGTGCAGGCAATGTTCGAAATGGAACGCAGCAATGCTTTGCAGGATTCCGATGCAGCCTATCGTCGTGGTATCGTGCTGGCACGAGCCGCGGTTAAGGCTGACCCCAATGACGGCTGGGCCAATTTTGCAATGGCACGGCTTTCCTATTTGCAGCGCGACTGCGACACCGCACGTTTCTACACCGAACGGACGGTGCAGGCGAACCCGAACAGCCCGGTGTTTTCATCGGTGCTTGCTGGCCTTGCCCCCATGTGTAGATTCCCGTTTGCGGGTAAATTGCTGGATCAGGCGATTGCGACGCAAAGCCCTTATTATGCGAAAGCACGGTTGTTGCTGGTCTTAAGTGCCATAGCGCAAAATCGTCCGGAAAAAATTGACGAAATTAATGCAGGCGAATTGCCCCTGTCGCGTGACAACCGCTCCAATTATTATCTGACCGAGGCGCTGATCGCGGCCAGCAGGGCGCAGCGCGCCGATGCCACCCGCTATTGGCAGCTGTTTGAAGCCAATGCCCCCAAGCAGAATGCAACACCTGATGAAAAACTGCGCAATATCATCTCAAATTCGGCAGCACGTGTGCAAGTGATGCTATATCTGAAAAAGGCCGGAGTGCCGCTGGTACAAAAAACGGGGTGACATTACTGCCACCCCAGTCGCTTCGGCTTGTGATATTGTTGTGCCTCCGCCTGTGCGCCTTTTCTATATTGCCAGCGGCAACGCAAGCAGCATGCCGATGAGGAGCGGAATGCTAAAGCTCGGGAAATACGGCGTTCTATTGGAATCTGGATTTTTCATGTCTTCCTGCTGCGTTCGGCAATAACTAAACACCAGCCCGAAAAATGGTTAACTCGGCGGCTTATTGCGAATTTACAATTTGGAATCAGACATTTGTATCGTCGCGGGACAATATCGGGTGTTCAGGTTAACGCCGGGTGCCAAAAAACCGCTATTTTACAACGCCTCGGTAACTCACGGTGCGCTCGGTTCCCGGCGCAATGACCGTGGAAAAGACCCACCGGACATGCGTTACGTCGTCTGGCGTTGCTGGGCGAAGAACCTCAGCGGTGCCAGCGGCATCCTTCGCCATCACTTTCAACTCGGCAAGCTTACCCCATGATTTGCCACCGTCGACCGACACCTCGGCCCAATCTTCGGCGACGGACGCAAACCGCACGGCAGCAGGCATAGGGTTCGTCGCCTTAAATCCCACAGCAGGTGCAGCGCCGCCATTTTTCACAAACAGGCTAAACAGCACATTATCGCCCGGAACTACCGCCACATCCTTTGGGGTATACAGAATGACTTTGTCCTTGCCGGCGGCGTCACGTTCAATCCGCTCAATCTTCACATCGCTGCGCAACGTAACCGGCGAGGCCGCGGCCTCTTGCGTCTGCGCTTGGGCCTGTTCAGCGATGAACGCGCTGCCGCAGGTCGCCACCGCACATGCCATTAAAAGGGCGGGCGTCACAAAGTTCAGTTTCATGATCAAACTTGCCTTATTTGGTCCAACAGCATTCTTATCCCGTATATTATGGCGCAGCGATGGTTAACAGCCGGTAAAAAGTCCATCTACAGCAGACTCAAACCGACACCGCAAAGCGCCGCCGTCATCAACACCGCAATGACGTTCCACTTCAACCGGAAAATGAGGAAAGCCGCCAAAATCGCGAGCACCGTTGCCTGCCAATTGAAGGTTGCGAGCTCGGGCCAATAAATCCGCAATGGACCAAATTGCCGTTCGCCGACGCTGGTGAACAACACATGCAAGGCAAACCACGCGGTCAAATTGGCAATCACCCCGACGACCGCTGCCGTTAACGTCGCAAGACCGCCCTTAAGCCACTTTGCACTTTCCATCCGCTCGATCCACGGCGCGAAGGCAAAAATCCACAGAAAACAGGGCGCAAAGGTCACCCAAATCGTAAGTCCAGCCCCTAAGATCCCGGCCACCAAGGGCGTAAATGGCTCCGGCGCGCGAAACGCCGCAAGATAGCCCACAAATTGCGTAACCAGTATCAGCGGGCCGGGCGTGGTTTCCGCCAGCCCCAGACCGTCGGCCATTTCGCCTGCCGATAACCAGCCAAAGCCGTTCACCGCTTCCTGCGCCATATACGCAAGCACTGCATACGCCCCGCCAAAGGTGACCAGAGCAAGCTGGGAAAAGAAAGTGCCAATGTCCCAAAGGACATGCGCGCGGCCCAATGTCAGCAATATGAGCAGCAATGGCGCGGCCCAGATCAGCAACCAGCCGACGACGGCCTGCGCGGTCATGCGCCATGGCTTGGTCACTGCCACGTTTCGGCTTTCCGCAGACTTAAGCGCCAACCAGTCGGGGCGGCGCGTGGCTACAATCATCCCCACAATGCCAGCGCCAAGCACGACAAACGGAAACGGCAGGTTCAGGAAGAACAGCGCGATGAACGCCGCCGCCGCAATGGCCTGCTTGAACCGCGTGTTCAGCGCCCGGCCACCAATCCGGATCAGCGCCTGCATGACGATCGACAGCACCACTGCCTTGATGCCAACAAACATCGCGGCAAACCATTCAAGGTCCGCCGCATAAGCATAGAGCATCGAGAGCGCCAAAATGACGAGCGCGCCGGGAATGACAAATAACAATCCTGCCGCCAAGCCACCTTTGATGCCATGCAGGCGCCAGCCAACCCATGTCGCAAGCTGCTGCGCTTCGGGTCCGGGCAACAGATGGCAGAAATTCAGCGCATGGAGATATTGCTCCTCATCGACCCAGCCCCGTTCCTCGACCAGCTCGCGGTGCATCAGCGCAATCTGCCCGGCTGGTCCCCCAAAGCTCAGGCAGCCAATTCGGGTAAATACCTTTACCAATTCACGAAAGTCGGGATGATTTAATTGCGCTGCCACATTCTGCTCCATGCCTTCGACATCCGCAAAACGCGGACACATAAGGCAACGCTTGGGCGAACCGCCTGACCGGGAGGTTGCTGTGTCCCGGTAATTGCGGTTTAGCAAAATTCTGGACCGGCTCAAGCCGGTTTGTACTGGCTGAAGGTGACATCGAACGCCGAAGCTTTGCAACATTGTTTAATTACTGCCAAGCGCTGCTGTTATCTCCACAAAAGGAATGCCCATGATCCCCTTCGTCACCATGACCGACAGCCGCGGCCAGAAAATATCGGTCAATCCGGAAATCGTTCAGTTCGTCCGCACCGCGGATAATGTCGACGATGAATGCCTGATCGTCTTCGGCAAAGACCAGTTGCTGCGCGTACGCGGCAGTTTGGAAGAAGTGACTGACAAGTTGCGCCACGGCTAAACTATTTGCGGGTCGACCTTAAAACCCCGCGGGCCGAACATAGCTTTGGCTTTTCAACTTGTCTTCCGCTACGCCGCCCGCAGTTACTGCCCTTTGTGCTGAAAGACGCATATGTCTGATCAAGCTGATACCCCGATAGTATGGAGCAACAAGCATCTTCGCCTCGCGGTCGAGGCGGCCTGCGTTGCGATGTGGTCGTGGAATGTCGAAGATAACAGCTTCCGCATGGACCCAAGAGGGTTTGAATTATGGGGCTTGCCATGGGCGGAGAGCGTCGAGTTTGAACAACTCTCGGCGCATATTCACCCGGCTGACCGCGACCGCGTGCGCGCCGCCTTTGTAGCGACACGTTCGGTTGCCGGTCCTTATGAAATTGATTTCCGCATCATTCTGGACGGCTGCGTCCGCTGGGTCTCCGCCCGGGGCCAAGGCGCCGACGAGGGCATCGTCGATGAGGTCATGTTCGGCGTTTTCCTCGATGTAACGGGTCGCAAACAGGCCGAGGAAGGCAATGAACTCCTCGCCGGCGAGATGAGCCACCGCGTCAAAAACCTGCTCGCCATCGCGACAAGCCTGACAACGCTGACATCGCGGTCGTCCAAATCGATCGAGGATATGACTCGTGACCTCACGCGCCGCTTGACCGCATTGGGGCGCGCGCATGACCTTGTTCGGCCGCTCCCACGTTCGCAGGGCAAGGCTGCGCTTTTGGGTGACGTCATCACCGTTTTGCTTGCGCCTTACGATGATTTGGGGGCCTTTAGCGGACGGGTGCGGGTCGCGGTTCCCCGCATGGGCATTGGCCAACGCAGCGCCAATGCCTTTGCCATGATATTGCACGAACTTGCCACCAACTCTGCCAAGCATGGGGCATTATCGAGCGAGGCCGGTGCCTTGGAAATCACCGGATCGATGATTGATGACCATCTGGAACTCGTCTGGGCTGAAACCGGTGGGCCACAGGTTGACGAAACGCCGACGCTTAGCGGCTTTGGCAGCAAAATGGCGGGGCAGATTGTCGATACCGAACTTAATGGCGCAATCACTTATGAATGGCAGCAATCCGGACTGGTCGCCACGGTCACTGCACGTGCGCTCCGCCTGCCCGATTAACTCCGCATTCACGCGGTTTGCGTAAAATTATCGGGCCTGCGTTAGTGATATTGTAACCCCGTTTCTTTATCAGTAATTACCTATGGGAATGACAGATTCTAAGTCGCCAACGGGCGCGGATTAGCAAATATGGCAGTCAATCGTCTGTTCAAGGGCTTTTCGGGAAGCACCACTGCCGATGACCGCAGCGGAGCTGCATCGGTTATTACGCCGAATGATACCAGCCGCCGCCTCGAGATATTGGATGATTTCGAACAGGCAGGCATTGGCTGGCTCTGGGCAACCGATGCCGAGGCGCGGCTCATCTATATCTCCGAAAAAGCGGCCGAGAAGCTGAAGCAACCCATGGACACGCTTCTTGCGCAACCTTTGACAGCGATATTCGAAACAGATGTCGAAAACCCTGGCGATCGTTCCGAACGGCCACTGAATTTTCAACTTACTGCGCGCAACAAGATACTGGACCATACGGTACGCTTCGCCTTGAACACCCCGAAGAGCGAACACCGGCAAAGCTGGTGGTCGATCTCAGGCCATCCGAAATTTGACGCAGCGGGCAGATTTCAGGGCTATCGCGGCAGCGCGAAGGACATCACCGTCGAACATGAACGCAAGGTCGTGGATTCGCGCCTTGCCGAATTTGACTCGCTCACTGGCCTTGCAAACCGGCATCGCATGGACAAAAAGCTTGAAAGCACGCTTGCCGCCTACAAGGCCGCAAAGCGATGCTGCACGCTCATCATGCTTGATCTCGACCGGTTCAAACATGTCAACGACACGCTTGGCCATCCGGCCGGCGACGAACTGCTGCGGCAAGTCGCACGCCGGCTTGAGCGCGTGGTCGGCAGCCGTGGCGAGATCGGCCGACTGGGCGGTGATGAATTCCAGATCATCCTCCCCGATATCGACGACCGCGGCAAATTAGGCGAGTTGTCGAACAAGATCATCCAGATCATCTCGCAACCTTATACGATCGACGACAAGCGCGCGACCATCGGCGCCTCGGTCGGTATCGCGATTGCGCCTTATGACGGCGTGGACAAGCTTGACGTCATCCACAACGCCGACCTTGCGCTTTATGCCGCGAAAAACGGCGGGCGCGGACAATTTCGCTTTTACTCCGCCGATTTAAAGGACGAAGCCGCAGAACGCGCGCTTTTGGAAGAGGGCCTGCGCGACGCACTCGCCAACGAAGCGCTTGATCTCCATTACCAACCCGTCGTGCGCGTCGAAGACAATATGGTCGTGGCACTCGAAGCGCTCATGCGCTGGGACCACCCCGAACGCGGGCCAATCAGCCCTGCCGTATTCATCCCCATTGCCGAAGAATCCGATCTCATCAACCAGATCGGTGCCTGGGCGCTGAACAAGGCGTGCACCGACGCGATGGCGTGGCCCAAATCGCTCCGTGTCGCGGTGAACGTCTCGGCAGCCCAGTTTGCGCATTCGGACCTTATCGATACCGTCACGCATGCGCTTGAGACATCGGGCCTTGCAGCCGACCGCCTTGAGCTTGAACTTACCGAAAGCGTGTTCATGGGCGACGGCGAGACCATCGACGACATCTTCCGCGCGCTGAAGCAACTTGGCGTTCGCCTGGCGCTGGATGACTTCGGCACGGGCTATTCATCATTAAGCTATCTGCAGTCCGCGCCGTTCGACAAGATCAAAGTCGACCGCACTTTTGTCGACGGTTGCACGCAAAAGGACCAGAATAGCGCAAAGATAATTGCCGCTATCATCGGCCTTTCCGACGCGTTGGGCATGGAAACCACCGTTGAGGGCGTGGAGGCATTCGACCAGCTTGAGATCGTACGCGGCATGAACGCGCGATTTATTCAGGGGTGGATCTACGCCAAGGCAATGCCGCAGGAGAATGTGCTCGAACGCCTCGCCAGCGGAGACTTGCGGATTGAACCCGACGGCCCGCTGCGTCATCGTCCAGAACGCCGCTCGGTTTTCCGCCGCATTGGTATTATCCACGACGACCATCGTTATGACGCATTAATGCGCAACCTGTCCAAGACCGGCGCGCTTATCGACGGCTTGCTTGGCGTGCCAACGGGTACTGGTCTCGTGCTTGACCTGACGGGAGGACAGTTGGTTGTCTGCACCGTGACGCGGGTTCAGGACGCAATGATCGCGGTCGAATTTGAAACCCCGTTGGTCAGCGACGGTGCTGGCGGCCTGTGTACCCGTCACCGCGTGTCACCTTATGTGCTCGCCAGCGCCGGGATGCAGGGCGATACGCCCAAAAGCAAACCCCTGTTTATCGAGGTTGCGGCCGTGTCCGGCCATGCGGCGATGGATTTTTCGGACTAATCCGCAAACAACTCTTTATGGTCAACCAATCCTGCGGCTACCAGCTCGGCCATCGACTGGTGCGGCCATCCTTCAGGGAAGGCCTGTCTGCAAATCGGACAGGTTTCTCCCACAGCAGACCTTCCGCTTGCTACCCATAATCGGACTTTCAAAAAACGATACCGATGGTCTCAACTGTAAATGATTGTCACGATATTGTGTGCGTCCTTATGCGTAGGTGCATCTTATGTCGCACCGTTCACGTATATAAGGAGTTGTGATCGTGATCAGCAACGGTTGATCAAAGTTCAAAGGACCTCCGGTATGTTCTTCAAGTTGGTCTCCGGTCTGTTCGCCACAACGCTTTTCACCTCCGTATCCTTTGCCTCTACCGAACCTCCTGCCGATCAAATATCACCAGAGGCTGGGGAAGCTTCAGATAAAGTATCGATTGTCGTTACCGGGCGCGCCACCGATCTTATTGGTAGCGCAACTGCTGCGTCTGAAGGCATCGTTGGTAAAGTTGATCTCGAGGACCGTCCGATTCAACGCATAGCTGAGTTGCTTGAAGTAATACCCGGTTTCATCGCCACGCAACATTCCGGGGGCGGCAAAGCGAACCAATATTTCCTGCGCGGCTTCAACCTCGACCACGGTACGGATTTTGCCGCATTCCACGACGGCGTGCCGGTTAACATGCGCACCCATGGACATGGACAAGGCTATTTGGATTTAAGCTTCGTTATCCCCGAACTCATCGACAGCGTAAGCTTTGCCAAGGGACCGTATCGTGCCGAGAACGGAGATTTTGCAACGGCGGGCTCTGCGCGATTTAAGACTGTGGACACGTTAGATGCACAATTCGCAAAAGCTGAGATCGGGACGAGCGATTACTACCGGTTCGTTGCGGCTGGATCAACCAAGCTCGGCGCGGGCGATGTTCTACTCGGAGTGGAAGCGCGCTACGATGATGGGCCTTATGATCTGTCGCAAAAGGTCAGGCTGTTCAGTGGTTTTGCGAAATGGACGGGGCCGCTTGGTGGCGGAACTCTGCGTGCCAGTGCTACAGGTTACCGCGTTGACTTCCGGTCATCCGAACAGATTCCACTTAGAGCGATTGAAAGCGGACAGATTGGTCGCTTTGGATTTTTCGATGACGATCTCGGCGGCGAAACGACGCGGATTGGCGCTGTGCTAAACTGGACCGACAATTCACCAGAGCCGCTCAATCTTTTGGCTTACGCGCATTATTACGATTTTCGGCTGACATCCAACTTCACCTATTTTCTCGACAACCCGGTCAATGGCGATGAGTTCGAGCAGCGCGACAGGCGAACAGTTGTCGGCGGCCGCATCGACAAGCGATTTAATGCACATGTTGGCGTGCCGATTGAGGTTCTGGTAGGCGCCGAAGGCCGATATGATTTTATCGACCGGATAGGCCTATATCGCACTGCAGCAAGAGACATATTGTCACCGGTGCGCGAAGATATGGTCAACGAGGGCTCTGCGGCAGTGTTCGCGGAAGTCACCGTCCGACCGATGCCCGAATTACGGATCATGCTTGGAGCGCGGGCGGATGCTTACCGCTTTGACGTCGAAGCCGATCTTGCCGCGAATTCGGGTAAGGACAGCGACGCGATTTTTAGTCCCAAGGCGTCCATCGCCTACACTCCGTTCGAGCAAATAGAATTTTACGCCAATTATGGGCGAGGCTTTCATTCGAACGATGCGCGAGGGACCAGCATCAACATCGACCCCAACACCGGCGGTGCGGCTGACAGGGTCGATGCTCTCGTCGCGGGAACGGGATATGAAGGCGGTGTCCGCGCACGCCCAATACCCGGATTGACGCTGACCGGGACCTATTGGTGGCTTGATCTCGACTCCGAGCTTTTATTCATTGGTGATGGCGGAACTACCGAAGCGCAGGGACCGTCCAAGCGTCAAGGTTATGAGCTGGGTGCATTTTATCAACCTGCGCCGTGGCTCACAATTGATGCTGAATATACCAAATCGCGAGGACGCCTTAGCGATCTACCCGATGCTGCAAACCGGATACCGGGCGCAATCGAAGAGGTTATCGCTGGTGGCTTTGTCGCCAAGTATAAGCAAGCATCGCTGGCAATGCGGCTGCGCCATTTTAGCAGCTACAGTCTGATAGAAGATAACAGTGTTCGCGCCGACCCTCTGACGGTCGTGAATGCTCGACTGGAATACCGGATTGGCCGCATTGAATTGGCAGCAGACTTGCTGAATGTTTTTAACGCAAGAGACAATGAGATCGAATATTTCTACGCATCGCGTCTTCCCGGTGAACCGGCAGGGGGAATCGAAGACCGGCACGTGCGCCCAATAGAACCGCGACAGTTGCGCGTTTCGGCAAAAGTCACTTTTTGAACATGCCTAATCTTCATGCTTATCCATTGCCATTGATGACTTTTTTTGGGGAGCCGACTACCGGGCTTAAGGTTCGGAATGTGCGCGCGAAGCTCTCGTTGGCTGGGCCAGTGATCTAAGGTTGACACAAAACTTCGCAACCAGCGGGCGTGCGATAGTTTCGGTGACGGTATTTGCATTTAAGCTGGCAGCAGCGGTTATCGTGAGACACCGGTGCGCAAATTTTACGCTACTCGCTCAGCTGTTCCTGCGATATTTGGCCCTTTTTGATAAAAACTGTGGTTCACAAAGCGTAGAACTACCGCACGAATAAATGCTGCTGCTCCCGACGTATTTCAAAAGAAACCATTTGTGCATACTTTGCTGTCATTGCGACCAAGGAGATATTGTTTACTAGGATATTGTGCGCCCCTGTTAAAAAAATAGGGAGTTGCGTCTCAAAACGTTATATTCTTTTAAATTAAGTAAGGAAAAATGTTGTTCGTTAAGAGTTGCCCGGAACACAAGACCAGAGCAGCAAGCGATTGTGGGTTAATTGATCGAACTTCCTTTGCACCACCCCAATGCAACGCTTGAGCAGGCTGGTGAAGAAACTCCTTATCGTTCTTGCATTGACCGTTGGCGTTGCCGTTCTGTGGCTTACTTATCAGCATGCGTCGGCGCCCAAGATATATGACTTCGCTAATGTGTCTGGTCCCAATCAAGCTACGCCCATCCAAGCGCCGGTTCCCGCACGCCTTCAAGATTATGAACGCGGAGGCCCAAACCGTCTGGCGATATTAGTGACCGACCCGGAATCGGACTGGCTTGGGCTCGTGCGCGCATTTAAATCTCAGGGCATTCCATTTAGCCTAACTCGAGACCCTGCCAAAGCACTTCGGCACCAGATGATATTTGTTTATCCGAGTATTTCGGGGCGTCTTCTGTCGCGCGAAGCTATTCAAGGCCTTGCAAAACACATCCGAAGCGGGGGGACGCTACTCACCTCTGACTTGGCGGGCGGAGGTCTTGAAGAATTGTTCGGGATCAGAAGTCAGGTAGCAAGCCGCGAACGCACGATCATTCGATGGACGGGGAACGGCACTAATCCCGAAGACAGACTAACACGTTTCAGCAGCCTGCGGGCTGAAGTCAAGATTGGCAGTTTGGGTATTATTCCGACAACAACGCAAGTATTGGGCACATTCGAAGATGGCAGCGCTGCCGCTGTTTGCAGGCGTGTGGGAGGTTTAGCTTGCATCATTGGCGTGGATATCGGCTCTATGGCGCAACGAGCAATGAATGGACGGTCCGAACTGTTCTCACCCGATTTTGTCAACACGTATAACCCGAGCATGGACGTGGCGATACGCTGGATACGCGATCTCTACATTCAAACTGAAGACGAACCTTATCTGATCGGGACAAGCCCGGCTGGCTATCAGGGTAGCCTTGTCCTGACGCACGATGTAGATTTTACGCGTTCTGTTCGAAATTCTGTAGTTTACGCGGACGCTATCAGAAAGCGGGGTGTTTCAGCGAGCTTCATGATCCAAACCAAATATGTGCGCGACTGGAACGACGACATATTTTTTAACGATGCTAATCTTCCAGCGTTTAAAAATGTTATGCCAGGCATGGAGATTGGCAGCCACAGTGTCGCACATGCACGCCCATTCAGTTCTTTTCCGATGGGTTCAGGTGATGAATACTATCCGCGATACCGACCCTTCGTCAAAACCAAAACAGTCACCAGTGGTGGCACCGTTTTGGGTGAACTGCGCGTGTCAAAGTTTTTGCTCGAGCAAGTGTTGCATACTGACAGTGTACGCTCTTTCCGGCCAGGTCATCTGTCGTATCCAGAAAGCCTGCCCGAAGCGCTTGCAGCGACCGGGTATCGCTACTCCTCTGCGTTGACTGCCAACAGTACGCTAAGTCATTACCCCTTTCAGCTGAGTTACGCGCGTTCGGGACAAGGCCTACTGAAAGCGTGGGAGTTCCCGGTTACAATCGAGGACGAGAAATTACCCCGGCTGGGCGATCGGTTCGACTCATCCGTAAAAGTCATAGACAAGATTGCCCGTAATGGTGGGGTCGCCGTAGTTCTAATCCATCCTGACATAACAGGTCATAAATTGCAGTTTGAAGAAAAGCTAATTGATCGGATGAAGGGAAAAATGTGGATTGGGTCGCTTGGTGCATTCGGCGATTGGTGGAGCGCTCGCGACATGGCTGATTTCGATTATACCGGAGGCATATTGAGCATTGTCGCACCTACGCGGCTCGATCAGGTCACAATCTACTTTCCAAAAGGCTCCGTCAAATCGCGCTCTCTAAATAACCTCAAAGGGGTACAGCGAGTGAGCATTCGTTAAGTCGTGGATACGTAATGGGCTTGATGTAACGTTATTTGGCATACCGTTGAGATGACGCCTTTGAGGAACAGATTCGCATTCGGTTCAGCGGTTCTGCCAGACTCACTGCCGCAATGTGTACAGTGTCAAATGTCTAGTGTAAGGAAAAATTTCATTGTTTTTCAAGGAAAACCGTCCGGTTGCTGTCAGCGGGTTAAATATGTGCGGCCAGGCCAACGGGCAAATGTTGGTAATGATGATATGACGCAGGAAAGGCTCATTTTGTGCGCATAACTGTCCTAGCCATGCCTGAGCGATAGCGGCGGCCTTTGTTACGACGCAGACGAAAGATTCCCGTCGGCTACCGACCTGTCATTGGACCTTGGCGAGTCATCTTGGGACCCCGATCAGCGGTCAGGGAGCTCTAAATGGACAATCACAATCGGCCTGTCGGTAAACGGCACAATCGTCTCCAAATCTGCCTGGCACTTAACCACCCATTTTTGAAGCATTGGCTCTATTTCGCTTGATCCACAAAAGCAGTCGTCGACTTTTGAGAATGGTGGCCAAACCAAAAGCAGGTTTGGTGACGCCCGAATAGCTGACAAAGCGGCGGATTAGTTAGCGGGCCCTGGCAGTTAGCGTAACGTCCGATCCAAAATATTGGTATCTGGCCCAAACCACTCGAGGGGTTGGGACGCCGCGGCAAATAATGTACGCGGCGTCCCGGAGGTTACGGCGGCCATATCAATCCGGGATTGAAACGCCATCTGTGACGTGGATCACGCCGTTCGACTGCATTACATTTGCCTGTGTCACATGAGACATCCCACCCTTGGCATCGGTTAACATGATCTTGTTGCCCATCATGCTTGCGGTAAGCGTTCCACCTTGGACGGTAGTAAGCCGGGCTTGACCGTTACCAGCCTTGATCTGCGCCATTAGGTCCGCAGCGGTGAGACGACCCGGAACGACATGGTAGGTTAGAACGGATTGTAACATCGACTGGTTTGCCGGCTGCAACAGCGTATCGACCGTTCCGGCTGGAAGCTTTGCGAATGCGGCATTGGTTGGAGCAAAGACGGTAAATGGCCCGTCACCGGACAAAGTATCGACGAGGCCGGCTGCCTTAACCGCGGCAACGAGAGTGGTGTGATCGCGTGAGTTTACCGCGTTTTCGACGATATTGCGGTTCGGATACATCGCAGCGCCGCCGACCATCACCGTCCCGCCGGCACTGGCGGATGTGGCTGTCATATCGTCAGTCATGGTCGTGCAGGCGCTGAGCGACAGAGCCATGACCAGCATGGCAGCGCTTACGCGAAAATTATTCTTGTTCATGATTGCAGTTCCTTAATCTCTCACAACTTGCATGTTGCTCAACAAGCAACGTCTGAAGTCGGGTTACGGATGCAGCGGTGAACAAAATTCGATCAAATCTCTGGCCATGCCAGTATCAGCCGGTTGACCGAATATTGCAGCTTCCTGAACTTGTCCTGCGATTATGCAATGAAGTCGCGTTGAACCAGCACGAATAGTTAATTTTTGGGACAATCGTTTTTGGCGCGGATGACGGTGTCTTCAAGCCTGCCTTCCAAATATTCCCAATCACGATCGAAATCTTCATCGCCATTTTCTGTTTGCAAAAACGCGTTCGACGAAGCCTGAAGCATCGCAATTTTTCTTTGAACCATCGCTATGAAAAATTCTGGCAAACAATAGTCGAATGAAGCTTCGTTGAGGTAGCCATCAGCTACCATTTTTTCCAACTCCTCACGCGCATAGGGCGCCAAGCTTTGGTCGAGCCGACTTGTAATATGCGACGGTTTTGCGCCATCCGGTGCACCTGCCAACACGTTCAGTATAGCATAACGGAGCCTTGAGTTTTCTGGTGGCATTACTCCATCCTCTCTCCCCTCCGATATATTTCTACGCCGTTGCGCACAAAATTCAAGCGTCCGGTCGCGGGCAACATTGTCGGAGACTCAATTGCGGACATTGCGTTTCGCATCCTCATTGAGACAATGGCGCGCGATCTTAGGAACCCATAAGTAGACGGGCGGCTTCTAAGGGACAGCCACCAAAAGCCGCCGGTCAGCACACGACAACATTGCGGACATTGCATCCTTACAAATTCCCAAAACGTATCTGGACAACGGATACTTACGAGGGGAAAATGCAGTGTATAATTTTACCGGGATAGCTCGAATTGCAGCGGCTCCATTTTTACTGTCTTCTGGGGCAGCCATCGAAGCACCTAGCGAAAAATTGTCTGAACAATCTAATTCTACACGGCTGATCCAAAGCGTCACAATAGGCACGCAGACGTGGATGAAAGAAAATTATGCCGGGACCAGCTTTCGCAATGGCGATCCCATTCCACGGGTCGCCGACGCCTCTTCGTGGGCTGAAGCAGGCAGAAGTGACACTGCAGCCTACACGACCTACGCTAATCAGGTGACCCCGCCAAAAAATTGGGGTCTGCTCTATAACTTTGCGGCTATCAACGATGCCCGCGGCATTTGTCCTGAAGGATGGCGTGTCCCGAACAATCGCGACTGGCAGGCGTTAGAGGTTTTCTTAGGCGGCGGCAGTCAAGCGACAGCAGCATTGAAAGCAACCCAAGGCTGGTCTGGAACGACTGGCGGGGCCAATACGAGTGGATTTGGAGCCTTGCCAGCCGGTTGGCGAACGCAGGATGGGATCTTCTATCTGGCTGGTCGCATCGGCTATTTTTGGACCCGTGATCTGTCGCCTGACGGAACTGTTCTGTCACATATGGTCTTCGATGTAGATCGACCTATATTCAGGATTGGCTATAACCCTGGCATGGGCCAGTCTCTCCGTTGCATAGCTAATTGAAAAGCGGTTAGCTTTCAGCACGCAGCGAGGCTTTGGGCAGCCCACAACCTCATTCACAACAGCAATTGTTTGTGTCGCAAGGAGAATGTCTGCTTCCGACCCAAAATCGGTCATAAAATAATCGTTCCAAAATAGCTGAAAGCAGACGTTCATCGCCCCATGTTTGGAATAGGCTGACCCATGCTGGGTAGTCGCCCCGTGCCAAGTTCGCAAAAAAGTTAATAAATTGTGAACGAGATGAAACTGTTTTGAAAGATGTCACGTAGATGTACGTGAGGTAAATTCATGCCTCTGAATTCAATTGAACTTTGGAGGTGGAAAATGATGAAATTCTATTTAATCGCAGCCGCAACGGCCGCCCTTGCTTTATCCGTTCCCGCACATGCTGCAGAAATCGTCGCTGTCGACGAAAACAATAATCTGGTCAATTTTGACAGTGCGACCCCGAGCACGTTTACGCGTAGCATTAAGATCACCGGCACGACGGCTACTCTTCTCGCACTCGATGTACGCGACAGCAATATGACGCTGTACGGGCTGGGTGATGATTTCCGTCTGTACACGATTAACCAGCTAACAGGTTTGGCCTCGGCAGTTGGCGGAGCGCTTGCGCTAACCGGCACGAATTTTGGCTTCGACTTTAACACGGCAATTGATGCGCTCCGAATTGTAAGCAACGACGGAAGCAATTACGTTGTGAATCCCAATACTGGAACGCTCACCACGGTTGCTACGCCAGTATTTTTTGCCGCAGGTGATCCAAATAGCGGGCAGACGCCCGTTGTCACCGCTAACGGCTATCGTCATGGCACAGCGACACAGTTTGCAATTTCGACCAGTCAGGATGTGTTAGTAACACAAGGCAACAACGCAGGAACGCTCAATACGGTCGGTTCGTTGGGTGTGGCTGTTGGACCACGTTCAAGCTTTGATATTGGGTTCGACGGTGTGGGCTATCTGGCGGACACCAACAACTTCTACACGGTTAACCTGTCCACCGGGCAGGCAACGCTTGTTGGCAACACCGCAAGATCGGTTTTCGGCATTACAGCCTTACAAGGCGCAGTGCCCGAGCCAGCGACATGGCTGATGATGTTGCTTGGCATGGCAAGCATCGGTTTTTCGATGCGCCGCAAGAAAGAGTCAGGGCCACGCGTCCGCTTCGCCTAATATTACCCCTGTTGTCAGCGCAGCCTAAAAGCTCAATTTCGCAACACACCGAAAATAGACCCCGCTTTGATGAAGCGGGGTTTATTTTTAAAAGTTTGGCAATTGTCGGTTGTCGCTGGAAGCGGCCCAATTGTAGACATAACGATGACGACCAACCCGGCATGGCGCGACCTGGCTGAAGATTTGGGTTTTCCGCCGCTGGACGTGTATTGAGTAAGCTGAGCGTTTCAAAAGTAAGATCCTGAAACAAGTTCAGCATGACGGTGGGGGTATGCTGAAACGAGGTCAGCTTGACGGGTTGGGGGTTGAAGCAGGATGTTGGGCACAACACGCTGAATTGCCCTTTGGATCGTCACCCTGAACTCGTGTCTGCTCCGTGACCTACTTCTTTACTCCGTCACCCTGAACTTGTTTCAGGGTCTTAATTCCGCCCACGCCGTGGCATGCGCGCTGGTGGCGTTTTTAACCCCTCGCCACCTTGCACCCCTATTCCATCCGCGCTAAGGCCCGGCCAGCAAACGACTCTCCCGCTTTTATGCTGGTTTGACGCGCGAATTCGGGCACTTATTGTGTCGGCACGTGTTGTCATCCCCATCCGGCCGAAAGCCAATTTACAAGGGACACCATAAACATGACCGCAATCGGATTAGACAGCCTGCAAACCCGTTCCACTTTGACCGCTGGCGGCAAGACGGTGGATTATTTTTCGATACAGAAGGTTTCCGATAAATTGGGCGATGTGTCGCGGTTGCCGTTTTCGATGAAGGTATTGCTCGAAAACCTGCTCCGTTTTGAAGATGGCGGCTTTACTGTTTCGGTGCAGGATATTCAGGCGCTGATCGATTGGCAGAAAGAAGCCAAGTCGACGCGCGAAATCCAATACCGCCCTGCCCGCGTTTTGTTGCAGGATTTTACCGGCGTGCCTTGCGTTGTTGACCTTGCCGCCATGCGCGACGCCATGACCGCGTTAAAGGCCGATCCGTCGAAGATCAACCCGCTCGTCCCTGTCCATCTGGTCATTGATCACAGCGTCATGGTCGATGAATTCGGCCACCCCAAGGCCGCCGAGCAGAATGTCGAAATCGAATATCAGCGCAATGCAGAGCGTTACGACTTTTTGAAATGGGGTTCAAAGTCGCTGAACAATTTCAAGGCGGTTCCTCCCGGCACCGGCATTTGCCATCAGGTCAATCTGGAGCATATCGCGCAGGCCGTATGGACCAGCGTTGGTGTCGACGGCGTGACCATGGCCTATCCCGACACCTGCGTTGGCACCGACAGCCACACGACGATGATCAACGGTCTTGGCGTGCTTGGCTGGGGCGTTGGCGGGATTGAAGCCGAGGCGGCAATGCTCGGCCAGCCGGTATCGATGCTCATCCCCGAAGTTGTCGGGTTCAAGCTCACCGGCGCATTGGCCGAGGGCGTGACCGCGACTGACCTTGTGTTGACCGCAACGCAGATGCTGCGCGCCAAGGGCGTGGTTGGCCGCTTTGTCGAGTATTATGGCCCCGGCCTTGCGTCCTTGTCGCTTGCCGACCGCGCGACTTTGGCCAATATGGCGCCCGAATATGGTGCGACCTGTGGTTTCTTCGGCATCGATGAAAAGACTCTGGAATATCTGCGCCTGACTGGCCGCGATGAAGACCAGATTGCCTTGGTCGAAGCCTATGCAAAGGAACAGGGCCTGTGGGCTTATGCCGATATGGCTGACCCGATTTTCACGGACATGCTTGAGCTCGACATGGCAAGCGTGGTGCCATCGCTTGCTGGCCCCAAGCGCCCGCAGGACAAGGTTGTCCTTACGCAGGTCGACAATGTGTTCAACGACGACCTTGTCAACGTCTACAAGCATGACAGCGCCAAGCGCGTCGCGGTTGAGGGCAAGACGCATGATATCGGCGATGGCGACGTGGTGATTGCCGCGATCACCAGCTGCACCAACACCTCGAACCCGAGCGTATTGGTCGCGGCGGGATTGGTGGCGCGCAAGGCCAACGCCTTTGGCTTGCGTCCCAAGCCATGGGTGAAAACTTCACTTGCGCCGGGCTCACAGGTCGTCACCGATTATCTCGATCGTGCCGGTCTGACCGCGGATCTCGACGCCATCGGCTTCAACCTTGTCGGCTATGGCTGCACGACCTGCATCGGCAACTCTGGGCCGTTGGCTGAGCCGATTTCGGCGGCGATCAACGGTCATGACATTGTTGCGGCCTCGGTGATTTCCGGCAACCGCAACTTTGAAGGGCGCGTGTCGCCCGATGTACGCGCCAACTTCCTCGCCTCGCCGCCCTTGGTGGTGGCCTATGCTTTGAAGGGGACGGTGACCGAAGACTTCACCACGACGCCCATTGGTCAGGCGACCGACGGCTCGGATGTGTTCCTGAAGGACATTTGGCCGACGAACCAAGAGGTGCATGATGTCATGACTGCAAACATCGACCGTTCGATGTTCACGGCGCGTTATGCCAAGGTTTATGAAGGCGATGCGCACTGGCAGAAGATTCAGGTCGAGGGATCGGACACCTATCAATGGCGCGCCGGGTCGACTTATGTCGCAAATCCGCCCTATTTTGAAGGGATGAGCATGACGCCGGCGCCGGTGATGGACATCATCGAGGCACGGCCGCTGGCGATATTGGGCGACTCGATCACCACCGACCATATTTCACCCGCCGGAAGCATCAAGGCGGACTCGCCAGCGGGGAAATTTCTTTTAGAACATCAGGTTAGCAAGGCAGACTTCAACAGCTACGGCGCGCGCCGCGGCCACCACGAGGTCATGATGCGCGGCACCTTTGCCAACATCCGGATCAAGAACGAAATGGTCCCCGGAATCGAAGGCGGCATGTCGAGCTACAAAAGCGAAGTGATGCCGATCTACGACGCGGCCATGAAGCACAAGGCCGATGGCACGCCTTTGGTGGTGATCGCCGGCAAGGAATATGGCACCGGCTCTTCGCGCGATTGGGCGGCAAAAGGCACCAATTTACTTGGCGTTCGCGCCGTGATCGTCGAAAGCTTCGAACGCATCCACCGTTCGAACCTGGTCGGTATGGGCGTCTTGCCCTTGCAGTTCATGGACGGCGAAAGCCGGACGACTTTGGGCCTGACGGCAGATGACAGCTTCACGATCACCAGCGTTGGCAAGCTTCAACCGCGTCAGACGGTAACGGTCATGGTCACCCGCAAGGATGGAACCACGTTCAATTTCGATACATTGTGCCGGATCGACACCGCCAACGAAGTCGAATATTTCATGAACGGCGGCATCCTGCATTATGTGCTCAGGAAGCTTGCGGCTTAATCATAACTCCGATTCAGTTGCCCCGTCGCCCCAGCGCAGGCTGGGGCCCATCACGTCTGTCAATTTAGACTGCAACGCGAGATAGACTCCAGACTACGCTGGAGCGACGCATTATTTGGCGGACTAAACCCGCGCTAAAACCGACAGTGCCGCCTTCAAATGCGGCGCGTCGATCATCTTGCCATCAAGTTGAAGCACGCCAGCACCGGGGTTTGCAGAGAATGCGTCCACCACTGACTGAGCATGCGCGAGTTGCGTGGATGAAGGCGTAAATCCAGCGTTGATTGCCGACACCTGCGATGGGTGAATGGCAAGCATCCCGGTAAAACCGTCTCGCGCAGCGCGAGCAACGTAAGCGGTGAGACCAGCCTCATCTCCTATGTCCGGAAACACCGTATCAATCGCCGCGACCCCAGCAGCATGCGCCGCGAATAATGTCAGAGACCGCACCATTTCATATGGCGCGGTGTAACGGCCGTCGGGTTCACGCGATGTCGCCGCGCCAACTGCCGCAGGCAAATCCTCCGCGCCCCAGCTGACGCCGGCCAGATAATGCGCCACATCACGCAAGGTGCCGAGATCAAACACCGCTCCAGGCGTTTCAGTCGCAATGGGGAGGATCGGCGGTGCCTCTCCGTCCTGACTGTCCGCAACAGCCGCAGCCTGCGCCCGAAGCCAGTTCACAGAGCGCGCACCCTCTGCCTTAGGTAACACAATGCCATCGGGCATATAGGGCAATACGGACGCCAAGTCGTCATAGGTCAGATGGCTATCCTGCGGGTTGACGCGCACGAACACGGGCACGGGGCGGTCGCCGGACAGATACTCCGCCGTCGCCTCTCGCGCAAAAACCTTGCGCTCCAAGCCGACCGAATCTTCGAGGTCAATGATGATCGCATCTGCGCCACTGGAGGCAGCCTTTGCAAAGCGATCAGGCCGGTCACCCGGGACGAAAAGGAGCGAGCGCAGTTTCATATCTGCACCGTAGACCAAATCATTGGATCCACAAATACCGTAGTGCTGAGCTCTGTCGAAGCACGCCTGTCCGGATAAACGCCCTTCGACAGGCGAGTAACAATTAAGACGCCGACTTCTTCAACAGCGCAGCGCGCTCGCAACTGCAGACGACCTCATCACGCTGGTTGATGCAACGATGCAAAAACGTCACTACGCCGGCGTCAGGACGCGACTTGCTCTCCTTCAGCGCTATGACCTCGGTTTCCGCCCGGAGCGTGTCACCGATAAACACCGGTTTTGGCATCACCAACTTGTCATAGCCAAGGTTCGCAACCAACGTGCCCAGCGTGGTTTCCCCCACCGACAATCCGACCATAAGCGCAAAAGTGAAAGTGCCGTTTACGAGGATTTGCCCAAACTCGCTGGCCTTCGCCGCCTCCGCATCGATATGCAGCGGCTGCGGATTGTGTGTCATGACCGAAAAAAGCAGATTATCTGTCTCGGTTACCGTCCGGCGAATTTCGTGAATGATGCTGTCGCCGATTTGCCATTGGTTGAAATATTTGCCTGCCATTACAGTTGCCCTCTTACAGCACCGTCACCCTGAACTCGTTTCAGGGTCTATCTATCCGCCTCGACCGATGGTTTGTGAGGCACGATGGACCCTGAAACAAGTTCAGGGTGACGCTTAACTAACGTCATGCCTGCTCCACCGGTTGTATCCGCACCAAGAGCGCCTCCACCTGCACCTGTCCGCCAACCTCGGCGTTCAGTTCCGTGACCATGCCGTCAAATGGTGCCGTCAAACTGTGCTCCATTTTCATGGCCTCAAGTGTCACGAGCTTTTGCCCTTTCGCCACAATATCCCCTGCCGCAACCTCGACCGCGATAATGCGGCCGGGCATAGGCGACAATATCGCGCCATCGCTCGCGGCGCTTTGGCCGGAGCCGCGTGGTTCATGCAGAACATAGCGGCGCGCAAAGCCATCGGAA
>NZ_JBKJMB010000031.1:0-5954 GCF_046596595.1 Sphingorhabdus sp.
GAATGAAAGAAAGGTTGACCAGAATGGCACGCATGTGGAGGGTAGTCCTTTAAGGTTTATTGGTTCTAGCGACCATAGGAGTGACTCTGTGAGATTGTTGAACTTAAATCAACGTAGTGCAGGGGCGGTCTGTTCCGTATGGTTCGCCCCAACCAACACGAAGCCATGTACCGGGTTACGCCTGCATTGTTAGTGTATGCTCCCTCACGTATTGCCTATTCGGCCACCGCCTAGGTCCCCCCATGCAACTTAGGTGGTGAAGGGGCGGCATGTGGACCAGCTGCCGCCCCGTTGTCTAAAGCTTTTGGCAATCGAGCCCGTTCTGGCAGTAGCATTGGCTTTGAGTTAGAAACAAAAATTCCATCGCCTGATGGATCTCCAAGACCAGCAAGGCATATGGTAGGGGCGGTCTTGCTTGTTGGTCGAAATGGACCGTCCCGATTGCCATGTAGAGTTCAGGAAAAAAATGGGCACCAAGATTACTTAATACCCAGTTCTTCGGTAAATTTTCTGCAGTTTATGAGAACCGAACCCGTAAGGTTGTGTCACGTTTGCGGCGCATCGTAAATCCGACGCCAGCCATTCCAATCAGCATAAGCATCCAAGCGGCTGGTTCTGGAACTGCGCCAACGCCGGTTTTATACAAACGGACATTCGAGCTAGCACCATAATTTAGAGTGAAAGTGTCCAGGCCGGTAGTACCGGCATTAAACTTGTAGAAAGCAGTATCGTCTCCGTCACCCTTAGCAGGCCCATCTGGGTTACCGGGGCTGCCATCGCCGTTACCATAGTGCACCCCGATAATTGTTTCACCAAACAAAAGCGTGTTGAAGTTGATAGACTGACTGCCCATCAGTTCTATTACTGTTTCAATTCCTGCCAAGCTGCCCACGTAGCCGAGTTCTGCCAGCAAAACTGCGCCTTCTTCCTTGCCAATCTGATTGCCGCCGATGAAGCCGCGGCAAGCATTTGCACCAGGGGTAATGTCACCGCTAGAGCAAGGCGTGAGAATCTCCGCCGCGTTGGAGGGTGTAGCGACTAATGCTAGTGCAACTAGACTAGCTGACAGCGTAGATTTGACGATAAAAGAAATGTTTTTCACAGAGTACTCCAATTCAAGAACCAAGTTTGTTCAATGCGTTTGGAGTGATTCAGCCTTACCAGCAGCATTAGTTGCGCGTCCGTTAACGGTTGCTAAACGATTCGCAACGAAGGATTTAGCCGCGTATCAAGATGGTACAACTATGGGGTGAGAGGTTACTGTAGATCGGCAATCTGCAATATTCCTGCATCGCCTTGTCATTATTCGCGTTTCGTTCCAATTATTGAACATGAGACGCCAATGATTGGCCATAATAACTTTCGATCCTGACCGCTTGGCAAAGCTCAGCTGGCACGGCGAAGGCCATTCGCTGGCATGGATTATCTGGCGGGGATTGTGCGGAAGGACCTATCCCAAAGAGCGCGGTATTATCAATATCACGCCGATGGACCAGCTGCCCGCCAAGCCGCACCGGCGGGAGAATTTGTTGCAATAGCCCCCGATGATTGCATTGGGCCTTATAAGATAACGTCGAGATCATAAGGGGCTCAGGATCGTCGCAAGGCTAGATGCCTTTCCAGCCGTCTAACGCAGTGCGTGGGGCAATCTTGCTAGCTAAAGCACTGACAGCTACTCTTGCGGCTATGTAATTCGGATTTAGACCATCGCGCCGAGCTGCGATCAAATCCGTAACTGTCGAACGCAAATAACGAACATTTCCTTTAAGGGATTTGTTGCTCTCAATATCACGTGCGATGCTGGACTCCATCAGTTCGACGAGTGTCCACCACTTTGCAGCATCTTGATCGGTGGCGTTTTCGGAAAGAGAATCGCGAAGCTCATTGACGTATTCTGCCATCTTTAACCTTTGCCCTTTTGACCACATTTTTTTCGGATAGCTCAATTGAGCTATAAACTACCGACGGAGGCCAGCTCCATATCTCGAGTGGATGGGGTGGTAATGCGCCCCGTTTCATAATTTGCGCGTAAGTCTTACCATAAATGCACAACCAACCGTTATCGGTTATGCGCCAACCGATTTCGCCGCGGCGTCGGTTAGTGGGCCCTGTTTCGGCTAGACCTATCTCGACAAGTGAATCTAAAGTGGGCCTGCCATTTTTGATAAATTGCCAGTAAGGCGTAAATTCTTCGTGACTATGGGTTAGTTCTTTTAGGGCGGCTCGCTGACGGTGGACCAGCACGTACGTCATTTAATCACTCTCCTCACTCGCTGAGGCCAGGTCACGTTTAGTTAGGCTTGTCGTCGTTTGACAAGCTGTCGAGCCAAGCATCCTGTGAGGCCCGAGCTGTTTCGGAATCAACCAACATTGCGCTAACAAATGATTGCGAAGAGGTGTTCATTATAATCGAAATGTCTTCGAGCCTGACTTGGATAAGCGGAAGATTAATATCTTCGACTACATAATCGACATGGGTCAGCTCGTTACCGACTATTGTTGTGATACGATATGATTTGACGAGTTCAAACATGCCAAGTCAATTAACCCAGAAAACTTGTAAATCCAAACTGAACAGCAAACCCAGTCAATAAATAGCTTAGATTATTAGTCCTACGCCGGACCTATCTTCGCAACGACCCACATATGCAGCAAAGTATACGGACATAATTGTGAGGCGTGCATAAGGGGTTTGATCCACCACGCATTGGAGCGGACGTTATTTCCAAAAGTATCAATGGACGATCTGCCGAACGATCCGGACATTCCAGTCAGCCGACCCGATTGCAATAAGCCTTTGCCGGTACTCCGGAAGCGGACTTCAAACTGATAGACCAAGCCTAAAAAACTGGTTGTAAGGACTGGGTCGATAATCGGCGAATGCGTCGCAGGATTTAAACCCGGCGCTTCTGTAAAGTGCTATGGCAGGGGCATGAAGGATTGCTGTGCCCGTCTCCAAACTCAGCTGCGCGTAGCCCCGCCTTCGCGCATCCGCGACGATGCGATTGAGCATGGCACGCCCGACGCCTGATCCCCGCGCGGTAGTGGCTGCGCGCATTGACTTTACCTCCCCGTGCGTGTTGTCGAGTTCTTTCAGCGCCCCAAAACCCACTAGCGCGTTACCTTGCCACGCCATCCAAAATGCAACGTTCGCAGTCGACAAACCGGTCGCGTCAAGCGCAAAGGGATGCTCGGCCATCGCACTCTGTAACTATTCTATATGGTATGCCAACAAATCCGCAACATGGCGGGCTGCCGGTTCGTCCTGCCGTATGTCTATCTTTCGCCACTCCAGTGCGGGATTCTAGATGGCGTCTAATTACAATTGCCACATTAAACTAGTCGGACTGCAACCCACTCAATTGTTGCTGGCCCAAGATGGCTGACTGGTCCGCTTTTACCTGCTGGGCTAATAACCTTTCAACTTCTGGGGCAGCCCCGCTGTAACGAACCACACATTCTCTACCACGCTTGCCAATTTCTGATTGAGCCATCCAGCCTCATCGCGAAAGTTGCGTGCTAATTCATTGTTAGGCACGATTCCTTGCCCCACCTCGTTGCTTACAAGAATCACACTAGCAGTTGAAACCTTCAGGCTTGCTATCAAGTCGGACACAGCAGCAGGAATATCATGGTCACCCAACATAAGGTTGCTCAGCCACAGAGTTAGGCAATCAACAAGGATGGTTTGACCTTTGCCTTGATGCTCCGCAATCGAATCTGCCAAGTACAACGGACACTCCAACGTATGCCAGCGTGGGCCGCGATCTGATTGATGGCGCGCAATTCGTTTGGCCATCTCGTCATCGAACGCCTGCGCCGTTGCGATGTAGATCAAATCACCATCACTTTCTTCAGCGAGGCTTTGAGCAAAGCTGCTTTTTCCTGATCGTGCGCCACCAAGCACTAATGCGATTTGTCCTGAATTCACCTTCATCCTTGCCTTTTCTCTAGCGGCGCAGCATATGCCGTGTTGCGACAGGTTCCCAGAGATGGGATGAAAAGGGAAGCCGGAAGTGGAATATTCCATGATCCGGCGCTGCCCCCGCAACTGTGATCGGCGAGTGTTCGCCCCTTATGCCACTGGATGCCAGACTTTAGATGGTCAGCACCTGGGAAGGTGGGGTGAATATGATGACCTGAGAGCCAGGAGACCTGCCCGTCGCGGTCGTTCTATCTTGCGGACGGGGTGTGCCGAAAGATGATCGAGGATTTCCTCGCGTGACGACTTGTTTTGGGTCGTGCGTGGGTGAGCTGCTTTCAAACGCTTACTTGTATTGTGCTTTTTGGCGCGCGGCCCTTTTTGATGTTGTTCAATAAGGGGAACTCTCAAGTGCGTCTTTTTAAAACTATACTACTTACCGCCAGTATCATGTCGCCTGTTGTCGCCCATGCTGATGACGGCGCTAACGATACAATCATCGTAACCGCCAGCCGAGGCGAAACACCTTTGTCGCAGGTTGGCCAATCTGTTACGGTCATCACAGCAGACGATATTAAGACTCGTCAATCGACAGCAGTCGTTGATCTTCTACGAACAGTACCTGGCGTTACGTTTACCCGAAATGGCGGAATTGGCACATCGACATCAGTCAATATTCGCGGCGCGGACAGTGATCAAACCGTCGCCCTTATTGACGGCGTAAAGCTCAATGACCCCTCATCGCCAGGCAGCGGATTCAACTTTGGCAATTTGCTAACTGGAAATATCAGCAGGATTGAAGTCGTGCGTGGATCGCAATCAGTTTTGTGGGGCAGTCAAGCAATTGGCGGCGTCATCAATATCATCACCCGCGAACCCACCGAAGACCTCACTTTCAACGCTAATGCAGAATATGGCTGGCGTGACACCGGGCAGGTTATTGGTAATGTTTCGGGCAAGTTCGGCCCTGTTTCGGCAAGCGTTGGTGCTGGTTATCTTCGTTCGGATAGCTTCTCTGCTTTTAATGAGGCACGCGGCGCAACAGAGCGTGACGGCTATGAAAATTATAGCGCGAATGCCAAATTCAACATTGCAATATCTGAAGCAGTGTCTTTCGATCTGCGCGGCTGGTATTCAAATGGCACCACGGGAATTGATGGTTTTCCAGCACCACTTTTCGCATTCGGCGACACAAATGAAACGGCGCAGACGGAGGAGTTTGTCGGCTATGCTGGCCTGAATGCCGCGCTGTTTGATGGTCGGTTTCGTAATAGATTTGCTTACGCTTACACCGACACCGCACGCGAAAATCTTGAGCTGAGCGGTGCCGCCCCGTTTCAGACCTTTGACGCCAAGGGCAAGAATCAGCGGCTGGAATATCAAGGTAACTTTGAAATCGCCGATGGCTACGGACTGACAATCGGTGCTGAAACGGAAAGGTCGTCTTTCCGCACAGTCAGTTTCGGAGGGCCAGCATCGATTGCCGATGCCAGGCTTGATAGCTTCTATGGCCAGTTAAGCGCAACACCGGCCACAGGCCTGACACTTTCTGCGGGTGCCAGATACGATGAGAGCAAGACGTTCGGCGGCAAAACAGTACTCGCCGCAAATGGCGTATATAGCCCGAATGACGGCGCAACTACCATCCGCGCGAGCTATGGTGAAGGGTTCAAAGTGCCTTCCTTGTTCCAATTGTTCAGTAATTTCGGCAACACAACGTTAAAGCCTGAATCCTCAAAAGGATGGGATGCAGGAGTGACACAGAAATTGCTCGACGGTGCAATCGAGGCTGGTGGCACATGGTTTCACCGCGACACATCGAACCAGATTGTGTTTGTTTCTTGCCCATTGCCGCGGACCGGAATTTGCACGAACCGGCCATTTGGCACCTATGACAATGTTGCCCGGACCCGAACGCAGGGACTTGAGTTCGGCCTGAAACTGAAACCAGTCGAGGCACTTACTGTGCAAGCCAATTACAGCTGGATCGATGCCAACAACCGAGCCAATGGTTTGAAACTTGCACGTCGCC
>NZ_JBKJMB010000037.1:0-5826 GCF_046596595.1 Sphingorhabdus sp.
AATCGCGGCGTAGATTGGCGAAGGGCGGGCCTCGTGTTTGAAATATCGGTTTGAACCGAGCCAAGAATTAGCTTTCGATCGAATAACCGATACGTGGAAAGTGAACTACGACTTGCCCTGCGATAGGATCTTCGCGGCGGACTGAGATATGGTGCTCGGATGAACCGACCAGTACGCCACATATTTGGTCCCGCCCATAATCGTCGGCGGCAACGGTGACCTGTTTCCCCGCATGCTTAGCATCTTGCGTTGCAATAGTTCCGGCCAGGGGCTCGCTCTTTTGCGCAATGTCGAGCGCTGCTTCGCGGCTTACCTCCGATCGCTCACCATGGCCGATCGCGCGCACCCGCTCGAGCCAATCGCCGACATGAGGCAGTTGGTCGAAGGCTTTTGTTGCAGGAGGGTAAGCAGAGCGAATGAACCACAAGTTGTAATAACTGTTAGCGTCGGCAAGGCCTGGGCGTTCGCCCGTCAGGAAGGATCGACCATCAGCTAGCTGCTCGGCAAGCAACGCGACGTGCGCCCTCAGTTGCCCCATCATGTGCGGAACGGCCGCGCCCATTGCCGCTGTGTCGAACGATCCGCCCCTTAGTGCTTCTCGGTCCTTGATGAAGGCAGAAGGCACATTATCGCCAAGCCCCCCAAAGATAATCGCGACAGCCGCTTGGAATACAACTCGGTCCGTCCATAGCGCGGTGGCTTGGGTCAAGCCCCTGTCGCCGGCGGGGAATAGCGTCGGCTCAGGGAAGCGCCGCTCGAGCTCGCGGACTATCAGCTGGCTATCGCAGTATATGTCGGCGCCTATCTGCAAGACCGGAATCCGGCGGTATCCGCCTGTAAGCGCAATTAGTTCGGGCTTAGGCATGATCACGGGCTCGTCGACGGCGCACCACCCGAGTCCCTTGATTCCCAGGCATACCCTTATCTTTTCTGCGAAGGGCGAGCTCGCGTATTGGTGTAGGAGGATTTTAGGCATCATTTTCTCCGAAGTCATCTTTCGAACCAGTACGCCGCAGTGTGGTATCATAAGTATGAAAGTGTTATCAATTCAGAAACAGCTGTTCTGGCAGATCAGTGCAGCGCGGTAAGTAGGATTGATCGTTACCGTCAATCACTTCGCGTGACTCTGTGGCACCATGGTCGGACGATTGTATTGCCATCTAAGCCGCTGGGTTTTGCCGAAATAGGAAATTGTCCTTTTCGCGGTTGAGCACTTAACCTTCGCCTGTCGTCTGCGTCGTTGCTGTAAATCGGGCTCGATCCAGCTTATCCCCAGGGACAAGAGGCAGGCGTGACGTTTTCGGCGTTATAAATTCCGTCGCTACCCGTAGGCCCAACCAAATCGCGGTTTTCTCGAACGACCATCGATGCGACTTGGCTAATTGTCTGATCAGTCAGCCTTGTAAACCCATTTACAATTAATGGTTTAAAATAATATTGAAGTTCTACTAACATGACGGCTCCACCGGGTGGAGGCGTCACCTGCCTGCCAGCGGGTCCAATCCCCGTTACGCTTGTCGAAGTCGCTTTGGTCCCGTAATTCGACGTATAGATGTTGTTCGTACCCGAACATCTTTGCCACCGAATGCGGTAACGCGGCGTTGCTGCATTGAACGGGCTTACCTCCTCAAAACTGGAAAGTATGATCCGCGTGTTACCGCGTATGGATGGAACACCGGTTACGGGGTCAACATAGGAATAGCTCCCTCCAAGGGCAATGCGGTCTCCTTCACGTAATGAACCTTCAAACACATCCTTAATCTGGGCTTCTGAAATAGTTTTATTACTGGTTGGTGTATTGGAACCGATCCGCGCCGCACTGTCTGCGGTATGCAAAGTAATCTGGTTCAATTGCATCACGACTGAAGCGTAATTTGCGAGTTCGACGCCCCCTATTGTCAAAGTGAGAAAAAACGGCAGGGACACAGCAAATTCGACCATAGCAAGGCCGCTATCGTTCTGTCTGAGCCGACGAAGTGTTGAAGATAGCTGTTTCCTTGTCATATCAGGCCGACGGACAATTGGTTTGAACAGGAGACCCATAAGTGGTTTGTTCCCCATATGGTTGGTTAGCGAGAATAGAACCCGACTCCATCTCGACGTTTGCAGGCACGCCGATCATTTTTGCCAAGGGAAAAACGCGCGGATACGTGACCTTGAATTTAATGATAACGATGTCCTTCGCACCACCTTGGCCGTTCGACCCGCCGTCAGGATCCCAAATCCCATTGCGATTTGCGTCCATGAAGCTTTCACCAGGGTCGCATTTCATATTTGCACCAACGGGTGCCTCAATTACGGTTTCAGCGCGAGCCGCAGACGCTTCCGAAAAGGTTTTGTAATAGCGCCGTATCGATGTGATGGTGGCGTTGGGTGCCAAAGTTAACACAGCCTCCTTCACACGAAGATCAACAAGCTCTTGGGCAGTAATTGTCGAAGCACCTTCAAGAGACGAGCTCCTGGCCGCAGCCTGCATTGCACCATCGAGCGTGGCACGGACATAATAGCTATGCCCGATATCCATCGTCCCCAGCATCATTACCATCGCGACTGGGGCGATAAGGCCAAATTCCATGACCGAGGCACCATCTTGTCGACGGATCAGGTTTGGGGAAAAGTACATCATGACCGGGCCTCCTTATTGCGTCAACCGGAGAGCGGAAATTTCGGCAGCGATTGCTTTAAAGTTACTGATCAAGCTGCTGACACTCGCCGCTTCAACGAATTTGCCAGGCGTCGCACATGCTCTGAGCCGGTCATTGGTAGCAGAACCAACGTTTCCGTAGGACACTACCCAAAGGTTAATGTTTTTGTTTTTAATGGCGGTGCACAACGCTGCCGAACGTGCGTCCGTCAGGCTATTGAGTTGCGTGTTGGATGGCGCTGTTGCTACCGGTGTTTGGCGACGGTCATACCAGTGGGTGCCATAGGCCGAATAGTCGTCGTTAATGACGTTCGTTTCACCGTCGGTCATGAAAATCATGTGCCGCTCTATTGTAGTATTTTCCGGCGCATTTAATGCTGCAAAGATGCCTGTTGGTGACATAATGCGCGCGCCCCACAAAAGGCCGATATCGTGATATGTGTTACCGCCAATGGCTAGGCTGTTGACATAATTGCGGAAATTTGTTGGCGTCCACGTCTGGAACTTCTGCGCAGATGTCGGGCAATTCACAGATGGGGTCAACATACTAACCCCATCATTCCGGCCAACAAAAACGTCGTCCAACGTCCGTGTCGACGAGCGGGTTTTTACGCCGGAGATGTCTGACACCAGGTACCTTTCCCACACTGCAGTGGTGAGCATTGGGCCCCATTTTGTCGCCGCATCGGCCGTTGGTTCCATATCGATATTCATGTCGTACGCAGACGACGGGATCGGATTCCAATCATCCGACGGGTCGTTGTCCGGTCCCCGAAATGTCTGGCGCTCTTCAATACAACCATTCCATAATACCGAAGTGTTCGCCCCGTCAGTCCCCAAGGGCAGTTGAAGTCCGGAGCGATAGGAATTTGCAGTTGTGTCTTTCAAGGCGCCAACATTGAAAGTTACAGGTTTATAGGTCCAGCCAGAAAAATAGCTGTTTCGGCTCCATATTATCGGGGTTGTTGTCTGGGTAGTGACCGTCCGAATATTCTGGCTAGTATCCCGATATTGCAGAACGCAAGTACCATTCTTTTTGTTGCCATTCGCAATGAAATTATACTGATAGGATCGGGTGGAAGTCGTAGTGTCCTGCTCATATGTTTTGGTGAGCGTCGTATCAGACTCAACCGGCGTGGCCGGGGACTGGGATACAAATTCGGTTGGACCCGTCGTAGTGGTTGTGCGTGAGCCAGGCGGGGTCAGCTGCGTACATTGCGAAGATGTTGTGGACTTAGACTTGTCATAAGTCGTACCGTTTTGAGTTATATCCTGCTCTGAATCGGCCCAGCTTGTATTTGCGACCGCAGTGTTCGTTGTGCCAACCGTTGTGGGTGCACTTTCGTTTCCATAGCTGGCAGAGGCAGTGGCATCTGTAACAATTTTTGGTTCACGCGACTGGTAAGTCCACCCATCAGCCATATAATCCAGCGGCAATAGCCGCCCAACATTGACATTGACCGCATACGGCACAAAACCAAAACGAAGCTGGACACCGCCCGTGTTGGTCGACGAGGGGTCAACCGTTTCTCCACAATCTGCTGGCGTCACGTCTGTGATGTTCTGCTTTGCCAAAGCCTCGTAAAAACACTTGACTGCCTTGCGAAGACCAGAAATCTTGGTTTCGGTCGAACCCGAGGCAGGGCTTCCCATGGACCCCGTCGTATCAAGAACAAACATGACGTCGCTATTCGGAATCCGCAACTCCGCCTGACATTCTACGGAAATTTCTTTGGAACCTATCCCCAGAACTTGCATCAACGCCATCGGCACCGTGACGGACGCGGTAGACGCAGTGCCATGGGCTATGGTCTTTAGACCAAAATGGTCGAGTGTCCTATTTTACCCCAAGCAGAGCCGCAGCTGCGACTTCGCCGTCCTGCACAGAGTTACCACCGCTGACACCCAGCGCACCGACGATCCGACCATTCATCACGATCGGGACGCCACCCTCGACCGCGATTAAGCCCGGAAGGCTGAGGACAGCATTGCGGCCTCCATCTATCGAATCGGAAAACACCTTCGTGCTGCGCTTGAAGCGAGCGGCGGTTCGAGCTTTTTCGCGCGCAACGAGTTCAGACCCATATTGCGTACCATCCATTTTCTGGAACAGAATAAGTTCTCCGCTCGGCTCCACCACCGCGAAAGCCATTGTGAAATTGCGGGCAAGAGCGGATCGTTCGGCGGCCGCGACAATTGCCTGCGCCTGCTCAAGAGACATTGGAATGCCGTAGGGTACCGGCACCTGCTGCGCCGTTACGGGGGCGGCAAATGCAATCGCACTGGCCGCAGCCAAAATTATACGTTTGATAATAAACTCCTCGTCAAAGCGGTTCCGCGCTGTAATCAAATTAACTGTCAGAAGTTTTATAGAAATACCATCGTTAATGTTGGTGACGTCGCGCTTTGCTGCTTATTTGGACGAACTGTTCAAAAGCAACTAAGACAGCACCAGTTTCTGCTGGCGAACGGGATTACTGATTCCCTTCGCCAGCAGGCAGCGTTTGACCCACGCTAGAGCGATTCGGAGATCGCGGATATTTAGGGCGTAACGAGATATTTCTCGCCCGTGCGCATGGCGCGGTAATCGATGGCTGAGTCTTTTTCGAGCATCTGTTCCAGCGTGACCTTCTGCTTGTAATGGCTGGCGAAGGTGGTGGTCAGATTGTCTAACACTCGTTTCTGCATCCGAGCCCTGGTTTCCATTCCCGCCTTTTGCAAGAACGGGAACAGCAGCCATCCCGACAGAGTGAAGCCGAAGCCATAGGACGGCGTCAGGATCGTGGGGCTAACGTCCAAGCGGCCATAGATATACATCTTCTTCGCCTCGTCCGAACCGTAACGGCTGAATTCCTTCATCTTGCCAACCGCGACCTGTTCCATTGCCTTGAACGAGGTATCAACAGAGGTGCCGCCGCCGATCGGATCGAAGCCGAGATAAGCGCCCGTTTCGTCTATCGCGCTGCGCAATTGCGCCATGAAATTATCGTCTGACGTATTCACGATATGCTTTGCGCCGAGGCCTCTTAGCAAATCTACCTGTCCCTGCTTGCGCACCACATTGACCAGCGCTATTCCGTCTTCCAGACAGATACGGTTGAGCATCTGGCCCAGGTTCGATGCCGCGGCAAAATGCACGATGGCCTTGTGGCCTTCCATCTTTGCGGTTTCGACAAAGCCCA
>NZ_JBKJMB010000072.1:0-2449 GCF_046596595.1 Sphingorhabdus sp.
CGAAATTGCCCCAGACGGTCTGGACGTCATCATCATCTTCCAATGCGTCAATCATCTTGAGTAAGGTCGCGGCGTTGGCTTCGTCGACTTCGACCAATAATTGCGGTTTCCAGGCAAGCTTGGCACTTTCCGCCTCGCCAAGGGTCGCCTCAAGCGCTTTGGCCACTTCGTGCAGCGCGTCCATGCTGGTCCAGATGCTGTGTTCGTCTTCGCTGGACTCCACGTCTTCTGCGCCAGCCTCTAACGCGGCTTCAAACACGCTGTCCGCGTCACCGGCCTTGGCGGGGTAGGTGATCAGGCCCATCCGGTCGAAACCGTGGCTGACCGCGCCCGACGCGCCGAGGTTGCCGCCATTTTTGCTGAATGCCGTGCGCACATTGGTCGCGGTACGGTTGCGGTTGTCGGTCAGCGCCTCGACAATGATCGCAACGCCGCCCGGGCCATAGCCTTCGTAACGCATTTCATCGTAGCTTTCGGCGTCGCCGCCAGCCGCTTTGTCGATCGCGCGTTGAATATTGTCCTTGGGCATCGATTGCGCCTTGGCCGCATTGACCGCAAGACGAAGCCGCGGGTTCATGTCCGGATCGGGCATGCCCATTTTCGCTGCAACAGTAATTTCGCGCGAAAGTTTCGAGAATTGCGCCGAACGTTTTTTGTCCTGCGCGCCCTTGCGATGCTGGATATTCTTGAATTTGCTATGGCCTGCCATGGCTCTGCTCTTCTCTGGCTAAAGGAAATGAAGCCGCGCCCTTACATCAGGGATGGGGAATAGGGCAACACCGCTTCGTCACCTGCCGATGAGAGCTTTTGTTGCCTTGGCGCGCATACGCGGAACATCACCCATGACGGCTTCAGTTTTATATGAAAGACGATAGCTTGGATCAATGTCGACGCGCCGTGCGTTCCGACAACACAAATTGCTTGTAACATATTAGAAAATAGTTATTTTCTGAACATAAGCGGAGCATTCGAGCTGCGGTGCATTTTGGGCGTGAATAAATGATAAATAGCGAGCGTCGGCCGGGAGTTTGGCGGGATGCAATTCAAATCTTTCCTGAACTTTGGTCGTTTTTGAGGCGCCCGACTATAGGTGCGGCAGATACCAAATGGTCGCCGCTTATCTGGCGGCAGATATTATTGCTCTTTCTCTTCAACCTTCTGCTATTTATTCCGTTGATATTTTTCAACATTAGTTACGAAGAACTGCTTATTGCGTTTGAACTGGATGTGCCGGAACATAATGGTTTTGACAATTATGACAGCCTCTGGACGTTTTGGTTAGCTGCTGGAATAGTAGCCCCGATTGTTGAAGAGTTAATATTTCGAGGATGGCTTAGAGGCACACCGCGTCAAATTTCGATGTTAGTGTCGATAGTAGCGGCTGTCATTTTACTTGTGGTATTTGCCGAACCGATACGCGACTTGCCACTATCGGCGCGTCGTTTTCTGCTTTTTGCGATTCTGGCGGGAATAGTTGGCCTCTACTTGGAGATATTCTTCCGGACCAGAGCGAATGCCAAACCGATTTGGTTTTTTGAGCGGTATTTCCCGTTCATTTTCTGGACGGTAGCGGCTGTATTCGGGTTACTGCACATGACAAATTATGAGGGCGGCGCGCTCCTCACGACCGTGCCAATGGTTCTGCCGCAATTGCTGGCCGGTCCATTACTGGCATTTGCCCGATTAAGGTTTGGACTTCGGGCGTCTATATTGCTGCATAGTGCATTGAATAGCTCCGTCGTGCTGATTGCGGCCATTGCGGTATGGCTGGAGTCCTAACTTAACTCAACTTTACCGCAGTTCCCGAAGCCGTGACCATGAGCATGGATCCTTCCTTGCCGAGCACTTCATAATCGAGGTCAATGCCGATGACGCCATCCGCGCCGAGCTTGCGGGCTTCGGCGGCAAGTTCGGCTAGTGCGATTTCGCGGGCGTCGCGCAGCGAATTTTCATATGCGCCTGCACGGCCGCCGACGATATCGCGAATGCCCGCGAACAAATCCTTGAAGATGTTCGCGCCAACGATGCATTCGCCGGTTACCACGCCAAGATATTCGCGGACGGGTTGGCCTTCAACAGATGTGGTGGTGGTCATGAGCATGGGACTTCTCCTTTTCAACAATCGTCATCCTGAACTTGTTTCAGGATAACAAATGACTGTCGTACGTTATCCTGAAACAAGTTCAGGATGACGAGTCTTTTTTGCAATTATACCAAGGGCAATTACGCCAGCCCTAATGCCGATTTGTAGGTGTCGAGGATTGCTTCCATTTCCTGACGATCGTCCTGGCTCATTTTGCGCAAGCGCACGATTTGCCGCATGATCTTTGCGTCATAGCCTTGGCTCTTGGCTTCGGAATAGACGTCGCGAATGTCGTCGGCGATGCCTTTTTTCTCTTCTTCCAGTCGTTCAATGCGCTCGATGAAAAGACGCAGTTGATCGGCGGCG
>NZ_JBKJMB010000105.1:0-2456 GCF_046596595.1 Sphingorhabdus sp.
CACGGGCAATTTTCATGCTCCCGAGGCTTTGGCGTCGCTGGCTTTTGAAGGCCGTCGGCGCGCGTTGTTCGAGGCGGAATTGGTGGCAGTGCTCAAGATGATCGACCGTGGCGTTCCACAATATGCGATCACTGGAAGCTGGGCAGGGGCGCTCGGCAAACCCCAATTTTTGCCATCGGTCTATCTGCGGCTCGCGCGGGACGGCGATGGTGACGGCTATGCTGACATCTGGCGCAGCGAGGTTGATGCGATGACTTCAATCGCCAATTATTTTGTAAATGCGGGCTGGCGACGGGGCGAAGAATGGGGTTTCGCGGTGAATGTGCCTCCATCGTTGAATCGCGGTACTTTGGACTCGCGGATGTCATCGCCGCGGTGTCCGCGCGTAGTTGCGCGGCACAGCCAGTGGAAGACTATCGCCGAGTGGCGGCAACTCGGCATTCTGCCGCAGCGGGGTTTTTGGCCGAAGGACAGCATGATGGCGACGCTTATTGAACCCGATGGCGTCGGCAATACTGGCTATCTGCTTGGTGGAAATTACCGCGTGATATTGGATTATAACTGTTCCAACTTTTACGCGTTGTCGGTGGGATTATTGGCAGACGAGTTGCGGAACTGATTCATCGTCGGTTAGGACGAACGCTGCGTCCTATTTGAACATTGTCTCCACACAAATTGCTTGCTCCAAGCTATACGCGGCGCATGACATCGCCTATTGGATTGCAACTCGAGTGGATCTGCCGCTTACAAAACGTCACGATGGAACAGATAAAGCATGCCCTTTGTAGCGGACAGTTCAATTAACCAACCTGAGTTGTTGCGCTGGTGAGCGTTCGGGGTCGTTTCATTTCTATCGAAGGTGGCGAGGGGGTTGGAAAATCGACTCAAATTGCGGCGTTGGCCGAACACATTCGCCAAAATGGGTTGGAAGTTGTCATAACCCGCGAACCCGGCGGCACGGAAGGTGCGGAAGCTATCCGTCAAATGGTGCTTGGTGGCAGCGCAGAGCGGTGGTTGCCACGCGCAGAAGCCTTGTTGTTTGCCGCAGCCCGAAGCGACCATGTCGAACGGTTGATCGAGCCTGCATTGGCAAGTGGGAAATGGGTCATTTCGGATCGCTATATTGACAGCAGCCGAGCTTATCAGGGCGCAGGATCTGGTCTGTCAGACGCCGATATTCTGACGCTGCATCACATAGGCAGCAGGGGGATGATGCCCGATCGTACGCTCGTCCTGCGGCTAGATGCCAAGGAAGCGGCGGCACGCGCCGCTATTAGGGACCAAAACGCGCCTGACCGCATTCAGGGGCGGACTGAGAATTTCCATTCGGACGTTGATGTCGCCTTTGTCAGCTATGCCGAGTGCGAACCACGCGTTCGTCTGGTCGACGCATCGGGCGCAGCAGACGAAGTTACCGCGCGGCTCTGGACCGAAGTCAGCGACCTAATGGACGACGCATGAGCGGTTATGTCGGGCATGAAAAGCCGTGGCGGCAATTTTCCACTGCATGCGACAGCGGAAAAACACACCATGGTTGGATATTAGCAGGGCAAAGGGGACTGGGAAAATCTGCATTTGCTTTGCGTGCGGCGGCCAAGCTTGTTGATCCGGAAAACGTTCATGGCAATTTGATCGCTCGTGGCTCCCATCCCGACATATTATCACTTAAGCGACTGCCAAAGGACGCGCCAAAAGGCGATGATGACGTTGGCGATTCGACCGAGTTTAAACGCAGTATCACAGTTAACCAGATCCGCGGCTTGCAGCAGTCACTGACAACGCGGCCAGGGCTCAGTAACAGGCGCGCAATCATTATTGATGCAGCGGATGATCTGGAACGGGGCGGCGCTAACGCCTTGCTTAAGTCGCTTGAAGAACCGCCTGTTGGCACGTTCTTCTTTCTTATCAGCCATGCCAGCGAGAGACTTTTGCCCACCATCAGGTCGCGGTGCCAGATGTTGCGCTTTGAACCCCTAAGTGGTGCCGACATGGCCGACGTTCTACGGGACGCGGCACCTGAAGCCAGCTCAAAAGAGTTAGAGGCGCTGATTCACCTGGGTAATGGGAGCCCCGGGCAAGCGCTCGACTTCCTCGGTCTTGACCTCAAAGAGATCGAAGACGCCATGACGTCAATTTTGCGTTCAGGCGACCGCGACAATGCGCTGCGTAGCGGCTTGGCGGAGAAACTGGCGCTTAAGGCAGCCCAGTCACGCTATGAGGCGTTTTTGCGTCGCGCGCCTGCATTGATTGCCGAACACACACGAACGCTCGACATTGCACAGCTTAAGACGGGCATTGCCGCATGGGAGGCGGCAAGCGGGCTCGCTGGTCGTGCGATTGCGCTAAGTCTGGATAAGCAAAGCGTGGTGTTCCAAATGGGAAGCTTGCTGGCTTCGATACAAGCGCATAAAGGGCGGACGTAAGATCTTATTAAGAGTGCACATGTCCGAACCTTT
>NZ_JBKJMB010000126.1:0-3089 GCF_046596595.1 Sphingorhabdus sp.
CAAGATCAAACATGGCGTCGTTGGAAAACGGCACCGTTTGAGCAGCCATAATGCCAAGTATATCCGCCAAAACCGTGGCACCAGCGTGATCTCTGATCCCGATGCCAAGACAATCAAAAAATGGGCGCCTTACGGTCTGTAAGACCTGCGTACTTTTTTACCTAAAGGATATAGATTATGGCACGCGTCAAACGTGGTGTGACCACCAAAGCAAAACATAAAAGAATTTTAGAGCAGGCGAAGGGCTATTATGGCCGTCGCAAGAATACGATCCGCGTCGCACGTCAGGCCGTCGAAAAGGCCGGCCAATATGCGTATCGTGACCGTAAGGTAAATAAGCGCAATTTCCGCGCATTGTGGATCCAGCGCATCAACGCCGCTGTCCGCGCCGAAGGCATGACCTATGGCGTATTCATGCACGGCTTGAAGCTTGCTGGCGTTGAACTGGACCGCAAGGTTCTTGCGGATCTCGCAATGAACGAAGGCGCCATGTTTAGCACGATCATTGCGCAGTCGAAGTCGGCGCTGTCCAAGGCAGCTTAACCCTAACTTCGAAACATGCGCAAAAGGGCGTGAACGGTACTTGCCGTTCGCGCCCTTTTGCTTATTCAGAACGAAAGACCGTGCTTCATCATCCAAATTGGCATTGAGCCAATGCGGGGGCACAAAACAATACGTAAATTGAGCGGCGGGCACAAGATTCCCGCCTTCGCGGGAATGACGAAGATTATGGATATTGCGACGCTCCAGACCGAACTGATGGCTGCTATTGATGCAGCGGAAACGATTGATGCGCTGGAAGCTGTCCGGATCGGCGCGCTTGGAAAACAGGGGAGCGTTTCTGCGCTGCTGAAAACCATGGGCGGCATGTCGCCTGAGGAACGACAGACGCAAGGACCCATCATCAACGGACTGCGTGAAAGCGTCGCGGCGGCGCTCACGACGAAAAAGGCCGAACTCGAAACAGTCGAATTGAATCGCCGTCTGGCCACCGAGCGCGTGGACATGACCTTACCTGCGCCTGAGACACCACGCGGAACGGTACATCCTGTCAGCCAGGTGATGGACGAACTAGCCGAAATCTTTGCCGACATGGGCTTTGCCGTAGCTGAAGGCCCCGAGATCGAAGACGACTGGCACAATTTCACTGCGCTCAATATCCCCGAGACGCATCCGGCACGCGCGATGCACGACACCTTTTATTTCCCCGACGAAATGGCGCGTAACGGCCATAAGATGGTGCTGCGCACGCACACATCGCCTGTGCAAATCCGCACCATGACGTCACAGGAACCGCCCATCCGGATCATCGCGCCTGGCCGCGTATACCGCAGCGATAGCGATGCGACGCATACGCCGATGTTCCACCAGATCGAGGGCCTTGTCATCGACAAGGGCATTCATCTTGGGCATTTGAAATGGACGCTGGAGACATTTTTGAAAGCCTATTTCGAACGTGAAGACGTCGTACTTCGCCTGCGGCCTAGCTATTTCCCGTTTACCGAGCCGTCGGTCGAAGTCGATGTGGGCTATTCGGTCGTAAACGGGAAACGCGTCATCGGCGGGTCCGAAGGCTGGATGGAAGTGCTTGGCTCCGGCATGGTCCACCGCAAGGTTATCGAAGCGTGCGGGCTTGATCCAGATGTCTGGCAGGGCTTTGCCTTTGGAACTGGCGTCGACCGCCTGGCAATGCTGAAATACGGCATGGATGATTTACGCGCTTTCTTCGACGGCGATAATCGCTGGCTTCAGCATTACGGGTTCAATGCACTTGATGTTCCGACATTGAGCGGAGGCGTGGGCGCATGAAATTCTCCTTATCCTGGTTGAAAGAACATCTCGATACCGACGCCGATATCCATGCTGTGGCTGATTGCCTGAATCGCATTGGTCTGGAAGTCGAAGGGATTGAAAATCCCGCCGACGCCTTGTCGGCTTTCCGCATTGCCAAGGTCTTGAGCGCTGCGCCTCATCCACAGGCAGACAAGTTGCAGGTACTCACGGTCGATGCCGGCGGCGAACCGCTTCAGGTCGTGTGCGGCGCGCCAAATGCCCGCGCAGGAATGCTTGGCGTATTTGGTCCTGCAGGCGCCGTGGTGCCTTCGAACGGCATGGTGCTCAAGGTTGCGGCCATCCGCGGCGTCGAATCCAACGGCATGATGTGCTCGATTGCCGAACTTGAGCTTGGCGATGACCATGATGGCATTATCGAACTTTCGGGCGACGCACCGGTCGGGCAAGTCTATGCCGACTGGGCTGGTCTTGACGACCCCGTCATCGACGTCAGCATCACACCCAACCGTCAGGATTGCATGGGCGTGCGCGGCATTGCGCGCGATCTGGCCGCGGCCAGGCTGGGTACGCTTCGTGCCTTGACCGAGGTCTACCGCATGGACTTCACCACGCCAGCGGAGGGAACCGAAGCCGCGCCCAACGTGCGGACCGACGACACCGAAGGCTGCCCTGCCTTTTATGCGCAGTCGGTTTCGGGCGTCCGCAATGGCGACTCCCCTGAATGGATGCGCAGCAAGTTGAAGGCGATAGGGCAGAAACCGATATCGCTGCTTGTCGATATCACCAATTTCCTGTCAATCGACCTTGGCCGGCCACTTCACGTCTATGACCGTGCCAAGCTTGCAGGCACGCTGGTCGCGCGCAAGGCGAATGATGGCGAACAAATTGCCGCACTGAACGGAAAAACCTACACGCTCAATGCAGGCATGACCGTTATTGCCGACGATGCGATGGTGCACGACATTGGCGGCATCATGGGCGGCGAGCACAGCGGCGTTTCGGCGGAGACAACCGATGTGCTGATCGAGTGCGCCTTTTTCGACCCGGAACATATTGCACGGACGGGTCAAAAGCTCGCATTGACCAGCGATGCGCGCCAACGTTTTGAACGCGGCGTCGATCCGGCCTTTCTGGATCAGGGCCTCGCCATCGCGACAAAGCTAGTGCTTGAGCACGCAGGCGGGACGGCAAGTGCGATCACACGATCGGGCCAAGCGCCAGTTGCGCCGCGCAACATTTCATATGACACCGATTATTGTCGGCGACTTGGCGGGGTGGACGTATCCCCTGAAGAG
>NZ_JBKJMB010000125.1:0-20195 GCF_046596595.1 Sphingorhabdus sp.
TCAAACAAGGCGGCGATTTCCGGACGAGTCCAATCGGTGCGGACTTGATTAGACATAATTTCCCTTATCATTAGCGTCACCCTGAACTTGTTTCAGTATGACGGTGGCAATTGTTCTCAAGCGGCATCGTTCAACGGCGGCATATTGTGCCCTAACAAGGTCAATACATCGGCAGCGCACTCAACGACATTGCTGCCCGGCCCATATATCCCCTGAACGCCTGCCTCACGCAGATAATCATAATCTTGCGGTGGAATTACGCCGCCTGCGATGACCTTGATGTCGCTGCGCCCTGCTTCGCGCAAGCCTTTCACAAGTTCGGGGATAAGCGTTTTGTGCCCGGCAGCAAGGCTGGACGCGCCAACCACGTCGACATCATGCTGGAGCGCGATCACAACGGTTTCTTCCGGGGTCTGAAACAGAGGGCCACTAACGACGTCAAAGCCCATGTCAGAGAAAGCCGAAGCAATAACGTTCGCGCCCCGGTCATGGCCATCCTGTCCCAATTTCGCTACAAGCAATTTTGGCTTGCGTCCCAAGCGACGCTCAACAGACGCAACGCCATCCAAAACCTGACCCCAGCGTTTGTCAAATTCATGCGCACTGCCGTAGATCCCTTGAACCGGAACTGGCGTGGTTGCGTAGCGGCCAAACACCAGCTCCATCGCATCAGATATCTCGCCAAGCGTTGCTCGTGCGCGAGCGGCGTCGACCGCAAGAGCCAGAAGGTTTGCACCACCCTTGGCACCCTCAGTCAATGCGCGAAGTGCCGCCGTACACGCTGCATCATCACGCGCGGCGCGTGTGGCTGCTATCCGAACAATCTGGCCTTGCCGGACAAAGTCATTGTCGACTTCCAAGGTGTCGAGCTTGTCTTCGGTTTCAAGCCGATATTTGTTCACGCCCACAATGACGTCTTCGCCCTTGTCCACGCGTGCCTGACGCCCGGCGGCAGCTTCCTCGATCAGGCGTTTTGGCATGCCTGACGCAACCGCCTTGGTCATTCCACCAAGCGCATCTACTTCACCGATGATGGTCCACGCCTGTTCAACTAACTCAGCTGTCAAAGCCTCGACATAATAAGACCCACCAAGCGGATCGACAACTTTGGTAATGCCGCTTTCTTCTGCCAGCACGATTTGCGTATTTCGGGCAATACGCGCGGAGAAATCCGTCGGCAGAGCAATCGCCTCATCCAGCGCGTTAGTGTGCAAGGATTGCGTCCCGCCCAATGTTGCGGCCATTGCCTCAATCGTGGTGCGGATCACGTTATTATATGGGTCTTGCTCCTGCAGCGAAACGCCCGACGTCTGGCAATGTGTGCGCAGCATCTTGGAACGTTCGTCCTTTGCGCCAAGCTCGTTCATCACATTGTACCATAACGTCCGGGCTGCGCGGAGCTTTGACACTTCCATGAAAAAGTTCATCCCGATCCCGAAGAAGAACGACAGGCGGCCTGCAAAGGCATCGATATCAAGCCCTGAAGCCATGGCGCGCTGCACATATTCCTTGCCGTCCGCGATGGTGAACGCAAGCTCCTGCACAGCAGTCGCGCCAGCCTCGTGCATGTGGTAGCCCGAGATCGAAATGCTGTTAAACTTCGGCATATGTGCGCTGGTATAGGCAATGATGTCCGACACGATCCGCATCGATGGCTCAGGTGGATAGATATAGGTGTTACGGACCATAAACTCCTTGAGGATGTCGTTCTGGATCGTACCGTCAAGCTGCGCCTGGGCAACTCCCTGCTCTTCACCTGCGACGATAAAAAACGCGAGGATCGGGATTACTGCACCGTTCATCGTCATCGACACCGACATCTGGTCAAGCGGGATGCCGTCGAAGAGGATTTTCATGTCCTCGACGCTATCAATCGCAACGCCAGCCTTGCCGACATCGCCAACCACCCGTGGATGGTCGCTGTCATAACCGCGATGCGTGGCAAGGTCGAAGGCGACTGAAAGACCTTTCTGCCCAGCAGCCAGATTGCGCCGGTAAAAGGCGTTGGATTCCTCGGCTGTTGAAAAGCCCGCATATTGGCGAATGGTCCATGGGCGTCCTGCATACATGGACGCACGCACGCCGCGCGTGAACGGCGCAAAACCGGGCAGGCCGGGATCAATCCCCTGCCCATTGGCGTCTTCGGCCGTGTATAGCGGCTTTACGGCGATGCCCTCCGGCGTGTGCCATGTGAGGTCCTTGCCCTTGACCTCTTTAGCCGCGGCTTGGGTCCAGTCTGAAATGTCTGCTTTGCTCATGAGATATCCTTAAGCACGCGCGCTCGGCCGAGCGGACATGTCTGCATGCCAGCGACGCAAATTGGTCAAATTTTCCGGTATCGCGAACCCGATAAATGCCGCAAAATCGATAGTCGACAGCAATACGATATCTGCCATCGATATCCGCTCGCCGGCAATGAAAGTGCTGTGTGCTAGTGCAGCGTCGAAAAATGCCATCGCGGCCATAATGTGCGGGACATTGGCGTTGCCGAAATCCTCGAACCGTTCAGGCACGACCTGCGCGGTAAACGGATGGACATTCACCCAGTAATTGCGCACTGGCCCGCCCAGCGTGAACTCGGTACGCCGGATCCACATTTCGACTTGGGCGATTTCAAGCGCGCTGGTGCCGAACAAAGGCACATCTGGATAGATAGCTTCAAGATAACGGCAGATGGCGACGCTTTCCGATATTGTCGTGCCGTCGTCCAGTTCGAGCACTGGCGTCTGGCCAAGCGGATTGCGCGCGAGATGCTGCGCGCTTTTGTGCTCGCGCGCCATCAGCGAAACGGACTGAAGCGGCAGAACAATGCCCTTTTCCGCTGCGAACATGCGGACCCGGCGCGGGTTTGGGGCTGGACTTGGCGTATCGTATAAAATCATGATGCGGTGCCACTCGCATGGGCATCATTGCCAGTGTGAACCTCCATAATTTCTGTCAGCACCCCCTGCATATCCTTGGGATGCACAAAGAATATCAGCGTCCCATGCGCGCCGATACGTGGCTCGCCCAACACGCGTTTGCCCATCGCTTCAAATTCGGCCTTGGCGGCATGGATATCGGGTACCTCGTAACAGACATGATGCTGTCCACCCGCTGGGTTCTTCTCGAGAAACGCGGTGATGGAGGCATTCCCCGGCAAAGGCTCGATCAACTCAATTTGCGTGCCGTTGAGCGCACCATCTGCACCCGGCGTGTCGACAAAGCACACCTTGACGCCCTGTTCGGGCAAGTCGAACGGATCATGGATTTTGGTCGCACCCATGACGTCGCGGTAGAATACGATGCTATCCGCGATGGATGGCGTTGCGACGCCGATGTGGTTGAGACGGCCGAGTTTCATTTGGCAGTCTTTATTTGCAATTTGGCAAGGCGATCCTTGGCCCAAACCAGTCGATCCGGTTCAGTAGCAGGGTAATCAATCATGACCTGAAGTTTGGCAATAAGGTCAGCTTGAGAGTCACCACTCCGCCGCATAATCCAACGAGCAACGAAGAAAACCAAAACCCATGCGGGACTAAATCGCGGACTGGGATCACCCGCAAAACCTTTAAAAAACATACCTCCAATAGCGAAAATAATGCAGAAAACTAACGCTATAATAATCGATGACCTATTTGACAAAGGCCTCTTTACGACCACGTAACGGGCAATAACTGCAGGAAGTAATCCGACAACCCAAGTATAAAAGAAGCCACTGACTATATCGAGCGTCGACCATTCCATTTTGTCAATCCCTCCTTATCACAACGGAATATTATCATGCTTCTTCCAAGGGTTTTCCAACGCCTTGTTCCTCAATTTTCGTAAGCCCAGCGCAATCCGCTTCCGTGTCGAATGCGGGTAGATCACCTCGTCGATAAAGCCCTTGCTCGCCGCGACAAAGGGGTTGGCGAAGCGGTCTTCATATTCCGCCGTCTTCACCGCTTGCTCCTCGCTCGATAAACCGCGAAAAATGATTTCTACCGCGCCTTTCGCGCCCATCACAGCGATCTCCGCGGTCGGCCACGCATAATTGAGGTCACCGCGTAAGTGCTTCGACGCCATCACGTCATAGGCGCCGCCATAGGCTTTGCGGGTGATAACGGTGATTTTGGGAACGGTTGCCTCGGCATAAGCGAAGAGCAGTTTCGCACCATGCTTGATGATGCCGCCATATTCCTGCGCCGTTCCGGGCAAAAATCCGGGGACGTCAACAAAGGTGACGATCGGAATTTCAAACGCGTCGCAAAAGCGCACAAAGCGCGCGGCCTTTTTGGAGCTGTTGATATCGAGAACGCCGGCCAGCACCATCGGCTGATTAGCAACAATACCGATCGTGCGGCCTTCGATTCGGCCAAAGCCAATGATGATGTTTGCTGCATGTGTTGGCTGCACTTCAAAAAAGTCAGCTTCGTCGACCGTTTTGCGGATCAGCTCATGCATGTCATATGGCTGGTTTGCGCTTGGCGGGATCAGCGTATCGAGGCTGGGCTCAATACGATCCCACGCGTCTTCGGTAGGACGCTCCGGCACACCAGTGCGATTATTCTCGGGCAAATAGTCGAAGAAATCGCGGACCGAAAGCAACGCCTCCACATCATTTTCGAATGCATTGTCGGCCACGCCCGATTTCGTCGTATGCGAAATCGCACCACCCAATTCTTCTTGCGTTACGACCTCATTGGTCACCGTTTTGACAACGTCTGGACCAGTCACGAACATGTAGCTGCTGTCCTTCACCATGAAGATGAAATCCGTCATCGCAGGGCTATACACCGCGCCGCCGGCACATGGCCCCATGATGAGGCTGATTTGCGGGACGACGCCGGACGCCAGCACATTGCGTTGGAAAACCTCGGCATAGCCCCCGAGACTTGCGACGCCTTCCTGAATACGCGCGCCGCCGCTGTCGTTAAGGCCAATCACGGGCGCGCCGACCTTCATTGCATTGTCCATGACCTTGCAGATCTTCATCGCATGCGCTTCGGAAAGCGAGCCGCCAAAGACCGTGAAATCCTGGCTATAAACATAAACGAGGCGACCATTGATCGTGCCGCTGCCCGTCACCACGCCGTCGCCGGGGATTTTCTGATCCGCCATCCCGAAATCAGTGCAATTGTGCGTGACATAAGCGTCAAGTTCTTCGAAGCTACCTTCATCGAGCAATATGTCGAGCCGTTCACGCGCGGTCAGGCGGCCTTTGGCATGCTGGGCATCAATCCGCTTTTGCCCACCACCCATTTTCGACGCGGCGCGTCGCGCTTCCAGTTCAGCGATATTGGCCGACATGGCACTCCCCATAAGCAATTTTGTTGCGTGAAGCTTTGGCATCCTGTCAATGCAATTGCAAATTAATCATGCGATTAAATTGCGCGCGCCGGTGCGGACAATCGAAGCTGCAAAATTGCAAAAAGCAGGGTATAGGCCCGCAATATGGAAGACCTTCATCCCATCAAAGTCGCGGCGCTGTACCGGTTTGTTTCGTTTGACGCGCCAGAAATGCTTCAGCCGCAAATATTGGAACAGTGCAAAGCGGGCGGCATCAAAGGCACGATATTGCTCGCGCACGAAGGTATTAACGGCACCATCGCTGGCAGCCCGTCGGCAATCGATGCGTTCATCAATTATCTGCGTGCACTTCCGGGCTGCGCCGATCTCGACGTCAAATATTCGCATGCCGAGGAAATGCCCTTTTACCGGATGAAGGTACGCATCAAAAAAGAGATCGTCACGCTTGGCATCGACGGGATCGATCCGAAGCGTGAGGTGGGCACTTATGTGCAACCAGAAGACTGGAACGCGCTGATCTGCGACCCTGACACCGTGCTGATCGACACCCGCAATGATTATGAGGTGGCGATCGGGAGCTTTGAAGGCGCGGTCGACCCACAGACAAAATCTTTCAGCGAGTTTCCCGAATGGTTCCGTGCGCATCGGGCGGAATTGACGTCAGGCAAAACCAAATTCGCTATGTTCTGCACGGGCGGAATTAGGTGCGAGAAATCGACTGCCTTCCTGAAAGCCGAGGGTATCAAAGAAGTCTATCACCTTGAGGGCGGGATATTGCGCTATCTAGAGAACATCCCGGAAGCACAAAGCAAATGGCAAGGCGAATGTTTTGTGTTCGACGAACGTGTGTCAGTGAAACACGGCCTTGAATTAGGCGAAATGGAACTGTGCCACGCGTGCCGTCGCCCGATCTCGAAAGAGGACAGGGCTTCGGGACATTTCATTGAAGGCGTATCCTGTCCCGCTTGTTTTGCCGAGCGCAGTGACGACGACCGGGCACGGTTTGCCGAACGTCAAAGACAGATTGCACTGGCCAAGAAACGGGGTGAGCAACATATCGGCGTCAACCCGCGCAGCGATGACTGATCGCCCCATCCTCTACAGCTTTCGGCGGTGCCCCTACGCAATGCGTGCACGCATGGCGATAGCCGTGAGCGGGGTGCACGTTGAACTACGCGAAGTGGTGCTGCGTGATAAGCCTCCGGAACTTCGTGAGGCATCACCGAAGGAAACAGTACCGGTCTTGGCCTTGTCAGACGGAACTGTGCTGCAAGAAAGCCTTGATATCATGCGCTGGGCGCTCGGCCGGAGCGATCCCGAAGGCTGGCTGGAACATATCGACAAAGATTTGATTGTCGACAATGACGGCCCGTTCAAGCACGCACTGGACCGCTATAAATATCCGCACCGATACGGCTTGGCCGACGGGCTGGCGCATCGTGACTCTGCAGGTACGCATCTGGAGACGCTTGAAAATGCGTTGGTTTCTTCGCCCTACCTTGCAGGGCCAAGACGCGGATTTACCGATATCGCGACGGTCCCCTTTGTCAGGCAATTTGCCGCGACCGACGCGGACTGGTTCGCCGCGCAGCCCTGGCCAGCGCTGCAAGTATGGCTGGAAACGCTGGCAACGAGTAGGTTGTTCGCGCAGATCATGACGCGATATCCGCAATGGAAGCACGGCGACTTGCCGACCTACTTCCCCTGATTACTTCATCAAAACCAGCTCTTCCGACATGCTTGGATGCAAGGCAACGGTATCGTCGAAATCCTGCTTGGTCAGCCCAGCTTTGACGGCGATGGCCGCCGCTTGTAATATTTCACCGCTGTCTGGCCCAATCAAATGAAGGCCAATGACGCGCTCTTCGGAACCAGCCACGACCATTTTATACAAAGCGCGCTCATTCCGGTCCGCAAGAACATTTTTCATCGCGCGGAAATCGCTTTTGTATACCTTGACGTCGTCATATTCCGCGCGCGCCTCTGCCTCGGTCATGCCTACGCTGGCAATTGGGGGATTACTGAAAACCGCGGTTGGGATATAATCATAGTTCACGGTGCGCGGCTTGTTCCCAAAGACGCTGTCAGCAAATGCATGCCCTTCGCGGATGGCAATTGGGGTGAGCTGCACGCGGTTGGTGACGTCACCGACGGCGTATATGCTGGGGATATTGGTACGGCTGTCGTCTCCGACCTTAACGGATCCATCCTTGCCGAGTTCTACGCCGATTTGTTCAAGATTCAACCCCGTGCTGTGTGGCGTTCGGCCAATGGCCCACAACAGCAAATCGGTTTCAATCGTTTTGCCATCGTTTCCTTCGAGCAGGAGGGTACCATCGTCCCTTTTGGTGATCGATTTGAAGGCGAAGTTGAAACGGATATCGATGCCCTTGTGGCGGCTTATGTCGACCAGCCTGTCGACGATCTCGTCGTCATAACTGCGCAACACGCGGTCACCATGTGTTACAAGATTAACTTTGACGCCTAATTCATTGAAAATACCTGCAAACTCATTTGCAATATACCCGCCGCCTGCGATGACTGCGCGTTTTGGCAGCTTAGGCAAGCTGAACACTTCGTTTGAAGTGATGCCATGGCCAGCCCCGGGGATGACAGGCACGGATGGCCATGCACCGGTCGCAATCAGGATCGTCGTGGCCGTGATTTCGCGCCCGCCAGATAACCGGACGCTGTTTGGACCAGTGATAACCGCGCGTTCGTGAAAAACTTCGACCTTATTGTTACCAAGTGTCTGACCATAAAGGCCTTCCAACCGGTTTACCTCGGCTGCCACATTGTCGCGCAATATATTCCAGTCGAACGATGCACCCTTCGTATCCCAGCCAAAACGCTGGGCATCCTGAATGTCTTCAGCGAAATGTGCCCCATAGACCAATAGCTTTTTGGGCACACATCCCCGGATGACGCATGTGCCACCAACGCGATGTTCCTCTGCAATAGCGACCCGTGCACCATGCGACGCGGCAATTCGCGACGCACGGACGCCGCCGGAGCCCGCACCAATGACAAAAAGGTCGTAATCAAATTCAGCCATATATTATTCTTTCCAGTGTCAGGGCGATATGGCGATGTCGGGTGCATTTACCAATAAGAATTCCCAACCTGACTTATCGAACAAATTGCGATCGCTTAAATATCCCCAAGCGCCGCTTCAATCAAAGCACTAGTCGATGGGTCAAAACCGCTTGGGCCGTTGTCGCTGATACGTTTGGCGATTTGCTTGCCCAACTCTACGCCAAATTGGTCGAACGGGTTGATGCCCAGCAAAACTGCGTTCACAAATGTCCGGTGCTCGTAAAAGGCAATCAAAGCACCGAGCGTTGACGGCGTGACGTCGTCCATCAGAATCGTCGTCGATGGCCGATCGCCAAAATAGTTGCGGGCCAAATTATCCGACTTCAGGCCTGCCATCAAGGCAGCGCCTTGCGCAAAGCAGTTCACGAGTAATGTTTCATGATGCGCCGTATCAAAATCATGTCCTGGCGTTTTGCTGGCGACAAATTCAACTGGAATTAGGTGTGTTCCTTGATGAAGCAACTGAAATACGGCGTGTTGTGCATCGGTGCCCACACCGCCCCATGTTACAGGCGCGCTTTTCCGACCCAATGGCGTACCATTAGCGGTTACGGATTTGCCGTTGGATTCCATTTCAAGTTGCTGCAAATAATCCGGCAGCAGGCGCAAACGCTCGTCATAGGCGAAAACCGCGCGGGTCTGGCATCCCTTGGTTTGGGCATAATATAAATCCGCAAACGCTGCCATCGTTGGTGCGTTTTGTAACGCGGGTGTATTGCGAAAATGGCGGTCCATCGCGGCGGCGCCCTCAAGCAATTCCTGATACACTGACCACCCCAGGCCAAGCGCAACCGGAAAGCCAATCGAGCACCACAAAGAATATCGGCCCCCTACAGCTTCGTTAAAGGGCAGTATTCGGCTTTGATCAATGCCCCACTCGAGGGCCTTTTCAGGATAGGCCGTCAGCGCGATCAGCTGCGCATATGGGTCGTCAACGCCGCCGTCGCGCATCCACTCCATCGCGCTCGTGGCGTTCAGCAGCGTTTCCGTAGTGGTGAAGGTTTTGGAGGCGATGGCAACGATTGTCTTGTGAGGATCCATATGCTTCACCGCTTCGGTCAGCGCCGCACCATCGATGTTGGAAACAACTTTGACGTCATAACGCGCGCCATCGCGGCCAAGCGCGTCTACGAGCAATTTGGGACCAAGCGCGGATCCACCAATACCGATATGCAAAATGTGTTGGATATCGCCCATTGCACCTGCATCAATCGCTTCAACGAGGCCACGCATTCTGTCCTGAAGAGCGCGCGCATTGGCTACGGCGCTTACGTCTCCGTTGCCACGTTCTGCAGGATGCTCTGCCGCGCGATCTTCAGTCACGTTGACTACTGCACCAGCAAACAAAGCTGCCGTAGCGCCTTCAAGATTCATGTGATCGGCAAGGTTTGTGAAAAGTCCAATGACTTCATCATCAAGATGCGTTTTGGACAAATCAAAACGCAGTCCGGACTGTTCCAATGTCAAACGACCAACCCGATCCTTGTCCGATGCAAATAGATCCGTGAGCGATGAAGGCTGATGTTGTTCCAACTCAGTCCAAAGGTCGTCAGTCATCAATTTTCCTTTGCTTGACGGCTTGACCGCCCTCTTGTGAATCTCGGCGCTGGCAAATAACGCGCCTACAAGATAAAAGGCCAGCCAAACCGTCATCCGACATTATTATTTTGCGAGATTATGTGACTTCAAACACCGAAAAGCCGGACGTAAACAACGCAGCCGCGTCCGCCCAGCAGTCCTCATCAACGGCATCCTCAGAATGGCGCGAATATGGAAGTTTTCTTTTGAAACTTGCCCTGTTCGTTCTCATCCTGCGCAGTTTCATCGTTTCGCCGTTTAATATTCCTTCGGAGTCCATGCAACCGCGCTTGCTGATCGGCGACTATCTGTTGGTCGCGAAATGGCCATATGGCTATTCAAATAACAGCCTGCCTTTTTCATTACCTGTTATTCAGGGACGAATATTCGCGAGCCAACCCGATCGCGGCGATGTCGTGGTGTTCAAGGCCCCGATGTCCAACGGAACGGACTATATTAAGCGGGTCATTGGCCTGCCTGGTGACGTCATCCAAATGCGCAACGGCATATTGGAAATCAACGGTGTTGCCGTAAAGAAAGAGCGCATTGAAGACTTGGTGATACCGGTCACGCAGAACATGCGCGATACAGCAGAGCTTGACCGCAACCCGTTTCCCTGCTGGCGGGCGAATATGGAAGAGCCAAGCGTCGACGGCGGAACGCAGTGTCGTTATCCCCGCTTTCGTGAGACATTGCCTGAGGGCAAGACCTATGAAATTCTTGACCTCGAAAACGGTCTAGAGGGTGACGATACCGAGGCATTTGTTGTTGGTGAAAATGACCTGTTTCTTATGGGTGACAATCGCGACCGCAGCGCAGACAGCCGGTGGTCGCCCATCGATAAGCCGGGCGCCATTGGCATAGTACCACAAGAGAACCTTGTTGGACGTGCGCTCGTATCTGTTTTTTCCACTGATGGCTCTTCCTATTGGTTGCTACCATGGACGTGGTTCACCGCCATGCGTCCTGAACGTATGGGACAGGGTTTTTGACTAACAGCGACCACGACCTATGGCTGGCCGCGTTGCTCCCCGAAACCCCGACAGACCGGGAATTGTACTACCGCGCCTTAACACATGGCAGTACCGGGCAGCCTGATTACCAGCGGCTGGAATTTCTGGGCGATCGGATTTTGGGTCTGGTCATTGCCGATATGCTTTACCATCGTTACAAAGATGAGGCAGAAGGACGTCTTTCGCACCGTCTTAATGCTTTGGTCTCGGGCGCTACCTGTGCTGACATTGCCCGCCAAATCGGCCTGCCGCCTTATCTGCGGCTTGGTAAGCAAGCGCGCGACGACGGTGCACAACAAAGCGACAACGTCTTGGGTGACGTCATGGAGGCAATCATCGGCGCGCACTATCTTGACCATGGTCTGGATGCTGCACGCAGGCTCATCGAACGACTATGGGGTCCCCTGCTCGAAACCGCCAATGGGGCACCCAAACACCCCAAATCCGAACTTCAGGAATGGTGCGCCACCCATGGCCGCAAGGTTCCAGAATATGTCATTACCAAAAAAGAAGGCCCTCCCCACGCCATGAGATTTGAAATCACCGTTACCGTCAAGGGCTTTGCGCCCGTCACGGCATCAGCCAATAGCAAGCAAGCTGCCGAAACTGCTGCTGCCCTTGCATTTCTGGAAGCCAACGCATGACCAAAAGATGTGGACATGTTGCTGTTATCGGCGCCCCAAATGCGGGCAAATCGACCTTGGTCAACGCTCTTGTTGGACAGAAAGTCGCGATTGTCAGTCCAAAGGCCCAAACCACGCGAACGCGTATGCTCGGCGTTGCCTTGGCGGGCGAGACGCAAATCATCTTGGTCGACACGCCGGGCATATTTGCCGCCCAGCGCAGGTTTGACCGCGCCATGGTTGCCGCTGCTTGGGATGGCACTGGTGATGCCGACCTGATTACCTTGATCGTTGACGGCCGTGCCGGCGCCGGACCAAAGGTCGAAAAAATCCTTGAAGGGCTTAAGGATCGGCCAGAACGCAAATGGCTTGTTCTGAATAAGGTTGATATTGCGGCGAAGGATAAACTGCTCGCGCTAACGACAAAACTGACGGATAAATGCGCGTTTGAACAGATTTACTACATCAGCGCGGCCACGGGCGATGGTTTGGAAGAATTCAAATCGGCGCTGGCGGAGACTATGCCCGAGGGGGAATGGCATTTCCCCGAAGACCAGGTTTCGGACGCTACCGATCGCCTGATCGCGTCCGAAATCACCCGCGAGCAGCTATATCTACAACTACACGAAGAACTCCCCTACGCCAGCGCAGTCGAAACCGAAAAATACAGCGAACGTGAGGATGGCTCGCTTGAGATACACCAACAAATCCTTGTTGCCCGCCCGACTCAGCGCGCCATTGTTCTCGGCAAAGGTGGTACGCGCATCAAGGCCATTGGCGAAGCAGCGCGCATGGAACTGTCGAAACTTATGGGGGTGAAAGTCCATCTCTATCTGCACGTTAAGGTCTATGCCAAGTGGGACGAAGACCGCAATCTGTACCGCGACATAGGGCTTGAGTGGGTCGAATAAAAACGCGTCCGCCGCCCTGACTTTATCAAAGGCGGCGGAGCCATCCTGCTATTTTTTCGCTTTGGCCTTGGGTTTAGATTTTACAGCAGCTTTTTTGGGAGCAGCCGTTTTGGGTGCCGCTTTCTTCTTGGGCGCAGCCTTCTTCTTTGGTTTACCCTTTGGCGGCATAGCCGCGCGGGCATCAATCAATTGAGCGGCTTCTTCTAGCGTTAATTCATCCGCCGAAATCGACTTGGGCAATGTCGCATTGGTTGTCCCATCGGTCACATATGGACCAAAGCGACCTTCCATCAACTTGATCTCGGCATCAGTACGCGGATGCTTGCCGAATTCCTTTAAGGGCGCCCGTGCTGCCCCACGGCCACGGCCTGGGTTGGCCAATGCTTCTGCCAGTTTCACAACCGCGCTGTTCATGCCGGTCTCGAACACTTCAGTCGTTGACTGTAGCCGGGCATATTTGCCAGCATGCGCCAAATAAGGCCCATAACGGCCAATGCTTGCGGTGACTGGTTCGCCACTCTCTGGGTGCGTTCCAATCGTCCTTGGCAGCGACAAGAGCTTTACCGCCCATTCCAGCCCAATATCCTCTGCCGGAACATCCTTGGGGATGGAAGCGCGTTTAACGTCAGCGCCCTCACCCATTTCGAAATAGGGACCAAAGCGACCGGATTTGCGGCTGACTTCCAACTGAGTTTCTGGATGCTGACCGAGGACCTCTGGCCCGGTATCTTCCCCTGCGTCTCCCCCTGGCTGGGCGAATTTGCGGGTATATTTACAATCCGGGTAGTTGGAGCAGGCCACAAACGCGCCGAATTTCCCGCCGCGCAAGGCGAGCCTGCCTTCACCGCATTTTGGGCACAGCCGTGGGTCCGTTCCGTCCTCGCGCTCAGGAAACAAATAAGGCGACAGAAATATATCGAGCTCGGCGGTCACTTCCGACGGCTTTTGCTCCATAACTTCAGCGGTCTTGGGCTTAAAATCGCGCCAGAAGGATTCTAGGAACGTCTGCCAGTCGGCCCGGCCCCCGCTGATTTCGTCCAGCTGATCTTCGAGACCAGCGGTATAATCATATGCGACATACCGTTCAAAAAATCTTTCGAGAAATGCTGTGAGTAAACGCCCCGATTCTTCTGCAAAGAAACGGTTTTTTTCTACCCGAACATAAGCGCGGTCCTTAAGCACCTGAATGGTCGATGCATAGGTTGATGGCCGGCCAATACCCAGTTCTTCAAGACGTTTCACCAACGTTGCTTCTGAAAACCGCGGCGGTGGTTGCGTAAAATGCTGGGTTTTTTCAGCGGCGTGTTTAGCCGGCAAATCACCCACCGCCATAGCAGGCAGGATAGCGCCATCTTCGCTGTCGCTGTCATCCAGTCCTTCTTCGTAAACAGCAAGAAAGCCCGGGAACTTCATCACTTGTCCAGTTGCGCGCAGACCAGTCTGTCCCGTTCCATCGAGCAAATCGACGGTCGTGCGTTCCATGCGCGCTGAAGCCATTTGGCTCGCCATGGCGCGCTTGAAAATCAGGTCATATAGACGGCCATGGTCGCCTGAACCTACTTTGTCCTTGGTAAAATCAGTCGGACGAATAGCTTCATGCGCTTCCTGCGCATTTTTGGCCTTGGTCTGATAGACCCGCGGTTTCTCGGGCAGATATCCATTATCGAAGCGATCGGCGATGGATTTGCGTGCAGCCGAAATGGCGCTGTGGTCCATTTGGACGCCATCGGTACGCATGTAGGTAATTGCGCCATCCTCATAAAGGCCCTGCGCAATACGCATTGTGTGGCTGGCCGAAAAGCCCAGTTTGCGCGAGGCTTCCTGCTGTAAGGTCGATGTTGTGAAGGGCGGCTGCGGGCTGCGCGTAACTGGCTTCGTCTCGACGCTTTCCACACGGAATTGGCCAGATTCCACGGCAAGGCGCGCGGATTCCGCATCTGCCTCGTTTTTCAAATCCATCTTGTCGAGTTTCTTGCCAAGATATTGGTTTAATCGGGCATCAAACTTTTGCCCTTTATGCTCCATACCTGCCTTTACGGACCAATATTCCTGCGCCCGGAATGCCTCGATTTCGCGTTCGCGTTCAACAATCAGGCGCAAGGCAACCGACTGTACCCGGCCAGCAGATTTAGCACCGGGCAATTTGCGCCAAAGCACAGGCGACAAAGTAAAGCCGACCAGATAGTCAAGCGCGCGGCGCGCGCGATATGCATCGATTAAGTCCACATCCAGCGCGCGCGGATGTTTCATCGCGTCGGTCACAGCCTGCTTGGTGATAGCGTTAAAAGTCACACGCCCAACTTTCGAGGGCAACACCTTCTTCTTTGCGAGCACTTCCTGAACATGCCAGCTGATCGCCTCACCTTCGCGGTCAGGGTCGGTTGCAAGGATAAGGCCGTCGGCCTTTTTGGCCTCGTCTGTGATTGCCTTTAACTGTTTCGCCTTGTCGGCATAATTGTCCCAAAGCATTTCAAAGCCATTGTCCGGGTCCACCGACCCGTCTTTTGGCGGTAAATCGCGGATATGGCCATAGGACGCCAAAACCTTAAATCCAGGCCCCAGATATTTCTCGATTGTCTTAGCTTTTGCAGGTGATTCAACGATGACTAATTGCATGATAATTTGTGCTTTTCCAAAATCTCTCGCGTACGCGTACAGGCTGAGGGGGTGAAGCGGGGGTCGTCAAGATGAAAAATGCGTCGATTATTTCATGCGGCCAAACGGACTTTCCCGCCGGCTCCACGCTCCAATTTTCCGGCAAGCTCGATCTCGAGCAACACCATCTGGACGGTCGCCTGACTGCTGCCAGACTGCCGCACCAACTCATCGACCGACACATAGGTCATGCCCATCAAGTCCATGACCGCGCTGCGTTCAACACTGCTCCGATCGTTGGACAAGGACATGATCGGCGAAACAAACGTTGCAACTGGCGCGAACATTCGAGGGTCAAGCGGCGCAACGAGCTCGGCAATTTCCGAAGCATTTTGCACCAATATTGCGCCTTCCCGAATAAGCTGGTTGCACCCGCGCGATCGCGGGTCAAGCGGCGAGCCGGGAATAGCCATGACTTCGCGTCCTGCCTCTGCGGCAAGTCGCGCAGTGATCAGTGAACCCGACTTTGGCGCAGCCTCAATCACGACGGTTCCGTTTGAGGCGCCTGCGATAATGCGGTTGCGATAAGGGAAATGCCGCGCACGTGGTTCTGTGCCCGGCGGCTGTTCGGCAATCAGGAGACCTCTCTCGGCGATTGCATCCTGAAGCGCGCGATTTTCGGGCGGATAGGCAATGTCAATGCCACCGGCGATTACCCCGACGGTGCCGCTACCGATTGAACCTGCGTGCGCAGCGGTGTCAATTCCGCGGGCTAGACCGGACACGATCGATAAGTCCATTTGGCCAAGGTCGTAGGCCAGTTGCCTTGCAAACTGACACGCTCCTGCCGACGCATTGCGTGCACCGACCACAGCAACCGCCGGGCGCGACAAAAGACCAAGATTTCCTTTCACACACATAACCGGCGGCGCATTATCCAAATGCGAAAGCAACGCCGGATAGTCGGCATCACCGATGAAAATATGTCGCGCGCCAAAATCATGGACAAATTCTAGTTCACGGGCAATCGCGGCTTCGCTGGCAAGCAAGGTCTGCGCACCGCCGCCGCGCCGAACAAGGTCCGGCAGAGCTTCCAATGCGGCGCGCGCATTACCGAAACGGGCAATGAGCTGCCGATAGCTGACTGGGCCGATGTTAGGAGATCGTATGAGCCGTAGCTGGTCAAATAGTTCGCGGCCTCCCACCATTTGCACGATCAGCTTTTGCTTTTGCCGATACGCGGTTCGGTGCCATCCATCAGGCTTTCGATATTCGCCCGGTGTTTCCAGAAAATGATGAGGGTGCAAGCTGTCAGCATCGCAACCAGATCATAATAACCGAAAATGGCGGCCGCTATAGGGGCGGATAATGCTGCTACTAATCCAGCCAGGGATGAAATCCGGGTTATCACTAAAAGACCTACCCAAATAACCGCGTAAATCGCCCCGCCCTGCCAAAACAATCCGAACAAGATCCCTGCGTAGGTCGCAACGCCCTTGCCGCCCTTAAACCCCAGCCAAACGGGATATAAGTGCCCAAAAAACGCACCCGCCGCCGCCAAAATAGCTCCACCCGGGAAAAATTCGTTGGCCAGCCAGACGGCAAATAGGCCCTTCAGGAGGTCGAAGAGCAGCGTAAGCGCAGCAAGTCCCTTGCGTCCGGTCCGCAGGACGTTGGTTGCACCAATATTGCCCGAGCCAATGGTCCTGATATCGCCGCCGCCCGATATGCGGGTGAGCACCAGTCCAAAGGGGATTGAGCCGAGCGCATAGCCAAGCAGCAAGCTCGCCCCCATGTTGAACCAAAAATCATTCACCAGCCGAATCCTCTAAATCTCTGTATTGTGTAGCTGTTTTGTTCCGCCCGCTCAAGGCCATCAACTTGCAAGCCGGGCTTTAGCGGTATACCCGCGTTTCATGTTAAACGACCACAATATCACGCCGCTGCTGTTTTTTGATTCGGGGATTGGTGGGCTCTCGGTATTGAAGGCTGTTCAGGACGCGTTGCCAAATGCGCCCATCATTTTTGCGGCAGATTATGCCGGTCTGCCTTACGGGACGAAGAGCGAGGCGGAAATAGCTGCACGCGTTCCTGCCTTGCTTGGACGCTTAGTTGAGCGTTTTCGGCCGCAGCTCGTGACGATTGCCTGCAACACCGCTTGCACCGTTGCGCTAACGCATGTGCGCGCCGCTCTGGACGTGCCGGTTGTCGGCACCGTACCTGCCATCAAGCCGGCTGCTGAAACGACGCAGTCAGGCGTCATCGGGCTACTTGGGACCGCAGCGACGATTCGTCAGGCCTATGTTGACCGGCTGCATACCGACCATGCGCAGGGCATGACATTGTTACGCCACGCCGCGCCAGAATTGGTGGACGCTGCCGAGTTGAAGTTGCGCGGTGAAAGCGTTGACCCTGCGGTTTATGCAAGTGCAATGGCTGGCTTGATCGACCAACGAGACGGCGGTCGCTTAGACGTCACGGTGCTTGGTTGCACGCATTTCCCGCTTGTTCAGGATGAATTGCAAGCTGTTGCACCGACCATGAAATTTGTTGATGGAGCCTATGGAATTGCCCGGCGCATCTGCCATTTAATGCGGGATCAAAGCTGGCCCGACCGAGCCGCGCCGGGGATATTTGTGACGACGGGAGACATATTGGCGCTAGAGACGCTACGGCCTGCGCTATATTCTTATGGTTTGACGCAGATTACATCACTCTGAACGAAAATATCGCAATAAGCGCATCAGAAATGATGCTTATTGCAAGTCGTTCGCGCTGGATTTTTGCATTTCCCGCGATTAATGGCCAACGAGGTGCCACAGCCGTGGCGTAAACCGAGGTTAGTATCCGTGAATTACGATGCTGTTTTCGAAAAGGCGATTGCCCGGCTTCATGCCGAAGGCCGCTATCGTGTGTTTATCGACATCCTGCGCAATAAAGGGTCTTATCCCAATGCGCGGTGTTTTGCCGGGCATAATGGACCCAAGGATATCACGGTGTGGTGTTCGAACGATTATCTCTGCATGGCACAGCATCCCAAGGTGATCGCTGCCATGGAAGACGCGCTGCACGATGTAGGTGCTGGCTCCGGCGGGACCCGCAACATCGGCGGCAATACGCATTACCACATTGAGCTCGAGTCCGAACTTGCCGACCTTCATGGCAAGGACGGCGCATTGTTGTTTACGTCTGGCTATGTGTCCAACGACGCGACCCTATCGACGCTCGCCAAGGTCCTGCCTGGTTGCATCATTTATTCGGATGAACTGAATCACGCTTCCATGATCGCAGGCATCCGCAATGCGGGTTGCGAAAAGCGCGTATGGCGGCACAACGATCTTGCACATCTCGAAGAATTGCTTGTTGCCGACGATTCGGAAGTCCCAAAACTCATCGCGTTTGAAAGCGTGTATTCGATGGATGGCGATGTTGCACCCATTGGTGCAATCTGTGACCTTGCCGACAAATATAACGCGGTCACTTATTGTGACGAAGTTCACGCCGTTGGCATGTATGGCGCACGCGGCGGCGGTATTTCCGAGCGTGATGAAGTGGCGGATCGAATCACAATTATTGAAGGCACGCTCGGCAAGGCATTTGGTGTCATGGGCGGCTATATCGCGGCCGACCGGAACATCATCGACGTGATCCGTTCTTACGCGCCCGGCTTTATCTTCACGACGTCCCTTTCGCCTGTACTGGTGGCCGGTGTGTTGGCTTCTGTCCGTCATTTGAAGGCATCAAGCGAAGAGCGCGACGCACAGCAGGCCAATGCCGCCATGCTTAAAATGCTTTTTGCCGACGCTGGCCTGCCGGTGATGATGAGCAACACGCATATCGTGCCCTTGATGGTCGGTGACCCAGTCAAGGCGAAGAAGATCAGCGACATATTGCTGGCCGAATATGGCGTCTATGTGCAGCCCATCAATTATCCCACCGTTCCGCGCGGAACGGAGCGCTTGCGCTTCACGCCGGGTCCGCAGCATGACGAGGCCATGATGCGTAGTTTGACGTCTGCACTTGTGGAAATCTGGGGACGGATGGAAATCCGGGTTGCTCAGGCCGCCTGAGCCAACAACTTAACGAAGATTTCCCGATCCACATTGCCGCCGGACAATGTCACTGCAGTGACGCCTTTCGGCTGCAATTTGCCGGCAAGAACAGCGGCAAGCGCAACCGCCCCGCCCGGTTCAACAACAAGATGCAGCTTTTCAAACACCACACGCATGGCTGCGGCAACTTCGTCTGTTGTCACCGAGACGCCACGCGACACACGCTGCCGCAAAACGTTGAAATTAACGGGATAGGTCTGAGGCGTCTGCAAGGCATCGCAATAGGTCGGGTGCAATAAATCTTCGACTGGTAATATCTCACCCGCCTCAAGAGACCGGATGATATCGTCCCAGCCCTCGGGTTCAACAATGGCTATTTCTGCATCAGGACAAGCCAGCGCAAGGCCCGACGCTAACCCGCCCCCTCCGCAGCATGATACAATCATGTCTGGTCCGCTGAGGCCAATTGCCTTCAGTTGGTCGGCGATTTCTATACCAGCGGAGCCTTGCCCTTCGATTACCCACGGGTCGCCAAAGGCATGCACCAGTGTCGCGCCGCTCTGAGCAGTCAGGCCAGCAGCGACAGCGTCACGCGATTCGGTCGCGCGGTCGTATAATACGACTTTCGCACCAAGCGCTCTTGTCGCATCCAGTTTCATTTGAGGTGCGTTGGAAGGCATGACGATTGTTGCGTCTATTCCAAGCCTTCGTGCGCCCCATGCGACGCCTTGTGCGTGGTTCCCGCTCGATACGCCCACAACGCCAAGTGCCCGCTCTTGGGCGCTCAAGTCAGAAAGCCGGTGCCACGCGCCCCGGATCTTGAACGAACCAATCGGCTGAAGCATCTCGGCCTTGCACCAGATGGTCACGCCATCGACATCAAGCGGAAGCAACGGCGTTTTAGGCAGGATATCTGCAATTTTTGCCATCGCTCTTTTTACGCCTTCATGTGTTGGCGTTCTGCTGGCTGCAGCCAATTCTTGTCCTGTCATAAAAGGCCCCTATATGCGTGCGCTGAACGAATCTCTGATAAGAGGAAACTACAGATGAGCAAGA
>NZ_JBKJMB010000131.1:0-12011 GCF_046596595.1 Sphingorhabdus sp.
CTGCGCATTGCCGCGCTTCCCGACAGCAGCCTGCGCGCACGAAAGCTACGTGACGTGCAAACCCATATTGTCGCCGCGCCAGCCTATCTGGAACGCATGGGAACGCCGCGCCACCCTGCCGAACTCGGCGAGCATGAGTGCCTACGTTATTCGCTGTTGACGACCCCTGAGCTCTGGCGGTTCACAAATGCGGCGGGTGAGGAGGTAGCGGTGCGCCCGCGCGGACGACTACGTGCGAACAACAGCGATGCCATGTTGCACAGCCTGCGGTCCGGTCACGGCATCGCCGTAGTGCCCGATTTCATTTCCGACGAGGATCTGGCGAACGGCAATATTTTGCCGATATTACAAGACTGGCGGCCGCCAAAGGTCGCATTACATCTGGTAACACCGCCCGGTACCATTCGACCGCAACGGGTGACCGCGCTGATCGATTATCTGGTCATGCAACTCGGGCGACCATAAATAAGTCGGGAAGCCGAAGTGGATTGCGCCGGTATTTCGTTAACATTGTGACCTGGCTGTCCATTGTTTTTCTCAAATCATAGCCCAAACAACGAAAATTCAGTGTCAGGACGAAAGAATTTTTTGGCACATCACATGCTCTAAATCCGCGGAAATGAGTCACTCTGCCCAGACATAAATGTCACGACTCGCGCAAATCCTAGCATTAACACCAAATTAACCTTTTCAGTTCATTTCCCTTATGGTTAATAAAGTTCGAAGCATCGTTAGCCAAGACCGGGTTGCTTCGGGGGTGCAGGGTTTCAAAAAGGGGTTTGCCCAATGCGTGTGCTTTTAATTGAAGATGAACCTACCACGGCCAAGGCCATCGAAATGATGCTCGCGACCGAAGGTTTCAATGTTTACACTACTGACCTCGGTGAGGAAGGCCTCGATCTCGGCAAGCTCTATGATTATGATATCATTTTGCTCGACTTGAATCTGCCCGACATGCACGGATATGATGTATTGAAGAAGCTGCGCGTTGCCAAGGTGCAGACCCCGGTGCTCATCCTTTCCGGCATTAACGAGATGGACTCAAAGGTCCGCTCCTTTGGCTTTGGCGCCGATGACTATGTGACCAAGCCATTCCATCGTGAGGAACTGGTTGCACGTATCCACGCTGTGGTGCGCCGTTCAAAGGGCCATTCACAATCCGTCATTCGCACCGGCAAATTGTCGGTGAACCTCGACGCAAAGACTGTCGAAGTCGACGGCAGCCGCGTGCATTTGACCGGTAAAGAATATGCGATGCTTGAATTGTTGAGCCTGCGCAAAGGCACGACGTTGACCAAGGAAATGTTCTTGAACCATCTATATGGCGGCATGGACGAGCCTGAACTGAAGATTATCGACGTCTTCATCTGCAAGCTGCGCAAGAAATTGTCGCTGGCCTGCATGGGCGAAAACTACATCGAAACCGTCTGGGGCCGTGGCTATGTGTTGCGTGATCTCGACGATATGGAGCAGCCGCTGGTCGCCTGACGCGGCTCAACTGGATTTACCGAGGGGGTAATGATAAAGGCGCAGTCAGAAATGGCTGCGCCTTTATACTTATCGGCGCGGGGGTAGACCACCAAAGGTAATGACGCTTTCTGCGCCATTGGGGCCAACCGCGCTTACGCCCACAAAATGGTCGTCAACGATTACGCCCTTAAGCACCGCATCCGTGCCTTCGACATCACGCACAAAAGTCCAAACCTGCGCGTCGGCGCGGCGTTGGTACAAACGGTAGCGCTTTGCACCGGGGGCCGCGTCCCACTTTACCGTTGTATCCGATGTTACTGCGCCGCCCAATGTCGCCGATGAAGGTGCTGGCGGTGCCTCAGCCAGAGCGCGCGCGGTCAGCACGTTCAACATCGTCACCTTTGCGAGATAGTCAAAATCCATCTTGTCGACAGTGTCGCCATATTCAATACCGTTTTCGGTGCGCAGATCCTGATGCTGGTGATGATAATTTTCGACACCCACCGTGTACCGGATGGCAGGAAAGCCTAGCTCAAGTGCGGCCAAATGGTCGCCGCCGCGTGCAAACCGGTCTGGGCGGCGGACACCAAAAACATCAAGCGTCACTTCGGGAAATTTCTGCGCCGCGACGTTGTCGGCATAGCGCATCAATGAGCGGCTGGGGCCGTCATCTTCGCCGCCGCTGTTGCGCCGCGCCATCTGACCGGCCAAATCTTCAGATGCGCGAATGCCTTCGCTGAAGACGCGAACGACATTTTCAACCCGGCGTCCGTCGGTTCCAAGCGTGCCGCCAACAATGTCGTTGTTCAACATTGCGGAGACTTTCCAACCGCGTTCCTTGGCAGTCTCCGCGAGCAGCCGCCCGCCCATCAGCCCCTGTTCTTCGCCCGAGAGCAGCGCAAACACGATTGTTGCTTCGGTCTGTGGCTGTTGTGCCATGATCCGTGCTGCCTCTATTACCAGCGCGCTGCCCGATCCATCGTCATTGGCACCGGGCGCGTCTTTGGTAAAATCCATGACGTCGGAGACGCGGCTGTCGATGTGTCCTGCAATGATGATGACATGGTCCCAACCCATTTTGCCGGGCTTTATGGCCAGAACATCGACGATGTTCACGCCATTTGGAATGCGTGGACCCGACATGTTGCGTTCAAGCAATTCTGTCTTCAAACAGCCCTTGCACGCGTTTGCGATTTTCTCAAACTCGCTCTGCGCCCAACGTCGTGCTGCACCAATGCCCCGCTTGGGATCAGTAGCCGAGGACAGCGTATGGCGCGTGCCAAAGCTCACGAGTTTTTCGACGTCTGCTTTTAAGCGTTCGGGTTTAGGGCTTGATTGTGCGGCGACAGGCGACGCGAGTCCGATCGCGATAATGCTGGCGACTAGAGCGATTTTTTTCATTATTGGCGATTTCCCGTCATGTTTGCAAATACCAGCGTTCGCCGCCCTCAAGCGCTAGCGCCGTCAATTTTCCCGAACTGTACGCGCCGGTATCAATGCCAATGCGTGACCCGCGTTCCTCGACCTCTTCGTAAATTGTGTGGCCATAGACAACGACTTTTTCCAGATCGCCGCGTTGATCCACGAACTCTTCGCGGATCCAGCGCATATCGCTCGGCTTTTGCTCCGCCAATGCCACCCCCGGACGAATGCCAGCATGGACAAACGCATAATCACCAATCACGATCTGGTCTTCGAAGCTTTCGATGAAGGCGATGTGCGTTTCGGGCACCAAAGTCGTCAATCGCTCTGTCAGCTGCTCCATATCAAGCGTCATATATTCGGCGCGCGTGATCGGGTACGACAATACCGTCTCTTCACCGCCAATGCGCAAGAAAAACCTGGTAACTTTCGGGTCGCTCTTGCGACAGGCGCTAACAAACACCTCTTCATGATTTCCCATGAGAAATCGGACATTTTTCCCGGACGCTTTCAACGCCATGGCGGTTTCGATGACCGCTGCGCTTCCGGGACCGCGGTCCACGAGGTCGCCCAAAAAGATGATGAGCGTGTCAGCAGGGCCGCGCGCTTGGTCATCGGCGTCAATCTTGGCCAACAGAGCCTTCAGCAAATCGTCACGGCCATGAATGTCACCAATGGCGTACACGCGCATGCCGTTGGGGACCTGCGCGGTATCGAGCGGACGCGGGACAGCAACTTTTTTGAAAAGGCGACCTAACATGGCTTGCGGCCTATAGGGCCGTATTGCCCATTAGGGAAGTGGTCACTCCTCAATAACGAAGCTCAGTCCCGCATTTTTTTGCAGTCGGTCAACGAGGGCTTCGCCTAGCGCCGCGCCCGGTGTCGTTACTCCGCCCGGGCCATCGTGTTCGCACAAGGCAATAGCCGTTTCTGCGATCATCTTGCTCGTCGATCCATAACCGGGGTCACGGTCGCCCTTCACGCCAAGGCGCGCGGTGCGGCCATCGGGATATTCCGCGACGAACAATATATCGTAAAATCCGGTGTCGCGCTCTTCTTTGGTTGGGCCTTCGCCGGGTTTTGGATCATCAGCGCCGCCCATCATTGGCGTCGAGGCGACATGCTTGGCAATGACTTCACCTTGTTCGCCCGGCCCGGTCAGCATCATTTCGTCATAGACGAAATCTGCCCCATAGCCATGACCCAGCAAAAAGTTCGTCCTGTGGACATTCTTGGTATTGATGGGCGCCATTACGAAATTCGTTGCCCAGCTGCCAAGGCTTTCGTCATATTCCGGTTTGTTTCCCGCTGGCTGCGCTGGGCCGTCGAAATCGGCGGAAAGGCTGAAAGGGTTGGTCAGGTAGCCAATCACTGCGGGGTCTTTGCCGGCCGCCGCCATAGTCGCTTTAAGGCTTGCCGCGGTCCCGCCCGAAAATGTGCCCTTCATCGACCGGACACGGCCCTTCACGCGCGGCGCAGGTACGCCAAATTGCGTCTCGCAATGCTTTTGTAGCATGAGCACACCCAGATCGAAGGGGATGGAGTCAAAGCCGGCTGAAAACACGATTCGCGCGCCCGAAGCCTTTGCGGCAGCGTCATGCTGGTCAATTTTTTGGCGCATCCAGGCCGGTTCGCCGCAAAGGTCGGTATAGTCGGTGCCATTGGCGACGCACGCTGCGACCAATTCATTGCCATAAAGCTGATAAGGGCCGACGGTGGTGAGTACGACCTTCGTCCGCTTGACCATATCGTCGAGCGTTGCCGGGTCTGAAGCATCGGCCACAATCAGTGGCGTATCGGCGGCTGCACCAATCAGGTCGCGTACTTCTGCCAGTTTATCAGCGCTTCGTCCGGCCATCGCCCACTTTACACCAGCTTTGTCTTTCAGATATTCGGCGACCAAGCGCCCGGTATATCCAGTTGCACCATAGACGATGATATCGAACTCGCGGCTTTCACGTGGCATTTTTCTCTCCCAATATGCACTTTGCGCAATCGTTGAGCAAAAATGCCCACGGAGTCGACCAAAATCTTGGCGCGCCGAAACAACATCGAAAAAATGCTAGTTGCGGCGGTCTCGATCCACCGCAGTATCAACGCGAACACGTTCGCCATTGCGATAAGCTGTTTCGTCATGGTCGTGCCGTGTCGCCAACGCTACATCCGCGTCACGCTTGCGGCGTGCCCGATAGGAGTCGAAGCTATAGCTTTTCTGGTCAAAGGCAAAGAGGCACAAGAACCCACCGGCGATGGCAATGTTCTTGAGCGCAGCGGCGGCCTGAACCGGATCAGCCGTTTCGCGGTGGAACAACAATGCCGTCAGCAGACAGAAAGCTGCAAAGACAATTGCGGTCAGGCGCGTGAAGATTCCCAAGATCAGCATCAACCCGCCGATGATTTCGAACAAAGCCGTCGGCAGCGCGAGATTGGTGGGCAGATTGACCGATGCCATATAGGCGGAGGTGGCCGGGATATCCGTAAGTTTCATTGCGCCAGACACGATGAACAATAACGCAAGCATGATACGCCCAAATAATGCAAACATTCCTGAAAACATGATTTTACCCTCCGGTTTGACCGGGTTTAGCCGAGGGGCAGCGAAACCCGGTCAGTTGGGTTAACGCGCGACATTACAAATCGAGCCATTGGTTTCAAATAAGGCGGGAATTAGCGCCCTGGAGCGGCAACCTAAAGCTTGGGCAGGGTAACCCCACGCTGGCCCATATATTTGCCTGCACGGTCTGCGTAGCTTGTCTCGCAGGGCTGTTCACCCTTGAGGAACAGAAACTGGCATGCGCCTTCATTGGCATAAATTTTTGCAGGCAGCGGTGTGGTGTTGCTGAACTCGAGCGTCACATGGCCTTCCCAACCTGGCTCAAGCGGCGTGACATTGACGATGATGCCGCACCGGGCATAGGTCGACTTGCCAAGGCAGATGACGAGAACATCGCGGGGGACGCGGAAATATTCGACTGTACGCGCCAACGCAAAGCTGTTGGGCGGAATGATGCAGACATCAGTTTTGCGGTCGACGAAACTTTTGGGATCAAATTCCTTGGGGTCCACAATCGAGCTGTCGACATTCGTAAAAATCTTGAACTCATCGGCGACGCGGGCGTCATATCCGTAAGACGAAAGGCCGTAGCTGATACATCCATCGCGGCGCTGCGCCTCGACAAATGGTTCAATCATCGCGCTTGCATGCGCTTGCTGGCGTATCCAAATGTCGGACAATATGGACATAATCACTCCCTGTTATGCGGACCGCTTTTGCCATGTTGCGAGACGAGTGCAAGTGGCGGGATGGAAAAATGTATTGACCATCCGCCGGCAAAATGAAGCTTATTTCAAACTCGCCGGTCCAAATCCATGGGGTAGCAGTTCCGACAACAGGAACGTTTCATAACCGGACGCGTGCGCACAATGGACGGGAATATCGGTTGAAGTAAGGTCCGCCACTTCCTTGATGATCTGACGACAGCGGCCGCAAGGGGTGATGGGGTCTGCCGCTTTACCCACCCGTCCTTCCAATCCGCCAGCGACCGCAATCTCGCGGATCTTGCGCAATTTGCCATCGCTGCTGGCTTTGGCAATCGCGACGGTTTCTGCGCACAAAGTCATCCCGTAGCTGGCATTTTCGAAATTGCTGCCCGTGACAATTTCGCCATTATCGAGCAGCAAAGCCGCACCCACATGAAAGTTGGAATAAGGCGCATAAGCGGTCTTTGCCGCGTCGATGGCGGCCTGAACGAGGTTTAGGGTGGCGTCGCTCATTTGCGCACCACAACCCAGTGCACGGGACCGTCAATGCCGCCTACGCGCCTATGCGTGTTTGCGGTCCACATCACCCAGGGCCTTCCCGAATAACCGGGTGATATGCCATTGCCTTCGAGCCAGATGTTGCGGTCGATCGACTTGCTCACTTGATACTCCTTCTCGAAATCTGGCGTCAGTAACAGGATTGCAGGCGTGCCGCTATGTGCCTCGATCTGGTTCAGGAACGTCGCGAGCTCGGACAGTATCAGTGCGCGGTTCGGCCGGCTTTTGCAGCGTTCGGAAAAATCCAGTTGTACCGCTGGCGGCAAGGCCCGTTCGTTTCGCGGAACGCTGGTAATAAACATGGTCGCCTGTTCGGACGCCAATCGGCAGATATCGAAGTGGTGCAACGCGCCAAAACGGATGCCAGCCTCTTGGACCGCTGCCAGGTTGGCCTGAAAATACGGGTCACGGCCCCGCGCGCCTTCTACCGCCGTGATATAGGCAAAATCTACCCCTGTTGCTGCAAGCTCAGCCCATTGCGGTTGGCCGTTGCTTTGGTTCACGACAACGCCTTGCACGGGATATTCTTCGCGTGAAGGCGTCCATCCGGTCACAAAGCTCCACAGGCCATAGCCCGCAAGCGCCATGACCAGCAGGAGCGCACCCCAGCGCACTAATTTCAGCTTTGCCCCCAAGCACCAGACCCCAATAAACGCATTTGATTCGGCCACTCTCTAGGCGCTGGGCTTGCGCAAAGTCGAGTGCTGTTGCGCATGCCGTGCCAATAAGCCGATGTCGTGGATGCAGGGCTATGCCTTGATGTGCAGGACGCAGATTAAGGTGAACAATCGGCGAGCCGTCGCGAAATCGACCTCCACTTTGCCTTCTAGTCGTTCCATCAACAATTCGGCGGCCTCATTATGTACGCCGCGTCGTGCCATATCGATAGTCTCAATTTCGGCCGCGCTGGCTTTGCGAATGGCTTGGTAATAACTGTCGCAAATGGCGAAATAATCCTTCACCGGACGCCTGAACCTGCCGAGCCCAAGAACCAGGGTCTCGTGCGGCGTTCCATCTTCGCGGCGGATATCGAGGATCAGGCGCCCTTCTGCGACGCTAATGCTCAAATGATACGGCCCGGCATAGCCATCGCCCATATCGCGCAGCGGCTTGAAGAAATTATCTTCGATCAGGTCGAAAATGGCAACGCGCCGTTCCTGCTCAATATCGGCATTGCGCCGCAGGATTGTCGCTTCGTCCAGTTCGACTTTGATGATGCGTGGGTCCCCCATGAATCTGTGTTAGCTTGAGATATTTTTGGGGCAAGGGGTATCGAGTTCCAAGTGACCGGCAATGTCAGAATGTTGTCCACAGCCATATCCCCGCACTTCTTTTTCTGTCCCCCTTGCGAAAGGGAACATGCTAAAGGATAGGAAGCCATGGCCGAACTGATAAGACTTGCTGCAGCCAATGAAGCTGAACCCCAACGCCTGCCGCGCAATATCGAGGCTGAGGCGGCGTTTTTGGGCGCGATTCTCATCGATAACCGCGTGCTCGAGGATGTCTCGATTAAGCTGCAGCCTGACCATTTTTTCGAACCTTTGCACGGCCGGATCTTTGAACAGATCCTGCGGCTGATTGACCGCAACATGTTGGTGACTCCCGTCACGCTAAAGCCGTTTTTCGAAGCCGACGAATCGATGCGGGAACTTGGCGGGCCGGGTTATTTGATCAAGCTCACGGCCGACGGCGCGGGCCTCATCGGCGCCCGCGACTTTGCCCAACAGATTTACGATCTCGCCTTGCTGCGCGAGTTGGTGTCGGTGGGGCGCACGCTTGTCGACAATGCTTTGGACACCAGCGAAAGCGTCGATCCAAAGGGACAAATTGAGGCCGCCGAAAGCGCATTGTACAAAGTCGCCGAGGGCGAAGGCGAAACCGGCTCGATGAAGAGCTTTTTGCAGGCATCTACCGAGGCGATCAAAAATGTCGAGAAAGCGCTGAACTCTGGTGGCAGCCTCTCAGGTATCACCACCGGCCTTAGCAGCATCAACGCGAAATGCGGTGGTTTGCACAATTCCGACCTGGTGATTCTGGCCGGACGCCCGGGCATGGGTAAGACTTCGCTTGCCACCAACATCGCGTTCAACGCAGCACGGCGTTGGGTGCGCGAGCGTGAAGACGGCATCGAAGAATCGAAGGGCTCCGGTGCAAAGGTCGCGTTTTTCAGCCTTGAAATGTCGGCGGACCAGCTCGCTACCCGTATCTTGGCCGAACAATCGGGGATCAGTTCCGAATTGCTGCGGATGGGTAAAATTTCCCGTGATGACTTCCGCGAGCTTTCGCGCGCGTCCCGCGAATTGCAGGACTTGCCGCTCTTTATTGACGATACGCCAGCGCTGACTATTGCAGCGTTACGTACCCGGGCACGGCGGTTACAACGTCGGCACGGGATTGGACTGATCGTTGTCGACTATTTGCAGCTTCTTCAGGGTTCAAGCCGCGCGAACGACAACCGCGTAAACGAAATTTCCGAAATCAGCCGGGGCTTGAAGACGTTGGCGAAGGAACTCAGCATCCCTGTCGTTGCACTGTCGCAGCTTAGCCGAGCGGTTGAACAGCGTGAAGACAAGACGCCGATGCTGTCCGACCTGCGTGAATCGGGTTCGATCGAGCAGGACGCCGATATGGTCTGGTTCGTCTACCGCGAAGATTATTATGAGCTGATGAAAAAGCCTGATGAGGGCACGCCTGCATTTGATGCCTGGAACGAAAAAATGGAGCGAATTCATGGCGTTGCAGAGCTCATCATCTCAAAACAAAGGCACGGCTCGACAGGCCGTGTTCGCATGAAGTTTGAAGCAAAGATAACGCGCTTTAGCGATCTTGCGGATGACCAATATACTGATGCGGGGTATGATTGAGGTGAGTTTCAATTCAAGGTTATGTTGAAAAACCTCCGTCACCCTGAACTGGTTTCAGGGTCTATTTATCTGCCGCAACTGGCGGTCGTTATGCATGACAGACCCTGAAACAAGTTCAGGGTGACACAAGGATTTGCAGAAGCCGTGAGCGTTTAAGACTTCGTCATCCCGAACTAGTTTCGGGATAACGCACTGCCGTTGCACGTTATCCTGAAATAAATTCAGGATGACGACTAAGGTGGGAGCTACCCCCGCAACCGCGCGCTCAGGATATAATTGAGCGCCATATTCTGGCTCAGATGCAGCCCTGACATGGGTGAAAAGGCAATGCCCTTCATGTCGATGACTTCGAGTCCGGCGTCGTCAATCAAGACGGCCAGCTCCTCCGGCGTCAGGAATTTGTCCCAGTCATGCGTGCCACGCGGGACCTGGCCGAGCCGTTCGGCCGCCTCCACAAGAAATACACGCGATGCGGGCGTACGGTTCGGGGTGGATAGCAAGAGCAGACCATCTGGTTTGAGGTGACGCACCAGCTCATGCACAAATGCCGCCGGATCCATGACATGTTCGATCACCTCCATGCAGGTAACCAAGTCATATTGACCCAAGCCTTGCGAAGCGATTTCCCCAGCGCGATAGTTGATAGACAGGCCAGCGCCCGCGGCGTGGGACTTTGCCGCCTCGATATTTTCAGGCGCGGCATCAACGCCAGTGACATCGGCGCCAAGACGCGCGAGAGGCTCGCATAGCAGTCCAGCGCCGCAACCGACGTCCAGCGCTGTTTTACCGGCCAGTGGGTGGCGTGCCTTGCCATCGCCGCCGAAATGCGCATCGACCGCATTGCGGATGAACGAGAGCCTTACGGGGTTCAGCTTGTGCAGCATAGCCGAGCTGCCCTTTGGATCCCACCATTCGGATGCCAAAGCGCCGAAATGGGCGGCTTCTGCGGCGTTAATTGTCGTTGCTGTGCTTGCGTTTGTCATATCCTGTCCCTATCAGGACGCGCGATTGTAATATAGCAATTATTGAAGGTTTTCATGGCGCGCATTGTAATGAAATTTGGCGGCACGTCGATGGCCGGCACCGAACGCATCCGCCGTGTGGCCCAATTGGTCAAACGTCAGGCCGAGCGCGGGGATGAGGTTGCTGTGGTCGTGTCGGCCATGGCTGGCGATACCGATCGCCTCGTGAATTTTTGCCGCGAGGCAAATGCACTGTATGATCCAGCCGAATATGATGTGGTGGTCGCTGCCGGCGAACAAATTACCGCTGGTCTTTTGGCAATCACGCTTCAGGCGCTTGGTTGCGAAGCGCGCAGCTGGCTTGGCTGGCAAATGCCAATTCATACCGACAACGCCCATGCCAAGGCGCGGATCGGGTCGATTGATACCACTGAATTGCGCGCATCGATGGCGGCGGGGAATATTGCGGTCATTCCCGGATTTCAGGGCCTGACCGATGACAACCGGGTCACCACCTTGGGCAGGGGCGGGTCCGACACATCCGCAGTCGCCGTTGCCGCTGCGTTAAAGGCCGATCGCTGCGACATTTATACCGACGTTGATGGCGTTTACACAACCGATCCGCGCATCGTTGCCCGCGCACGCAAGCTAAAGGCAGTCACCTACGAAGAAATGCTTGAGCTTGCCTCGGTCGGATCGAAAGTATTGCAAACCCGTTCGGTCGGGCTTGCGATGAAAGAGGGCGTTCGTGTTCAAGTGCTGTCTTCCTTTGTCGATGACAGCGCACCCGACGCAGACAGCATCCCAGGCACGATGATCGTGACCGACGCAGAACTGGAGAATAGCCAAGTGGAACGCCAACTGATCACCGGCATCGCGCATGACAAAAACGAGGCGAAAATCACGCTAACGCGCGTGCCCGACCGCCCCGGTGCGGTTGCCAATATTTTTGCGCCCCTGGCTGATGCCAATATCAACGTCGACATGATCATTCAGAATGTGGGCCGCGACAAGGGCGAGACCGATGTGACATTCACCTGCCCGCAGGCCGACCTTGCACGTTGCACCGACATATTGGAAAACCGTCGCGACGCCATTGGCTATAACCGGCTTATCCCTGATACCAAGGTGGCCAAGATTTCGGTCGTGGGCGTTGGCATGAAAAGCCATGCCGGTGTCGCCTCGACAATGTTCAGCAGCCTTGCCGACCGCAAAATCAACATTCAGGCCATCTCCACGTCCGAGATCAAGGTCAGCGTGCTCATCGATGAAGACGAAACCGAACTCGCCGTGCGTGTTCTGCACACTGCCTATGGGCTGGATGCGGAGTGAACAAGTCAGGCGCTTTTGTGTATGTAATCTGCCATTGAGCCTGTGCAAAAAAAATTGGCCCAATCTAATGACTAAACTCCGACATCTGATGACACGCGGCACGGACTTTCTGGGCTGCGATGTCGCGATCATGTGCGGGGCC
>NZ_JBKJMB010000010.1:0-27904 GCF_046596595.1 Sphingorhabdus sp.
CATCGGCACAACAGTCGCGACCAATGCGTTACTGGAGCATAAGGGGGAGCCAACGTGCCTTGCTATTACACGGGGTTTCGGAGACGCCCTGCGGATAGGCTACCAGGAACGGCCAAAGTTGTTTGTGCGAGAGATAGAAGTGTCCGAGCCATTGCACAGCAAGGTTGTCGAGATCGACGAGCGTGTGGCTGCAAACGGCGAGGTGCTGGTGCCTTTGGACGAAGATGTGGCGAGAATAGGTCTACAGGGTGCTTATGACGAAGGTCTGCGTTCAATAGCGATCGTGTTAATGCACGGTTATCGTTTTTCGGAGCACGAGCAAAAACTGGCGTCAATAGCTGCGCAAATCGGGTTTTCGCAAATCTCGGTCAGTCATCTGGTTGCACCCGTCATTAAACTCGTGGGGCGCGGTGATACGACGTTGGTCGATGCCTATTTATCGCCAGTGCTGCGGCAATATGTTCACGAGCTAGAAGCTGAGGCGGGAGCCAATATCTCGGCACTGTTCATGCAGTCCAATGGCGGACTCACCAGTAGCCACAGCTTCCGGGGTAAAGATGCCGTGCTGTCCGGACCGGCGGGGGGCATTGTCGGGATGGCCAAGACTGCGGCTCAGGCAGGTGTAGAGAATATTATCGGCTTTGATATGGGCGGCACGTCTACGGATGTTTCGCACTATGCGGGCCAATATGAACGCGAAAGTGAAACATTGGTCGCAGGCGTCCGCATCAGGGCACCAATGATGCGCATCCATACCGTTGCTGCGGGCGGGGGATCAATTTGCTCGTTTGACGGCGCACGTTTTCAGGTTGGCCCCCATTCGGCGGGCGCAATACCTGGTCCGGCTTGTTACCGGCGCGGCGGACCATTGACCGTCACCGATTGTAACGTGCTGCTTGGTAAAATCGTCCCCGGCCATTTCCCCAGCATATTTGGCGATGATGGCAAACAGCTCCTCGACACAGGCATTGTCCGCGACAAATTGGATGCGCTCGTTGCCGAAGTTGCATTGGCGACTGGACGGAAACTCAGCGCCGAGGAGATTGCCGACGGCTTTATCGCGATCGCTGTTGCCAACATGGCAAATGCGATAAAGAAAATCTCAGTTGAGCGCGGCCACGATGTGACGCGCTACACGCTGGCCTGCTTTGGTGGCGCCGGGGGGCAGCATGCGTGTCTGGTTGCTGATGCACTGGGCATGGACAAGGTGATGATCCATCCGTTGGCCGGTGTTTTGTCGGCATATGGCATGGGCCTTGCCGACCGGCGGGCGATACGTGAACGAACCTATGGTGGCGCAATAGATTCAGATGCGCTTGGCACATTGGTCCGAAACCTTGTTACCGAAGCGGAAGGAGAGTTACGCAGACAAGGCGTCGAAGGCGATGTTGCGACTGAGGTTGCCGTTCTTGTTCGCTATGCCGGGACCGACAGCAGTATTGAGGTGGCTTATGGCGACGCGGGCGATATGCGTGCCGCATTCGAAGCATTACATATCCGCCAGTTCGGTTTTATCAGTGAGGCGCCATTGATCGTAGAAATGATCCGCGCAGAAGCTGTCTATCGTAGCCAGGTCGACGTCAATCTCCATTCCACTTTGCCGGCCTTTTCAGGCCCACCGCTCGAGCGAGTCTCCTGTTTTATGGCAGGCGTGCATCGAGATGCACTGCTCTACGACCGGACCGCATTGGCTTCTGGTTTTTCGGTGCACGGCCCAGCGATCATCATTGATCCGGTTTCGACCACAATTGTCGAGCCCGGCTGGAGGGTCGAAGTAGATGACAACGGTAATCTGATGATGACCCGAAAAACGCCGAGGGCAATATGCGGGACCTTGAGTTCAGCCGTTGATCCCGTCCGCCTCGAAATCATGGGCGGACTGTTTATGGCTATCGCAGAGGAAATGGGCGCAGCGCTGCAGCATAGTGCATCATCCGTAAATATTCGCGAACGGCTCGATTTTTCGTGCGCACTTTTTGATGCTGGCGGCAATTTGGTCGCCAATGCTCCACATATGCCGGTGCATTTGGGTTCAATGGGCGAAAGTGTCAGGACGATTTTAAAGCGGCGCGGCAAAGCGATCGACGGGCGTGGCATTCGCTCTGGCGATGTTTACGCGCTCAATGCGCCTTATGATGGCGGAACACATTTGCCGGACATTACCGTCGTTATGCCGGTATTTGTTGGCCAAAGCGATTTGTCCCCCACCTATTTCGTGGCAGCGCGCGGTCATCATGCGGATATCGGCGGCATTACGCCGGGTTCGATGCCGCCGAACAGCCAGTCAGTAGAGGAGGAAGGCGTACTGATCGATAATATGTTGATTGTCGAAAACGGACGTTTTCTGGACGCTGAGGTCCGAAATTTGCTGGGTTCAGGAAAATGGCCGTCGCGCAACATCGACCAGAATATTGCCGATCTGAAAGCGCAAATTGCCGCGTGTGCGAAGGGCTCATCGGAATTGACGCGCATAAGCGACGATTATGGCCGACATGTCGTGACGGCTTATATGCACCATGTGCAGGACCATGCCGAGGAAGCCGTGCGCAGATTGATCGTCAATTTGGCCAATGGGCACTTCCGTTATGCTATGGACAATGAAGCGGTAATTGAGGTCAGCATTGCCATCGATTGCGAAGCACGCGAGGCGACCATAGATTTTACCGGAACTTCGGCGCAACTGCCTGGTAACTTCAACGCGCCAGTTTCCGTGGTGCGCGCAGCCGTGCTGTACGTGGTGCGCACGTTGATCGACGACAATATTCCAATGAATGAAGGCTGTTTGAAACCCGTCACGATTATTGCGCCCGAGGGAACCTTAGTGAACCCGCGCTATCCGGCGGCTGTCGTGGCGGGTAACGTTGAGACCAGCCAGGTAATAACCGATGCGCTGTTCGGGGCGCTTGGGGTCATGTCGGGCGCGCAGGGCACGATGAACAACTTCACGTTCGGCAATGACCGGTACCAATATTATGAGACCATCGCTGGCGGGTCTGGTGCAGGGCCGGCATTCGACGGCGCATCGGTGGTGCAAACGCATATGACCAACAGCCGGCTAACCGATCCCGAAATACTGGAGACGCGCTTTCCTGTGCTGCTCGAGGAATTTTCCGTGCGGATCGGTTCCGGCGGGGACGGTTTGCATAAAGGCGGCGATGGCGGCGTGCGACGGGTACGCTTTCTTGAACCTATGACGGCCGGAATTTTGTCCAACAGGCGAAAGGTGCCACCCTTTGGCTTGGCCGGCGGGGAACACGGAATGCCCGGCATTAACCGCGTCGAACGTGCCGATGGCAGCGTCGAAATATTGAGCGCAACGGCTACCGTTGAAATGGAGACTGGCGACGTATTTGTCATCGAAACCCCCGGCGGGGGGGGATATGGCAAGGCTTGAGGGTTGGGAGATATGAGCTGATGTGGGTTTTGCTGGGGATAGCGGTCATCGTTATCGGCTTCATGCTGCGGGTCAACCCGTTGCTGGTAATCATGGCCTCTGCTGCGGTGACCGGAATTGCGGCGGGACTGGATGCCCACGCGATCATCTCCGCTTTTGGTAAAGCTTTCAACGATGCGCGTTATGTTTCCATCGTCTGGATTGTACTGCCCGTTATTGGGATGCTTGAAGCTTTCGGCCTGCAGGAACGGGCGCGTGGGCTGATTTCTAGCCTGAAAGGGGCAACAACCGGGCGGTTGCTAGCTGGCTATCTTTTGCTTCGTCAGATCACTGCTGCGCTGGGACTGACGTCCATTGCTGGACATCCCCAAACCGTGCGTCCGCTCGTTGCGCCCATGGCGGAAGCTGCCGCCGAGAAACAGTCAGGATCGCTGACGGATGATGAACGCGAGGAAGTGAAGGCCTATTCTGCCGCAACCGACAATGTTGGGCTGTTTTTTGGCGAGGACATATTTCTCGCAATAGGTTCGATCCTTTTGATGAAAGGATTGCTTGAGCAATATGGCATCATATTGGAACCGTTTGAGCTCTCCATCTGGGCAATCCCGACCGCTATCGCGGCCTTTCTTATCCATGGCTTCAGACTGTGGCGACTGGACCGCCGCCTTGCGACCAAATCCGGCGATGTGCCTGATGGTGGAAAAGCAGCATGATTACGCTGACTTGGGTATATATTCTGGCGGGTGGCGCCTTTGGGGCATTCGCACTCGTTAACCTGGCGGATAAAAGCAATCCGCGTCGCTTCGGCAATGCTGCCTTCTGGGGCCTGATGGCGGCAAGCATGTGGGCCGGCGACTGGCTGGGTAACTTCGGCAATGGCCTGCTGGTACTTGCGTTGGTGGCGATTGCTGGGTTTGGTGTACTCGGTAAAGCTAACAGCGACGAAATTCCTGAACCAATCAAGCAGGAGCGCGCCTCTCATTACGGCAATGGCTTATTCGCTGTCGCGTTGATCATCCCAGCTACGGCGCTTGCCGGAACCTTGCTTTTCAAAGAATTCCCCGCCGTATTCGACGTGAAACAAGTTACCCTGATCTCGCTCGCATTGGGCGTCCTGCTTGCCCTTGGGGTGGGCTTTGCTTGGCTGCGTGCGGCACCTTCTTTACCGTTAGCACAAGGGCGGCGCTTGATGGATTCTGTTGGTTGGGCAGCAATCCTGCCGCAGATGCTGGCAAGTCTGGGCGCTGTGTTCGCGCTTGCAGGCGTCGGCGACGTTGTCGGGGGTGTGGTTCAGCTGGCTATCCCGGATGGGAGTTTGCTTGGTGCGGTAATTGCGTTTGGACTCGGCATGGCTTTGTTCACGATGATCATGGGAAATGCCTTTGCCGCTTTTCCGGTAATGATCGCCGCAATTGGAATGCCGCTGCTTATAAAACAATATAATGGTGACCCGGCGATTGTTTGTGCAATTGGCATGCTTGCCGGATTTTGCGGGACGTTGATGACGCCGATGGCGGCAAACTTTAATCTGGTCCCCGCCGCTCTGCTGGAACTGAAAGATGAAAATGCTGTGGTAAAAGCGCAAGTCGCGACTGCGCTGCCGTTGCTGGCGGTCAATATAGCGCTCATCTATTTCCTGGCATTTCGATGACCCGGTTGACCCCAGCCATCGCATCGCAATTTGCACGCACGACGCTGAGCCACTTGGGGAGGTGCTATCCCTATAAAATGGACCTTGTACTGAACGGTCCAGAAGACACTCAAGCCCCTGCCGTTTTCCATCCAATTTTTCATGGCAGTTTCGACTGGCATAGCTGTGTGCATGGATGGTGGCAGGTTATGCGGCTGTCCCGGCTCTATCCGAACATGGCTGAGGTATCAGAGGTCTACGCGCGGGCGGACGAGATGCTGGTGCCTGACAAGGTCGCTATCGAACGCGCCTTCCTCAAGCGCCCGATGTCAGCAGGTTTTGAAAGGCCTTATGGCTGGGCTTGGCTGCTCGCATTACACGCGGAGTTGGAGCGCCACGATGGCCCGTGGGCAAGCGCACTCAAGCCGTTGGCTTTGGACTTTGCAAAGCGCTTTCACGACTTTCTTCCAAAGCTTACTTACCCCTTGCGTGTCGGCACCCACTTTAACATATCTTTTGCACTCGTGCTGGCCGACGAATGGGCTGATAATCATGACGCCGCGCTGACGGCACTGATCGCTGCCAAGGCCAAAGGGTGGTTCTCGCAGGACCGAGACTGCCAGGCATGGGAACCTGGCGGCGACGAATTCCTGTCCTCTGCGTTGACCGAAGCGTTGCTCATGAGCCGCGTCTTACCCAAAGCGGAGTTTACCGTATGGTTTGACGGTTTTCTTCCGAGATCTGCGATTGGCTCTCCCGCCAACCTGTTTACCCCTGCTGTTGTGTCGGACCGGAGCGATGGCAAGATCGCGCATCTTGATGGTCTCAATTTAAGCCGTGCCTGGTGTTGGCGGAAAATCGCTGCTGTGCTTGGTCCAGAGCACGCCGTGTTTTCAATCGCTGAACAGGCTTATATGCGACATCTCGATGCCAGCCTTCCTCATGTGACTGGCGATTATATGGGCGAACACTGGTTGGCTACTTTTGCGTTGCTTGCCCTCGAGTAAATTTAGTGAAAGCGGCGTATCGCATTCTTACCTGACAACGCTTGCGTATTTGCGCTCGATTAAAACATGTATCTGCATTTTATTGGCGAGGCCTGTACTCGTCGGGCCGTTAACTTCGCACTACAAATCCTAAAAATCGGAATAAATTCCCAACCTTTGTAAAAATTCTAATTGTCCGTTGGTGATAACTTTTGCCTAAGTATCTGAAATAAATGACCAAGATATATTTGGCATGGGCTGTGCAGTGTGGTTCGCAAGACCAATATCGGTCGGATCATTCATAAGGAATTCATCATGACACAATATGTAAGCACACAAATCATTTCGGCTTTCGCAGCAGTTATCTGCGCTTTCATCACCATCGGTATCAGCGTTGCGCCAGCAGTCGCACCTGTGTCTGGTCTCGTTGCCTAAAACACCAATCATATGAGAATATGGGCAGTTTCAATTCAGGGGCATCAAATTTCCTCACCCAGCATCGCATTGTCATGGAACGGCAAGCAATAGGCCAGACTGATGTCAGTTTAACACAAGCGCCGAAATAATTGCTAATCTTCCAATTATCGGCTGTGATGTTGGACAGCGAAGCGGCCTAATTTTTCGTGGGGAGTTAACCTGTCTAAAATCGTCAACGGCAAGAGCCTCAAGCCTAAATCAGGGGCGTCACCTAAACAGATCGTGTTGCTGCTGCATGGCTTTGGCTCAAGCGGAGACGACATGATTTCCTTGGCACCGCATTGGCAAGATTTTCTGCCCGATGCGCTGTTTCTTGCGCCTCACGCTCCCCAGAAATGCGGAATGATGGGCGCCGGATATCAGTGGTGGGGGCTGTCGGGTTTTGCCCCGTCCGTGCTGGCGGCTGGTGCGTCGTCCGCTGCGCCGGCGATCGACGCATTCATTGACCGCAAGTTAGATGAGTATGGACTGACCGAGGCCGATTTGGCGCTGGTAGGGTTCAGCCAGGGCACAATGATGGCGCTGCACGTCGGTCTGCGCCGGCTGCGCAAAGTTGCCGCGATCGTTGGATATTCGGGGATGTTAACCAGCGCGGCAGAGCTTTCCCACATCGACCATAAAAAGCCGCCCGTCTTACTGGTTCATGGAACAGCAGACCCGGTGGTACCAATCGCAGCGATGCACATGGCGGAAAGCGATCTCAAACGCCTTGGCGTCCCGGTAAGAAGCCATGTCTCCTATGGCGTTGCGCACACAGTCGATCCTGTTGGCTTGCGGCTTGGACAGGATTTTGTTGCAGAGGCATTTCTTCGATCTGAATAGATATTTTAGAACGACCGTGGGCACGTGACGACATCAATCATGCGTTAAGGTCGCGAACAGTTTGGTCGCTCCGCTTAGCCACTAGGTTTGGACGGCAGCGGCGGATGTCGTACGCAAGTTCAATTGGCGGGCAATTTATCTTCTGTTGTGGTTTGATCACGTTGCGGCATAATGATGAGTGTGGTCTCGTTTCCTGAGGGTAAGATATAATGCGCAAGCGATCCATATTATTGGCTGCTGCAGGTCTTGCCGGATTGGGGGCAGTTAGCTGGAGTGCTATGGCAAGTGATGTCGAAACCCCTAATTATAAGGTGTCGGGCAAAAGCGGCGACATCGAGATTCGTGAATACAGCCCGACAATCGTCGCAGAAGCAACCGTAGAAGGGGATCGCGACGAAGCGATCCAACGTGGTTTTCGCATTATTGCCGACTACATCTTCGGCAACAATCTCTCCTCCGCAAAAGTAGCGATGACCGCTCCCGTTACCCAGCAGTCCAGCGAAAAAATTGCCATGACTGCGCCCGTCACACAGCAGGCCAAGGGTAAATCCTGGAATGTGCGCTTTGTGATGCCGTCGAAATATACGATGGAAACGCTGCCTAAGCCGGTCAATCCGCAAGTAGTTTTGATTGAAGTGCCGGCAACGCGCTTTGCCGCAATCCGCTTTTCGGGTTTCGCCGGTCAGGAGACACTCGACGAGCAGGAAAAGCAATTGCGCGCGTTTATGACTGAGCGCGGCCTCACTGAAGCAGCCATGCCTCAATATGCCTTTTACAATGCGCCTTGGACACTGCCGTTCATGCGCCGCAATGAAATCATGATCGAGATTGCGGTCAGCTAACATCGGCAGAGGCCGATTGCGTTTCTGTCTACGCCGTCCGGTGCGAAGGAACATTCCGCATAGTTTAGAGTTTAGGTGTTTTTGTGCCTACGAGCGTCGTGAGCGCCCAAAACTTTGCCGACGATGGAACATAGGTTGGACGATGATGCAGCATTTTTTGCCTGTCTTACTGCGGTAATTATAGGGTCATTTCCGGATCATGGCTGACGAACCCGCTTTTTTTGATCGGGACGGAGGCTATCGGTTCAAGCCGCACGAGCTACCGGTGATGCCCGGTTCGCCAGAAAATCCTGATCATCCGCTGCGCCGACGGATTGCGTATTTAACCATCGGCATTCTGCTTGGCTTTGTTGGGGGTGCGCAGAATGGATATCTGCTGGCCAACTCGATGGCATTACAGGCGCAAATGGCGCTGACACCCGTTGAATTCGGTTGGCTCAATGTAGCATTTTATTCGACATATGCATGCATGAGCATGTTGCTGTTTCGTGTTCGGCAGGAGTTCGGAATCCAACCGTTCGTACATTGGGCAATGCTTGGCCTGGTTCTGGCAAACTTTATCCAGCTGCTCGAACCGGGCTACTTGGTTGAGCTTGCAGCACGAGCAATGGCGGGAATAACGGCGAGTGGCCTCACGGCCCTCTCGTTATACTATCTGATGCAGGGCCTTCCAGCAGCGATGCGTATTGCAGGGCTCATTTTATCGCTTGGACTTGTCCAGTTTGCTGTACCCTTGACCAGGGCGATTTCGCCTTCGCTTCTCGTTGATGGCGATCTGCGCCACGCCCTGCAATTCCAGTTCGGTCTTTCATTGTTGGCACTGGGTGTTGTCTACATGCTGCGGCTTCCGCCTGGTCTCCGACAAAAGACTTTTGAAAAACTCGATATCCCCAGCTTTCTGCTGTTCATGACCGGTGTGGCCGCCTTATGTGCGTTCCTGATCCAAGGACGGATCCAATGGTGGGACACCCCTTGGCTTTGGGGCGCGCTGGCGGTCGCGGTAATCGGGATAGGCGGCTGTTTCCTGATCGAAATCAACCGGAAAAGTCCGATGCTCGACCTGCGTTGGTTATCAAGTCGCGCGCTTGTTTCGCTTGCCCTTGTCGCGGCAACGGTTCGTATTTTAGTGGCCGAACAAGGGTTCGGTGCTAGCGGGCTCTTTTCCGCACTCGGCTACGCTAATACGCAGCTATCGACATATTACTATATTCTGGCGGGCGCGACATTTGCGGGCATGATAATGTCGGTGATCCGCCTTAATCCAAAGGATTTAACGCGCCCGGTCCTGTTTGCCATTCTGGTCATTATGATTGCGGCGTTCGCCGACACAAAGACCGGGGTAATGACGCGCCCGCAGGATCTGTTCTGGACTCAATCGGCCATCGCTTTTGCTGCGGTCTTTGCGATGGGGCCAGTCATGATGCAGGGAATGGTGCGCGCGCTTGCCGCAGGTCCATCTTACGTCGTTAGCTTTATCGCCATGTTTTCGCTGTCACAATCATTGGGCGGATTGGCCGGCATTTCGGCTCTATCCGCATTCTATACGATACGGGTGAAAACGCACTTTATCGATGCCGGCGGCACACTTACACTTACTAACCCCCAACTCGTCGATGCACTTGGAGCGACAGTGCGTAATGCTGGTTCAGTCCAAGTAGATTCGGCATTGAGCCAACAGGCAGCGGCTGCCACCATTTCCCAAATTGCCGGCAAGGAAGCTGCGGTTCTGGCATTTAATGACGTGTTTTTCCTGATCGGGACACTTGCCGCGATTTTATTTATCATCGTTTTCGTCCCGTGGATTGTAAATCGCCGCAACCGTCGCAACCCACTTGGCAAGGAGTTGGTCATGCTCGAAAATATGCTCGCAAGGACTAAGAAATGACTGATGCTGCGTCTGAACCCGATTCGCTTCCGGGCAACCAGAAGTTTGACGAACAAGTCGCGGATTCATCACCGACAGGATGGTCACCAAACCGTTCCAGGCGCAACATTATCATTGGGTCCGCCCTGATTTTGGGCGGCGTCGCGATCGCCCTATTTGCGTGGGGATTACCGCCTTTTAACAGCGGGAGTGTAACCACCAATAACGCGTATGTGCGCGGCCGGACTATCGTGGTCAGCCCTCAGGTCGGCGGCTATTTGGTCGACGTGCCGGTCGTTGATTTTCAGCAAGTCCGCAAAGGTGATCTGCTCGCAAGAATTGACGACAGGCCGTTTCGCGAAAAGCTGCTGCAAGGCGAGGCCACGACTGCGGCGCAGAATGCGAATTTGGCAAATAGCCAACAAAGCCTTCGGTCGGCACAAGCGCAGCGAGACCTTCAAGACGCCTCGGTCGCAAGTGCACAAGCTGCACTTCAAAAGGCACAGGCCGATATGAATAGAATTACCGAATTGGTGGGAGAAGGGTCAGTATCACTCCGCGACCGCGACCAAGCGCGCGCGGTGCTCCAACAGGCGCAGGCCGGAGTGCGGCAAGCGCAAGCACAGCGGGCCATCGCAAATGAACAAATCCGGTCTGTCCAAGTCGGCCGCGGTGCACTTGAAGCACAAGTTAAGGGCGCAAACGCCACCAAAGGTCTGGCGCTACTCGAATTGTCACGAACCGAGGTTCGCGCACCACGCGATGGCCAACTAAGCGAAGTTGCTGCACGCGAAGGCCATCTGGTGAACGCAGGCACCCAACTCATGTTCATCGTCCCGGACGAACTATGGGTCATTGCAAACTTCAAAGAAGCGCAGACATCTCAGATGAAAGTAGGTCAGCGCGCAACGTTGGAAATCGACGCGCTCGGCGGGGCGAAACTCGAAGGTAAGGTGCAGAGCATTGCACCAGCCGCAGGTAGCGAGTTCAGCGTCATCAAGCCGGATACTGGTGCAGGTAACTTTGTGAAAGTGCCGCAGCGTATTGCAGTTCGCATCATTTTCAACCGCGGTCAGAAGCTCGCCCGGCGGCTTGGACCCGGCATGTCGGTTGTAGCAACAGTGCACGCCGGAGAGTGACAGTGGTGAACAGGCATTTGCTCAATGTTGTCGCGCTTCCACTCGTTTTAGCGGCCTGTGCCCCCGCACTTCAGCCAATACCGCAAGGTGCGAGTGTGTCTGCGCCGTTGGAATGGCGAACACATATATCCAACGCTGGCCGCATGGAGGAGCGTTGGTGGCTCAGCTTTGGGGATCCAATGCTTGCACAGCTTGTCCAAGAATCGCGAACGCACAATCCGGATATTAACCTTGCGGCCGCGCGGGTTGCAGAAGCCCGGGCTACCGAACAAGTTTCACGTTCCCTGCTGCTGCCATCAATAGGCGTTGGTGTAGATGCAGCCGCGCGTCGCGAAGTATTGCCCTTTGGCCGCGCTCAGGAGTCCCTCGCGGTGTTGCCAGCCTTTCGAGCATCCTACGAAGTCGATGTGTTCGGCAAAACAGATCCAGGGTTGACGCAGCCGAGGCAAACGTTTCTGCTTCCAAGGCAGCGGAGGAGTCTGTGCGCTTGTCGGTGACCGCCGCTTCAGCGAGTGGTTATGTCACGTTGCTTGCACTTGATGCGCGTTTGGCCGTGTTAAAACAGACGTTGCGGTCGCGCGCGGAGGCACTGAAATTTGCACGAGACCGAGCCGAAGTCGGTTATACGTCGCAACTTGAATTGCGTCAGGCGCAGGCCGAATATGAAGCAACGGCACAGCAAATTCCGCAAGTCGAGACGCAAATCGCGCGCCAGGAAAATGCTGTTTCGGTTCTCACTGGAATTTTGCCTGCGGCAATCACGCGGGGTGGTGACCTGTCGGGGCTGGCACAGCCCGCGACACCCCTTATTCTCCCGTCCGAGCTGTTACGTCGTCGACCTGATGTTGCAGCTGCCGAGTATAGGATAGCGGCGGCAGATGCCCAGATGCGGTCTGCGCGCGCGCAATTCATGCCGTCCATCAACCTGGGCGCGAGCGCCGGGGTGGCTCTATCCGACCTGCTTTCCAATCCAGTCATTATCTGGTCAATCGGCGGAAGCGTGCTTGCACCAATTTTTCAGGGAGGTCGCCTGCAAGGGCAATTGGATGTCGCCACCGCGCAACGCGACCAAGCCGCATGGGCTTACCGTGCCACGGCTCTCAATGCGTTCCGGGAAGTTGAAGACCGAATGATCGGACTTAAAAAGCTCGACGAACAACAGCTGTCGTTGTTCGGCCAACAAGCAGCGGTTAGCGAAGTTGTCCGGCACACACGCAATCGGTACCGCGCAGGATATATTTCCTATATCGAACAACTTGATGCCGAGCGGGCGCTGCTGAGTGTAGAATTAGCGCTCGTCCAACTGCGTGCCGACCGGCTGAATATGCTCATCAGTCTATATCAGGCAGTTGGCGGCTCACCAGCGGCTAATGCAGACTAGCCGTGCGCGGGTATGATGTGCGAAAGACCCTGCTCATTTTAACTGCTAGAGTTGTCTCAATATGGCTAGGGTTGGACGCATTAATTATTGGGAATTAAGCAACTCTGCTGGAAACCGCGCAACGCTACACCTTCCCGAAATTGAAACTTAATTAGCGCGATCAAGGCGATCATAATATGGGGCCGGCAAAATATGCTCTTCGGGAATTTCCTCTAAGCAGAACCATACCAATTGCTGCCAATGCCCTGCAATGGTTATTTTATCTCACGCATCGTACATCGCTTTTGGGAACTTTAAGCGCCATAATCGCTTACCCATCATGACCGCTTAATATTCTTTTTGGAAATGGTAATATCTCGATGAAATTGCTCATGGTTCTGACATCACACGACAAGCTTGGCGACACTGGAAAAAAGACAGGTTTTTGGCTCGAGGAGTTTGCCGCGCCTTATTATGTCTTTAAAGATGCCGGAGCCGAGATAACCCTTGCGTCACCAAAGGGTGGACAGCCTCCGTTGGATCCAAGCAGCGAGGCTGCAGATGCACTGACCGAAGCGACAAAACGCTTCAATGCCGACGATGCGGCCAAGCATGAACTTGCGAATACTGTGCTGTTATCGACCGTTTCTGTCGATGGTTTCGATGCGATCTTTTTCCCGGGCGGTCACGGTCCGCTTTGGGACCTCGCCGAAGATGCCGACAGCATTAGGTTGATCGAAAGCTTTGCTTCACACGACCTGCCGATTGGTGCGGTCTGCCACGCCCCGGCAATTTTCAAACGCCCAAAGGGTTCGAACGGCAAATCTGTGGTATCCGGCAAGAATGTGACAGGGTTCACCAACAGCGAAGAAGAAGGCGTTGGATTGACGGATGTCGTTCCATTCCTCGTCGAGGACATGTTGAAAGCGAACGGCGGTCTTTACCAAAAAGGTGCCGACTGGGCATCTTTCGTTGTGACTGATGGCAAGCTTGTCACTGGACAGAACCCGGCTTCGTCTGAAGAGGCTGCACGCAAGTTGCTTAAACTGCTTTAGGCTGTCCGCTTCGGGCAGGCCTCCCACTTCAGCGCGCAACAATGATATTTAATCATTGTTGGCGCTTGTGTCGCTGAGGGCGCCATATCCGTTGAAGAGGGTTCCAAAGAAATCGCCCTGCTTCCAGCGCGGACGATCCTTGGCGTCGGCAAGATCGCGCGCGATTGCGAGATTAAGGCCAACAAACTTTGCAGCAGCTCCCCAGTTAATAGGAAGATTCATGTCATCCGACGGCTGATGATAATTTGCCTTTAGGAACGCTGCGCCGGCAGCAGCACCATTTCCACCGGGACCAGTGACAAGGAACACGGAGGGAATTCCCTGTTGGACAAACCGGTAATGGTCAGAGCGCGTAAAAAGGCTTTGTTCGGGCTGCGGATCAGCGACGAGCGATATCCCCATCGAAGCGCCAGCACGTGCAACAGCAGGCCCAATGGAGGAGCGTTCGGCCCCAAAAGCAACGATATCTGAAAAATCATAGGTGACGATTGGCATGTCGAGATTTACGTTTGCGACGAGATTGGCTTTCGGCACTGTCGGGTTCTGGGCAAAATAGTCGGCACCTACCAATCCCTTTTCCTCTGCAGTAACCGCAAGGAACAGGAGCGAACGCTTTGGCACGGCTTTCGAATGTTTAAATCCGTGCGCGACCTCGATCATTGAGGCAATGCCCATGGCGTTGTCCATCGCGCCGTTGCAAATATTGTCGCCCTTCACTTCAGGGCAGATACCGGTGTGGTCGAGGTGGCCCGACAGAACAATAACTTGATCCTTTAAGACGGGATCGGAGCCTTCCAATATGCCCGCGACGTTGCTGCTCATGACACGTTTGATCTCGGTGTTTAGTGCGACGCGTGCCCTCAAGGGGAGATCTGTGCGTTTTGGATTGGCCGCCTTGCTTTCCGACGCGGCATAGATTGCATCCGCACCGCCGGGTAGACCGGCAAACAATTTTGCGGCTCCTAAGAGGCTGACCGACGCCAGCACCGGCGCAGTTCCGCCGGGATAAGATGCTGTGCCATTGGCATCTGCCCAAGTTGCGCCCAGATAGCGCCAATTGCGTGCGCGAAGCGTGAATGCAGCAACCTTTTCGCGTGTTGGCGTATCAACCAAAATGATGCCGACTGCACCCCGTTTGGCGGCAAGTTCGCGTTTGCTGACGGTGTTCGCGTAATGCGCGCGTTCTTCGGTTGGCAGTGTGGACGGCGCGCCTGCAAGCAGGACAACAATTTTGCCCTTTACATCGATCCCGGCATAATCATCACGTTTAAAGTCAGGCGCAACCACACCGAAACCTGCAAAAACCAGCGGCGCGGTCAGCGTAAGTTGGGGTGCCAGGGGCGTCGTTCCAGGGAGATAATCAACGCCAAATTCAAGGCGGGTTTCTGTATTCTTGTTGAGCAGGAATATGCTGCCTTCATCAGCGGCCCGAAAAGTAACGAGCGGCACAGGCTGGATATAACTGTCTTTTGCACCAGCGGGCTTGAGGCCCATGGTTTCAAATTGGGCAGCAACATAACGCGCGGCAATATCATATTCGGGCGATCCGGCTTCGCGGCCTTTCATCTCGTCACTGGCAAGAAACCCGACATGTCCCCGCATGGCGGCCTCTTCGGGTTGCCACGTTTCGGCAGCTACGGGGGTTGAAACTGCACACAGAACAAAAGCTACAGATCGAAACATATTAAACCCCTATTTCAGATTGGAAGCGTCCATCGGCTTAACTTGCCTTGCGCAACGTGAAGCCCGGTCACCCAGCCGCGTTGCGCAGACGATGGTGACGTTTGCAGGACCGGTGACGTGCTGCCTTGTTATTTCTTGCCTTTGCGACTTTTGCGAGCTGCATATTTGGCGTCACGCTCGATTTTGCGTTCTTCGTCGGTTTTTCCTGCAGCTTCGGCTTCTGCCTCTGTTAGTTTTTGAGCCTGCTCGAGCTTCAATGCCTTTTGCAGTTCGCGCGCGGCCAGCTTTTCTTCGCGTGCCTTTTCCTGGACAAGTTTGCGCGCCTCGGCTGCCTCGCGCCGAACAGCCAGTGTGGCCTCATCGATCGGCGGCTTTGCGCGCAGCTGCTTGACTGCATCCAGTTTCGCTTTGTTCGCTAAGGCCGTACGTTCTTGAAATGAAGGCTCTTTGTAAGAAGACATATATTATTATTTTCCAGTTGAATTATTGAAGCACCCATCAGGCGCAATGATACATCCTTTAGATATGGTCCTTCTCCTCAAAAGGCAAACATATGGAACGCTAAACGCAAATTAACATCGTTAATCCAATCCACAGTTCTGTTGCCTAACGTCAGTTCGTCAGGAGACATCAATATGAAGTTTATAGCACTCCACTCGCGCGGCGGGGATTATCTTATTGTAGCATCAAATGTGGCTTGGCTGCGCTCGGCCGAAAACGGCCAGACGCAAATCGGCATTGTCGGGGGGCAGCCTTTACTCGTGGCAGGCAGTATGGAGGAAATTGCAGCAAAACTTGTTGCCGACGCTTAAGCGCCCAAAAAATTTACAGATAGCATGCGACATTTAAGGCAACAAAGTTGTCCAGTAAATGCAACGGAAATTGCCTCCTAATGCCGTGTTTCAGGCAAAGCATCTCGCCAACGGGGCTTAAGGTCAACCCTCCATTGTCGTTTGATCACAAGCGCTATTGGGTATTTCAATGTGCATAAGGCCTTCAAGGTTGGAGCGTTATGAAACCATATTTTTTTGTGGGTTGCCGAGCGACCGAATCAAACGGTGATTTTCGTCCCATCGCACACGGTTGCGCCCCCATATACGTTTGTAGTCCAAATTATCTATAACTTAGGTTCAAGATATTGATTTAATCTTCTTTAGATATTGTAGTCCTTTCTATTTGAATATTTGTGCTTTTGTTACCCAAGCACTGTCATAATTGGATGTTTTTGAGTTTTAAGGAATTGGTTACCCCGTTTACGTAGCACTCGTTAACTAAATTGCTGGATAATTATCGCGGGAAATGCGAAATCTTTTTTGCTCATTGTGGGTGTGGAATATGCGTAAATTTAAGACTTTTGTAAAAAATCTACACACCAACGAACGGGGTAACGTCTTGATCCTCATGGGTCTATCGATGCCGTTGCTTGTCGGCCTCGCCGGCCTTGGCACAGACACCGTTCAATGGACTTTGATGAAACAGCAACTGCAGCGCAGTGCAGATTCGGCTGCGTTGAATGGCGCCTACGCCAAAGCTCAATCGGAAGATGTCAGCGCAAATGCCAACAATGACCTGACCAAGACACTGGATGGGTTTACTGGCGTGGGCATTACAATCCAAAACGCGCCAACCGCAGGAGCCTTTGCAGGTAACACGCGCGCCGTGAAAGTTATTTTGACCTACAGTAAGGCGCTGCCCTTCTCGAGTATATTTTTAAGCACCCCGCCTCTTATTACCGTAGAGGCAATAGCTGCCGTACTCAACAACGGAGATTATTGCGTTATCTCGCTCGAAGACACCAATGCAAATGGTATCACATTCTCCGGAAATTCTACCGTTGATCTGGGTTGTGGTGTCGCAAGCAATTCTTCGGGGACCACAGCAGTCACCGCTGACGGGTCGACGAGAGTGTTCGCTTCCCCGATTGCGGCCGTGGGTAACGTACCTGCGAGCACAAATTACGCCAGTGGGACCCAACTCATCCCTTATTCCATCCCGCAACGCGATCCGTTCGCGGCGCTTACGGATCCAAGCGCCGACTTGCCGGCGGTTTGCGACGGCAATTCGCTCACCGTAGGCAGCAATCAAAATCTTACTATAAGTCCTGGATGCTTTACCAACATCAATGTTCGCGGGATACTGACGATGATGCCAGGCACTTATTATATCAAAGGTGGCGATTTTGAAACCAACGCGCAATCCGTCATAACCGGTGTTGGCGTGACGGTTATTTTAACTGGCGGCGGCACTTCCATCGGACAAGTTAAAATGAACGGCGGGGCCAGTATTGCTATGTCGGCCCCGACCAGTGGCCCTTTCAAAGGTATGTTGTTCTATAAGGACCGTGACGCGCCTGCATCTTATAACGACGTCTTCAATGGTGGGGCCTCGGGATCGTTTCTGGGGGCAATTTATATGCCAAGCCAGACGGTAACATTGAACGGAAATTCGACTTTTGCAACCGATTGTCTTCAGATCGTCTCGCGCAACGTTGTGATGACCGGAAACACCACCATAACCAATGATTGTCCCGTTGGAACCACTGCCGATACTTTTGAGGGTACGCAAGTCAGGCTCGTAGGGTGAACCGCATGACAAGGCGTATTTCCTTTTTAAGAGCCATCGCGCAAAATGCGCATGGGACCAGCACGATTGAGCTTGCGTTCGTGTTCCCCATTGGCCTCCTGCTTTTACTGGGTGCCGTCGACTCTTCTCTGGCATTTGCCGAAAAGCTGCGGGTCGAAGCCGCCGCAGCAAGGGCAATTGAGCAAATCACGGCGTTTTCGAGGGTCAAAACCGATTACACGGCAAGCCAAGCGGAAGCAGCCGCCGCGGCTAATGTTCCGGCATCTGACGTAACAGTCACCTATTGGCTAGAATGTAACAACGTTGTCCAAAGTTCATTTACAGGAAGCTGCGCCAATGCCAGCGATCAGATCGCACGCTTTGTGAAGGTGAGCGTCAGAGGGAAATTTTCGCCGGCGGTAAATTACGGTAGGTTCCTCACCACCGATGCTAATGGCTTCGTCCGCGTACTTGGCGACGCGTCCGTGAGGATCCAGTGACGCTGTTTTCAAAGTATCGCAAAAATGAGTCAGGCGCATCGGCAACCGAATTTGCGTTGGCTGTCCCACTCGTTTTGCTTTTGTTTTATGGAATGGCGCAATTCGGCCTGATATTGCTTGCCAACGCGGGGCTACGGCATGCTGTTGACATGGGCGCGCGCGCCACGACAGTTTATATCGGTGCGACGCCCATGACAGACGCACAGATCAGGTCGCGCGTGACAAGTGCTCTATACGGCATGACGACTGGAACAGTCTCGACGCCTTCGGTCACGAGAGGGACCAGCAATGGCGTTAACTATGTCGATATATCGATTTCTTACTCGGTTCCCGTTGACTTCATTGCTTATCAGTATGGGCCAATCGTACTTCGTGAAAGACGGCGGGCATATTTGCCTTAAAAGGGTGCGGCTGGTCCCGGAAAACTTGGTCCGCGTAGCGGCGCTGAGGATTATTGCGACAGCGTCCAATATGTTATGGCACCGATAATGAGCCATAAGGCCGCGGCTAAGCCGATGATGAGCCAAAGCTTGGCGCCTGGCGACAGTTCACCGGCCAGTGCGATAGCGTTTCCTGCATCATAAGGCGCTCTGGTGACGATAACGTCTTGCGGCACATCATTTGTTCTGGAGAGCGTGAAACGACCGCCTAAGCGTGCAGCGCTAACGGCCGCAGGCGATATCTCGCGGGTAAATTTGCATCCGTAAATTTCGCCGCCGATCCACATAATTTCTGCAATCATCACTCCGGCTTGTGGCAGGTTGACCTCGATCATTTCGCCGACTTTTAAACGGGATTCGGTTTCAATCAAAATACCCGAGTCGGAAATGTCGTGCACGATTACTGCGCCGGTTAAGGATTCAGGACCGCGCGCTTCGACCTCCAGAAGCAGTTTGTGCCGCCGTTGACGCCTTTTATCGACAGTCGTTTCGATCGTGGCTTTTCGTTGCAATGACACAGCTGGTTCCTTCCTCGTACCGAGGTGTCGGAATAGCGTTAAGATTTTCTTAAGTTGGCGCCTAAGTTGGCGGCAAAATTTACATATGCGCTATTGTTTGGCGCGCAGGAGTTACGCAGCGGCCGCAACGAAGCTACGCTGGACGATCTCTTCAAGCACGGCCAAATCCACATCAGCGAGCTTGTTGACGTATAGACATCCCTTTCCGGACTTATGCTTGCCCAAGCGTTCGAGCAACGCAGCATATTCCGGGAAATTCCCCACATAAAAGACCAGATTGGCCGACCGCGGAGAGAAGCCTACACGGCAGGTATCGCCTTCATGCCCGCTGGCATAACGATAATGATAACTGCCAAACCCAATGATTGACGGCCCCCACATTGTCGCAGCTGCACCCGTGACGCGCTCCATCATCTGCCTTACAACTGTTGCATCTTCGCGCCGCGTCGGCTTTTCAACCGCCGCGATAAAGGCGTCAACATTGACGGGGGTGGGCTTGGTCTTTGCTTCGGGCATGTCGTTGTCCCATGTCTGTGCGCTTGCAGACTAATATAAAATTTTGCGGCGCTCAATCGGTAAGAACTCGCTGAAGCAGCCACATGGCGGCAATGCTTCCGATGACATAAGCGCTGATGGTCTGAATGTGGGCGGCATAAAATTTGTTGGCCCGGCGCACTGCCCATAATGCCAACATTGCCCCACCAACGATGACAAGCTGGCCGGCCTCTACCCCGAGGTTAAAGGTCAGCAATGCCATAGGCACTTCGCCTTGAGGCAACCCAATCTCGGCAAGTGCCTTTGCAAAGCCAAAACCGTGGAGCAGCCCGAATAGGAACGCAACGACCCACGGCAGGCGCTCCGCCAGGCGCAATTCTCCCGGTTTTCGTTTGACGACTTCCACCGCGAGAAACACAATAGACAGGGCAATGGCTGCCTCAACTGGCGGGCCGGGGACGCTGATCAGATCCAGCGTCGTGGCTATCAACGTCAGCGAATGCGCCACCGTAAATGCCGTAACTGTGGCCGCGACCCGCCATGCGCCGTTGAGCAAGAGTACCAAGCACAACACAAACAGCAGATGGTCGTATCCCATCAGGATATGTTCAACACCAGTGACGAAATATGTGCGTGCGACCTGGCCCCGATCGGGTCGCTCGGCGATAACTGCGACCGGGTTTGTGGGCGTCAGCCGCGCAGCCTGCGTAATGCCATGCGCAGACTGGTACCGCAGCAATGCGTCTGCCGACATGTCCTCCAAGCCGCTTAAGCGGACAGAGCGGCCAGACAGTGGCCTGCGGCACGCAATATTCCAGCGTGCCAAAAGCGCTGCTGCGTCAATGCTTCGCTCGGGCTCCGTTGCCGAGCAATCTTTCGGGAAAACAGGTACGACACGCGCCGCGAGACCCGGTCGGATGGGGGCTTTCCATGTGACCTTATACTGAAAAGCCGCCGGGTCCTGTGCAGTGGCCGCTATCTCGCGAATTTCGATATAGCCCGGGCGCAGATCGTCGGCATAAGCTGCCGAACCAGCGCCGGTGACCAGAAAAAACAGAAGGATGAGCCGGACAATCACGGTTTTGCGATGCGGATATCATATCCGTCCAGCAGCGCCTGATAAGCGGCGGCTTCGCGCTTGACCTGCGTCTCGGCGCGCCAATCATTCAAGACGCGTTGGCGGATATCGGCCAATCTCGGTGTATCTGCAGCAGTAACCGCACGGACGCGCACCGCGTGCCAGCCAAAGCCGGATCGAACAGGACCGCTCCAACGCCCCAGTGGCAGCGTTCGCAGGCTGTCGGCAAATGCGTTGCCAAATTGTTGCGCGATATTGCCTGTGGCAGCTTTATCCATGCTGCGGGGAACGCTCAGCGGCTGCGGCTGAAATGGTTTTCCTGCGGTTAAGACGACGACAGATGCTTTCGCCGCGCTTTCATCCTCACCCAAAAACTGCTGGTCAAAGCTGAACGCCGGCTGTTCGGCGTAGCGAAATTTATGTGCGTCGTAATAGCTTTGCAACGCAGCGGCAGATGGCTCCATATTCTGGATTTCTGCAATAGCGAGGAATTCCATCTTGGCCCGCAAACGGCGGCGAATAATGGGATCATCGGCATCAAGGCCAAGGCGCGTCGCTTCGCGCACGTAGACTTCTTCTTTGATGTAATCGCGGATCAAGTTGTCGAGTTGCTCTGCTGTTGGTGGACGGCGCCATGTCTGTTCCCATTGGGATGCCAGTTGCGCGACTTCGGCTTCATTGATCGTTATGTCGCGGCCGGCGGCGTCTTCAGCGCCAAAATGCGCCATGAGCAGGAATAAGACGGAACCTGCGGCCAGAAAGTGGACTAGCGGCTCGCGCAGCGCCTGCTTCAACCACGTTGTGCTCATATGATAGCAACACCGGGCCCGGGGCGTTCAATCATGATGAGCGGGGTTTTCCCGTCGGGGGTTATATACGCGGCTTCGATGGCAGAGCGGACTTCTGCAACTTGTGTTGCCGCCATGATCGCGACACAAGCGCCGCCGAACCCGCCGCCAGTCATCCGGGCGCCGCCGTTAAACCCAATTGCCTCTTGCAAAAGGACGACCAGTTCGTCGATCGGCGGCACCGTGATTTCAAAGTCATCCCGCATCGAGGCATGGCTTTGCACCATCAATTCGCCCAGCGCGGCAAGGTCAGACCTGGCAAGCGCATCTGCTGCATCCAGCGTGCGCTGGTTCTCGGTGATCACATGGCGCGCGCGCTTTGTTGTCGTCGCATCGAGGCCCGCTGCGGCGAGCATATCGAGGTCTGCATCGCGCAAGGCGGATACCCCCACGGCTGCGGCGGCTGCCTCGCACTGGCGGCGTCGTTCATTATAATGGCCATCGACCAAGCCGCGCGTAACACCTGAATGGACAATCATGATCGCGACATCGTCCGGAACGGGTGCGTCGGTCAATTCAAGGCTGCGGCAATCGATCAACAGGGCGTGGCCTTCTTTGCCTTGCGCCGAAATCAGCTGATCCATGATTCCGCATTTGGTGCCCACAAAATCACACTCGGCCATTTGGGCAATTTGCGCCAGGCGCGTATTGTCGATGTCGGTGCCAGCGAGCGCCAACATCGCCTTACCCAATGCAACCTCAAGCGACGCCGATGACGACAAGCCTGCGCCCTTCGGCAGGTTGCCAGCAATGGCGATTTGAGCGCCGCTGAGGGCATATCCTTCGTTTTGCAATGCCGATATCATCCCGCGGACATAATCGGCCCAGGGCTGTCTTGAATTGCGTTCCAGAGGCGTTTGTAAGTTAAACCTGTCGCGCGCGCCTCCAAAGTCAGCGGCGACGACGTCGACTATGTCGTCATCGCGTTTGCTGACGGCGACCATCGTCGCCGGACCAATCGCGCAGGGCAGGACAAAGCCGTCATTATAATCGGTGTGCTCGCCGATCAGATTCACCCGCCCCGGCGCACGCGCGACGAATTCAGGGGCGTGGCCGAAACATGCCGTAAAGGACGCGCTGACCGTGTCATATAGCGCTTGATCCTGCGGGGTCATGGCTTGCTCCGGTAATGTATTTTGCTCAGGTTGCGCAAATTTTCGGCGGCTGTTTCCGGTGTCAGATCGCGTTGCGCTTCGGCAAGCATTTCATAGCCTACCATGAATTTGCGGACGCTGGCGGAGCGCAGCAAGGGTGGATAGAAATGGGCATGCAGCTGCCAGTGTGGGGCATCAACTGTGCCGGGCGCGCCGTGCCACCCCATGGAATAGGGAAAACTGGTCTGGAACAGATTGTCATAGGCGGTGGTGACGGCTTTCATGATTTCAGCAAGGCGATCGCGTTGGTCTGGCTCAAGCATGCTCATTCGCTGGATGGTAAATCGCGGAAGCAGCAATATCTCATAGGGCCAGCTCGCCCAATAAGGAACGACCGCAATCCAACTGTCATTATACGCGACAGTGCGCGCACCATCCTCGACCTCTTGTGCGGCATAAGTAAGCAGCATCGCTGACTGCTGCTGCGTGAACCATGTGGCCTGAGTCTCGTCCTCGCGCGCAGGCTCTGCGGGTACATAATCTGTTGCCCAAATCTGCCCATGTGGGTGGGGGCTTGAGCAGCCCATCATTGCGCCTTTATTCTCGAAAATCTGGACATATGCGTGGTTGGCCGAAAGCTCGGCCTCCTGCGCTGCCCAATTGTCGACCACAGCACGAATGTCCGCCACCGCCATTTCGGGCAATGTCTTGCCGTGGTCGGGCGAAAAACAAATGACTCGGCAGGTACCATTGGCGGGAGCCGCACGAAACAAGGGTTTGCCGTTGTCTACTTCGCACCCTTCGCTGGGCATCAATGCGGCAAAGTCATTGTCGAAAATAAAGACATTTTTGTAATCGGAATTATGCAATCCACCAGCGCGTTCGTTGCCAGCGCACAGATAACAATCCGCATCATGCATTGGCCGAACGGCACTGTCAGGCGTATCCTGCTGCCCTTGCCACGGGCGTTTGGCCCGATGCGGGGAGACTAAAACCCACTCGTTCTTTAACGGATTAAAACGGCGGTGGGGCTGCTCACTGAACGCCATCAGTCAGATTCCAATCAATCGGGGGACGTCCGTTGCTAACCAGAAAGGCATTGCATTGCGAGAAATGTTTGCACCCTAAAAACCCGTTATGCGCCGACAAGGGTGATGGGTGCGCTGCCTTGAGCACCAAGTGGCGGCTGGCATCGACATTTGCCGCCTTTTTATGGGCATAGGCGCCCCAAAGCATAAAAACGACAGGCTCTGGCTTGTCATTTACGAGGGCGATAATCGCGTCTGTAAACTGCTCCCAACCCATTTTGCCATGTGACGCGGCTTTTGACATTTCGACGGTGAGAACGCTGTTGAGCAACAGAACACCTTGGCTGGCCCAATGCTCCAAATTGCCATCGGTCGGGCGCTTCAGACGCAGATCGCTCTCCAGCTCTTTGTAGATATTTAACAGGCTTGGCGGCGGGCGCACGCCGTGGGGCACGCTGAAACATAGCCCATGCGCTTGCCCCGGCCCATGATAAGGGTCTTGTCCCAAAATCACGACGCGCACTTTGTCGAGTGGTGTCAGATCGAGTGCGCGAAACCATTGGCTTTGCGTTGGGTAGATCGTCTTGCCAGCGGCCATCTCGGCTTCGAGAAAGCCTCGGAGCGCCAGCGTCTCTTTGGCAGCAAGCGCATCACCTAGTGATGTCTGCCAGCCATCCGGCAGCGAGAACGGCGTCATTCTGCCTTAAGCGGAGCCGCCAGCAAATCAGTCCAGGCCTTGACCTCTTTCGATGTTGCCGGGCCAAGTAACTCCATTGCGTGGCGCAAGCGCTCTCGGATGATGTCACGGCCAAGATGGGTAATGGCATCAAATAACGGCACGCCTTGGGCGTTTCCGGTGATGGCGATGTAGAAGGGGCGGATGACATCCTTCAACTTGGCGTCCAACACTTCGGCAGTCCGCCGCAAGCTGGCCTCAACGCCCTCCTTGTTCCACTCAATCATGCCATCGAACTGCTGCAAAGCGATGGTGTATGCGGCCCGCTGGCTATCCAGTTCAAGCTTCACGCCATCACGCAAGCGCTCAGCTGTCATGCCGTCGATGCGATTCATGAAGAACATCGCGGTCAGGCCACCAAGGTCGGACATTTTCGTGATCCGCGCTTGCGCCATTTCCGCGATCGGCGTGAGGTAGCTGTCATTGAGCGCCCATGCTTTGACAGCATCCAGGAATTCGGAAACGCTCAGTTCCTCACGCAAATAACGACCATTCAACCAATCAAGCTTGGACGTATCGAACACCGGCCCACCCAGCGAGATATTGTGGACGTCAAATTCATCGATCAGCGTTTGCAATGAGGTTTTTTCGTCTTCCTCGCTGGCCGACTTTATAAACAGCCCGAGAAAGTTCTGCATAGCCTGCGGCAAGTAACCTGCGCGTTGGTAATAAAGGATACTGGTCGGATTTTTCCGCTTCGACAATTTCGATTTGTCTGCATTGCGCAGCAACGGCAAATGCGTGAGCACGGGTGGTTCCCAGCCGAAATATTGATAGAGCAACAAATGCTTGGGCGCTGACGAAATCCATTCCTCGCCGCGCATGACATGCGTGATGCCCATCAAATGATCGTCAACGACGTTGGCGAGATGGTAGGTTGGCAAGCCATCCGATTTCATCAACACCTGCATATCGACAACCGCATATTCAAACTCGATTTCGCCGCGCAGCGTATCTTGAACCGTGCATTTACCGCTCGTGGGAATTTTCATGCGGACAACATGGGGTACGCCATCGCTGTCAAGCATCGCGTAGTCTTCCGCGGTAAGCGAAAGGCATGTTCCATCATATTTCGGCGGTTGTTTTGCGGCTATCTGGTGCCGCCGCATATCGGTCAGCTTTTCTGACGTGCAGTAGCATTTGAAGGCATGACCATCGGCAAGCAACTGATCGCAATGCGCAGTGTAGATGTCGCTACGCTCGGACTGACGATAGGGACCATGCGGCCCACCCACGTCAGGACCTTCGTCCCAGCTAAGTCCAAGCCAGCGAAGCGATTCAAGGATCATTTTCTCTGACTGCGGGGTCGAGCGCGCCTGATCGGTATCCTCGATACGCAACAGAAACTCGCCATTATGTTTTTTGGCAAAACAATAATTGATGAGTGCAATATAGGCGGTGCCGACATGTGGGTCGCCGGTCGGGGATGGTGCAACCCGGGTGCGGACAGGGCGGGTGATGGCAGTCATGTTTCTGGTGTTACTTTCAATGTCGGTTCGGCGGCCCTCTACCAAGCAACGGCTTGCTTGTCATCTTCGTGGTTCATTTGCTGAGGCTAAGGGTAAAGTCTGCCTAGCGGAAACATTTGAACAGGCGTAGCAGTTACCGTCCATGTCGCAAATTTCTCCAAAGCTTTTATCACTCGGCACCGCCGTGCCCCAGCATTGCATTACGCAAGATGACGTCCTGACCATATTGGCAAACGCCAGAGGGCAGGCGCTACCAGCACGGATGGCTGAAATATTGGGCAATACGGGCATTTCGCAACGCCATATTGCCATGCCGCCAGAATATTATTTCGCACCGCGCAGCTGGGCCAATCGCGCGCAGGTTTATGAAGAAGCAGCCCAGCTGATGTTCAAAGCTGCCGCTACGCACGCTCTGGATCGCGCAAATTTGGAAGCTGGAGATATCGGGCAAATTGTATTTGTGTCGACGACAGGAACGATGACGCCCAGTCTGCCAAGCCGAATGCTTGCCACGATGGGTTTTGAACCCGGCACGCGCTGTGTCCCCTTGTTCGGCTATGGTTGTGCCGGTGGGGTCATTGGCCTCGGTGTTGCCGCTGACCTATACCGCGCCTCGCCCGAGAAGCCGGTTTTGCTGGTAAGCCTTGAGTTATGCAGCTTGGCATATGACCATGCGCGCATGGACAAAAAGGATATGGTTGCATTAGCGTTGTTTTCAGATGGATGCGCGGCGGCGGTGATTGGCAACGGCATAGGACCGGAATTAAGCGACTTTGCAAGCCATGTCTGGCCGGATACGTTAGACATGATGGGCTGGGAAATTGGCGACACCGGCTTTGATCTTGTGCTGGCACGTGACATTCCGGTTTTCGTGAACAGCCATTTTGCACCTGTATGTGATGCCTTCATGGCAACGCACGGGCTCGCCAAGGTCGATATGGCAGAACCTGCCTGCCACCCCGGCGGCGGTCGTGTGGTGGACGCACTCTCGGAGTATCTCGGCAACGATCTGAGCGCAACTCGAGCTATTTTGCGCGATCATGGCAATATGAGTTCGCCAACGGTGTTGTTTGTGCTGGAGGCTTTACTTGCGGCCGGACCGATGGAAAAGCCAACATTGTTAACAGCTCTTGGGCCCGGCTTTGTTGGCGCGATGGGAATCCTCAAGCCATGACATTATTTGACTGGCCATACTGGGCGCTTGCTGTCTTTACCTATGTCGTGGTGCAGAGACTGGCTGAACTTGCCTATGCAAACGCCAACACCCGCCGATTACTCGCAGAAGGCGGCCGCGAGCATGGGGCTAATCATTACCCTTTGTTCATCGTCCTGCACGGCGGCTGGTTGGCTGCAATCGCGCTATTTGCCGCGCCCACGCCCGCGCCTGACATGCTTCTGCTCAATGCCTTCATCGCTAGCCAGACCTTCCGTTTCTGGACACTTGCCAGCATTGGCCGCTGGTGGACGACGCGCATTATCAGCGCGCCGCATTTCCCGCGTGTCAAGCGTGGCCCATACCGGTTCATCAAGCACCCGAATTACGCTTTGGTTGTGGTGGAAATTGCTGTCCTTCCGCTGCTTTTGGGTGCGCCGGCGATGGCGATAACTTTTTCCATATTAAACGCTGCGTTGTTGTGGTGGCGGATAAGGGTGGAGAATGAAGTGCTCATGGAACGTAATGGCACCCCTTGACCCGGCCGCCCTCCGGCGTTAATGGCGCGCATTCCCAAGGCCGGAGGTTTGATTCTCTTCGTTCCTTATGGAAGAACTCAGAATAGCAGCACATTGTGTGATCGGCCGGGTGGGCCAAAGGCTGAGCCTCCACCGCAAAATACGGCTGCCCACCCAAAGTAACCGCTTTAACAAGGTGAAGATATGCCAACG
>NZ_JBKJMB010000127.1:0-7615 GCF_046596595.1 Sphingorhabdus sp.
AGCGTCCTTGCCGTGTCTCTGGATATCACCGAGCGGCGAAAGAGTGAAATCGCGTTGAAACGGACATCGGAAAGCATGCGCCTTGCGGTTGAAGGCGCTGGCATGGCGACATGGGAACTAGACCTTTCTACCATGGAGGGGCCATGGTCGCGAAACCGGTTTGAGATATTGGGCTACACTCCATCCGCAAATGGCCGGGGAAGCTATGACGAGTGGTGCGCACGTGTCCACGCCGACGATTTCCAACGCGCCAACGCTGCTGCACAGAAATGTTTGACCGACGGCACCCCTTTTGAAATCGAATATAGAATATTACGCGCGGATAATCATGAAGAACGTTGGCTTCGCAGTAATGGCAGTCTTATCCGTGCCTCTGCCGGTTACCCTGCGCGCTTTGTTGGTATTTCATTTGATATTACCCGGCGAAAGCGCGGTGAGGCGCACCAACAGTTGCTAATCGACGAGCTGAACCACCGCGTTAAAAATACGCTTGGTATCGTGCAGGGCATTGCACAACAATCTTTCAACAAGGAATCGTCACTTCAGGCCATGACCGCGGCATTTGAAGGGCGGCTTACGGCGCTGTCCGCAGTGCATAATCTCCTCACCTCCGGCCTATGGCAGGCGATATCCTTATCGGATTTAATTGCTGCAAGTCTAAAACCTCTGGCGCGTGAAACGCAGATTCATGCACAAGGGCCGCAGGTCATGCTTAAGACGAAAACTGCTGTGACAATGGCGCTCGCTCTGCATGAGCTTGCCACAAACGCACTTAAATATGGTGCTCTTTCGGTCGCCAGTGGAGCTATTTGCATCAGCTGGACCGTATCTGCCTCTCGGGAGCTTACGCTCGAATGGGTTGAACAGGGCGGTCCCACTGTATCCCCGCCCACTTCAAGAGGATTTGGCATCCGGATGATCGAACGGGGTCTAGCTGCCGAATTCCATGGCAACGTCGATATTATTTTTGATCCTGATGGCCTTATCTGCCGCCTAACGGCGCAACTACCCGAAAGTGACGACTAACATGCTTCAAGGAAAGCGTATTCTTCTTGTGGAAGACGAGGTCATCATCGCCATGATGCTCGAAGACATGATTATGAAGCTTAACGGCGTTGCAGTTGGACCTGCAACCAATTTGAAGGTGGGCATCGACCTGGCACGCACTGAGGCGTTTGACGCCGCAGTTTTGGACGTCAATTTGGGTGATGGTACCAGCACCGATGTTGCAAATATTCTGGCAGAGCGACAAATTCCGTTCATTCTGGCCACCGGCTATGGCTCAACAACAACAAATGCGCATCTGGCACCCGTATTGCAAAAGCCGTACATGCTCCGCGATCTGGAACAGGCGTTTGCAAAAATATTATAGTTTCAGGTGCTGGGATCGCCGACCGCCAGACGCCGCTAACATCAGTCGGTATCCATGCAGCTGAACGACTGGCGGTTTTGCTGGATTTGCGTTTATTGTTCCGGCGTGCGATTTGATCGCAAGATCGGATTCACCTTCGCACGGTCATTTCGAATAGTCACAGCGGCAACACCGCCCTCCCCCATTGCGTGGCTGATCTGGTCAAGCCCGAGCACAACGTCTCCCGCCGCGTAGATTCCGGACACGGACGTTCGTTGATGGGAGTCAACAATGATGTCGCCCGTCTCGCTACACCGCACTCCGGCCATCTGCGCGAGCATGTTGTTCACGTCAGAGCCAAGCGCAGGATAGACACTATCGAACGATAGCAATGAAGTGGCGGTACGCACAAAAATGCCGGTATCATCGATGCTCTCAACCACGGCTGGTCCATCTTCAATCTTGATGTCAAACTGGGTAGCTTGATGCAATGTGGCGTTGTCAATTTCATGTGCATCGTCGGGGCAAACAAGCGTTACACGATCCGTAAAGCTGCGCAAAAAGATGGCCTCAGCCACGCCTTTTTCACCGGTTCCAATGACGGCAACATTCTTGTCTGTAACTTCAAAGCCATCGCAAACCGGGCAGTAACGCAAACGCCCTTCTTCAAGTGCGCGTGCATGCAATGCTTCATCTATGGCGGGTCGCCTGTTCACCACGCCAGTGGCCATAAGGATCGTTGAAGCCTCTAATTGGCCATGGCCATATTCGACAACAAACGGCGCGCCTTCGTCTTCACGGGTGATGCGGGACACACGACCCTGAATGCATTTCGTGCCATATTTGACGGCTTGTTCGCGCATGCGGTTTAAGAGTTCCTTGCCGGCAATGCCTTCAGGAAAGCCCGCATGATTGTGAGTCTCGGGGATCCACAAGGCTCTGCTTTTGCCAGCATCGATTACCGCGATATCAAGGTGAAAGCGTGCCAAATATATTGCAGCCGTGAGGCCAGCAGGCCCGCCGCCGATAATGACGCAGTCGCGCACATGAAATCCTTTTCGTGATCGGTCACGGAAAAACCGACTGACACGCGTTACGTTCCAATTGCTGCAATCTTACCGATGACTTCGTGCAGCAGTTCTGCGGCGCGTTCTCAAATCACTTCACCGCAATTATGAAACGGAAGTTGGATATCCAAGGAACCAGCGAAGCCAGGAACTGTTGCTCGATTATCGGAAGAGGAGAAGAACAATGGTGCAAAACACGAAAAATGGGTCCGGCTCGACAACGTCGAAAGTGGTGTCTGCCGCTATCGGTGGCTTGGTAGTAGGTCTGATGGCCAATGCTGGGCGAAAGGTCGCCATGCAGATGATGGACGCAAGCTATGGCGAATGGGATGAAATCCTAAAAGCCGAGCATGATGCGACGTTGATGATTTTCGATAAGCTTCAGGAAACCGGCCCCGATGAAACAACAAAGAGGACGATGCTGCTGCACCAATTAAAGCACGCATTGACAAAACACGCGTTGGAAGAAGAAAATGTCGTCTATCCCACGATGCGCGAAAATGGCCTGACCGAAGCAGCCGATGAGCTGAATAATGACCATGGTTACGTCAAACAATTCCTGTTTGAACTCGGCAAGATGGAACCAGCTGATCAAACATGGGGCGCAAAGGTCGCAGAATTTCGTCGCCGGGTTGAGACCCATCAACGCGAAGAGGAAAACACCCTTTTTCCTCAGTTGCGGGATAAGCTTAGTCCAGAGGCCAACACAGCCATGACGACGGCTCTCAACAAAGAAGGCGTTATCGCTGCATGATCCCACAAGAACCGGCGCATGACGAAGAACCCGGCGTCACTGAAATGGACCGCGGCCCCTTCGGTGGCGCCCTTCCTGATGATGTTAAAGATGATCCTCGGGCCAATCGTAGCCTCCTTCAGGTAGATGTCGAGGACAGGGAAAATGTCTCTACAGTGACGCCGGAGGATTATCCCGAGGCCGACCGGGCGATTGCTCAGCCCAAGTAATAGCCCGCTTCAAGCGGACGCTCGCAACGTTGTAAATTAAGATGCTGAGACAAGTTCAGCATGACATGGCATACACCTTCGTCGCCCTGAACTTGTTTCAGGGTCTTAATTTATACGACAAAACAAATCCGAGGACTTAAATTCTTGCGCCTGTTGGCCAGACAATTATCCGGCGCGTGCACAAAATCATCCTTCTACAAACGTTTTCCGCTGGTCGCCGTCCCGAAGGCGCTGGAAAATAGCGGATTGTCCTGTTATCGGTTCCAATAACCTGCGCTGTGGGGAAATTGCGATGGATGCGAACGGGGTCTCCAGAACAACAATCCTTCTTTTCATACTGCTTTATGTCGTTTGCCTGCTGGCAGCCGCAATTACCGAACTGATGTGGACTATCCCGGGGTCCGGCCTCTCAATTTGGTTGCCCGCCGGAATTTTGCTTGCAGCAATGCTGGCATCACCCCGAATAAAATGGCCATTATGGGTAGCAGCAGCCGTATCTGCCGAGATTACCGGCAACTTCATCTGGTACGGACATGACATCGGCCCAGCTCTTGTGTTGGCCTTGGGCAACAGCCTTGCTGTGACAGCAGGCGCCCTTGTGATCCGTCATTTCGTCAAAGCCTTGCAATTTTTGACCAATATCAAACATACCGCAATATTCATTATCGTGGCAGGCGTTGGAATGCCGCTGTTAAGTGCCACCACTGGAAGTTTCGGCCTCAGCTGGTCTTATGGCCGACCATTTACGGATTTTTGGACCCGCATTTATTTGGGAGATGCAACTGGCGCGGTTATTGCGGCTCCGCTTGGTTTGATGTTGGTTCACGCCGCCGCGAGACCACTGAGATTGAATGCATCACGCATGCGGGAAGCAAGTGCGTTGGTGGTGATCTTTGGCACAATGGCTGCCATATCGCTCGGCGGCATCGCACCCTTTGCGTATTTGATGATTCCGCCGCTTTTGTGGGCTTCACTGAGTTTTCGCATACCGGGTGCGATCATCGCAATCGTTGCTATAACGTTTTTCACAGCATTGTTCACTCTGGTTGGTCTCGGTCCATTTGCGCGGCCATTGATGTATTTGGATTACCAGCATCAGGCGCTTCAGATTTTTCTCATTGTAGTTGCGACGACGGGGCTTTTAATTGGCGCAATTGCGGAGGAAAACCGGAGAGGAATTCGCGATCTATATGCTTTGAACCAAGAACTGGAACAACGTGTTGTCGAACGTTCTGCAAGCCTAGCCTCCACAGAATCCCAAGCCAAAGAAACTGCCAATCTGCTTTCGGCAATAAGCGAGGCGTGCCCTGACCAAATATATGCAAAAGACCTCGAATTCCGCACGATCTACGCAAATAATGCAGCGCTGCGCGTCGCTAACGCAAAAAATATTGAGGAGCTTCGGTCGCTTGGCGAAGAAAGCCTGTTTGCACGTTCCGAGGATTTTGCACCTATAAGGGCAAACGACCAAAAGGTTTTCAAGAAGCGCAAGACGCTCGTGGCTGAAGAAGTCATAACAGACGCTGGTGGTGTCCGCCGCGTATATCGCACCACCAAATCACCTTTATTCGACAGCGAGGGCAATCTTGCTGGCTTGGCCGGTGTTTCCATCGATATTTCGGATATCATCAAAAGCCAGGCGCGTGAAAAGATGCTTGTCCGTGAAGTTGAGCATCGCGCGCGCAACCTCCTCGCGGTTGTTCAGGGCATCGTTGCGCTTTCCCGGGCTGACACGGTGGCCGAATTAAAGAACGGCATTGCCAAACGGATTCGGGCGCTTGCCCACACCAATGGCGCTATTGCCGCGTCGGATTGGGAGGGAGCCGATCTTGTTCCCATATTGGAGACAGAGCTTGCGCCATATAAGAGCACGGACGGCAAGAATATCGTGTTGAATGGAGCCGCCCTTAAACTGGAGCCTGCCATGGCACAATCACTCACGCTCATCATCCATGAACTGAGTACCAATGCCGCCAAATATGGCTGTCTTTCAGCAGCAGGCGGCGGGTTGTTTGTCGACTGGACGGTTGAAGAGCAGGAAGGACGCGATAATGTTTTGCACCTGTCATGGAAGGAAACGGGCGGTCCGCCGGTATCCGTACCAGAGCGTAAGGGATTTGGGACAACCGTTATTGGCGTGTTCGGACAGGAAAGACCCGGAAGCAGCGTCGATTTTGACTGGGCAGCAGACGGATTGCGTGTGAAATTTGCGCTGCCTTTGCTCGCGGCTAAACCGCAAACCTGACGACTGCCAAGATATAGGCGGCAACACACAGAAATGCCCCGAACGGTAGCTTATATGCACGATCTTTACCGAGAGCGTACACCAGCAGCATAAATCCAAAGCCGACCAAGCAGGACAACAGCAATGCCATCGGAAGGGCCTGCCACCCCAGCCAAATACCGATTGCTCCAAATAACTTCGGGTCGCCGCCGCCCATTCCATCTTGCTTGCGCGTAATCCGAAATGCTTGCCGGATAAATTCTAACGAAAGAAATCCACCGATCCCGCCCAACACTCGGTCAAGCCAAGAGACGTCCGGTGTGACGAACGGTGCAATGAGCACACCAACCAGCGCCAAGATCAAAACCAGTCGGTTGGGTAACCATAATTTTTGATAATCAAGCACCGCCAGTGGCAACAATAGCCATCCGAATATCGCGGCAGATACAGCCTGAAGCCCCCACAGGGACAGCATCGCAATGAGACCAATGCCTGCCGCTGCCAACTCAATATAAAGTGCAGCCGATCCGATGATATGACCGCAATATCGGCATTTGCCCTTTAAAAATGCAAAAGACAGAATTGGAACAAGATCTTTGGCAGATAATTTTGTCTGGCAATGGTCACAAAGTGACCGGCCATCTGAAACACGTTCGCCTTGCGGCCAGCGGCTACATAAAGCTGAGACGAAACTCCCCCAAATGGCCCCCAGTACAATAACAAGCAAAAGTTGATACCAGACAGGCAAGGCGCCCAACGCCTCGCCCAGCGTCGCTGTCATCCTGCTCAGAACCGGCCCTTTCGTACAAGCCTATAGCCACCTGCCACTGGACGGAAGCCAGCAAGATTTAACAGCGCAGGAGGATCGCCGCGGTTCGAGTCAAGCGTCACCGTCACCGTCACCGTATAAGCACCATCACCCGATAGCCTAATGTCCGCGCGTTCCATGGCAGACTGGCTGACCAATGGCAGCAGCAGCCTTGCACCTTCACAGCGCGGCTTTCCCAGAAGCCCATTTTGCAAGTTCAGCCCGGGCACTGTTTCCGACATCGTCAGGCGCACCTGACCGCTTGCTTCCATGCACCGCCCAGCGGCAAAGCGCGCAGAAAAGCCTTCAAACTGGATATTCTCCGCAGGAAATGGCGCAAAGAGAGAGCCTACGGACAATGTCGCGGTTAGATTATTGACAGATAAGCCTCCAATTCCGCGCGATACCGACCCTGAAACCCCAGGCGCGAAGGGCGCATCGCCCCGCGATAGCAACATTTCTGCCCTGCCGAGAAACAGCGGCCAGAACAGCATCCGCGCATTCACATCCCCGACCGGCAGCTTACCGAGGCTTAAATCGCGTGCCGACCCATCCCAGATGATTCCATCCACCCTGCGCGCCGCAACCCTGTCGCCGCTTAGTATTGTACGCAGCGGCATGAATATGACCAACGAGGCCGCCAGCACTGCAATCGACGCTACAAGGACGCGCCGCCTCATGGCGTGCCCATTTGCATCTGGACATCGACACTTACGGTGCCATTCGCCCCGGAACGCAACGTCACGCCGCGGACAATGACATTTTGTCCTTCCAGCTCAGTCAACCATGACAATAATGCAGGTGCGCGTGCCTGTTCAATCCGGATGCTGATCTGTCCCGGCGCGGCATTTGCCGATTTCACCACATCGAACCCTTTTTCCGCTGCACTTTGCATGATCAAAATGTCGATGTCCGTTGCCCCGCCTTTGCGCTCGCCGCCCGGTTTTGCCAGAGCGGCATCAACCGTCGCCAATATTCGTCCACGTCGTTGTACGGCCTCGTCATGATCAAGCTGAGCTTGGTCAATCGCGGAAGCTACCGGCAAGATAATCGCGTATATCGCAACAACGATAGCTGTCAGAACAGCAGCAGAGCCAACCAGCCACCGCTCGCGCTGAGTCAAGGCAGCAAACCATATGCGCATAGCGGCCATCATGGCATCCTCACCGTAAGGTCGACCAAAGTACTTCCGCTCGTGTCTT
>NZ_JBKJMB010000047.1:0-2075 GCF_046596595.1 Sphingorhabdus sp.
ATCGGACGCCCGCTTACCGTTTGGCTCACCGCCCGAATGTTTGCCGAAGAAATTATCCTCATCGCCGGTTGCAAGGCTGGTGTGGCTGTCGGTCGATCCGATAACGCCGAATTTGTAAGGATTAACACCGGTCTTTGCTTCAATCGCAAGCCCGCGTTTCAATGCTTCGCGGATATATTCGCCTGCATAATCCTGGGGCTTCTTTGCCGCCTGCAAGGTTAGATTGCCGATGTCCCAACCGGCGGTGCCAAATCCCGCAAATTCGTCATTGGGTGACAGAAACGGATGCGCTTCGCTGTCGCCCTTGATCTGGGTGATCTCGACGACGGGTTCACGCGTCGCGCGCCGCCGTGCATATTCCGCCGTCATCGGGCCGCCGCCCGGACCGACCATTTCAAACATCATGCCGTTGGACAGGTTGCTGTTATGCGGGATCGCAAGAACCTTGCCGCCGGTTACCTTTTCGTAATTCTCCATATAGTCCCACAGCAGGCTGACCGGCGCGTCGCCTTGTCCGGGATCATAAGGGAGCACCTGATTGGCGCGGCTTTTGCCGTCGCGGAACATCACGACCCGGTGCAAATTATTGCCGCCGGGCATCAATGTATATTCAAACCCCATGAAGGCAGTGAACTTGCCCGGTTCATTATAGCGTTCGATGAGCGAGCTGTGGCTTGTCCAGATGCTGGTCGTCGTCTTGCGCTGTCTTTCGGGGTTTGTCAGCGCAGCCGGAAGGTCGTTGCGGCCGACGCGATCGATGAGTTCCGCCGTGACGCGCTGCATGCCGTCGGGCCCTTCATGCATGGCGTCATGCCAGCGCCGCAAAGTTGGGTCGCGAATGAGAAATCCGGGCGCGTCATACAAAGCCTTGGTCGCGCCAAGGCCGCCTGAATGGTCGGCAATCACCAGGAAATCGAGTGGCCGCTCAAGCTTGGCCTTCAACCCTCCGGTTGAGGTTACCTCTTCACCGCGCGCGAAACGCAGCGCGTCTTCCGGGCCAAGCTTAACACCAAAGCCGAAGGCATCAATCGAGTTGGCTGTATGCAAATGGGTGTCGCCCCAGAGCAACTTGGTCGCAGGGCCGGTCGTAACCTCGGTATCCGACGATGCTTGCGCGACGCGGGAATCGTCCATGATGCTTTTTTCGCGATATTGTTGCCACCCGTACGTGAGCGCTGCCCCAACCGCGATAACCGCGATCGTTCCCAATAAAATATTGCGCTTTTTGGCCATGTTACTCTCCCCCGTCTGCAAATCTGCGACGGAAAAGCGGGGAGGTCAAGGCGGTCCTGTTTTCCGTTACGTCAGTGGTTGCTTCATGCTCCACAAGAAGCCTGCGGGGCGGGCATCGTCCACTTCGGCAAGGCCGATTTTCTGCTTTTCAGCGCCGACGATGGACTCGGCGCGATAGGTTCCGAACATGCGGTCCCAGATGGTGAGCGCAAAGCCGAAATTATGCTTCTGTTCTTCGACAATCGTGCTGTGATGCACCAGATGCATGTCGGGCGTCACCAGAAATGGCCGCAGCAGCCGGTCCAGCGACTTGGGCAAGCGAATGTTGCTGTGGTTGAACAACGCATTGGCATTGAGCCAAATTTCGAACGCCAGCGCGACCACAAGTGGCACGCCAAGCAACGCCACGATTGCCGATTTGTACAGCGTCGATACAATCAGTTCGAACGGGTGGAACCGCAGGGCAGTGGTAACATCCAGATCGCGATCGCTGTGGTGGATGGCATGCATGGGCCACAACCAGCCGAAACGGTGCATGGCAAGATGCTGCAACCATAACGCGAAATCGAGAATGATGACGGCAATAGCCGCCTCAACCCAAAAAGGGAGCGCAACGATACGCAGCGCGCCAAATTGCTGCACTTCGGCCCAATTTGCCGCAACGCCGATGACGATGATAAAAGACAGCAGCCGACCGACTACGGCGTTGGTAGCGAAAAACATCACATGCGTTCGCCACCGTGGATAGCGGCCGAGCACAAGCGCGCGGCGCGGCCAAAGCATTTCCGCGCCCGCGAGCAACAAGAGCAGCAAGGCGGGGATGGCTATCGCATAAAGGCCAA
>NZ_JBKJMB010000088.1:0-43936 GCF_046596595.1 Sphingorhabdus sp.
CGACAATATCGCGCCATCGCTCGCGGCGCTTTGGCCGGAGCCGCGTGGTTCATGCAGAACATAGCGGCGCGCAAAGCCATCGGAAAAGGTGAGCACATCTGCGGTCGGCTCATCGGCATCTATCTCGTCAAATTGAACTACATGCACATGGCCGGCATCATCCAACAGGCGTGCTTCGGCACGCGTCGGCGCATTGAGACGGAAACCCAATAGGGCACTCAGCGGTCCCTCCCCTGGGCTGGCGCACAGCAAGGCCGCCGCTTCAGCAAGCTCTTCGGGTTCGGGTTCTGGCGGGTGGATAAGCGCATCGACTTCACGTGCGATCAGGCCAGTGTCTACTTCACCCAGACCGAATTCGTCCAAATCCAGCAGCCGACCCAAAAAGCCTGCATTGGTTTTGACAGGCCACACTTCAGTGCCGTCAATGCCATCATACAAGCGGTCAATGGCGTCTTCACGCGTCTCACCCCAAGCGATTAACTTAGCGACCATGGGATCGTAGAAGGGCGACACCTCACCGCCCTGCTCGACCCCCGTGTCGACACGTAATTTTTCAGGGAATTCGAGATGATCGAGGGTGCCGATCGATGGGAGAAAACCGGTCGCCGGGTTCTCGGCATATAGCCGGGCTTCCATCGCCCATCCATTGATATGTAATTCATCCTGACCCAGCGGAAGCGGTTCACCGCTTGCCACGCGGAGTTGCCATTCGACCAAATCGACGCCGGTGATTTCCTCGGTGACCGGATGTTCGACCTGCAACCGCGTGTTCATTTCCATGAACCAGATGCGGTCGGCGCGCAGGCCGTCTGATGCATCGGCGATGAATTCGATAGTTCCTGCGCCGACATAATCGACCGCCTTGGCGGCCTTCACAGCCGCAGCGCAAAGCTGTTCGCGGGTGGTGTCGTCCATACCGGGCGCTGGGGCTTCCTCAATCACCTTCTGGTGGCGGCGTTGCAACGAGCAATCGCGTTCAAACAGATGGACGATGTTGCCGTGGGTGTCGCCGAACACTTGCACCTCGATATGGCGGGGGCGCTGGATATATTTCTCGATCAGGACATGCGCATTGCCGAACGACGCGGTAGCCTCGCGCTGGCAAGAGGCGAGCGCGTCAATGAAGTCGGCCGCGTCGTCGACCTTGCGCATCCCCTTGCCACCGCCGCCAGCCACAGCCTTGATCAGCACGGGATAGCCGATCTCTGTCGCACGCTCGGCCAGGAACGCCGGGTCCTGGTTCTCGCCCATATAGCCGGGGGTCACAGGCACGCCGGCTTCCGCCATCAATGTCTTGGCAGCGTCCTTCAAACCCATCGCCGTGATGCTGACAGGGTTCGGTCCGACCCAGATGAGGCCGGCATCAATCACCGCCTGCGCGAATTCGGCGTTTTCGGAAAGGAAACCATAGCCGGGATGAATCGCCTCTGCGCCGGTGGAAAGCGCCGTGGCAATGATCTTTTCGCCCACCAAATAGCTCTCACGCGCTGGCGACGGCCCAATATGCACTGCCTCATCGGCTTGGCGCACATGCAGCGCCTTGGCATCAGCATCCGAATAAACCGCAACCGTGCGAATGCCCATCGCCCGCGCAGTACGGATAATCCGGCAGGCGATCTCGCCCCGGTTGGCAATGAGGAGGGATTGGATCATCTTACTCACATTCGGAACACCCCAAAGCGGGGCGCCTCCTCGACTGGTGCATTCAGCGCCGCTGTAAAAGCGAGGCCAAGCACGTCGCGGGTTTGTGCAGGGTCGATGATGCCGTCATCCCACAGCCGCGACGTCGCGTAATAAGGATTGCCTTCATCTTCATATTTCTGGCGGATAGGCGCCTTGAAGGCTTCGGCCTCCTCGGCTGTCCAATTCTCCGCATCGCGGTGCACCGTAGCCAAAACAGAAGCCGCCTGCTCGCCGCCCATTACGCTGATCCGCGCATTGGGCCAGGTAAAGAGGAAGCGCGGGGAATACGCCCGCCCGCACATGCCGTAATTGCCTGCGCCAAAGCTGCCGCCGATCAGCACAGTAATTTTGGGGACGCTGGCGGTAGCGACGGCGGTAACCAGCTTTGCGCCGTGCTTGGCGATGCCTTCCGCCTCATATTTGCCGCCCACCATGAAGCCGCTAATGTTCTGGAGGAACAGCAACGGTATCCGCCGCTGGCAGGCGAGTTCGATGAAATGCGCGCCTTTGACTGCGCTTTCGGAGAACAGCACGCCGTTGTTGGCAAGGATCGCGACTGGCATACCCCAGATATGCGCGAATCCGCATACCAACGTGGTGCCGTAAAGCGCCTTGAATTCGTGGAACTCGCTGCCATCGACCAAGCGCGCAATCACTTCATGCACATCATATGGTGCGCGGACATCGTCAGGCACCACGCCGTAAAGCTCTTCCGCATCGAATTTCGGCGGGAGCGGCTCTTTGAGGTCGATGTTGGGTTTGTGGATTGGGCCCAGATGGCTGATGATATCGCGCACAATCGTCAGCGCATGCTCGTCATTCTCCGCGACATGATCGACCACGCCCGACTTGCGGCCATGGAGGTCGCCGCCGCCCAGATCCTCGGCGCTGATCTCTTCGCCCGTCGCGGCTTTCACGAGTGGCGGGCCGGCGAGGAAGATGGTCCCCTGGTTGCGGACAATCACGCTTTCGTCGGACATTGCAGGAACGTATGCGCCACCAGCGGTGCAGCTGCCCATGACGCAGGCGATTTGCGGGATGCCCTTCGCGCTCATATTCGCCTGATTAAAGAATATCCGGCCAAAATGATCGCGGTCGGGAAAAACCTCGTCCTGATGCGGCAAATTTGCTCCGCCACTGTCGACCAGATAGATACACGGCAATCGATTTGCCTCAGCAATTTCTTGCGCCCGGAGATGCTTTTTGACGGTCATCGGGTAATAAGTGCCGCCTTTCACCGTCGCGTCGTTGCATACGATCATGCACTGGCGGCCAGAAACGCGGCCAATGCCGGTGATCAGGCCAGCGCCGGGAATCTCGCCATCATACAGGTCGCAGGCTGCTAGCTGGCCGATTTCTAGGAAAGGCGAACCGGGATCCAGCAGGCGTTCCACGCGCTCGCGTGGCAATAGCTTGCCGCGCGACGTATGCCTTTCGCGCGATTTCTCGTTACCGCCCAATGCGGCGTCCGCAACCTTCGCCCAAAGCTGATCACGCAACACCATGTTGTGTGCGCCGCGTTTTTTAAAGTCGTCGGATTCGGTGTTGATCTGGCTTGATAATATTGGTGCGCTCATCGTTTCAATTGAAACGATTTTGCAGATTTAGCAAGGCCATCGCGGCAACCGCCGCCTCGCCGCCCTTGTCCTTTTGTTTGGGGTCTGCACGGACAAGCGCCTGCGCTTCATTTTCGACGGTCAATATCCCGTTGCCAATCGCAATGCCGTCCATTGTCAAAGCCATGATGCCGCGCGCGCTTTCGCCAGCAACAATTTCAAAATGATAGGTCTCGCCGCGGATGACCACACCAATAGCAACGAAGCCATCATATAATTGCGCCTCGGCGGCCATCGCGATCGTGCCCGGAATTTCGAGCGAGCCAGGCACAGTGATAACTTCAACCTCATGGCCCTTCGCCTTGAGCGCGGCCTTCGCGCCAGCTACGAGCATGTCGTTCAGATGGTCGTAAAACCGCGCCTCTACTATCAGGAATTTCGCCATCATTCGCCTCCAGTGCCGGGGATAGGCCGTTCGCCTACAATGGAAAGGCCATAGCCTTCAAGCCCAACGAGCGTGTGATGTGTGTTGGTAAGCAATATCATGTCATGCACGCCAAGTTCCGTCAGGATTTGTGCGCCCCCACCATAATCACGCAGCTCCTCAATCTCCGGCGCTCCCGCTTGCTTGCCCTCGGCACGCAACTGCATGAAACGGGAAACGACATTTTTCATGGGCTTGTTGATAACCACAATGACGCCAGCGCCTTCCGCCGCAATTGCCTCCATTGAGCGCGACAGTAAGCCCGAACGCTCGCTCTCTTCGCCAAATACATCAACAAACATCGACATGGTATGCATGCGCACCAGCGTCGGTTTGTCAGGATCAATGCGCCCTTTGACCAATGCAATGGTCTCATCGCTTGTGGCTTTATTGAAGAAGGTCATCGCGGTCCAATCGCCACCCCAGCGGCTGTTGAACTTCATTTCTGCGCGCTTTTCGACAAGGTGGTCATGCTTGCGGCGATAAGCAATGAGGTCGCGGATTGTCCCCATTTTGAGGTTATGCATGCGGGCGAAGGCAACAAGGTCGTCCATCCGCGCCATCGTGCCATCATCTTTCATGATCTCGCAGATCACGCCTGACGGGTTTAACCCCGCCAGCCTGCTGATATCAACGGCAGCCTCGGTATGACCAGCGCGGACAAGAACGCCGCCGTCGCGCGCCGTGAGCGGGAAGACGTGACCCGGTGAAACAATGTCGTCTGGCCCCATAGACGCGTCCACAGCAACCGATATCGTGCGGGCGCGATCAGCGGCACTTATGCCTGTCGTGACGCCCTCACGGGCCTCTATGGACACCGTAAATGCTGTTTGCATGCTTTCGCGGTTTTCACGGGCCATTGGAGTCAGGCCAAGCTGCTCGCAGCGTACTTTTGTCATCGAAAGACAGATCAGGCCGCGCCCGTGGGTCGCCATAAAGTTAATTGCATCCGGCGTTGCCATTTGTGCCGGTATGATAAGATCGCCTTCGTTTTCGCGGTCCTCGTCGTCGACAAGAATATACATGCGGCCGTTGCGCGCTTCCTCGATGATTTCCTCGATTGGTACAAGCGAGGGTGTGTCATCGTTAGAAAACAAATAACTCTCAAGCTTCCGCAACGTGTCGGCGGTCGGGTTCCAGCCTGGTTCATCGAGGTCACGCAATGTGTTCGCATGAAGGCCCGCCGCGCGTGCAAGACCCGACCGCGATAAGCCGCCGTCATTCACCAAGCTGCGTAACTTCGTAATTAATTGAGTGGACATACGACCTCCAAAGTCCGCAACATAACGGATATCGATTCGCTTTTTCACACTGCAATGTGAATGTCAAAGCTTGAATCACATTGATTTGTGGGAGAGTGCAATGGCGGAGACAATTTGGTTCAACAAAGGCGCGCTTACCGAACATCATCTGCATGATGTTCCCTTATCGGAATTGGCAGATCAGGCCGTTCGCATGAAGATAGAGAGCTTCTCGGTGACCGCGAACAACGTCACTTACGCTGTCATCGGCGACATGTTTGGCTACTGGAATTTCTTCCCAGCGGAAGGCGACTTTGGAATCGTGCCGATGTGGGGTCATGCCGTCGTCGAAGAATCGCACCATCCAGACTTTGTCGTTGGCGAGCGTGTATATGGCTATTTGCCTATGGGAACACATCTCGATGTGTTTCCCGGTAAGGTGTCGGCAGCCGGATTTACGGACATGGCCGCACACCGGCAGCCGATGAGCCCCATCTACAATCAGTACAGCCGCCTGAATGCCGACCCCGAGCATGATCCTGCCAAAGAGGCAGAGCGCATGCTGTTCGGGCCATTGTTTAAAACCGGCTTTCTGATTGAGGCGATGTTTCGACGAGAAAACTGGTTTGGCGCAGACACGTTGATCATGACCAGCGCCTCCTCCAAAACCGCTATGGGATTAGCAAGCGTAGCCAAAGACCTATCACCAAAGATTAGAAGAATTGGCCTTACTTCTCAGGGAAATTTGGGGTTCGTAACGAATACCGGTCTTTATGACGAAGTGATGGCTTATGATGATGTCAGCGCCCTACCCCAGTCTGCGTCGGTTTGTGTCGATTTTGCGGGAAATTCGGCACTTCTGCGGTCAATTCATGACACATTCGCCAATCAGCTTCGCTATAGCTGCCTTGTCGGTGCCACGCACGTCGATGCGCGCGGCATGAATAGCGCGGGCGCGAGCGGCGGCGAATTGTCCGGGCCGAAACCCGTCCTGTTCTTCGCCCCGGACCACGCCGTTGCTGCGGTTCAGGAGCTGGGACCCAAGGGCTTTGGCGAAGCCGTCGGCCGCAGTTGGAAAAGCTTCCTTACCGCGACCGAAAATGTTGTCGATATTGAAGAGCGCACCGGCCTTGATTCAGCTGCAACCGCCTTTGTCGAAACGCTTCATGGTCAGATGGACCCGAAAAAGGGCATTATCATTCGTCCTTGAACACCCGCCCGTCCTTCATCACGAAGCGGACAGATTTGAGCACAGTAATGTCCGCGATTGGATCACCTGCGACTGCAATCAAATCAGCGGCTTTACCGGGTTCAAGCGATCCGACTTCCTTGTCGATGCCCAACAAGGTCGCAGCATTCATGGTAGCAGCCTGAATGGCGGCACTGGCGGGCATGCCATGTTTGACCATCAATTCAAATTCGTCCGCGTTCTTACCATGCTTTGAAACGCCCGCGTCTGTGCCGAATGCAATTTTCACTCCCGCTGGGTAAGCCTTGGCAAGGCTTTTTCCGGTCACGCCAATACGCCATTTAACCTTGGCGAGCACATCGGGTGGATAGGCGTTTGGGTTCGCCGCCAAGCGCTCGAGATAGCCATTTACGGTCGACAGTGTCGGCACATAATAGGCGCCGGCTGACTTGAACAATTTGATGCTCTCGTCGGTAAGCATGGTGCCATGCTCAATAGAATCAGCGCCGACAGCAAGCGCAGCGTTAATGCCATCATCGCCATGGGCGTGTACCGCGACTTTCTTGCCGTAAAGATGCGCAGTGTCGACAAGCGCCTTTACCTCGTCATCGAAAATTTGTCGGCCTAAGCCCGAACCAATACGGCTATTTACGCCACCGGTCGTCGCAATCTTTATAACGTCAACGCCACGCCGGATCTGCTTACGCACCGCCTCGCGGCAGCTTTCGACACCATTGCACAGATTTTCCTGACCGATGCTGCCATGTAGGTCTTCCGCGACGGAGAGCGTCGAGTCCATATGACCGCTGGTCGTCGAAATCGCGCGCCCGGCATCAATGATACGCGGTCCGGGCAACTCCCCTGCAGCAACTGCATCACGCAGAGCAAGTGTAGCCCCGCTGTCATCACCCAAGTTACGTACAGTCGTGAAGCCAGCCATCAACGTCTTCTTAGCGTTGCCAGCGGCGCGATAGGCGGCGCGCGCCGGGCTGTCGGTCACCCTTTCAATCAACGCTGCATCACCGCCTGCGTCGCTGTCCAGATGCACATGGCTGTCAATTAGGCCGGGTAAGACAAACCGATCTTTCAGGTCGATCAATGTTGCGCCCGCAGGGCCAGATTGAAAGCCGGTCAGTATTTCAGCAACCTTGCCATTGCGGATGATAACAGTGGACGGTCCGCGCGGCGCACTGCCTGGCCGGTCAAGCAGCTGCCCAGCATGAATAACGGTCACCTGATCGACTGGCTGCGCAGCTAGAGACGCCGTTGCTAAAAATGCTGCAGCGACCGAAACGAAAACAAGTTTCTTCATGTGGTTTAATCTCCCCTATCCGCTCGATAGCGAGCGCCCTTTAATGGCGGGTCCTGCGGCGGCCCGGCAAAACATTGTGCAACTGACATCCATTGATGCGCGACTTCGCCCTTCACTTCAAGCGCGGTGTCAGCGACGTTGCGACATTGCGTTACGACCTGACAAAATTCGGTCGCGTTCCCCAAAATTGTGCCGCTATCGCTTGCCTCACCATATTCCCAAATTGCACCCGATGGAGCCTCAAGCCGCACACGCGGCATCAAGCCAGGCGGCTCCATCCGGCGGTTCTTCCATGTAAAGCCCCATGTGTTCACCCCCAAACGCACGATATTTCCGATCCTATCGGTATCGATGCGTTCTACCCCTAGCACATCGTAAATCGCTTGGGCATGCGCCCATGTCTCCATCAGCCGCGCAGTGATTGAACTCAACGCGCTCATGTCCGGGCCGACCCATTTCAGGCGCTGCTTTGGGTCAGCGGCACCAAACGCGGCGGCAGTTGCCTCGGCACGTTGTATCCATGTGCTGCGCAAAGCATCACCTGAAAGACCGTCCAGATATTTTGCTTCAAATTCGGGCAGATTGCCGCCACGGACCCCCGCCATCATCGCGGCAACAAACGCGCCAAAGGCGGCCTCATCCCGCAGGGATAAATCCACTGCAATATTCCAAACGTGCAGATGGCGGATGATGTTGTTGATCGTCCATCCCTTGAACTGGGTCGGCGTTTCAAAGTCTGCTTCACTTAGCGAACCAAGAAGTCGATCAAGCGCCTTGCATTCCTCGAAAAAGTCTGTTGCCTGCTGCATCATCACTCCTGCTTCATTTTTTGTTCACGCAATGGCGCAGAGAACGCCGAGACTAGGAGACACACTCCTCGGCGTTCTCTGCGCCTCAGCATGAGATTTTTCCTACCCCATGAACCCGAACATGTGGCCTGCTACCTTGCGCATCTGAATCTCTTCGGCTCCTTCGGTAATACGATAGCGCCGATGGTGCCGGTAAATATGTTCAAACGGTTTGTGGCGCGAATAGCCAATCCCGCCATGCACCTGCATCGCAAAATCAGCCGCATTGCACACCAAACGGTTGGCCTTGTAGTTGCACATGCTGACCTTATCGGACAACCGCACCGCAACTTCGGGCTTGGACATACTGTCCATTTCGGCAGCGGTTTTGTAAATTAGCAGGCGCAGCATCTCTGCGTCTGTCTGCAACTCGACAAGCGGAAATTGGATGGCTTGGTTCACTGCAAGTGGTTTGCCAAAAGGTTTGCGCTCGCGGGCGTATTTTACCGCTTCATCGATGCAATATTGTGCCGCACCAAGCGAACTTGCCGCTTGCCGGATGCGGTTCTCGTGAACAAAATGCTGCGCTACCGCGAGGCCATTATCTAACTCTCCCAATATCGCGCTTTCGGGGACCCAGACGTCGGTATACTTCACTTTTGGATGGTCAGTGGGCATATTGAATGTCCACATATATTGGCCGATTTCGAAACCCGGCGCATCGGTTGGCACAACGAAACAAGTAATGCCGCGCGCCTTTCCATTTTCGCCATTGGTGCGCGCGAAGGTCATGACATGGCTGGTATATGGCAGGCCAGTCGTCCACATCTTGTTGCCGTTGATGCGGTATCCCGCAACGCCGTCACGCATTTCGTGAACCGCGCGCGTGTCCATATGCGTCGCGTCTGACCCGTGATCCTCCTCGGTTAAACCAAAGCTCCAGCCCATTTTGCCTTCCAACATCGGCGGGATAAATGCTGCCTTTTGCTGAGGCGTTCCAAAATCACGTAACATCAACACCTGCACCAGATTTCCGACGATGCTGCTTTCATTCTGCAAATCATTGTGCAGGCCCAACCCTTTGTGTGCCAAATGATGGCGAATAACAGCCATCGCAAGATTGGAGCCATCCTTGCCGCCATATTCTGCAGGGATAGCAAAGCGGTAATGTCCCGCCTTGTCCGCAACCTGCCGCATCTCGGCCAGCAACGCCCACCAATCGGCACGCGGGTGGCCGTCATTGTCCCAGTCTGTTCGCGCATTTTCGCGGCGATGGTCGAAGTAGCGGATATTGTCGTCACGCGCCTCGATAGGCTTTATTTCGCGATCAATGAAAGCATCAAGCTCCGCCAAATAATCGGTGATGTCCTTGGGGATCTCGAAAAGCATTACTGACTCCATTTCTGTCTAGCGACCGCGAGCGCAGAATATTTAGGTTGATCAGCCGCCAGTTTTTGTAACGATACTGCTTTCAACTGGGCCAGCAGCCCGGGCGTACTGAGGGATTTACGACCGGACAGCAGGTCATCGGCCAGCGGCTTATCATGAAACTCGATTGGTGTTTCCGCCTCACGTTTCAGTATCCCGATAGCGTTCATCGCAACGGCAGCCATAAACCGGTCGCGACCAGTGGAATGGGGCCTGATGTCAGTTTCAATCCAGTTTGCAAGGGCGTCAAGCAACTCGGTGGCAGATGGCTCTCCGCTATTCGGTGTCCCGTCAGCCATCTTGGTTGGCGACGGGATGGACCCAGGATGAAAGTGGAAAAAACGTTGCTGTTCTTCGACAGGCGCATCATCTTCTAACAACATAAGTAGGTCGACCTCAGTCTCAGAAGCACGTCGCCCAATTACTGCACGTTCAAGGCCAGCATCTTTCCCGCTGCGCCATATATCGGCCATTTGGAGACAGCAAACACCCCACCACAAAGTGGCATAGACCAGCCACCAGCGGAACCGTTCAGGCTCAATTACAAGGCCGATTTCGCGTTCATACGCAGCGAAAAATGTATCGAGTTGGCCAATGCCAAATGCTGGCCTGTCGATATGTCCAAAACGCCAGCTGTTGATGCAGCCGTAAGCCAAATCCTGATGCCGGTCACCTAGGTGCGCCAACTCCCAATCGAGCACCGCCGCAAGGCCCTTGGGATCCACCATGATATTGCCCATCCGGAAATCACCATGAAGGAGAACAGCGTCTGCTGGTGGCGGCAGGTGATCCTGTAGCCATTTGAACGCCAAGGCCATGACAGGGCGATCCCCGCCAAAACTTAGAAACCGCGACTTCAAGTCGCCCAGTAAAGTTCCCGCCGTCGTTGCCGGTAATTCGGGAAGAGTAGCTAGAGATACCGCGTGGATCGCGGCCAGTTCGCGTGCAAAATCATCCAATAGTGCAAGCGGGGGTTGGCCGAGTATCCGCGCTGGATTTACCTCGGCCTCGACCCGGCGCATCAAATAGCCAGTGCCCAAATCATCTCCGGCTTCAATTTCCCCGACAATTTCTGGAGCTTTCACCCCAGCAGCAAAAGCGGCACGCACGACGGCGGCTTCAACATCATGGCCATATGTTCGCCCGGCCATCAGCTCTACAGAAGGTGAGCGGCGCAGCACATATCCCTGCCCTGCATAATCAAATGACCAGCTTTCCATATTCGCGCCGCCGGTAAGCTGAGTAAGGTTTTCAACCGAAACTGCCCCGCCAAGCACCCGCCGCGCAAAGGCCATCAGCGAGGCAGCAAATTCATTGTTCAACGAGGCTGCCTTTGCCAATATGCAAAGACGACATCCTGGTGCTTGCGAATGTGGGCCTGCGCCTGTGGCCCGGTCCATTCGCCCTGGTAATCTGTGCGCCCGGTCCACCAGCCCTGCCCGGGAAGGCCATCACCTTCGCGCACTACAAGGACTGCAAGTGCAGGCGTGCCTTCTTCGAAGTTGATCTGGTCAATTTTATCCAACGTCTTGCACACGGCACGCATTTTGGGCCGCGTGAAACGAAAACCAAGGTTCAGCAAAAGCTCCGAGTAGCTGATAGCGCGGCCCTCGCGCGCGCATTGTTCCAAAATCTTCTTAATCCGCGCAACGTCGTGCAATGCGGAAACATCGGCCGCAGGATCATGCAGGAATTCTTCGAGGGCTCGGTCCAAATCGGCTCCTAAAGATAGTCGTTACGCAATGCGCCTAAGATAGCGTAAAACTCGTCCATCACTTCGTCGATGATTTGTTTAGCTGGCTTCACGGCATCGATACGTCCCGCAACCTGCCCGGAAAGTGCAATCGCAGCTTCCATGTCACCGCCAAAATACAAATCAAGCACACCGCGCATTTCAGCCATGATATTGTCGGTTGGCTCAATATCCAGCTTCGTCGTACGTTCAGTCCGCAACGCGCGCAAGGCCGGCCCCGGCCCATGGCGGTTGAGGAACAAAGTATCGGTTTCTTTGGCGTTGATGATTGCGTCTTTCCAGTTCTGGTGGACTGGAGACTCAGCAGCGCTGACCATCCGCGTGCCCATCTGCACGGCCTCGGCGCCAAGTGCGAAGGCCGCGGCCATCGTCCGTCCGCAAACAATGCCACCTGCGGCCACGATGGGCACGTCCACCTTGCTACGAATAAGCGGCAGCAATACCATCAGCGCGACATCTTTCGGATTTTTGAAACCTCCACCCTCGCCGCCTTCAACCACCAGGCCGTCAACGCCCGCATCTATCGCCTTTAAAGCGCCTGCCAGTGTCGGAACAACATGAAAGACGGTCAGCCCTGCAGCCTTTAAAGGCGCGCAATATTTGTTGGGATCGCCTGCAGACGTTGTTACAAATTTGATACCCTGATCGACGACAAAATCGACAATGCCGGGATCGCGTACAAAGGCTTGCGCGATGTTTACTCCGAATGGCTTGTCGGTCAATTCGCGCATTTTGATGATTTCGGCGCGGACTTCGTCCAACTGACCAGACGAGGTCTCAATAATGCCAAGTCCGCCTGCATTCGAAACCGCAGACGCGAGTTGCGCACGCGCAATCCAGCCCATTGGTGCCTGAATGATTGGATATTCGACCCCAAGCAAGTCGGTCATTCGGTTCTTGATCGGTCTCATGCTGTCGGCGCCCCTCCTGCTCTTACAATTTAATCATGTGCTTAAATGAGCAAGCACAGGTTGTAAAAGCGAATATGTGTTGGGAAGGACATTGATGGCCGATGCTAGCCTTTTAATACTGCACCCCTCGCTTGAGTTCGGGAGTTTTTCGGGAAAACGTCCCCCGGACGTTTCCTTGATCCGAAAAACTGGTGGGCGATACAAGGTTCGAACTTGTGGCCCCACCCGTGTGAAGGGTGTGCTCTACCACTGAGCTAATCGCCCGTCGGTTACGACAGATGCGGGCGTCTGCCAGAGAGAACAGGATTTGGCAAGATTTAGGAAACGACTTTCATATTTGGGGTGGCGGGCTGTTTGGCCAGAGAAGCCTTGCCAAGCCCGAGAAATATTGCGTCGACAATTTTCGCAAGTTTTTCGACCTTTAGCTTCGCCGTACCGATATAAAAAAGCGCTTCAGGATTGGTGTAGCATTGCACCATTTGGTTGATGAGCGAAACAGTCTCGTCAATTGAAAGGTTGTCAAAATAGCCCTGCTCCATCGCTTCTGCGACAATCAGTGACAGATAATGATCACCAAGGTCGACATAGCCGCGCACAACCTCAAAATATTGCTCCCCAATCTCGAGATAGCTTTTTAACAGATCCGGTTCCGCTTCGAATTGCTCGACCATAGCAAGGTATCGCCGCGCAAAATACTGGTACATCTTGTCCCGAACCGGCAAATCGGACTCGGTCACCTCAACCATGATCCTTACTTTTTCGGCGAAGAAACGCTCGGCAACAGCTTCGAGCAGGGCTTCTTTATTATCAAAAAAGCGATAGAGATTAGACGCCGACATGCCTGCCGCAGCCGCCAAATCCGTCATTGAAATATCAACGGCTCCGCGCTTGCGGATCAAATCGTCCACGACCTCGAGCAAAGCATTTCTTCCGGCTTCAATATCGGTGTGCGGGCGGGCCATATTTATTCCTGTGTTATATAAGCATTACAGTTTTGTGGAATATACAGCAAATTCTTTCAGTTTTCAATTCAGTCAAACGTAAAATGTGCCTGCGGCTTTGAGTCGGGCAAAACGTCGCGTTGTTCGGCCAGACCGGAAAGCGTTAATCCAAGCAATCGAACCCCCATTTCGACGGGCATAATCTGGTCGAGTAAAGCATGACCAAGCTGCGCAATCGCGGTCCGATCTGTCAACATCTGACCGACAGTGCGGGACCGTGTAATCGTCCGGAAATCCGAATATCGCGCCTTAAGTACCAGAGTCCGCCCCCGTGCCTGATTTCGGTGTATGCGATCCCACACAGTGTCGATTATTTCTTCCAGTGCATCGCGCAGTTCCGCTTCGCTTCGTTTGTCCTCAAAATAGGTGCTTTCTGCCCCGATGGATTTGCGCACCGCGTTCGCATTGACCGGGCGGTGGTCAATCCCGCGCGCAGCCTGAAAAAGATAATTCCCCCAACTGCCAAAATGGCGCGCGAACCAAGCCTCATCCTTTTGCGCGAGTTCGGCTCCGGTATTTACACCAAGTTTTGCCATTTTTTCGGCAGCCCGGGGTCCGACCCCATGAAAGCGGCGGACCGGAAGCCCGGCTACAAAACCGGGTCCCTGTTCTGGCAGGATCACGCACAAACCGTCCGGTTTGTTCTGATCGCTTGCAAGCTTTGCTATGAACTTGTTGTAACTCACGCCCGCGCTGGCGGTAAGACCAGTTTCTTCTCGGATGGCGGCCCGAATGGCCTTGGCGATCTTCACTGCTGAGCCGACCCCTTGTTTGTCCTGCGTCACATCAAGATAAGCCTCATCAAGCGATAATGGCTGAATCAGATCGGTATAGCGTCCAAATATCTCTCGGATTTGACTGGAAACGGCTTTGTAAGCCTCGAACCGGGGCTTGACAAAAATCAGGTCAGGGCACTGGCGCTGAGCGGTTACAGAGGGCATTGCGGAGCGCACGCCAAATGCACGCGCCTCATAGCTGGCAGCCGCCACTACGCCGCGTTTCGATGAGCCACCGACTGCCACGGGCTTTCCGCGCAAGTCAGGATTATCGCGCTGCTCGACGCTGGCATAAAACGCATCCATGTCGACATGGATTATTTTGCGGATGACAGCGGGTTTCTCTTCCATCGCAGACCGACGTTACGACCCAAGTGCCATCCGCAATGCTTTCCGGTCTAGCTTACCAATCATTGTTTTGGGCAATATGTCCATGATAGTCACACCCTGAACACGCTCATGCTTACCGAGTTTTGGGTTGAGCCAAGCGGTTAAGGCCGCCCCGTCTTCGGTCGCGCCATCCTGCAATGTTACAAATGCCCTAGGTATCTCGCCAAGATAGGCATCAGCGACACCGATCACCAAAGCTTCTTTAACGGCAGGGTGTTTGTAAATGACATCTTCTACCTGGCTCGGAAAAACCTTGAACCCGCCGACCGCAATCATGTCTTTCAGCCTGTCGACGATGTGGATAAACCCATCCTCGTCAATTGTCGCCACATCCCCGGTGCGCAGATATTTACCCAAAAATACCTCGGCATCGGCTTCGGGCCGTTTCCAATATCCGCACATCACCTGAGGCCCCGAAAATATCAATTCGCCAGGCTCTCCGTCCGGCGCTTGCCTGCTCGGATCTTCCTTATCAACAAGTCGGACATCAGTCCCGGGCACCGGTTGTCCGATGCTGCCTAGTTTGTTCGCGCCTTCATATGGATTGCATGAGACTACGCCTGAGCTCTCGGTCAGACCATAGCCCTCGATCACGACGGCACCCGTTACGGCCTCGAACCGCTTTTTCAGTTCGTCTGCCAAGGGTGCACCGCCCGAAATACATGCACGAAGGCTCGTAAAGTCAGTTTTGGCAAGATCCGGACAGTCAAGCAACGCCTGGTACATTGTTGGAACGCCAGGCAACGATGTAACCTTGGTCCGGGTAATTGCTGCCAACGCGGCCTTTGCCTCAAATCGAGGCAGCATGACGATTTCGCCGCCATTTGCTACGGTACGGTTCAAGACCGTGGCATTTGCGAACACGTGGAAAAACGGCAAGACGCCAAGAATCCGGTCATCCAAAGGCTGATCCGGGCTGTTTGTCCGGCTGTGCGGATCCAGCATATTGATCTGCCGCGCATTCGCCGTGATGTTCTGATGGCTAAGCATTGCGCCCTTGGGAACGCCCGTGGTTCCGCCGGTATATTGGAGCTGTGCTATGTCTTTTTCTGGGTCGCATGGCTGAACGGCATAGTCGCCGTCATTGGAGATCAAATCGGCGTAAGTCGAGATCCGGCTGTCGACCGGTATCGTTGCAATCTCGCTACGTTTCAACAAACGGTAAGCGAAGCTTTTCGCCTTGGGTAAGGCCTCCGACACTCTGCCAACGATCAGTTCTTTCAAACTGCTATTGTCAAGAACCTTAATGGCGGTGGGGAGCAATGCAGCGGCCGAAACTGTCACCAATATCGTCGTGCCGCTGTCGGCAACCTGATGTGCAAGTTCGTCGACGGTATAAAGCGGTGAGAAGTTAACCACGGTCGCGCCAGCGGCAAGCGCACCATAATATGCCGCTATATATTGCGGCACATTGGGCAAGAAGAGACCGATTTGGTCACCCTTGCCAATGCCCTTGTCCTGAAACCCGCGTGCCACGCGCCTAACGGCCAATGCCATTTCGACGTAGCTAAATTTGCGGCCCATAAAGTCTGCCATGGCCGCCAACCCCATCCGTTCCGCAGACTGAAAAAACATGTCGTGCAGCGCAAGCGGTAAAAATTCCTGATCCCATTTGACGGGATGGAGATAATTACGGGTCCAAATACTTTGTGTCATGCCTGTTCTATGCCGCGTGATACCAACCAACGCCATCGCGGATTTCACATTTTATCCGCCCCGCAAAATGCAAGTGTCGCAAGTGGGCTTGGGCCTCGCCCGTAGCAAGTCCATAGACTGAATCGTCAATTTCGCGGTCAAACAGCAGGGTGAAGGTATCTACCGCACGCATTTCGGCGCTGCGCAATTCCAACTCAAGCCGGTCGAGCCTTTCGTGGTGCCCGGAGGCAAGCTTGTCCAGTCGCACATGTACCCCCGTAAACGGTTCACCATGGGCCGGCAGGACAAGCATATCCGCGGGTAAAGCTTCGCGGAACTTCGCGATCGAGGCCAACCACTCACCCAACGGGTCGGCATCGGGTTCACTATCCATGACCGATACGTTCGATGTGATACGCGGCAATATCTGGTCACCAGCGATGATCATATTGTTTTCAAAATCGACGAGGCTTGCATGCTCCGGGGTGTGGCCGCCGCCAGTCATAACGGTCCAGTCCCGTCGACCGACCCTTATAACTTGTCCATCGTCCATGCGCACATGCCCGGTCGGCAACCGCGATACCGCACGGGCAAAGCCGCCCCAACCGCCTTTGCGCAGCTTCTCGATGCGCTCTTCATCGAAGCCGGCAAACCGCCTGTTGTTTAAGACATCTTCCGGAGGGTGCTCTAACTGCTCGCCCGTCAGCATTCGCGCCATGAGCCATTCGGTGCGGTTCATCCAGATGGGAACCTTGAATTTGTTGGCCAACCATCCAGCGCAGCCGACATGGTCCGGATGAAAATGCGTCACAAAAATGCGTTTAAGTTCGCGGTCAGCCAAAGCGCCCGCAAACAGCGTTTTCCATTGCGCGATCGTCGGCGGCATGAACAGCCCAGTATCGGCTATGGCATATCCACCATCGGCGTCATCCAGCAGCCACAGGTTAATATGCGCCAAATTGCCGGGCACGAACATCCGCGTCCAACCAATGTCAGGTGCAAGCGGGTAGATTTCGCCATATTGCGGGGCGTGCTCGCCCAAAGGGTAAGTCAGCCCCTTGAGTTCTTTCGCTTCAAATCCATGGTCGGCTAACGATGCGTCATATGCGGGAGGTGTGGAAGATGCCATCCCCCCGCCGTGCCTTAATCAGGCGATTAAGGCAATGATGACGTATCGATTAAGCGCCTGCTTTTTTGAAAAGCGTATCAGCGGTCAATTCTGCCTTGCCTACGCTTTCGTCTTCGCCATTCAACGCAGCTTCGGCGCGGCGTGCAGCTTCGGTACGCTCGGCCCGCAGCTCTTCGATAAGCGCATCGCGATCGGTTCCAAGACGTGCGTCATTGGCGGCGGTGTTGTCGATCCCGGCCTTCTTCGCTGCGCGGTTGACGATAGCATCCAGTTCGCGCTGCGACGTCAAGCCAAGCGTCACTGGGTCTTTTGCCTGAATTTCGGCGATGTTCCAGTGGCTGCGCTCACGAATGGCCGCAATTGTGTTGCGGGTCGTTCCAATGAGCTTGCAGATCGCACCGTCGGAGATTTCGGGATGGTTGCGCAAAAGCCAAGCGATGCCATCTGGCTTGTCCTGACGCTTCGAAACTGGCGTGTAGCGTGGTCCCTTGGTCCGGCGAACCTGATCGGGGCCTTTTGACATTTTGAGGACATAATCCTCATCTGCCTGACCCTTTTCGATTTCTTCCATTGCCAACTCACCGGCGTGAACAGGATCGCGACCGGTATATTTCGAGCCGGTCATATCATCCGCCATAGCCTGCACTTCAAGGATGTGGATGCCACAGAATTCAGCGATCTGTGAAAAGCTCAAACCCGTGTTGTCGACCAGCCAAGCGGCAGTCGCATGTGGCATCAAAGGGGTTGCCATGTCATTTGCTCCAATAATAAGGGCCGCCCCTTTCGGAGCGGCCTGAATGTCTTGGCCGCAGTATTAGGCGAAGATTGCACCATCGGCAAGCAGCAATGCGCGTTGGCACTTGCACCTCATTCGCCACTACTGCATTCCGATACACAAATTGGGGGAAGAAATGAAAAGACTGTTCAAATGGTTCGTGCTTCTTTTGCTGGCGATACTCGCAGCGATCTTTTTCTGGGGCTATGCGCCCGATACTGACGCGGCACGGATGGAAGCAAAATATGGCAGCGCTGCCTCGCGGTTCGCTGAACTGGAACCCGGCCTGCGCGTGCATTATCGCGACGAGGGCAATCGCGATGGCCGCGTGCTTGTGCTCATCCACGGTTCCAACGCATCGCTGCATACATGGGAGTCATGGGTTGCTATTATTGGCAAGGACTTTCGCGTCATTTCGCTGGATCTTCCCGGCCACGGTCTGACCGGGAAAAACCCCGCGGGTAGATATGACAATGCAAGCTACGTCGGCGTCGTTGACCGGTTATTGACCAAACTCAACGTCAACAAGGCTGTCATTGGCGGCAACTCGATGGGCGGCGGGGTAACATGGATGTACGCCCTTGCGCATCCCGAGAAGGTTGAAGCAATGCTGCTCGTCGATTCCGGCGGCCAACCTTATGCCAAGTCAGGTGACACGCCGCTTGGCTTCCGCTTGATGCGCATGCCCGTGTTAAAAGAGGCCGCGCGCTTCATCGCGCCGCGCAGTATCTTTGAATCTAGCGTGAAGACGTCGATGAGCGTCCAGTCGAAAATTGATGACAAGCTCGTCGACCGATATTGGGAACTTAACCGCTACCCGGGAAATCGCGAGGCAACGATTCAGCGCTTTTCAAACCCCAACAGCATGCAGTCAGGCACAAAAGAAAAGCTCGCCACAATCAAGATACCTGTTTTGATTTTGTGGGGCGCACAAGATAATCTGATCCCCGTGAGCTCTGCCAATTGGTTTGCCGAAGCGATGCCTCAGGCTAAGCTGATTATCTATCCAGATGTCGGGCACATCCCGATGGAAGAAATTCCCGAAAAAAGCGCTGGAGATGTAAAGGCATGGTTGGCGGGTTTGAACCCAGACAAGGTGACGCAACCGAGCGGGTAGCGCAAAGTCACGCCTAAATCGCAAGCATGATTTTCCCAATATGCGCACCCGATTCCATATATGTGTGCGCAGCAGCAGCTTCAGCCAACGGGAATATCTTGTCCATTTCAGGTCGAAGCGCGCCATCGCATACTAAAGGCCAAACATTCGCGGATATTTCCTGTGCCAGCAATGCTTTGAACTCTGCCGTTCGTGGACGCAAAGTTGACCCCGTCAGCGTCAGCCGGCGTGACATCACAAATGCCATGTTTATCTCGGCGGTCATCCCGCCCTGAACGGCAATGGTCACATGGCGGCCATCTTCGCGCAAGCATTGAAGGTTGCGAGCTACATAGCCACCTGCAACCATATCAAGCACGAGGTGCACGCCTGCACCTTGCGTGATGGTCTTTACTGCCGCGACAAAATCTGCGCTGTTGTAATTAATTGCGTGATCAGCGCCAATTTTGAGAGCAGCAGCGCATTTCTCGTCCGAGCCGCACGTTACGATGGTTACCAAACCGAACAACCTGCCAAGCTTGATGGCCATGGTGCCAATGCCGCTTGTCCCACCGTGGATCAGAATGGTTTCGCCGGGCGCGGCATAGCCGCGTTCAAACACATTGTGCCACACCGTGAAAAGCGTTTCCGGCAGCGCGGCAGCTTCCGCCAAGTCCATGCTAGCCGGGATCGATAAGCAAACATCCAGTCGCGCCAGGCAATATTCTGCATAACCGCCGCCTGATACCAATGCGCACTGGCGCGAACCCAAGAGACTGGCATCCATACCTTCGCCCACGGCAACAATTGTTCCCGACACTTCCAGCCCGGGTAGATCGCTGGCACCAGGGGGCGCCGGGTAGAGGCCCTTGCGCTGAATGACATCGGGCCGGTTGACCCCGGCATAGGCGACCTTTAGCAGCACCTCACCCGCGCGCGGGACAGGAATTGGCCGCTGAGCAGCCACCAACACATCGGGACCGCCTGGCGCTGAAATTTCGATCGCAGTCATGAATTCCGGCAATTTAACCATGTGTGCTTATTCCTTTAAATCCCGGGCCTTCTAGGCAAGCTTCATATTGACAGCAACCGCTGACAGGTAAAATATGCATTATGGATATTGACGAGAATCTGCCACTCCGCCGTGACGACCCTTTGGGCAATCTTGTGAAGCAGGATATTGATGCGCTGTCGGTGGCTGAACTCGAGAGCCGGATCACAGCATTGAAATCAGAAATCTCGCGCTGTGAAGGTAAAATTGCATTTGCCAACAAGCATCGCAGCGTCGCTGACGCATTGTTCAAGAAGTGAACCGACGTAGTAATTTGAGTGCCATTGAGCAGAAACAGAGTGCTGTATTCGTAAACTGCCACATCCTGCTTGAAAGCGCCCAAGCCTACGCCGATATAGAGTTCAAGATACGCAACGACTTAATTTAAGGAGACGAAGTTATGCCATCTTTTGCGGAGTCGTTGGAAGCCACACTTCACAACGCATTGAAGCATGCTGGCGACCGGGCGCACGAATATGCGACGCTCGAGCATCTCCTCTTGGCGCTCATCGATGATGCCGACGCAGCTAAGGTTATGCAGGCGTGCGGCGTTGATCTTGGTGAACTTTCGGACATCATCATCACGTATTTGGATACCGAGTTGGAAAGCTTGCGCGTTGAGGGCAAGGTTGACCCCTCCCCGACCAGCGGCTTCCAACGTGTGGTGCAACGCGCCATCCTACATGTGCAAAGCTCCGGCAAGGACGTCGTTACAGGGGCCAACGTGCTGGTTGCTTTGTTCTCGGAACGCGAAAGCTACGCCGTTTATTTCCTACAACAGCAGGATATGAGTCGCCTAGATGCGGTATCCTACATCAGCCACGGCATTGGGAAGGACGGCAAACTGGCCGAGCCGAAGCCCGTGGTTGGCGCAGAGCAAAAGAGCGAAGAGCCCGAAGATGCCAAAACGAAGAAGGACAAAAAAGAGGGCGCGCTTGATCAGTTTACAGTCAATCTGAACGAAAAGGCAAAGCAGGGCCGCATTGATCCTTTGATCGGGCGGACGGCAGAGGTTGATCGGACCGTCCAAATTCTGTGCCGCCGTTCGAAGAATAACCCATTGTATGTCGGTGAACCTGGTGTTGGGAAAACCGCCATTGCGGAGGGGCTCGCGCGACGTATCGTCGAAAAGCAGGTACCTGAAGTTTTATTACCTGCCGTAATTTATTCGCTCGATATGGGCGCGTTACTCGCCGGAACCCGTTATCGCGGCGATTTTGAGGAGCGGCTGAAAGCAGTTGTGTCCGAACTTGAAAAACTGCCAGATGCGATTTTGTTTATTGACGAAATCCATACGGTGATTGGTGCCGGTGCCACGAGCGGTGGAGCAATGGACGCATCTAACTTGCTTAAACCTGCTTTATCGGGGGGAACAATTCGTTGTATCGGATCGACAACGTACAAGGAATTCCGCAATCATTTTGAAAAGGACCGTGCGTTGCTGCGCCGGTTCCAGAAGATTGATGTGAATGAACCGAGCATCGAAGATACCATCAAGATACTTGCTGGCCTGCGCAGTGCATTTGAAGAGCATCACAAGGTCAAATACACCCCCGATGCCATCAAGGCTGCTGTAGAGCTTTCCTCGCGCTACATCAACGACCGCAAGCAGCCTGACAAGGCCATCGACGTCATCGACGAAGTCGGGGCCATGCAAATGCTTGTCGCGCCATCGAAACGACGTAAACTCATCACCGCCCGCGAGATTGAGGCTGTTATTGCGACCATAGCTCGCATCCCGCCCAAGCAGGTGTCGACTGACGACAAGACGGCGCTTGGCACACTCGAGGCTGATTTGAAGCGTGTTGTATTTGGACAGGACAAGGCGATCGAAGTGTTGGCAAGCGCCATCAAGCTTAGCCGCGCTGGCTTGCGCGATACGGAAAAGCCGATCGGCAGCTATCTGTTCAGTGGACCAACTGGCGTCGGCAAGACCGAGGTTGCGCGTCAGCTGGCGTCCATACTGGGTATTCCGCTGAAGCGCTTTGACATGTCCGAATATATGGAACGCCATAGCGTTAGCAGACTAATCGGTGCGCCTCCTGGATATGTCGGATTTGATCAAGGCGGACTTTTGACCGATGCCGTGGACCAAAGTCCGCATAGTGTGCTTTTGCTGGACGAAATTGAAAAAGCCCATCCGGATCTGTTCAATATATTGCTGCAAGTGATGGATAATGGCAGGTTGACCGACCATCATGGTAAAACTGTGGACTTCCGCAATGTCATATTGATCATGACGACGAATGCCGGCGCCAGCGATATGGCGAAAGAAGGCATCGGCTTTGGCAACAATATCAGCAAGGAAGATGCCGGCGACGAGGCCGTCAAGAAGATGTTTGCGCCTGAATTCCGCAACCGTCTCGATGCAACCGTGCCATTCGCATACTTGCCGACCGAAGTTGTTGCGCGCGTTGTCGACAAGTTCATCCTGCAACTCGAACTACAGCTTGCCGACCAGAATGTGCATATCAAGCTCGATGACGAAGCCCGCGCCTGGTTGACTGAGCGAGGATATGACAAGCTATATGGCGCGCGTCCAATGGGCCGTTTGATTCAGGAGAAAATCAAGCAACCGTTGGCCGAAGAATTGCTGTTCGGCAAGCTTGTGCATGGCGGCGAAGTTGCGGTGCGCATTAAGGATGGCGGGCCTGCTTTTGAAGTTACGCCTGCAGCACCCAAAACTTCAAAGCCAAAGCCACCGAAAAAGACGGCTGCCAAGAAACCAAGCAAGGCAGATTAAGTCAGGAGCGCGTCAGGTCTACCCAACGGCCAGGAGTTGGGCAGACCGGCCAATGCCGTGAAACAATTCGGGTTCGGTTCCGGTCATCCAGACCTGGGCGCCCGTGTCTGCCAGTAGTTCAAATAAAGCGGCGCGTCTTGATGGGTCAAGATGCGCCGCAACTTCGTCCAACAGCAGGATAGGCGGCGCGGCGCGCTGTGTAGCGACAAGCTCTGCATGCGCCAGAATGATCGACAGCAGCAGTGCTTTCTGTTCACCCGTTGAACATTGCTCTGCGACCTGCCCTGAACTATTGTGGACAACTTTAAGATCTGCTCGGTGAGGGCCAACCAACGTCCGACCAGCGGCAGCATCACGGGTGCGGCCCCCTCGCCACATAGAGGCGATATCGCCATCCAGCGGCCCAGTCTTATCGAACAGGCTGATGCCCGGTTTGGCAAAGGGTCCAGAAGAGACATTTTGTAATTGTAAGTTTAGCGCATCGACGACCGCAACACGCGCAGCCTGAATAGCCAATCCGCTTTCCGTCATTTGGGCCTCAAGCGCATCAAGCCATAGGGGATCTGCGGATACGGCACCCGAAAGCAATCGGTTGCGCTGTTGCATTGCCTTTTCATACCGACTGCTATGCCGCGCGTGACCAGGGTTGAGAGCAAGCACCAAGCGGTCCAGAAACCGGCGTCGAGCAGCAGCCCCATCAGAAAACAGACGATCCATATTTGGCGTCAGCCAAATGATCGAAAGCCATTCCGCAAGGCTGTTGATAGTCGCGTTGCTCTCGTTAACGCGAACTTTGCGGCGTTCAGGTTGTTCAGCCGTAACTCCAGTGCCGATGATATTTCCACCGGTCTCAGCAACAACAGCAAACCCTCCGCTTCCCCCAGTGCGAACCATATCTGACATTGCCGCTCGCCGAAGGCCACGACCAGGAACCAACAGGGACACCGCTTCAAGGATATTTGTTTTTCCGGCACCATTTGCCCCATGAAGCGCAATGAACTGTGCCTGCGGGCGAATTTCGAGCGCTACGTGGTTACGAAAATTATCGAGTGTCAGTCGCGACAGGGCCATAGGATGTGCTGCTATAGTATGGTCGGGTGAGGTCAAGCCGCTAATAGACCAGCGTCACTGCCAAATGTTGGTCTTATTTGCCAATATGTGAAAATATTCCACAACGCCGCAATACGCCGTTTCGCTGTAACTCTTTGTATTATATTTTATATTTCGAATTGGCATAGGCTGTGCAAAGTGGTTTGTATAGTCGGAATGGTCCGGCGAGCTAAGAAGGAAAACAACATGACACAATATGCACGCACTCAAATCTTATCTGCTTTCGCTGCGGTGATCTGCGCATTTATTACTATAGGCATCAGCGTCGCACCGGCTGTCGGTCCTGCTGCTGGATTGATTGCATAACAAAGCTACTTACCGCTTTTAGGGAGAAATTTGATGTCACGCTTAGTACTTGATAAGTCGAATAAAAAAATTCTTGGCGTATGCGCTGGGCTTGCCAACTGGTCAGGCATGGACGCGATGATCATTCGTCTCATTTTTGCCGCTGCTACGGTCATTGGCTTTGGATCTCCGATATTGATTTATATTTTACTGGCAATGATTCTCGACTGAGTCCGTTAATACTGCTATGAATTGCTTCACCGGACAGGACAAAACATGGCGACACACATGACTGGTGCCGAAAAACAGGACTATCGCGCATTCGTGCGGGGAAAAGTTTCAATCGCGGCAAATATCCGTGCGCAGGATGGCGCGAGGCAGACGGTTGAAATAATCGACCTGTCGCAAGCTGGCTTTCGCATGCGAAGTGATTCTTTCCTAATACCTGAACGCGCTTTGTTCCTCACTTTGTTGCATTATAATCCAATGAAGGCACGAATCGCTTGGACTAAGGAAGATTTATACGGTTGCGAATTCACTCAGCCGCTACACCCGGCAATCTTCGAAGACATTGTTAAGCGGTACCCTCAACTTAACGAACCAAGCGATCTCTAAAAAGTACATTTACTGCATACGAGTCGGCAGGGACGATACGCATAAGGCATAAATTTTACGGGCGAACAGTCGGCGTTTGGAACATGTGTTCATTCACCCAGTTTGTCGGAGATGTCTGCGGAATTAAACTCAGCCGATTGGGCAGAACGCGCCAACAATCGTGAAGCACCCCGTAAATCGGTTCATATGACCGCGGAATTACGCTTGGCGATCGGACAAAAATTTAAAGTATCTGTCGTTGACCTCTCCCAGACAGGTTTTCGCGTCGAAACTGGAAACCATATGGAAATTGGCACGAGGGTCTATCTAGCGATCCCCGAACTCAATAGTTTACCTGCAAATATCACTTGGAGTGATGGAACAGTTTACGGTTGCGCATTCGTCAATCCTTTACACAGATCTGTATTCGAACATATTGCGCGGGAATACCCGGCCTTCGCTCAGTGACAGCTTAAACCATTTTTCGCACAAAAACGGTGCCGGCTGAATATCCCGCTCCAAAAGAACAAATTAGACCCAAGTCGCCAGCCTTCAGGTCCTGATTATGTTTATGAAACGCTATGATCGAACCGGCACTTGAGGTGTTCGCAAACGTGTCGAGTACAGTAGGGCTTTCGTCCTCGCTGGCTTCATGCCCAAGCACCTTTTGCGCGATCAGCCGGTTCATGCCTGTATTGGCCTGATGAAGCCACATCCGGCGCAGATCCGACCCCAACAGTCCAAGCGTTTCGGCATGCTCCATGATCATTTGCCCGACCATAGGCACCACTTCTTTGAAAACCTTGCGGCCTTCCTGAACGAATAATTTATCGGTCCGCGGCCCACTCTGGTCGATTGGTCCCTGCCCGTGCGCACGGTTAAGAAACCCAAAATTGTTGCGGATATTATTGGAGAATTGTGTTTTTAAACGCGTGCCCAGAATCTCCCAATGCTGTGCAGGAGCGATATCTTTTGCCTCAATTAATATCGCGGTTGCCACGTCGCCAAATATAAAATGGCTATCGCGGTCGCGCCAGTTCAGATGCCCTGAAGTGATTTCCGGGTTAACCACCAACACTGATCGCGCATTACCGCTTCGAATATAATCTGCGGCTGTTTGAATACCGAATGTAGCAGACGAGCAAGCAACGTTTATATCAAAGCCAAAACCGCGTTCCATTCCCAGTTCATGCTGGATCTCGACTGCCATGGCAGGATAGGCACGCTGCATATTAGACGCTGCACACAACACCGCGTCCACATCTGCAACGTCACGGCCAGCGCGTTCAAGTGCATCACGACAAGCCGCCACACCGATTTCCGCCATCAGGGATATCTGATCATTTGGACGCTCTGGATATCGGGGTTCCATAACGTCGGGATCGACGATTGCCCGTTTATCGATCACGTGCCTTGATTTGATCCCGCTAGCCTTTTCAACAAACTCGACCGAACTGTGTGTGAGCGGCTCTTTATCAGGGTTTGCGGCGTTGTATCGGTCGGCATAAGCATTAAAACTTGAGACCAATTCTTCGTTGCTGATAGTGTCAGGGGGCGTGAACAATCCGGTGGATGAAATCACTGGTGTGGCGCCGAGCGCATGTTGCGACATGTTGTTTTCCCGCTATGGTTTTAATTGCGTCCGGATGCCTAGCGGTTGCGTATTTGCGAAACAAGCCGTTTGAAAAAACGCGCAACGCGGTTATGTGAACGACGGGGGAGGAAGACAATAATGTCGCTTAACGAACGCCAGCCCAGCTGGTTGTCTAGGCTTTTCAGGCAGGTTCTGCTGGGCATCTATAAGCAGGGAGGCTGGCGCGCGCAGGGCATAATCCCGGAGCCGCGAAAGTTTGTACTGATTGCCGCACCGCATACGAGCAATTGGGACTTTGTTTATTTTCTGGGTTTAACAGCTGACCTGGGAATTCGGCCACACTTCATGGCCAAAACGTCTTTGTTCCGCTGGCCTTTTACAAATTTCATGCTCGATATGGGCGGCGTGCCAGTCGACCGGACCTCAAACCGAAATTATGTGCAACAGATGATCGATGAATTTGCCCGCCGTGACGAATTCATGCTGACCATCGCACCAGAAGGAACCCGGGGTACTGTCAAGGCTTGGAAAACGGGATTTTATCATATCGCCATGGGTGCAGGTGTACCTTTGGTCGTTGGCATGATGGACTATGGCAACAGGACAGGCGGTCTAGGACCTGCCATCTGGCCAACTGGCGACTATAAAGCGGACATGGCTAAAGTCGCAGAAATCTATGCCAAGGTTCAACCGAAGCACCCTGCAAAAGGCATGACCGAAATATTTGCGAAGGACGAAGCATGAACGACGTGGGCTCAACATTATTGATTAACGCCGCAGCGCTTTTGATCGTCATTCTGGCTTTGTGGGCCTATTCGGTGAAGATCAGGGACGTCTCGTTCATCGATGCGTTCTGGGCATTTGGAATGGTGCTTCTTGCATGGGCAACTTGGGCGCAATCAAATTCTCCGGGTGCGCGCTCGCATTTGCTGCTTGGCCTCACAACCTTGTGGGGGCTTCGGCTTAGCTTCCATCTGTGGACGCGGTGGCGCGCCCATGGCGAAGACCCGCGTTATGCAAAAATAATGGGCGGTGTGATGGACCGAAGGGGCTGGAGCTGGAGTAAAACGTCATTGTTATCCGTTTTCCTGACCCAAGCACCATTGTTGTTTATCACGTGCTTGCCCGCGCAGCTTGGCATCTGGGCGAGCGATGGCGGACGCACCGTAATCGGACCACTTGGATTTTTTGGGGCAATGATTGCGATTATCGGCATATTGTTCGAAACCGTGGGAGACGCGCAGCTTAACAGGTTCCGCGGCAACCCCGAAAACAAGGGCAAGGTGCTCGACACGGGATTATGGCGCTATACACGCCACCCCAATTATTTCGGCGACGCCTGCACCTGGTGGGGTATCTGGCTGGTCGCTTGCGAAACTGGAATACCCGGATGGATCAGCGTCATTGGCCCGATTTTCCTGACCTTCACCTTGACCAAATGGTCAGGAAAGCCACTTCTGGAAAGAGGTTTGAAAAAAACGCGGCCTGAATATGCAGATTATGTTGCGCGCACATCGGGATTTTTTCCGTTGCCGCCAAAGCGCAGGTCGTAAGACGCCCGAAATAAATCAGGTAACGACACCAAAAAGGTCATGTTCGTCGGCGTCCTCGATGTTGGCCAAGACCACATCGCCTGGCTTTAATGTGGAAGCCACGTCACGCAAATACACATGACCGTCAATTTCGGGCGCATCGGCCTGTGAGCGGCCGGTTGCCCCAATACTGTCGTCCTCGTCCGCATCGCCAACTTCGTCGATGATAACGGGGATGTTGCGCCCGACCTTTGCCGCAAGTTTCGCGGCGCTGATCGCAGCCGTTTTCGCCATGATGCGCTGGAACCGCTCTTCCTTTACCTCTTCAGGCACGGGATTAGGGAGGTTGTTGGCCTGCGCCCCGTCGACCGGTTCAAAACGAAAAGCGCCCACGCGATCAAGTTGCGCTTCATCCAGCCAATCAAGCAAATATTCAAAGTCTGCTTCTGTTTCGCCCGGGAAGCCAACCACAAAACTGGAGCGAATGGCGATATCGGGTGCAATAGTCCGCCATTTGCGAATACGCTCCAGAACCTTGGCTTCATTGGCGGGGCGCTTCATGGCTTTCAAAACATTGGGCGCGGCATGTTGAAAAGGGATATCCAAATAAGGCGTCAAATATCCCTCTGCCATTAACGGAATGACGTCATCGACATGGGGATAGGGATAAACATAATGTAGCCGGACCCACGGCGCGACACCCTCACTTGTGCGCAGCCCCCCCAATTCGCGGGCGAGATCAGTCATGTGCGCACGCACCTGACGCCCCTTCCATTCGCGCGGTTCATGCCGCGTATCGACACCATAAGCCGAGGTATCCTGTGAAATGACCAAAAGCTCTTTGGTACCAGCACCGACGAGCTTTTCCGCCTCGCGCAACACTGCATCAATCCGGCGGCTCGCAAGCTTTCCGCGCAGCGAAGGGATAATACAAAACGCGCAGCTATGGTTGCAACCTTCGGAAATTTTGAGGTAGCTATAGTGGCGCGGCGTCAGCTTCAGTCCGCCTTCGGGTACGAGGTCGACAAATGCGCCGCGCGTGGGGGGCGCTGCTTCATGCACGGCAGATACCACTGCCTCATATTGGTGCGCGCCTGTGATCGCTAAAACATCAGGAAAACGCGCACGGATGACATCGGCTTCATTGCCCATGCAACCCGTCACAATTACGCGGCCATTTTTTGCAATAGCTTCGCCAATCGCTTCGAGGCTCTCTTCCTTTGCCGAGTCCAGAAAGCCGCAGGTATTGACCAAAACAACGTCTGCACCAGCATAATCGGGCGAAAGCCCATAGCCGTCCGCACGCAATTTGGTGAGGATCCGCTCGCTGTCGACCAACGCCTTGGGGCAGCCAAGAGAGACCATGCCGACCTTGGGCGCTGCTTTGATGATAGTTGCCATGATGGCGGGCCGCATAGCTTGTTTCGTTGGGCTTGTCACGGCTAGCGAACAAGCGCATGATTGATGGGCGGAATTATGGGAGGAACGTTCGTGGCAAATGCTAACTTATTGGCAATTTTGGTGGCTGCGGCGACGGGCTTTCTGATAGGCGGCCTGTGGTATGGTCCATTGTTTGGCAAAGCATGGATGGCAGAGCATGGATTCACCGAAGACCAGTTACGCGCAGGGAACATGCTGAAAATTTACGGTCTGACTTTTGCATTTTCTGTTCTGTCGGCGGTATTTCTCGGTCATCTACTGGCGTTTTTTGATACAAGGCCTCGAGCGACAATGATGATTTCGATCGGTGTTGCGCTCGGATATATCATCCCAGCCATTGGCACCAATTATCTGTTTTCACGCAAGTCAGGGCGGCTATTCGCCATTGATGCCGGATACTGGCTGACATTTTACACCGCGATGGGCTTGGTTTTTCTTTTACTGGGCCGTTAATCAACTGGCATTAGGTCTTGGACGGGATGATCTGCACAAGTAAATCTCCGGCCTCAAGCTTCTGGGCCTCGGTCTGCCAAAAGCCGAAATTAACGCCGTTACGGTAAATGCGCAATCCGATCCCGTCCGGCAGGTCGCGCAAGCGTTTGCCCACTTCGCCCGGCGTAACCTCGCGTTCCCGTATGATAACCTCGCCTCCGACTGATGCCAGATCTGTCAAATATTCGGAGATGTGTTCGCCATGGCAGGAACTGGCTAGCAACAGTCCAGTAAAGCTAACAGGGTTAATCACAGTGGTGGCGCCGGCCTGACGTGCGAGCAGTTCATTGTCATCAGCGCGGATGACAACGCTGATCGGAACATTCGGTGACAAATGGCGCACCGTCAGCACCATCAGGATTGATGCATCGTCTCGCCCTGCAGAAACTATCACCGATGAGGCCTGCTTAATACGGACTGCATTCAAGATTTCATCCCGCGTACCGTCCCCGCACAATATATTGCAGCCCAGATATTCCGCCTCGGCAAGCCGCTCTTCGCTCCGGTCGATCACGACGATATCTTTGGGTTCAGTGCCGCGCTTGATAAGCTCGGCAACGGCTTGAGCGCCACTTACGCCAAAGCCCAAAGTTACGATATGCCCGGACAGGGTTTGCTGAATTTTTTTCATGCGCCATTTTTCCCAGCTGCGTTTGATGACAAAATTATAGGCTGTGCCCACGAAAATAAAGATGACGGCGATGCGTACCGGCGTCACGATAATCGCTTCAATGAACCGCGACCGGTCAGAAATCGGAGCAATGTCGCCAAATCCGGTGGTGGTGACCGAAATCATCGTAAAGTAAACAACATCGAGGAAACTGATGACCCCGTCGTGATTGTCTTTGAGGCCCTCTCGGTCAAACCAGTGGATTACGATGACGAGCAGGATCAGGAAAAACGCAAGCGACAGCCGAAGCAGAACGTCGGCCCACACCGGCAATTTGCTTGCGCGCCGCAACGCGACCCTAAATTTAAACGGGACGTCAGGATCAGCCATTAATCGGTTCCAGATAGCTTAAGGGACTAATCGCGTTCCGGTCTTTACGCACTTGAAAGTGCAATTGCGGCTGTCTCATATAGCCGGTTTTACCGACCTCGCCGATTTGTTGACCTACCGAAACGCGGTCGCCTTTTTTCACACCCAATCGGCCAAGGTGCCCAAATGCGGATAAAATCAAGGTTGAACCTGCTGCCATCAACCTCATCCGCATTACTGCACCCCTATCCCCTATATACTTGATTCAACGTGGCTAATGATTCGTGGTGCGTCAAATCCAATTGTAGCGGAGTCACGGCAATGTAGCCATCTTCGATAACTTCGAGGTCGGTATCGTGCCCAGGCGTGTGCAGCATGCCGTGCAGCCCAAACCAGTAATAATCATAGCCACGCGGATCGGTGCCTTTAACGATTGATCCACGGCTATAGTCGTGGAACCCCTGACGCGAGACCTTGATACCCTTCACGTCTTGCGGCAGCAACGGCGGGAAATTGATGTTCGTCAAGGTGCGCGGTGTGAATGGCATATCAATCAAGGGCCGGAGAACCCTTTCGCCCCAGGCTTCAGCAGCAGAAAAGGGCACAGAATCTGCCATGCCTTCCTTACTATAAACCTGGCTCAGTGCGATTGACCGTATACCTGCAAGCGCGCCCTCCATTGCCGCAGAAACGGTACCCGAATACGTGATATCATCGCCTAAATTTGCACCGCGGTTTACACCCGACAAAATCAAGTCAGGCATTGCATCCTTCATGATGACGCCAATGCCAAGCATGACCGAATCCGTCGGCGTGCCCGCAACAGAATAATGTTTTTCACCATGCTGACGAATGCGCACAGGCTTCGTCAATGTAAGCGAGTGGCCCGCACCGGAATTTTCCTCCGCCGGCGCAACAATCCAGACATCATCGCTGATACTGCGGGCGATGCTTTCAAGCACTTTGAGACCCGGCGCATTCACTCCGTCATCGTTGGTCAATAATATACGCATCAGGCATTCGCCTCCAATTTGGTCAACCCGCCCATATAAGGCAGCAAAGCAATGGGAATGTGGACACTGCCATCGCCCTGTTGGTAATTTTCAAGGACAGCAACAAGCGTTCGGCCAACCGCAAGGCCAGAGCCATTCAAAGTGTGGACAAAGACATTTCCCTTGCCCTCAGCGGGCCGGAAGCGGGTGTTCATGCGCCGCGCCTGCCAGTCGCCGCAATTGGAGCAACTCGAAATTTCCCGGTATAGTTGTTGTCCGGGCAACCATACCTCAAGATCATAGGTCCGACGCGCGCTTGCACCCATGTCACCGGTGCACAGCAACATTTTGCGATAGGGCAATTCCAGTGCCTGCAATATGCCCTCTGCGCTGTCAGCCATGCGTTCATGCTCGGCTGCGCTGTCTTCCGGGCGAACGATTGAAACCAGCTCGACTTTTTCAAACTGATGCTGACGAATTAAACCTTTCGTATCACGGCCGGCTGCCCCCGCCTCGGACCGAAAACAGGGCGTCAATGCCGTCAACCGGATCGGCAGGGCGCTCTCATCCAAAATCTGTTCACGAACACTATTGGTTAACGACACCTCGGCTGTTGGGATTAGCCAGCGGCCATCGGTTGTCTGAAAGTTATCTTCGGCAAATTTCGGAAGCTGGCCTGTGCCAAACAATGATTCTTGACGCACCAGATAAGGCGTTGCGCATTCGGTATACCCACGCTGCCCCGTCTGATAATCGAGCATGAATTGCCCAAGTGCGCGGTTGAGCCGTGCCATTTGTCCGCGCATGAAGGTGAAACGCGCGCCGGAAATGGCGACACCGGTTTCGAAATCAAGGCCAAGCGCTGGGCCGATATCGGCATGGTCTTTTGGTTCAAACTCAAAAATGCGCGGTGTGCCCCAACGCGCAATCTCTACATTATCTGTTTCGTCAGCACCATCGGGGGTGTCTGCAGCCGGCAAGTTAGGTAGTCCAGCCAGCAAAGCGTCAAGTTCCATGCCTGCAGCGCGTTCGCGTTCCTCCAGCAACGGCAAAGTGTCTTTCAACTGGGCAACCTCTGCCTTCAACGTTTGCGCTGTATCCGTGTCGCCCTTAGCCATTGCCGCGCCGATGGCCTTGGAAACATCGTTACGGCGGGCCTGCGCATTTTGCATTTCGGTGAGGATTGCACGCCGGTTCTCATCCAACGCAAGTATTGATTGCGACACAGCGGCGTTACCCCTGCGAATCAACGCAGCATCAAATTCATGGGGATTTTCACGGATGTATTTCAGGTCATGCATGGCGGCAGGCTATGCCGACCATGTGGCCGTTTCGCAACGAAAAAGGGCCTGTGTCGCTTAGCGGCGGCCAATTTGACGAAGTCCCATTGCACGCGGCGGCAGCAACCTTGTTGTGCGACATATGGCAAGCAACCTAAGCAACATGTGTTTGCAAATTTCGTTGCGGCCAAAGCCAGATTGGAACAATTGCGAACTATCAGTCGCTCTGCTTGCTTCTCGTACGAAAAAGTGGGAATTTATGGCTGATCGCAAAGTTGAATTTCGAGTTTTAAGACAGCACTAGAGCAGAGAACTTACAAACTGGAGCCGTTTCCACAACTTTTGGTGTATTGTACTGAATGGGCAACATTTGGCGCTTGTGCAGCATTTAGCCCGAGTCTATAGCCCCCGCGAGAGTGAATTGGACGCAGGCTTCTTCGTTCTGGAGGGCCGGCCAGGGGTGGAGAATTTACAATGGGCGCAAGCGCCAAGCCTCACGAAACGACCGGCGACAGCAGCATTTCCGATTTTGACCTCGACGAGACATATGTTCCCGGCGACGACGAACCGTTTATGAATGACCGGCAACTGAGATTCTTTGAAAAGCAGCTCATTGACTGGAAAAACAGCATCTTGGCAGAGTCCCTTGGGACGCTTAACCAGCTTCAGGATGGCCCTATGCGCGAGCCTGATCTGAATGACCGTGCGTCAAGTGAGACTGACTGGGGTATTGAGCTGCGGACGCGCGACCGCCAGCGCAAGCTTATCGCGAAGATTGAGGCTGCTCTCCGCCGGATAGGCGAAGGTGAATATGGCTATTGCCAAGTGACCGGCGAACCAATTTCGCTGGCCCGGTTACGCGCGCGTCCCATTGCGACGATGACCCTCGAAGCCCAAGAGCGGCATGAACGTCAGGAACGCGTTTCACGCGACGATTGACCGGGGCAGCGGTTCGCCCGTTTGGTTAAAAACATTATAAAACGTCGGGATAAAACGCTCGGAAATTAACCTTTTGGCGATATTTGCATGCCACTGTTCAACACGGGAATGAACATAGCTTGGCACTTGGTATCGCAACATGGATGACTTATTCGGCAACAAAAAAATAACTGCGGCGAAGCGCGGATTAAATCGCGACAGTCTCCTGCTTAAAGCAATTTTGCGGTTTCCAAATACCAAGGATGAGAGCGAAGTCCGCATCCGGAACCTTTCCGCCGGCGGGCTGATGGCAGAAATTCCAGTGACGCTTTCCCGCGGCGAACGCGTCGAAGTCAACTTGCATAGCATCGGCTGGGTCAGCGGTCATATCGCCTGGGTTACGGACGGACGTGTCGGCATTGCCTTTGACCATCCGATTAACCCCAAAAATGCACGCAAGCCCGTTGGCGTCACGGAGCTTGAGCTGCCCAATCACCTCAAAATGCTGAACCGACGGTTACCGCCAGGCAAGCTGCGCCGCGTCTAACTCAGTCGTCGAGACAGTAAATGTCCAGCGGCACCACAATCTTGTCGAGCACTCGGCCAACTGGATAGGCCGACTTGTTGCCCTCTTCGATAGCTGCCTCAAGCACTTCGCGTTTTTTTGCGCCATTAATCACGAGAATAGCAGTACGCGCAGCGCTGATGGCCGCTCCGGTCAGCGTCACCCGGTTTACGGGTGCTTCGGCTGGCAAGGGATCTGGTGCAACACCTACAGCACGCACGTCTTTGCCCGCATCCATTGCCGTTTCAAAATCGGGTCCGGGAAAAATGGACGCCGTATGCCCATCTGCACCCATGCCAAGCCAGACTAGATCCGGCGGCCAGTGCAGGTCCGCAAGCCGAGCATTTGCAGCGCTTCCCGCCAATTTATAATCCGCCGCGTCACTCGTAATAGGCAAAACTCTCGCGCCCTTTGGAATGAATATCTTGGCGATCATCGCAACGTTGGACAGGGGATTATCCACTGGAACAAGCCGATCATCGGTCGGAATAATAGTGACGCTTTTCCAACGAATATTGGCTTGAGCCAACTTTTCCAAAATAGGCTTTGGCGTTGAGCCGCCGGGAAACGCAACAAGCGCCTGACCGCGTGCATCCAACGCGCTTTCGATGATAAAGCTGACGTCGCCGACTACGGCGTCAATCAGATCCTCAGCAGCGTCAAAGTCCCACCATTCAATTTCTTCGGCCATACGCCTTGCTTCTCCATTAATTCCGTAACGCCGATGCGGCGCGCGCTGCCGATTCAATTGCGGCGGTGTCGGGAACGCCTTTACCAACAAGCCAGCTACCGCCAACACATAAAATTTCTGGAACGGCGAGCCAATCCGCAGCCGTCTCTTGTTTTATGCCACCCGTTGGACAAAATTTACATTGGCCGAATGGACCAATCAGCGATTTAAGCGCAGGAAGACCACCATTTGCCTCAGCGGGAAAAAATTTAAAATGAGTCAGGCCCAAGTCGAGCCCGCGCATGATATCGCCTGCGCTCGCCACACCGGGCAAAAACGGGATATTTTTGGAAATGGCGGCCTTACCCAATTTGTCGGTGAGTCCGGGCGACACAATGAACTCGGCGCCCGCAGCAATTGCGCTGTCCAAACCTGGTATATCGACGATCGTTCCGGCACCGACAATCGCACCGGACACCTTCTTCATTTCGGAAATGGCATCGAGAGCAGCAGCGGTGCGCAACGTTACTTCAAGCACAGGCAACCCACCTGCAACCAGTGCCTCGGCAATTGCGCGTGCCTGTGAGGCATCCTCAATAACCAAAACAGGAATAACGGGCGCTGCGCGCATAATTTTTTCAACCGGGGACATATGCTTTCGCTTCCTCAAACATGTTGCTGTGCAAACGCCGCCGCTGCGCCGAATAGGCCGGGCTGCGGGTGCGTGATCAATTTCACCGGGATGCCGGACATTAAGCCTTCAAAGCGCCCTTTTGCCCGAAACCGCTCTGCAAAACCCGAACGGACAAGGCTGTCTTTGATGCGAAGGCCAAGACCGCCGGCGATCACAACCCCCGCAAAGCCGCCTTGCGCCAAAGTGATATCGCCAGCTACACTTCCAAGCGACAGGCAAAAACGGTCCACTGCTGCAGCCGCGAGGCTGTCGTCCCCTGACATGCCCATTTGCCATAAAGTTTTATCGTCATATTGCTGCACCGCGCGCCCTTCAATCGCGGCGAGCGTCTCGTACAGATCGATAAGACCCGGACCCGAAACAACGCGCTCCACTGACACCCGGCGGTAGCGCTTGCGCAAACGCGCAAGAACAGCGTCTTCAATCGCATCCAGTGGGGCAAAATCAATATGTCCGCCTTCTGTCGCTTGCACATGATAATTGCTGCCCTTGCGCCAGACATGCGCGACGCCAAGCCCCGTTCCAGGGCCGATGATGCTTAATGTGCCCTCATCTGCAAAATCCTGCTCTGGCCCAGTCAGATGCTGAAAATGTTCAGGCCCGGCCTGAGCCACCGCATGACCAACAGCGCCAAAATCGTTAACGATGACAAAACTGTCGACGCCAAGTTTCTCACACACCAGCGACCGGCGGATAATCCACGGATTGTTGGTAAGCTTGATGACATCCGCGTCGACTGGCCCGGCAATCGCAATTGCCGCTGCGCGCGGCAGCGTTGCGCCATGGAGCCTTCCGAACTCCTGCCATGCGGTTTGAAAGCTCGCATGTTCGGCTGTTTTCAAAGTCACCGCGTCGCCAAGTCGTGTGACGCGGCCTTCCTCAACTTCGGCAATGGCGAAGCGTGCGTGCGTTCCACCAATATCGACAGCAACAATCGCGGTCATAGTCCGGCTGCCGCCAACATAGCCGACCCGCCCTTCTCTGCCTCGTCCGCCGTCGCACGCATCAGCGCAAACAGTTCGCGACCGGTGCCGAATTTCTCTGTTGGAGTTGCTGCTGGAACGCGCGCGGACCAGATATCGGCATCAACCAGCACCGACAATGTGCCACTATTGGCGCAAAGACGGACCACGTCACCGTCCTGCAGCTTTGCGATAGCCCCGCCGCGTGCTGCCTCGGGGCTTAAGTGGATGGCGGCAGGCACTTTGCCTGAAGCCCCCGACATGCGGCCATCGGTGACAAGAGCAACGTTGAACCCCTTATCCTGTAATACGCCCAATGGTGGCGTTAATTTGTGCAGTTCGGGCATGCCATTAGCGGCTGGTCCCTGAAAACGAATAACAAGGATAACGTCGCATTCCAATTCGCCTGCCTTAAACGCAGCGAGTGCGTCATTCTGGTCATCGAACACGCGCACGGGGGCTTCGATGGTCCAGCGCGCCGGATCGACTGCGCTGGTCTTGAACGTCGCGCGGCCGAGATTGCCGGTGACAAGGCGCATCCCGCCATCGGGGCTAAACGGGGCAGACGGAGGACGCAGCATTGTGTCGTCTGCCGTAACCGCAGGCGCATCACGCCACACAAGCTTGTCATTTTCCAATGTCGGTTCACGTGCATAGTCCGCAAGGTCTTGGCCAGCGACGGTCATGATGTCGCGGTGGAGCAGCCCTGCTGCTATAAGTTCGCGGATGACATACCCCATGCCACCGGCGGCATGGAAATGGTTTACGTCGCCCGATCCATTTGGGTAAACGCGCGCGATCAGCGGCACGGCGGAGGACAGCTGATGCAAATCTTCCCAGTCGATGATAATCCCGGCTGCCCGCGCAATTGCCGGAATATGCAAGGCATGGTTTGTCGACCCGCCGGTTGCCAACAGACCAACACAGGCATTAACGATTGCTTTTTCGTCAATGCAAAGCCCCAGCGGCCGGTAATCAGTCCCATCCCAACCTATTTCGCTCAAACGATGCACCGCCGCGCGCGTCAATTCGGTACGCAGTTTTGTTCCGGGGTTGATGAAGGCCGCACCCGGAATATGCAGGCCCATGACTTCCATCATCATCTGGTTTGAATTAGCCGTGCCGTAAAAGGTACAGGTGCCTGCGCTATGATAAGATGCGGCCTCAGCCTCCAACAATTCGGCGCGGCCAACCTTCCCTTCTGCAAATAACTGGCGGACGCGCTGCTTCTCCTTGTTGGCAAGCCCCGATGGCATAGGGCCGGCGGGGACGAGGATGGTCGGCAAATGGCCGAAGCGCAGCGCGCCGATCAACAGGCCAGGAACGATCTTGTCGCAGATGCCAAGCATTGCGACGCTTTCGAACATGCCGTGGCTGAGACCAACCGCTGTTGCCATGGCGATGACGTCGCGGCTGAACAATGACAGTTCCATCGAGTCCTGACCCTGCGTCACTCCGTCACACATAGCCGGCGTGGAACCGGCAACCTGAGCAGTCGCGCCAACTTCCCGCGCGAAGATTTTCATTTGCTCGGGATAGCGGCCATAAGGTTGGTGCGCCGAAAGCATGTCATTGTATGCGCTGATGATGCCGATGTTCATAGCTTTGCCATCACGGATCGACGGTTTGTCCTCGCCGCTCGCTGCAAATCCATGTGCAAGATTGCCACAGCTTAAGGCAGTGCGGTTGACCCCGGCGTCGCGTTGCTTTGCTATCAAGTCCAGAAACGCCTGACGCCCGGGCCTTGACCGCTCGATAATGCGTGCAGTTACGGCTTCGACAGTGGAATGCAGACTACTCATGCCAGCTCACTCCATCACGTTCGGTCAAGGCGATTGCGGCGTTAGGGCCCCAACTTCCGGCACCATATGTTTTTGGCTTAAGGTCTGTGGCGCTCCATAAAGCCCGTATGGCATCAATCCAACTCCATTGTGCCTCAACCTCATCCCGCCGCACGAACAGCGTCTGGTCGCCTTCTATGAGGTCGAGAAGCAATCGTTCATAGGCGATCCGCCGACGCGACCCAGCAAAGGCAGCGGTGAGCGACAGATCCAAGGGAACCTCGCGCAGGGTAACCCCCCCGCGATCCAGCCCCGGCTCTTTGGCCATCACCAATAGCCGCACATATTCCTCTGGCTGCAAACGGATGACCAAGGTATTCGCCTCAAGCTTGCCGCCGCGTTGCTTGAATACATTGTGTGGGACAGGCTTGAACTGGATGACGATTTCGCTGCGCCGTTCGGGCAACCGCTTGCCGGTGCGCAGGAAAAACGGCACGCCCTGCCACCGCCAATTGTCGACATAAGCCTTTATCGCGACAAACGTTTCGGTATCGGACGGCTTGCCCAGATCATTCTCATAGCTCTTGACCGCGTCGCCTTTGACTGCGCCATCAGTATATTTGCCAGTAACAACGTCACCTTCGGCCACTGGCCGCAGGGCGCGCAGCACCTTGACCTTCTCGTCTCGAATTGCGGTCGCATCAAGGCTTGCCGGCGGTTCCATTGCGGTCAGCGCAAGCAATTGCAGCATATGGTTCTGCACCATGTCGCGCAGCGCACCTGTTTCATCGTAGAAGCCAGCCCGCCCCTCGAGCCCTACGATTTCGCTAACGGTAATCTGCACATGTTCGATAGCATTAGCGTTCCACAAAGGCTCAAAAAGCATGTTTGCGAAACGCAGGGCCATGAGGTTCTGGACAGTTTCCTTGCCCAGATAATGGTCGATACGGAATGTGCGCTTTTCCGGAAAGACAGCGTTCACGGCATCATTGATCTGCCGCGATGATGCCAGATCATTGCCGAGCGGCTTTTCCAACCCGATGCGGACATTTTCGCCCGACAGCCCGGCATGATGGAGACCCTTGATCGTTGGTTCAAACAATGACGGCGCGGTCGACAAGAATATCGACAAACCGCCAGAAACGTCACCGATTGTGGCCGCGAGCGACGCAAACCCGTCTGGATTTGAGGCATCCAGCGCGACATAATGCAGCCTTTGCAGAAACGCGTCGATCAAGCCTTCGGCCTTGCGGTCATCGGGTAGAAATTCGCACAACGCTGAGCGTGCCATGTCGCGGAACGCCTCATCGGTGAGCGCGCTGCGTGCCGTGCCAAAAATACGTAGGTCTGGATTGATTAAACCATCAGCATGGAGCGCATATAGAGACGGGAGCAGCATGCGGCGTGACAAGTCTCCCGTCGCGCCGAATAGCAACAAATTGGAACTATGGTCGCTCATTCCTCTGGTCTCCTGGCAAAGCCGCAGATGTGCCTTGCAAACACGACCTTCCCTTTATCCTGAAGCGAGAAGGCGTCTAGCGCTTATTCGTATGCACAGCCTTAGCTCTCCGCCCAGCCGCGCTGATCTTCCATGCCCATCGACATCAAGATGGGATCGTTAGTCTGGCGCGACTGGAAGTCCGCCTTGCCTGAAAGCCCGCGCCAGCCTGATGCAATCAACGCCTGCGCCGTTGGCGCGCCCAAGGTTGTCCCCGGACCGAGAACGATAATCGTATCAGGCGCAAATTCGGCTGCCGCGACCTGCACCGCACGCGTGAAATCATAGCTGTCGGTCAATTGCGCGCCGAGCGTGTAATCATAAATCGCATCGCGGCCAAAGGCACCGGGCGACCAGATACGGCCCTGCCCGTCGATTGCAGGAATTGTGCCGCGCCCGAAATCACTCGCATCATGGATGGCGCGCGCCATGGGCACGATATGGTCCAGCAAGGGGCTGTGGAACGCGGCATGGTGCATCAGCCGCAATGGGAAACGGTCGTCTTTCGGCAGATGCTCGCTCAGCCACTTAAGCCCGGCGTCATCGGCAGCGAACACGATCATCCCGCCAAGCCGGATGGAAACATGGACATGTATTCCAGAAACAAGCTTTGCTTTGGCCGATAGGTCATTGATAAATTGAAGTTTGTCGAGTTGAGTATTCCAATTCTCATCAATCATCGACCAGACGACCTGCCCGCCGGTGCCATGTTCATGCATCAGCCCGCCCATATTGTTGACCAGCCGCGCGCCAGCCTCAAGGTCGAGAATACCCGCGCATGCCAGCGCCAGATACCAGCCCATCGAATTCCCAGTCACGGCCACAATATCAAACCGGTCACGATCAATCGCTGCGAAATCCGCCATGGCGCAAGCGTAGATCAACGGCGAAGCGTTATCGCCGGTCATATGGACCGATGGCGCATATTTCTCTGCACTGTCGAGTTCTGAGACCGGAACCTGTCCGTTTGCCTTGCGGACAGCATCGACCGTCGCAACTATATCGGGGCGCGTGGCGTAATATCTTCGTAAATAGCCAAGCTCGGCAGCGTTATAGGTGCCGCGTCCAGGGCAAACCACCAAAGCACGCTTTTTCATGCGACGGCCGTCCGCGCGGCTTCAAGGATGGAGGCTTTGCTGGGCAGCACCAGCTCGGCGGCTGGCCCCAACGGAATGAAGCAATCCTCGGCGGTAATACGGCTGACAGCCTCGCCACGGCCGGCTTCGGTCAATATCGTCATCAGCTTTTCGCTCAAGCTGCCTGATCGCCGACATTCGTCCACGATCAATATCTTCCGGCAATCTGCGACCGCAGCCACTATCGCGTCGGCATTCAAAGGATGCAGCCAGCGAAGGTCAATGATCCGCAAGGAAATGCTTTCAGCTTCGAGTTCGGGAGCTGCTTGCCGTGAAAGATAATAGCCATTTCCGTAGGTTATAATGGCAAGTTCAGTTCCTACACCAAATTGGCCAACGGTTCCCAGCGCGATGTTAATATCGTCACCCGGCGCCACATAGGGGGCCTGCCATCCTGCATCATCTGGTGCATGCAGATCGCTCATATGATAGAGCGCAATCGGCTCGACAAAAACAACAACGCGGCCGTCCTCGTGCGCAAGCCGCACGCATTCACGCAGCATCGCTGGCGCATCGGCCGGGTTTGACGGACAGGCCACGACGATGCCGGGAATATCCGTCAGGACGGCAAGACTGTTGTCATTATGGAAGTGCCCGCCAAAACCTTTCTGATAGGGCAAGCCAGCGACACGCATAACCATCGGGTTGCGATATTGCCGGTTCGAAAAGAATGACAAAGTTGCAGCTTCACCGCGAATCTGGTCCTCGGCATTGTGCAGATAGGCCAGAAACTGGATTTCAGGAACCGGAACAAATCCGTTGTGCGCCATGCCGATGGCAAGGCCCAATATCGTCTGCTCATCCAACAACGTATCATAGACGCGCGTAGCGCCAAATTTCTCCTGTAAACCTTGAGTAACCCCATACACGCCGCCCTTGCGTGCAACATCCTCGCCAAACACCGCGACATTCGGGTATTGCAGCATGATGTCTGCCAGCGCGAAATTGATACTTTTCGCCAATGTCACTGGCTTGGCAAGATTACGCGCATCCTTAGCAAAAAGCGCATCTCGCATATTCGCGCGAGGTAAAGGCTGTGGCGGTTTGGCTGATTTTTCCGGCTCTATCGAAGCCATGACTTCGGCGGCCGTTGTCAATCTTGGTTTGGCCAGCGCGTCCAAAGCTACACGGTCGACGCGCGCGCGCATCTCTTCATAACGCGCCACGATTTCTGCGCCTGACATGCCAGCCTGTTGGTGCAAAATGCGTGCGCTGTGCAGCAGCGGGTCCTGCGCTTCGGCCGCTTCGATCTGCGCGATCGGAGCATAGCTCAGTTCCACATCTGCCCCGGCATGGCCCATCAGTCGGATTGTTTGCATGTGCAGGAAAACGGGTTTTCGCCGGGTGCGCGCGTAGGTCACGGCTTCTTCGCAACCACGCAGCGCATCATTCAGATCAGCGCCATCGCAGGCCACATAATGCAACGCAGGGCGATTGGCGAAGTTGGCTGCAATCCAACCGCCGGGTGTGCGCACAGAAATCCCGATGCCATTGTCTTCGCACAGAAAGACAATCGGCATTGGCAGATGCTGGTATGCGGCCCAGCACGCAGCATTAAATGCGCCCTGCGATGTCGAATGGTTGGCGGAGGCATCACCAAAAGAGCATAAGATGACAGAATCATGCGGAAGTACGGCATTGGACAGCTTCAAACGTTGCGCCATGCCCAACGAATGTGCAGCACCGACAGCCTTGGGCAAATGTGACGCTATGGTGCTGGTCTGAGGTGGTACGAAAGTATGCGCGCATCCCAATACCTTGTGCCGCCCACCCGAGATGGGATCCTCTGCCGACGCGGCAAAGGACAAGGCCATGTCATGCAAAGGCGTGAGGCCACCTGCCTGTTTCTTACGCTGGATAAGGAACGCACCGTCGCGGTAATGCAAAAACGCCATGTCGGTGGTTCGGGTTGCTGCTGCCATTGCAGCCGTGCCCTCATGCCCTGAACTGCCAATCGAATAGAAAGTCTTTCCCTTTGACCGGCGCGCCCACAGATCAAGATGTCGGCTCATAATCTGGCTGTCAAAAAGATCGACGAGCACGTGCGGCGCGACTGCAGATACCGGTGAATTGGCGCGCGGAGCGGGAAAATCATGCGCGGCGACGCGGCGGGCAAATGCCTCGTCTAATATCGTTGGACGGTCAAACATAGCGCCGGATGATTAACGCCAAAGGGCGCAAAAGCCACAGCAAAGTGATATTTTCAATTGCCCGATTAAATTGCTGGATTTGTAAAAATTCGGCGATAGGATGAACACGAGAGTGAGTTTCTTCCCGGATTTTCCCCACCCGGGAAGCGTTCAGAGCGCCAGTGACCTAATATGCGCAGCAAATGCCACAGGGTTTCTGGTCGAATAGGAGGAGAGAGAAATGCGTCGATTTAATCGTGTAATCACGGCTGCACTTTGCAGCACCATCTGCAGCGCAATGTTTGTGCCAGCGGCTTTTGCCCAACAATCCGAAGAAGACAGTG
>NZ_JBKJMB010000093.1:0-9986 GCF_046596595.1 Sphingorhabdus sp.
GCGTACGGTCGAACATCGCCTGCAAATGCATAGCGACCGCCAGACGCACGAGATTCCGGCCAACCGCGACACCGCAGATGCCGTGGCGCGGCTGCATGGCCTGGCCGATGCCGATGCATTGATTGCGGCAGTCCAGCCGATCACCGCTCAAGTCGCGGCGATCTACGACCGCATGGTTGATGCAAATGGGAGCGAAGGCCCGCGCATGGCGGAAGAAGGCCTGCCGCTTGAGGAGCAGTTGACCGATTTGGGCTATGCCGACCCCGCAGCCGTGATGCAGCGACTAAAACGGTGGCGCAGCGGCAAGATCCGCGCAATCCGCAGCGCATCGGCACGCGACGCGTTCGAGGCTGTCTTGCCCGCGATCATGGCCGCGATGGCGCAGGCCCCTGACCGCGATCGCGCTATCGCCCGTTTCGACAATATGATCGAAGCCATGCCAAGCGCGATCAACGTGTTTCGCTTGCTTGAGGCGCGGCCCGGCCTATTGCAACTGGTGGCGAATATCCTGAGCTACGCCCCGACGCTCGCCGACGACCTTGGCCGCCAGAGCCGTTATCTTGACGCGCTGATCGATACCAGTGCGATGCATTTACCCGGCGACGTGGCGGCGTTGCAAGCGGCTATGCAGCGCCGGATCGGCGACGCCGACTATCAATCCACGCTTGATATCGTTCGCGATTATGTCGGCGAAAAGCGCTTCGCGTTGGGCGTGCAGCTGATTGAAGGGCGAAGCGATGCGCTCGATATCGCACGCAGCTACGCGCATTTGGCGCAAGCAGCGTTGCAGACGCTCACCGCAGCGACGGTGGCCGAATTTGAAAAGGTGCACGGCAAGGTTGCGGGCGGCGAGCTGATCATATTGGCGCTTGGCAGACTTGGCGGCGAAGCATTGACCCATGCGTCCGACCTTGACCTGATCCTGCTGTTCACGGGTGATTATATGGCCGAGTCCGATGGACCACGACCATTGGGCGCGACGCAATATTTTAACCGGCTGGCGCAGCGCGTGATCGCTGCGATGTCGGTGCCGACGGCATCTGGCGCATTATATGAGGTCGATACACGGCTTCGGCCCTCGGGCGCGGATGGCCTGCTTTGTGCGTCGGTCAAAAGCTTTGACCAATATCAGCGCCAGAATGCGTGGACGTGGGAGCATATGGCGCTGACGCGGGCGCGGGTGTTGTTCGGTTCGGCGGACGCGCGCGCGCAGGTAACAGCGATCATCCATGATGTTTTGCACGCGCCGCGCGACAGTGCCAAACTGCGCGACGATATCGCATCGATGCGCAAGGACATGGCTGCGCATAAACCGCCCAAAGGCGATCTGGATGTAAAGCTGTTGCCCGGCGGGCTGGTAGACATGGAATTCATCATCCACGCGCTTCAGCTCGAAACGCATGTCGGCTTGACGCCGCAGCTTGGGCCAGCAATTGACCCGCTTGTCGCGCAGGGCCATCTCCCGCCTGACTTTGCCAAGGCCTTTGCATTGATGGCGCGGCTGTTGGTCATGGTGCGATTGATTGCGCCAGATTGCGACACCCCGCCCCCGGCCGCGCAGATGCTGATTGCCCAAAGCCTCGCCTGTGCAGATTGGGAGGGCCTGAACGCGCAGATTAGGGATTATCGCGGGGTTGTCATGGACCAATATCAAAGCCTATTTGGTCCACGAGATTTTTGAAAAGGAACTGACAATGACCGACATTAATGACTCGCTTCCCGATGTGACCGTCGCCGATAGCGCAGGCATTGCGGTCAATATGGCGGCGCTCAAGGGCCCGTTCGTGCTGTATTTTTACCCCAAGGCTGACACGCCGGGTTGCACCAATGAGGCAAAGGACTTTACAGCCTTGGCCGACGACTTTGCTGCTTTGGGCTGTCCGGTGTACGGCATGTCCAAGGACAAGCCAGCCAAGCTTGCGAAATTTGCCGAGAAATATGCGTTGAACGTGACCTTGCTTTCGGACGAAGCCAGCGACGCCACCGAGCAAATGGGCGCTTGGGTCGAAAAATCGATGTACGGCAAAAGCTATATGGGCATTGACCGGTCCACTTATCTGGTCGGCAAGGACAATAAGGTCGCGGCGGTTTGGCGCAAGGTAAAGGTCAAGGACCACGCAGCCGAGGTGCTGGCGGCTGCGAAGGGTTTGTAGGTTTAGAAGTTGATCAGTGGATTTATACACCGTAGCCCTGAGCCTGTCGAAGGGCGCTTATAATGCTGGCGATTGATCTGATCGACGCCCTTCGACGGTCGCAGGCGCTCCGCACCTGCTGCTCAGGGCTACGGTCACTTGAAACAGTCAACGCATGACTGAGATGTCGACCACCCTCGCCCAAGCCTGCCTATCCGTCCTCACCACCGCCGATCCGCAGGCAAAGGTGATGGCCGCGCGCAAAGCCGCACGTGACTGGCGGCTTGGGCGGTTGGCGCATGCATTCGACGCCGACATGCCCGATTGGCCATCGCGGCCAGCGCACCCGATTTTGCTGCCGCCGGGTCAAATGCCCAAAAGACGCAAAGGTGGAACGCAGGCGAGCAGGGTCGCTATGCTGCATGCGTTGGCGCATATCGAATTTGCAGCGATTGACCTGGCGTTTGATCTGGTCGGGCGTTTTGGCGCAAAATTCCCGCGCGCATTTGTCGATGACTGGATGAAGGTCGGCGCAGACGAAGCGATGCATTTCGTCCTGCTTGACCGGCGCCTGCGTCAGTTGGGCAGGCATTATGGCGCGCACCCGGCGCATGACGGGCTATGGGAATCTGCGTTCGAAACGCGGCATGATGCGCTCGCGCGGCTTGCCGTTGTGCCGATGGTGCTTGAGGCTCGCGGGCTTGATGTGACGCCTGCGACGATCGTTCGATTCGAAGCCTCAGGCGATTCGGTGTCCGCGCGCATCCTGAATCGGATATATAATGATGAGGTTTCACACGTGTTAGCCGGAACAAAGTGGTTCGAGGCGGGTTGTACCGAATGCCAATTATTACCAAAACCTTACTGGAAAATACTGGTAAACCGGCACTTTAGTGGGTCGCTGAAGCCTCCATTCAACGACTCAGCGCGTTTGAGCGCCGGTTTGTCCCGTGATTATTACGGGGATGTTGCATTCGTTTGAACCATCGGACACCACTCTGTTCATAAGGGGTGGGCAGATCAACTGTCTTGGTCAAAATCGGGGCTGCGTCGGTAACGGCGCGGGTCGCAACATAAGGTAATGACACATATGGTATCCAGCGCTTTGGCTTCGCGCCAATCACTGATCCTTAAAGCTGCATCCGCGTTAGGTATATTGGTCGCGGTATCAGCCGCCACTCCAGCCCTCGCCAATTCAGCCGCCGCATCATCCGACACTTTCCGCATTTCACCCGAAGATTTAAAAGCCAACCAAACCGCCCTTGGCGTATCGGACCCAGAGTTCCGCGCATTGAACGACAGCTGGGGCCGCATCAATGGCACAACGACCAAGGTCGAAGTTGCCGTTCCATCGATCAACCCAGTTGAAATCATGAAATTCTCCAGCGGATATGGCTACCGCACTGCCCCGACACGTGGCGCAAGCCGCAATCACAAGGGCCTCGATATTCCAGGTCCAGTGGGCACGCCCATTTTCGCAACCGCCGATGGCACCATTGGCCGCGCTGAATGGGTTGGCGGCTATGGCAAGTTTGTTGAAATCAACCACGGCAACGCGGTTCAGACACGTTACGGCCATTTGTCGGCGATGAATGTCTCGCCCGGTCAACGCATTCGCAAGGGCGATATATTGGGCTATATGGGCTCGACTGGCCGCTCCACCGGAAGCCATCTGCACTATGAAGTCCGCATCGCTGGTGAAGCGATTAACCCCATCGCATTCCTGTCGCCATTGAAATCAGACCCAAGCGGCGCAAACATCTTGCTTGCCTCGAAAACTACTGATAGCAAAGCCATTGGCGGTCCAGCTGAAGGCGAGTAAGCGGACAGGCTAACGCATCACCTTTGGGAGAGGGTGTAATCTTGGGGGCTGGCATCGGAAACTTTGCCGCCCCTTTTCTTTGCCCGCCAGATGGCCTACATATCCCATATGACCGAAACTGAAGTCATTTCTATGACAGTGAATGCCGCGCGCCGCGTGGCCGAAATTGCAACGAAGCTGGGCAAGGACCCCGTGCTTCGGCTGTCGGTCGAGGGTGGGGGCTGTTCGGGTTTTCAATATCGCTTTGGCCTTGCGGACTCGGTCGAGGCCGATGACATCCGCGCCGAAGGTGATGGCGCATCGCTCGTCGTTGATCCCATGAGCCTTGACCTTGTGCGCGGCGCGGCGGTCGATTTCGTTGAATCGTTGGGCGGCAAAAGCTTCAAGGTCACCAACCCGCAAGCCCAGGCCGGTTGTGGATGCGGATCGAGTTTTTCGGTTTAGGCACGCGTTCCATCTGCAACATTAAGATGCTGAAACAAGTTCAGCATGACGACGTGGTGTGGATATTCGACACCGTCACCGTGAGCACCACAGCGTCACCCTGAACACCACACTGTCACCCCGAACACCACAGCGTCACCCCGAACACCACACCGTCACCGTGAACACCACAACGTCACCCTGAACTTGTTTCAGGGTCTATCATGCAGCACGCCTAGAGCAATAATGGATAAATGGACCCTGAAACAAGTTCAGGGTGACGTTTAATAATGCGCGATGATTCAGCTTCACGATGGATGCTGGAGTCGAAGGCGTGCAGAGCACAAACAAGTTCAACATGACAGAAGTTGCTAAAGTAGGTTCAGCACAGCAACTTTTCCCGCTAGGGTTCCGCAATGCGTATTGCGACTTACAACATCAACGGCGTCAAAGCGCGCCTTCCCCGATTGCTTGAGTGGCTGGAGGAAACGCAGCCCGACATTGCCTGTCTTCAGGAGGTCAAATCGCAGGACGAGGGCTTTCCCGTCGCCGATTTCGAACGCGCTGGCTATGGTGCGATCTGGCACGGGCAAAAATCTTTCAACGGCGTCGCGATACTCGCCAAGGGCACGCAGCCAGTTGAAGTGCAGCGCACATTGCCCGGCGACCCAATGGACGAACATGCCCGTTATCTGGAAGCTGACGTGTTTGGTGTTCGTGTTGCCAGCATCTATCTGCCAAACGGCAACCCGCAACCCGGGCCGAAATTCGACTATAAGCTTGCATGGATGCAGCGGCTTTATGCACGCGCGGCCGAATTGCTTGCGGCGGAAATTCCGGCAGTGCTGGCGGGGGATTATAATGTCATCCCGCACGCGCATGATATCTGGGCACCTGGCGCAATGCTCGACGACGCGCTGCGCCAGCCGGAGAGTATTGCGGCCTATCGCGCACTTTTGGGCCAAGGCTGGACCGACGCGCTGGCGACGCATTACCCGCAGGGCGGGGTGTGGACATTCTGGGATTTTCAAGCCGGCGCATGGCAGCGCGACCATGGCTTTCGTATCGACCACCTGCTGTTAAGCCCAAATGTAGCCGATCGCCTGACGCGCTGCGGCGTCGACAAAGACCATCGCGGCCGCGAAAAAGCGAGCGACCACGCTCCGACCTGGGTGGAACTGACTGACTAAATCGTTTATTGTAGCAGTCGCTACATTATGCTATATCCCCTTTGTTCAAAGGGAGGTTTAGCCATGCCGTTGTTCCGCGCTCTGCTCGTTGCGATTATATTGATCGTCGGCGTCTACACCAGCATCACCATCTCCAGTCACGGCATTGGCCTCTATGCGGTATTTTTTGGCGATATGGCGGAGATGACGTGGCGCGGGCAGTTCAATCTCGACTTTCTGTGTTTCCTGATCCTGTCAGGCGTCTGGGTCGCATGGCGGCACGAATTTACAGCGACTGGCCTCGTTCTTGGATTTGCGGCCTTTAACCTCGGCGCGCCATTTCTCGCTGGCTACCTTCTGGTGCAAAGCTACCGGACCAATGGAAACGTCCCTGCCATGCTGCTTGGGGAAGCAAGGGCCGCGCGCACGCGTTAAAGCGCTTTCGCGTTCACATCATCAAGTCCAATGCTTTTCAGGAACAGCATGCCTTCGATGCTGACGAACAATCGGGCGGCGTCAATGTCCCGTTGCGCATCGCTGTCTGACGCCAATTGCATTTTGCCCCACTCCAAAAATCCCCGGCCAATCTGTTCGCCCACGTTGCGATAATATGCGTCACCCATCGCCGCGCGTGACGCAACGTCAAGCCAGATCCGCATATATGGCCACAACGCATCGTCGAACAAGAACCCCGCCAGCTGGCGGCGCAATTCATCCAGAGGCAGCGGTTGCGGCGCGGTCCGGTCAGTCATCAACGCAACAAGCCGCGCGGAAATTTCCCCAAGCACAGCCGTGATGATTTCGGATTTGTCCTTGAAATAATACAGCAGCATCCGGTCGCTGGTTCCCGCCGCCTTGGCCAGCGGACGCAGGCTCGCCGCCGAAAGCCCCTCTGCCAGGACATAATCGGTCAGTCGCTGGACAATGTCCGCGCGGCGGGTATCGATTTTACTCACCCAATCACCATAGCGCATTGCATCCGATGGGCAAAGTCAGCGGTGGTATCTAAGCTGGGGTAACTAGACAGGTGGCGCGCCAATCACTATCGGCTGGCCATGCCAGACACCAAAACACACAGCGAACCTTCCGACTCCATCCTGATCATCGATTTCGGAAGCCAAGTTACGCAGTTGATCGCGCGCCGTGTGCGCGAGGCCGGGGTCTATTCCGAAATCGCACCGTTCAACAATGCCGAGGCGGCGTTTGCGCGGATGCAGCCAAAGGGCATCATTTTGTCCGGCGGCCCTGCATCCACCACACACGCCGACTCCCCGCGTGCCCCGCAGGTCGTTTTTGACAGCGGTCTGCCCGTGCTTGGCATCTGCTATGGCCAGCAAACGATGATGATGCAGCTTGGCGGGCATGTCAGCGAAGGCGAAGGCGGCGAATTTGGCCGGGCGTTCATTGAAGTCGAAAAACCCTGTGCGTTGTTTGACGGTCTTTGGGAAAGCGGCGACAAGCATCAGGTGTGGATGAGCCATGGCGACAAGGTGACAAGCCTTGCACCCGGATTTGAGGTGGTCGCGACCAGCGACGGCGCGCCTTATGCCTTCATAGCCGATGAGGCGCGGCAATATTACGGCATTCAGTTTCACCCCGAGGTCGTCCACACCCCTGATGGCGCGAAGCTGATTTCCAACTTCGTGCACAAGGTCTGCGGTCTGGCCGGCGACTGGACGATGGCGGAGTTTCGCGCGACCAAGATAGCAGAAATCCGCGCCCAAGTGGGCTCAGGCCGGGTTATCTGCGGCCTTTCCGGCGGCGTCGACAGCTCGGTTGCGGCGATCCTCATCCATGAGGCGATTGGCGATCAGCTCACCTGCGTCTTTGTCGATCACGGCCTTTTGCGCATGAACGAACGTGCGCAGGTCGAAACTTTGTTCCGCGACCATTACAACATCCCGCTCGTCGTCGTCGATGCCGAGGAACGCTTTATGGCTGGATTGGCGGGCGTCACTGACCCCGAGGCCAAGCGCAAATTCATTGGCGCTGAATTCATCAACGTGTTCGACGAAGAAGCAAAAAAAATTGGCGGCGCAGATTTCCTTGCGCAGGGGACCTTGTACCCCGATGTCATCGAAAGCGTCAGCTTTACCGGCGGGCCTTCGGTGACGATCAAAAGCCACCATAATGTCGGTGGCCTACCCGCGCGGATGAAGATGCAACTGGTCGAGCCGTTGCGCGAATTGTTCAAGGATGAAGTGCGCGTGCTTGGCCGCGAGCTTGGCCTGAATGACCAGTTCGTCGGTCGCCACCCCTTCCCCGGCCCCGGCCTTGCCATCCGCATTCCGGGCGAAGTGACCAAGGAACGCTGCGATGTTTTGCGCAAAGCGGATGCGGTCTATCTCGAAGAAATCCGCAACGCGGGGCTGTATGACGCGATATGGCAGGCCTTTGCCGTGCTGTTACCCGTGCGCACCGTTGGCGTGATGGGCGACGGGCGGACCTACGACAATGTCTGCGCCTTGCGCGCGGTGACCTCAACCGACGGCATGACCGCCGACATTTACCCGTTCGAAAGCGCCTTCCTGAGCCGCGTGTCGACGCGGATCATCAACGAAGTCAAAGGCATCAACCGCGTGGTTTATGACTATACGTCGAAGCCACCGGGAACGATTGAGTGGGAATAGGCATTTAGGCCCTATGACCGACCTGATTTACGAACCCGACAAGAACCGTTTCCGTATGCCAACTCCCGCAGGGGATGCCATAGTGAGCATCCGCTGGGAAGGTGACGTCATGGTTTTGCCCCATGCAGAAGTTCCCTCTGCGTTACGCGGAACAGGCGCAGGCGCGAAGCTGGCCAAGGGTGTGTTTGAACAGATTGAGGCGATGGGCGTCAAGGCGCGGCCGACCTGTCCGTTTTTGTTGAAGGTCGCAAAGTCAGACCCGCGCTGGCAGAATTTGTTCGGCGTCTAACCGACTGCGACCAACGACGCTGACACGGGACCGTGCGCATTTGATATTGCGCAAGACCACGAATGAAGCGAAAGCCGTTTCATGGCGAGCTTGTCCAATAACCTTTCCCCTGCGCAGCTCAGCGAGATCGTCGAGATGGCGCTTTCGGACCATATCAGTTTTGGCCAGATTTCCGATCAGCACAATGTGACGCCGGATCAGGTGAAGGCGATTATGCGCGCGCAGCTTAAGCCTGGCAGCTACCGCGCATGGCGCAAGCGCGTGCGTGATTTTGGAGACCGGCGGGAGCATTATAAGTGACACCAACTGCAAAGATACTTCTGCTTGGCTCGGGCGAGCTGGGGCGCGAATTTGTCATCGCGGCCAAGCGGCTCGGCTGCCATGTCATTGCCTGTGACAATTACGCGCATGCGCCAGCAATGCAGGTGGCGGACGAGGCGGAAGTCTTTTCGATGCTCGATGGTGCGGCGCTTGGCGCGGCAATCGAGAAGCATCAGCCCGATTTTATCGTGCCCGAGATTGAGGCGATCCGCACCGAGGTTCTCGCCGATTATGAGGCGAAGGGCTTTACCGTCGTTCCATCGGCGCGCGCGGCGCAGTTGACGATGAACCGCGATGCCATTCGCGATCTGGCAGCGTCCGAACTGGGGCTGACAACGTCGCGTTACGTCTATGCCGAAAGCCGCGAGGAACTGCACGCCGCGGCAGGAAAGCTTGGCCTGCCTTTGGTGGTAAAGCCAGTTATGTCGTCGTCAGGCAAGGGCCAAAGCACGATGCGGAGCGAGGCCGATATTGACGCGTCATGGGACTACGCCGCCGCCGGCATGCGCGGTGACAGGCTGCGCGTGATTGCCGAGCAATTCATCGATTTCGATTATGAAATCACCCTCTTGACGGTCCGCGCGCGCGATAAAGTCCATTTCTGCCCGCCGATTGGCCACCGTCAGGAACGCGGCGATTATCGTGAAAGCTGGCAACCCGCCGCGATGTCGGACGCAGCGCTGAAATCAGCGCAGGACATGGCGGCGAAAGTGGTTGATGCGCTTGGCGGCTATGGCCTGTTCGGGGTCGAGTTTTTCGTGAAGGGCGACGCGGTCATCTTCTCCGAATTGAGCCCTCGCCCGCATGACACCGGCATGGTGACCTTGGTGTCGCAAACGCTGACCGAGTTTGACCTGCATGCGCGCGCGATTCTGGGTTTGCCGATACCAGCGATAACGCTGCTCGGCGCATCGGCCAGTGCAGTAGTCCTCGCCGACCGCGATGCGCAGGATTTCGCAATCACTGGCCTCGCCGATGCGCTTGCACTTGGGAGCAAGGACGGCTTCGTCGACGCCCGCATCTTCGGCAAGCCCGTCACCCGCCCCTATCGCCGCATGGCAGCCACCGCAATGGCGCGCGCTGCGTCCGTGTCGCCGTTCGTTACGCGCGCCAGCGTCACTGCCATGCGGCGATAGGGGCGGGTGACGGGCTTGCCGAAGATGCGGGCGTCGACGAAGCCGTCCTTGCTCCCAAGTGCAA
>NZ_JBKJMB010000106.1:0-3930 GCF_046596595.1 Sphingorhabdus sp.
CGCGAAGACGGGCGAATTGCTGGGCGCGCACATGGTAGGCGCTGAGGTCACCGAGTTGATCCAAGGCTATACCATTGGCAAGACCGCCGAGCTGGTCGAGGCCGACTTCATGCATACGGTATTTCCGCACCCTACGCTCAGCGAAATGATGCATGAAAGTGTGCTCGGCGCTTATGGCAAAATGCTGCACATGTGACATCTAGCGGTTTTTCCAAACCGCTATCATTCCTAATTCAAATCATCGGGTATGAAACAAGTTCAGGAGGATCGCGTTTAGCGAAAAGCATGCGCGATAATAAATCCAAGACAAATCTGCCACTTCGCCTTGCGTTCGCCGCTGTGCTGCTGTTCACGCTCGTGGTCGCGCTTGGACTGGCCGTGACTGCGGGCTATTTCCGCGAATTCGACCTTGGTGTGTCCAATGCGCTCAATATGCAGCGCGGTGACGGTTCAAATTGGCTTATTCTGACAATGCAGGCGATTAGCTGGATCGGCGGTGGTATTCAGCGGTACATCATTGTCGGCATTCTCTCGATCGTATTGTGGCGTTGGTGGGGACTTGGGTCGGCGTTGGCCATGGGGCTCACAACCTTGGCATCGGCCTTTGCTTCCGAAGTGTTGAAGATATTCTTCGCCCGGATCCGCCCCGATCTGGTGCAGCATTTGGACATTACCCACAACGCGTCTTACCCAAGTGGCCATGCGAACAATGCAGCAGTTCTGTACATTCTGTTCATCATGCTCGTGCCACAGGCGCGACATCCAGGTTGGCAACTCTTTGCCGCGTTCATGATCCTTGTCACGGGACTTTCACGCATCCTGCTTGGTGTGCATTGGCCAACCGATGTCATCGGCGGGTGGATGTTGGGCGCGTCTTTTGCGCTTATGGCAGGCGCTGTCATTTCCTATCGTGAACACCAACAACAAGGCTCATTTCCGTCAGTTCTCGCACCGTAATTTTGCCGCTGCTACTTTTTGCTGTCCTACAGGCCGCTATTTTGTCATCTTGTCGGCAATTGAAATAGAATAGGAACGAAGCATGCGGGTAACGGGGAATTTAGGACGGAATTTACGAGTTGCAGCATTGGCCAGCGCAGCATTGTTTGCCGGCAGTGCGCATGCCCAAAGTACGGTCATAACGGCCGACAAGATGGTGGACGTCCTGACCGGCAAGATGATCGATAATCCTGCTATTTTTGTAGGCGCAGACGGGCGTATAACCAGCATAGCCGATGCGCGGACAGTGAAGTGGGGCAGCGATGTTACGCACATCAATTTGTCGGGCAAAACGTTATTGCCCGGTCTGATCGACATGCATGTTCATTTGGACGGGCCAGCCGACATTGGCGGCTATCGCGGCCTTGAGTTTACTGACAGCTTTTGGGGCATGACAGCGGTGAAGGCCGCGCAGGATATGCTCAGGGCAGGCTTTACCACGGTTCGGAACGTGGGTTCAACCAACCGCAATGACATCGGCCTTAAGCAAGCCATCGAAAATGGTTATGCTACGGGGCCACGAATAGTTCCGGCGGGCTATGCCCTGGGTGCGACAGGTGGACATTGCGACTCAACGTTCCTTCCACCAAGTCTTGAGAAAACGGACAAGGAAGAGGGGATCGCCGATAGCGAGGACGAACTGCGTTATCAGGTACGCCGCCAGCGGAAATATGGCGCTGAAGTCATCAAGGTATGCGCCACCGGCGGGGTATTTTCGCGCAATACAGAACCCGGCCAGCAGCAGCTTTCAGAGCGAGAGTTGCGCGTGATCGCCGATGAAGCGCACCAATGGGGCTTACGCGTGGCCGCACATGCCCATGGCGGCGATGGCATCAAGGCAGCTATCAAAGCTGGCATCGACACGATCGAGCATGCGAGCCTCGTTGATGATGAAGGGATCAAACTTGCCGTGGCACGCGCCCGTCCAGTGTGGTTCTCCATGGATATTTATAACACCGATTACACGCAGGCCGAAGGTGCGAAAAACGGCGTCCTTGAGGATAACTTGCGCAAAGACCGCGAAGTTGCGCAGATCCAGCGCGACAATTTCCGCAAAGCCCACGATGCCGGCGTGAAGATGGTGTTTGGCTCAGATGCGGGCGTTATGCCGCACGGATTGGTCGGCGGCCAGTTCAAGGTGATGGTACAATATGGCATGACCCCGATTGAAGCGATTCAAGCCGCGACCCGAAATGCCGCGCAAGCGTTAGGAAGGGAAAAGGATGTCGGTGCCATTGCCGTTGGCCGCTTTGCCGACATCATCGCGGTTGATGGCGATCCTCTTGCCGATGTACGCGAGCTTGAGTCCGTCGACGCGGTCATCAAGGGTGGCAAGGCTGTAAACTAATTCACACTGCAGCAATCCAACACGGCGCATTGATTGCGTCGTGGCGGTGGTGTAAACTCGCTGCATCGCCGGTCGTAGAACCGGGACGGGATTAACTTTTGAGGGTATGAAACATGATTACTGTCATCGCAACCGCATTGCTCAGCTTAGCCAGCATGAAGGGCGACGCCATGGATACGGCGCGCAAGGCGTTTAACAACTGCTTGATAGAAACGCACAACACCGCTGTCAGCGAAAAAGCGAGCCCGAGCGACTTTATAAAAACGTCCGATGCGGCATGCCCAACTCAGCGTGCGGCCTATAAGGAAATATTGGTTAAATCCGAACGTTCCTATGGTTCAAGCCAAGCCGATGCGGAAAAATTCGCAGCGGAAGAAATCCAGATGATCGTGGATTCTATTGTTTCGACTTTTAACGAAAATGTCGAAAATGGCGCAAAGTTAACGCCGGAGAAATAGGGATAACGTAACACCAGCGGCTGAATAGCCCCCTATGGCAGGAATGAAAAAGGGCACCAAAATCACTTGGCGCCCCTTTACAAATCGACACTCAGGTTGTTATGCGAAGCGTACGCGCAATGTTGTATTACGCTTACGGCGCATCGTGAAGCCGATTCCTGCCATGCCCATCAGCATCAGCATCCAAGTGGTCGGTTCCGGAACTGCCACAGTGAATTTATCGGTCTCAAATGCGTTTCCGCTCGATGTAAACCGAAGGCGGAGAACGTTGCTTCGATCTGCATCTGTAAACGTCAGTTTAACAAGGCGGTTAGTGGCGGGACTTGATTGATCACCATTGGCCGCTGCTATGACGCTCGTGCCGGTGAAGGAACCGAGTATTGCGTCACCGGCACCCAACACATCCAACGTGTTATATGCGTCGATCGAACCCCATATAAAGGATATAAAGTCAATGTCGCCAAATGCCGCTAGGTTGAGGTAGCCGGGTGTACCGGGGCCTGGACCAACCGACGCATATTTACCGGTTCCGCCAAAAGGCCGTGCACCATTGCCGTCATTTTCATTTTTAATCGTGCCGCCTGTGAATTCGGGTGTAGGCACCTCAAAATCGAATGTAGGCGTCGGACCATCATATACCGGTTTGCCGGGTTCACTGGTCAGCGTAACTGCGGCTGAAGCCGCTGAAGGCAGCGCTAGCGACAGCGCGGCGGACAGTAGAAGAATTTTTTTCATAAATACCCCATTAAAGTTGAGTTGCAGCATGCCACCCGTTTCGGTGTTCGCATTTCACGAATCCATTACCGAACAATTACTCAACTATAACACGATTGGGGCAGCCGTAAACGAAATATTAATGTTTAAGCATTGCTCCGAAGGCACGCGCGCGCGCTGTACCAACGTGGGACATTTCATAAAAATACAATATAATCAATGAGTTATATACACAAACCTTTGCATGATATCCAATTTTCTCCTTTTATTTGAATGCGCTAGCTTCCGTGGTCTATTCCGGCTCGAAAAGGCGCACATGGTTAACAAACCGCTTGAGAAATCTCTTTTTTGAAAAATGCTAGACCGCTATTTTTCGCGATATGGGGCGCTCAATGAGCCAAGCTATTTAAGAAC
>NZ_JBKJMB010000080.1:0-1195 GCF_046596595.1 Sphingorhabdus sp.
TGACAGCGTCCGCTGCGCCAGATTACCGAAACTATTGGCGAGGTCCGCGTTCACCCGCGTGACAATCGCTTCAGGACTGTAGCTCCCATCCTGACCAAAGCTGACTTCGCGCAAAAGGAAATAACGCAAGGCATCAACACCAAAAAGTTCAGCGAGCGCCATCGGGTCAACGACATTACCCAACGATTTCGACATTTTTTCGCCACGAGACAGCAGGAAACCATGGCCGAAGACCATTTTTGGCAAAGGCAGACCGGCGGACATCAAAAAGGCCGGCCAGTAAACGGTGTGAAAACGGACAATGTCCTTGCCAATGATATGGACGCTGGCGGGCCAGAACTTGCGCCACTCTTCCGTGTCATCAGGAAAACCAATCGCGGAGATGTAAGTCGTAAGCGCATCGAGCCACACATACATGACGTGGTTCTCGCTGCCGGGAACCTTAACGCCCCAGTCAAAGCTAGTGCGCGAAACAGACAAATCCTTGAGGCCACCTTCAACGAATTTCACCGTTTCGTTCTTGCGGCTATCCGGGCGGATAAAGTCGGGATTTGCAGCATAATATGCAAGCAATGGCTGTTCATATTTGGATAGCCGGAAAAACCAGCTTTCCTCGACAGTCCATTCGACAGGTGTTCCTTGGGGAGACATTTTTTGCCCCCCCTCCCCGTCAGTCAGTTCGCTTTCATCATAATAAGCTTCGTCGCGGACAGAATAATAGCCTTCGTAGCGGTCAAGATACAAATCGCCACTGGCTTCCAGCAGCTTCCAGATGGCTTGACTCGCTTTGTGATGATGGTCCGACGTCGTCCGGCAAAAATAATCCGCTGAAATATCAAGTATCTCGCACATCTGTTTGAAATATGACGACATTTCATCTGCAAGGTCGCGGGTTGCCGTGCCCGCTGCGCGTGCGGTCTGGTCCATTTTCAAGCCATGTTCGTCGGTGCCTGTCACAAAACACACCTCGCGGCCATTTAGTCGCTGAAAACGTGCAATGGCGTCGGTGGCAATGGCTTCATAGGCATGGCCAATATGGGGCTTGCCATTAGGATAGGCGATAGCAGTTGTGATGTAGAAAGGTTCGGACATGTGCACTCTTAATAAGATCTTACGTCCGCCCTTTATGCGCTTGTATCGAAGCCAGCAAGCTTCCCATTTGGAACACCACGCTTTGCTTATCCAGACTTAGCGC
>NZ_JBKJMB010000018.1:0-7555 GCF_046596595.1 Sphingorhabdus sp.
CAAAAAAATCACAGATCGGAAAATGTGTGTGAGATTGACGACATTCCCCAGCCCGACTGTTTTAAACAATCCCATAACCTAATTGCAGTCTACACGCTGAATAGCTGACCGACTCTCTCTAAATTTTTTCGCCAGCGTACCTAAGGAAGTACGCTGCGATCTTTGCAAAAGTATTTCCGCGTGTTGCTCCGCAGTTAACCGCTTGGGACGCCCAAGCTTCTTTTCCTGCGCCTTTGCACGGCATTGCTGAGTTTATCGTGGTCCGTTACAAATCGCTAAAATGTACGAACTGGCGAAGACCGTGGCTGAAGTGTATTTTTTCGTAAATTTTGGCACCCGACCAACATATTTGAAAAGAAAACATCGTCTCTAACCCGAAGCAACAGCAGGCCGTTACCGCACCCCGTTTTCCGTGCGCATTCCATACGAATCAATTTAACATGTCTTAAGTGATTGAAACATTGGCGCACCCAAGGGGATTCGAACCTCTGCCCTCTGCCTTCGGAGGGCAGCGCTCTATCCAGCTGAGCTATGGGTGCGGACCGGGACCGGTTAGCAGGGAGAGCCGCGTTGCGCCAAGTTTTTTTTGATGCGCTATTTTATTCCGGCCGCCGGCTTTCGTGGGGCTTATGGAACCCATCGCCAGCCCGAGTGTTTTCCTCGTTGAAACGGGGTATTTATATGGCTGCCAAAATATTGTGTTTGAGCGCGAGTTTGTTGGGTGCAACACTTGGCGCATGTTGGCCAATAGCGGATAAGAACGAAAGCAATAACGCGCAAAATGCAACGTCTTCAGCGGCCGGGACAAATGGCACTTCGGGTAACGCCGCGGTCGCCGACATAGCCCTTGAAATTGCGCTCAATCAATTTCCGGGGGGCTATCAATCGCGCTGGGCAAAAAGTACAGGAGCGTGCGCCGATGACCCGGAAACCAGTACCGAGATAATGTCGTTGCAGGGACGGTTGATCAAATTGCCTGATGACATAGGCACGATGGTTCAAGGTAAAAGGATGACATCGAAGACAATGGAGGCCGAATTTGAATTTGTCGGGAGCGATAGCAAATCGGTTCGGGCAATGGGTTTTGAATTGAGCGAAGACCGCCAGCGTCTCACGCGCACCGATTTGTCCGATGGTTTGCGCACACGATATGTACGTTGTCCCAAGCTAATGGCTGGATAACTCAAAATCGCAATGCTACGGCGGGCGCATGCAAAACCAGTTTGAACTCACCGACGATCAAATCGCCATCCAAGACATGGCGCGTAAATTCACAGCAGACGCGATCACACCCTTTGCCAGCGAATGGGATGAAAAGGCACATTATCCGGTCGATGTGTGGAAGGCCGCAGGCGCGCTCGGCTTTGGCGCGATTTACGTGTCCGAAGAATCGGGCGGCACTGGCCTTGGCCGGTTGGAAGCGGCTTTGATCATGGAGGCGATGGCCTATGGCTGCCCCGCCACGAGCGCATTTATTTCCATCCACAATATGGCTGCATGGATGATTGATTGCTTCGGCAATGCCGAGCTCAAAGCCCGCTATTTGCCGGATTTGGTCTCGATGGACAAAATCGCAAGCTATTGCCTTACGGAGCCCGGTAGCGGTTCAGACGCGGCGGCGCTGAAAACCAGCGCGCGGCGCGATGGCGATCATTATGTGCTCAATGGCACGAAGCAGTTCATCTCCGGCGCTGGCTATAATGACGTCTATGTCGTGATGGTCCGGACAAGCGAAGAGAAGACCAAAGGTGTCACTTGCATCGTAGTGGACAAGGATACGCCAGGCCTCAGCTTCGGCGCGCCGGAGAAAAAGCTGGGCTGGAACGCGTCGCCCACTGCGCAGGTGATTTTCGAAGATTGCCGCGTGCCGGTTACCAACCGTGTGGGCGCAGAAGGCGATGGTTTCCGTTTCGCGATGATGGGCCTTGATGGTGGGCGGCTGAATATTGGCGCGTGCTCATTGGGTGGTGCGCAGCGCTGCCTTGATGAGGCGATTGCTTACACCAAGGACCGTCAACAGTTCGGGCAACCGGTGGCCGAATTTCAGAATACGCAGTTCATGCTTGCCGATATGGCTACCGATTTGGAAGCAGCGCGGGCGTTGCTTTATATCGCCGCAGCCAAAGTCACTGCCAATGCGCCAGATAAGTCCCGCTTTTCGGCAATGGCCAAGCGGCTATCGACAGATAGCGGCAGCGAGATTGTAAACCAGGCGCTTCAATTGTTCGGCGGCTATGGATATTTGCGCGATTACCCCATTGAGCGATTCTGGCGCGACTTGCGCGTGCATTCCATCCTTGAAGGCACCAATCAGGTCATGCGCATGATCATCGGCCGGGACTTGTTGCGCCAATGACCGAGGACATTTTGGTCCGGGTGGAAGGACACGCCGGCTTCATCAGCCTGAACCGGCCATCTGCGCTCCACGCGCTGACGTTACCAATGGTACATGCGATGACCGAGGCATTGCTGGAGTGGCGTAATTTAGCCGATGTGAAATGTATCGTCATCGATCACGCTGAAGGCCGTGGCTTTTGCGCAGGTGGCGACATCGCCTTCTTGCGCAATTCTGCGATCAACGATGGCGGCGAGTCCGGACGTAAATTTTTCCATGACGAATATCAACTGAACCATCTGATGTTCACTTACCCAAAGCCAGTGGTGGCGTTCATGGATGGTATCTGTATGGGTGGCGGTGTTGGCATCAGCCAGCCAGCACGGTACCGCGTCGCGACCGAGAACACCAAATTTGCGATGCCCGAAACAGGTATCGGCCTTTTCCCAGACGTCGGTGGCGGTTGGTATCTGTCGCGGCTTGAGGGGCGGGTCGGACAGTTTTTGGCGCTAACGGGGTCACGTGTTGCGGGTTCCGGGTGCCTCGCGCTTGGCCTTGCCACCCATTATTTGCCCAGCAGTGCACTTGATGAAGCCAAGGCGCGCATTGCGTCCGAAGATGTGGAACGTATCGACGGGATTTTAGGGACGTTGTCAGAAACGCCGCCAGCTTCAAAAGTGGTGGAAACGCTGTTCCAGATTAACCGCCATTTTGCTTCTGACCATTTTGAAGACATTCTTGCCAGCCTTGAAGGTGACGAGAGCGAATGGGCGATGCGCGAACTTGCAACCTTGCGAACAAAAAGCCCGCAAACGTGCAAAGTCGCGTTGCGGCAACTCTCTGCGGGGGCTGCGATGTCGGACTTTGCCGATAATATGGCGATGGAATATCGCATTGCCAGCCGAGTCATTGTCCGTCCCGATTTTGCCGAAGGCGTGCGCGCCGTTATCATCGACAAGGACAATGCACCCAATTGGGACCCGGCAACGCCCGAAGGTGTGACTGATGACTTGATTGAAGCGATATTCGCGCCCTTGCCGGCGGAAGAAGAATGGAAGCCCCTATGACATATGAAACGATTTTGGTTGAACATCGCGGCGCGGTGACGCTGATGACGCTTAATCGGCCGCAGGCGCTGAATGCTTTGAACAGCCAAGTTCTGGCAGATTTGATCGCTGCCTTTGCCGCGTTCGATGCTGACGACAGCCAACGTTGCGCGGTCCTGACTGGCAGCGAAAAGGCCTTTGCCGCTGGCGCAGACATTAAGGAAATGTCGTCGCAGTCATTCGCCGAGATGTACGGCGCGAACTATTTTGCAGGTTATGAGCGCATCACGGCGACACGCAAGCCATGGATCGCGGCTGTGAACGGCTTTGCCTTGGGCGGAGGCTGCGAACTTGCAATGATGGCCGATTTCATAATGGCTGGCGACAATGCGAAATTCGGTCAGCCTGAAATCAAGTTGGCGGTTACGCCGGGCATGGGCGGATCGCAGCGGCTCACCCGCGCTATTGGCAAAGCCAAGGCGATGGAAATGTGCCTGACGGGCCGGATGATGGACGCAAGCGAAGCCGAGCGATCAGGCTTGGTTGCCAAGGTCGTGCCTGCGTCGGAGCTGGTTGATGAAGCCATCAAGACCGCGACCGCGGTCGCGGGAATGGCACCCTTGGCAGCGATCGCCTGCAAGGAAATGGTAAATGCCGCGTTTGAAATGACGTTGCAGCAAGGCGTGGTGTTCGAACGCCGCCTGTTTCACGGGCTGTTTGGCACTGTGGATCAGAAAGAAGGCATGGCTGCGTTCGTTGAAAAGCGGCCCGGAAATTGGACGGGGAAGTAACTCGGCTGACCCTTTTGTGGAAAACTCATACTCATCGTCATCCTGAACTCGGTTCAGGATAACGACAAGCGGTGGTGCGTTATCCTGAAACGAGTTCAGGATGACGATAGGCAGACAGCTGCAACCCTAATTTGCCGGAACCTTCTCCACCTGCTGAAACTTGCCCAGTCCGCAGCCTGCGCCTTCGGTAAGCTGCCCACCATAATCGTGCACTACGCGGACGATATCGACGCTGCACAACTGGTTAAGCGAGGTGCGGTAGGAAAACCTGTCCTCGAACTTTAAACCCGGACAGCTTTGCGGGAGGGCATTGCGATAGGTTTTGCCGCCTGCCATGCGGAAGTCGATGATATTGTTGTCGATGACCTTAGTAGAACGGATGTTCGAAATTGTGACACAGCTTTTCGGTTCACCGACGGCGCGCACGGGCGCCGGGGTTTTTTTGCTGGAGAGCGCCACGGCACCTCCAGCCGAAAGCAAGGCAAAAGCAGGAAGGATCAACAACATTTTACGCATCTGTTTTCTCCGGTTTCAATTATCTGTCCTATCGACATCAGCCTGAACTTTAGCTGACTTAATTTTGGGCGGCGGCGTTTTGGGTTTGAAACGGCAAAGGTCAATTACCGGACAGCGCCAGCATTCAGGTGTCCGCGCCTTGCAAACATAACGGCCATGCAAGATCAGCCAATGATGCGCCCCGATGCGGAACGGCTTTGGCGTGCTTTTTTCAAGCGCCTTTTCCACGGCAAGGACGGTTTTGCCGGGAGCAATGCCCGTGCGATTGCCGACGCGAAAAATATGCGTATCGACCGCGAATGTCTCCGCGCCAAAGGCTGTATTCATGACGACATTGGCGGTCTTGCGCCCGACGCCGGGCAAGGCCTCAAGCGCGTCGCGGTCGGCTGGAACCTCGCCTCCATGATCACGCACGAGGATTTCCGAAAGCGCGATTACATGCTTCGCCTTGTTGTTATACAGGCCGATCGTCTTGATATGCGCTTTCAGGCCGTCAAGCCCAAGCGCGACCATTTGGGCTGGAGTTTTAACCACTTCGAATAGCGCCTTTGTCGCCTTATTCACACCGACATCAGTTGACTGAGCAGAACAGGTGACAGCCACCAGCAATTGATAAGCATTGCCGAAGGCCAGTTCAGTCTCGGGATCCGGATTGGCCTCGGCCAACCGTTGGTAAAATTCAAAGATGTCCGCTTTCTTCATTTGTTATTTCTGCTCCGCCAACATCCATTTGCCTTTTATGGACATGCATCTACTAACTGGAAGCTGAAATTCAATACAAGATCGGGAAGCGACCATATGGCGAAATCAGGCGGCATTTCATTCAAATCATATCTTTTGGCCGGTGCCCTATTGGCTATGCAACCCTTCGCTGCAAATGCCGCCGACACGCCTACTGCCAATTCAAACAAAGCGAGCCCAATGACCGAATATAATGTGCCTGGCCAAACCAACGCCGATCATCTTTATCTTGAAGAAGTGCTCGGCGAGAAGGCGATTGCCGAAGTCAAAGTCTGGAATGACAGGACCTTGAACCGTCTGACGAGCGATCCCCGCTTTGCGGTGCTTGAGGGCCAGGCGCTCGAAATTTTGAACTCGAAAGACAAAATCCCCTACGTCTCCTATCGCAATAAGGAGACACATAATTTCTGGCAGGATGCGCAAGCCGTCCGCGGTATATGGCGCAAATCGACCCTCGAAAGCTATCTGTCCGCAGAAACCAAATGGGAAACGGTGCTCGATATCGACGCGCTTGCAAAGAGCGAGGACAAGAATTGGGTGTATAAAGGCAATGACTGCCTAAGCCCTGAATATGAACATTGCATGGTCAGCCTGTCCGATGGCGGCAAGGACGCGGCCATTCAACGTGAGTTCAATGCGCGAACCAAGACTTGGGTCGAAGGCGGTTTTGTGACCAAGGAGTCCAAAGGCGGATCCACTTGGCTCGATAAAGACACGCAGCTTGTCGGTGTCGATTTCGGTCCGGGGACGATGACGGAGTCCGGCTATCCAATGACTGGACGGATCTGGAAGCGCGGGCAGCCGCTTGATCAGGCGGTCGAGTTAATGCGCGGCGAACCCACCGACGTCGCCCTCTGGAGTGGCGTGCATGAGCGCGCTGACGGCAGCCGCGAGATTGTGGTCACGCGTGCAGTCACCTTTTACGACAATGAAACTTTCTGGGTGCCGCGCAAGGACGGCGCATTGCAAAAGCCAGTGAAGTTTCCCGTGCCGGCCAAATCATCGCTCGGCAGCGAGTTTAAAGGGCAGATGCTGCTGACGCTCAACGAAGATTGGCGCGACTTCAAAACCGGTGATCTCGTCAGCTTCTCGATGGATGATTTCATGTCGGATGGGCAAATTGGGGCGGTCAATCTTGTTTACCGGCCCGACGCGCGGTCATCGATGAATGGTTATGGCCAGACAAAGTCGAAAATTTTGATGAGCATTTCGCGCGATGTCACCAGTGCGGCATATGCATTCGACTGGGACGGCAAGGCATGGAGTTCAAAGGCGCTCGACTTTCCCGCAAATGGCACTGTCTCCATCGGCGCGACCAACGACAAGGAGGATATTGCGTTTATCAACAGCGATTCATTCCTGTCGCCAAGCACGTTATGGACCTACGACACCGGCTCGGCCACAAAAGCGAAGGCGAAGGCCTTGCCGGATTGGTTCGATGCAAGCGCGATGGTTGCCGAGCAGTTTTTCGCTACCTCGAAAGACGGCACGCAGGTTCCCTATTTCGTGGTCCGCAACAAGGCGACCAAGCTGGATGGCAGCAACCCAACCCTGCTTTACGGCTATGGCGGATTTGAGGTGTCGATGAACCCGTCTTACTCGGCGACTCGTGGTAAGCTCTGGCTTGAACAAGGCGGGGTTTACGTTCTCGCCAATATTCGCGGTGGCGGCGAATATGGGCCAAAATGGCATCAGGCCGGGTTGAAAACGGAACGCCAGCGGATCTATGATGACTTTATCAGCGTCGCCGAAAAACTTATCTCGGACAAGATTACGGCACCAAAGCATCTGGGCATCGAAGGCGGATCAAATGGCGGACTGTTGATGGGCGTCATGTTTACCCAGCGCCCGGACCTTTTCAATGCCGTGGTCTGCGCGGTGCCTTTGCTGGATATGTTGCGCTTCGACAAGTTGCTGGCTGGCGCTAGCTGGGTGGGCGAATATGGCAGCCCAGCCGATCCAGTGGAAGGCGCGTTCCTGCGCAAGATTTCACCGTATCACAACATCAAACCGGATGTGAAATATCCTGAGGTCTTTTTCCTAACTTCAACCAAGGATGACCGCGTTCACCCCGGCCATGCCCGCAAAACTGCAAAGCGCATGCAGGATCAGGGGCATGATTTCCT
>NZ_JBKJMB010000039.1:0-4807 GCF_046596595.1 Sphingorhabdus sp.
GTCGTCAATTTCCTTGAAATTATAGACTTCAGCCGGACAATAAGTGCGCGCAAATTCAAGCCGGTAATCGACCAGATCGAAAACGATCACCCGTCCAGCGCCAAATAACCAGGCGCACCGGGCTGCCATCAATCCGACTGCGCCAGCACCGAAAACAACGACAGTGTCGCCCCTTTGAATTCCCCCCATTTCGGCTGCTTGATACCCGGTGGGAACCACATCGGTGAGCAGCACTGCGTCGTCCAAATCCATCCAATCGGGAATGATATGCGGACCGACATCGGCATATGGGACCCGCACATATTCTGCCTGACCGCCATCATAGCCTCCGGCTGTATGGGAATAGCCATATACTCCGCCAACAGCAGTCGATTGCGCGTTGGATTCATGGCAGTTGCCAAACAACCCCTGTTTGCAAAAATGGCAGTGACCGCAGGCAATGTTGAAGGGGACAAGAACGCGGTCACCGGGTGTTACCTTTTCAACGTCAGGACCCACTTGTTCGACAACACCGCAAAACTCGTGCCCGAACGTCATGCCAACGCGTGTGTCGGGCACAAGGCCATGGTATAAATGCAGGTCCGACCCGCAAATGCATGACCGGGTAACGCGCACAATGGCGTCCTGCGGATGCAGGATATGGGGCATTGGCTTTTGTGAGAGGCGGACGCGATACGGTCCGCGATAATCCATCGCTAACATGTGTTTTCCATCGTTGAATTTGAAGCTCGCGCTACCATCCAATCTTCCGCTCGGCACCGCTTAAAGGGCAGGCTGTGCCGGAACTGAGCGCAGTGGCACCATCGGGAACTTTGCCGCGTCATGCCCGTTATCTTCCCGGACACACCGCCTGCGAATCCTCCCGTTTTTAGTTCGGTGTGTCCAACTTTCTCAAGATCCGCGGACACATATCATGACCGAACATTATCATTTGCTGGAAGATGACCAGAACAATGAATGGCAATTGCTCCGTCAGGGTGCCGGCTACATCGAAAGCATTTTTCTGACTTTGGATGATGCCATCAAACGGCTGCCAGATGCCGTGGGAAACAACAAGACGATCGTTACGATTTTTGACTCTCAAGGTTCACGCCTTGGTGAGCATGTCGTCGATCGCTCCAGTCAGAGTTTCCCAGTCCAAGCACTCTAATCCGTCGCGCAGTTATTCAGGCAAGGCTGGTCGAAAGACCGGCCTTTTTGCTGCATAAGATGCAGCACATAGACAAAAGCCGCCGCCAGATAGGTCTGACAGCGGCTTTGCGCGACTTTTTTTAATTAAGAATTACGTGCGAACCATGAACGGTGAATCCGCGTTCTGGATATCAGCTGATCTGCCCATGTCAGACGATGATGGTTCCTTATTCAAAGTCGCATCCGCCTTTTCGACCAGCTCGTCTTTCTTCTCACGCACAATAGATTCCAGTTGTTCAGTCTGCTGACCAACGGCATCACGTGCCTTCTGACCAAGTGAACCAAGACTGTCTTTTTCCTGACGCGTTACCGGCAGCGCAGAGCCAAATGCAGCGCCAATAGCCGCCGCCAGAATCCCACTCACAAGCGGGTTCTCGCTGTAGAGATCGCTCGTTTTGGTGGCAGCAAGTTGCGCTTTCTGCTTGGCTGCATCTTGTAGATCGGTTGACGTGTCGGCCCAGGCGCGGCGTTTGTCGCGGAACTTGTCTGACATTGAATCCAGCCGTTGACGAAAGCTGCTCTCTTCTTCCTCATGTCCACGTTCCAACATGAAGAAATTTGAACGGGCTGTATCGCGGCGGCGTTGATAGGCTGCATCGTCTTCGTCTGCAGCGCGTTCAATGGCTGACATATGTGAAATATACTCACCATGGCTTCCGCTGAAATTGTCGTGACTGTTTGAGGGTGTCTTAGGTGTCTTAGAACCCAACGATGGCATCGAGGGAATCTTTGCGTCTTTGTCGCTTACCAGCCAGATGGCACCAGCGGCGATGAGGCCAAGCGCAACGGGGTTGCGACGGGCACCGTCCAAGATCATACGAACGTCGATATTGCTTTCGTCAGCCTTATCAAGAAGGGCATTGAACATATTTTTGATGCTCAATTGATCACCAATTCTGTCGACTGTCGAGCTCATATTTTCCTGTGTACGGCGGATTTCGAGTTCAATTGCGGCGGGGTCGTCATGTGTTGTGCTTGTCATGTTGAGTTCCTTTATAGCTCGCCGCGAACGGCGTCGGGCGTACGTTGAAGGGTGCGTTGGCTGCGGTCAGGGGCAAGATGTGTGGCGCTCATTTTCGCAACGCCACTGCGGTAGAGAATAAACGCCGGAACCAAGGTGACCGCGCCCACAATGAGTGTCGCCAAGCCAAGATTATCAATGGCATCGGCAAGCACATAAGCAAGCCCCATCAGGAGGACGCCAAGGCCGGAAATACCCACAACGGCTGCCCCGATGAGACCGCCTGCGGCAGCCTTGAGCTCGCTTGTTGACTCGCGGACCTCAGCTTTGATTAGGCTAAGCTGTTGCTCGGCAAGATGCGAACCTTGGTGAACCAAATCGCGCAGAAGATCGACGATATTATCGCTTTCACCCGTGTTCGACTTGGGCTTAATGCCATTTGCTACGCCAATACTTTCGTCGGGCACAGCGCGTCTATCCAGATCGCTCACACGAATTCTCCGCGCGGAGCGACCGCGTTAACTGCACTATTATTGGTGCTATCCGATGACAAAGGCGGCATCGACTGTACAGGTGAAACCGAACCCATGCGCGTAGGTTCGTTTGCGCCGCTGCTAGCCTTGAATACGCGTGCGGCAGCAAAACCAACCGCGGCGCAAGCGCCTAAAAAGGTACCGGGCGAACGTTTTGCAAATTCTGTAACCTGCGATGCCATTTGGCGGCTGTCATTGTGTTCAAGCGTGTCCGCAAAACTTTTGATCTGTTCTGCACCTTGCGCAAGTAAAGATTTGAGCCAGGTTGGCGCATTTGGATCCAGAGATTCCGCTGCGCGCTCGATTGTGGACGAGACGGCGTGCACCTGCGTGACCGCATCATTTTTTCGTGCATCGACTTCGCTGTGAAGGCGGTTGACCGCAGACGAACCGACGGTCTTGGCATCTGAAAGCAATTCGGTACCAACGGGTGTTGCTGTTTCTGATATTGGCTGCATGATCGGCCCTTTCTAATTATTAGGTAGAAAGGGAATAACGTTGCCGTGCGAAGGTTCCTTATCTGGTCGAATAAGCAGCACTGTTCAGCATGGAGGCTGTGATACCACCGCCGAGCTGTGCCTTTATCGCACTTAGCGTTCGTTGTTTAGCTGGCTAACGCTGGGAGAGGTTTAAGCCGCCAGCGCATTATGTGTTTCGGCTTGCACGATACCGCTTTCAAACTGGTCGGTGCACGCGTCCCAGCAAAACCCAGCACCATATTTCGAAGCTTTGCTGCGGTTAAGTAAAAGCGCAGCTTGTATGGCCTGAGCCAGATTGAGGTTTAAACTCCCCACCGCCTGATTCATTAATCCATTCGGCCCGCGACCGTCGGCACCGATTATGTCCAATGGCCCTTGCACAGGAAATCCAGCGACCGGTAGCCCGCAGGCCAAGGCTTCGACGATTACAAGTCCAAAGGTATCGGTCTTGCTCGGAAACACAAAAACATCAGCCGTTGCATATATGCTGGCAAGCTCGGCACCACTGCGGGTCCCCAGGAACAGGACGGAGGGATATCTGGCCTCGAGCGCCGCGCGGGCAGGGCCATCGCCAACCACGACCTTACTGCCCGGCACATCAGCGTCCAGAAAGGCCTCTAAGTTTTTCTCGACTGCAACTCGCCCTACGGACAGCATCACGGGCTTAGTGAGATATTTTAAACGCGGGTGTTCGGGCTGCTCGGGATGAAACATGTCGCGGTCAATACCGCGTGACCAAAGCTTCGTATTCTCAATGCCACGGCTTTCAAGTTCGTTACGCAAGCTCTGCGTTGCCGTCAAAACAGCCTTCGAGTGCTTGTGAAATTTGCGCATGATCGGCCAGATGAGGTCAGCGGAGAGCGGTGTGCGCGCCGCCACATATTCAGGAAATCGCGTATGGAAGGCGGTGGTGAATGGAACGTCATGTTTCAGGCACCAAGCGCGCGCGCTCCATCCGATTGGGCCCTCAGTGGAAATATGGACAATGTCGGGCTGGAACCCGCCAAGAATTTTGCGTACGTTAAAGCGCGGTGCGACCGCGAGACGGATCTCGGAATAGCCGGGGCAGGGAATATTAACGAAGCGGTCCGGGGTAAGGATTTCGACCTTGTGTCCGCGTGACCTCATCCGGCTAATGGTTTCTGTCAGGGTGCGCACCACGCCATTGACCTGCGGTGTCCATGCATCGCTCGCGATGGCAAGCCTCATGCTGCCACCACCGCCTGTTTTTCGGTTCGGCCCCGAACGACGTCCGCCCAGTCAATGATTGACATGGTACCGTCCTTTGCCTCGGTCAACGCGGTACAGCTTTCGACCCAGTCGCCGTCATTATAGTAAGTGATCTCTCCGAATTGCCGGATTTCGGCGCAATGAATATGGCCGCAAACCACGCCCTGCACGCCGCGCTGCAGTGCCTCGCGCGCGACAACCTCTTCATATTGTCCCACATATTGAACGGCGTTTTTGACGCGCTTTTTCAGATAAGACGATAGCGACCAATAAGGTAGGTTGAACTTCCGCCGCACTGCATTGAGGATGATATTTGCCTTGAGGAGTAATGTGTATGCCTGATCACCCAAAAATGCGAGCCAACGGGCATACAGAACTATGCCGTCAAATGCGTCGCCATGCGTGACCAGCAA
>NZ_JBKJMB010000085.1:0-10821 GCF_046596595.1 Sphingorhabdus sp.
TTATCTTCCAGCTTGCCTCGCTTGTGCCTGTGGTACAACCTAGATCATGAACGATAGCCCGCATACGCCGCAAACCAGTAATGCGGTGCCTGAAAAGCCACAGGCTCAATCAATCCGAGCGCGTTTTTTTCGGACGCTCGGACCCGGGCTGATCACGGGTGCGGCCGATGATGACCCCAGCGGTATCGGCACGCATAGCCAAATTGGCGCACAATTCGGGTACGGACTTGCTTGGACATTTGTCCTTAGTTTTCCTCTAATGGTGGTGATTCAGCAAGTGGCCGCGGAAATCGGCCGTGTGACCGGGGGCGGCATCGCTCAAAATCTACGCCGCCATTATCCACGCCCGCTGCTATGGACGATGGTATCGCTGCTGTTGGTTGCAAATGTCATCAATCTTGGTGCCGATCTCAGCGCAATGGGGGCCGCATTGGTTTTGCTGATCGGCGGTAACGCAGCATTTTATACGTTGCTATTCGGTGTCCTGTGCATCGTGTTGGAGGTCACTTTGAGTTATCCGCGCTATGCGTCGATACTTAAATGGACGACGCTTTCACTTTTCGCATATGTCGGTGTTGTCGTTGTTGCGGGTGTACCGTGGGGCCGAGCTTTGACAGCATTGGTCGTTCCCGAACTGCAATGGAATGCCGCATATGCCACTGCGATGGTTGCCATTCTTGGCACAACAATCAGTCCGTATTTATTTTTCTGGCAAGCGGGCCAAGAAATTGAAGAACAGCATCGCCACCATGCAAAACCATTATGCATTGCGCCGCGTGACGCAGGACCTGAGCTTAAGCGCATTCGCACAGATACGCTTGTCGGGATGGCATTCAGTTCGATCGTTTCACTCGCAATTGTGTTCGCAACCGCCGCAACATTAAATGCAAATGGTATCACAGATATCGAGACATCATCGCAAGCTGCCGAAGCCCTGCGCCCGATTGCTGGCTCGTTTGCTTTTGCCATGTTTGCACTCGGTATCATCGGAACTGGATTGTTGGCCGTTCCAATATTGGCGGGATCCGCCGCATACGCCGTGACCGAAATGGTGGGCAAGGCAGGTAGCCTCGATGCCAAACCGCTGAAGGCCCGGCTGTTCTATGCAACTATTGCCCTGACGACGCTTGCAGGGGCTGCCCTCACGTCCGTCGCAATAGACCCTGTTCGCGCACTTTATTGGGCGGCTGTGGTCAACGGGGTACTGGCGGCACCTTTGATGGCGATGATGATGCTGATAGTCCGTAATAAACGTGCTATGGGGCGCCTAACCCTTTCGCCAATGGCGACGGTGATGGGATGGTTTGCAACTTTCGTAATGGCCGCAGCTACTGCGCTCTTTTTTGCATTTACCCTGTAGCACTTGTGGGCGAAGATTGCATCGAAAGACATCAGACCAGGGTCACTACACCAATCACCGCTCCAGTCATCAAGGAAGCCATATTGCCGGCAACCCAGCTTTTCATGCCAAGCTTTGAGACTTCCGCCCTTCGCGCTGGGGCCAAAGTAGCTATAGTAGAAACCAGCAAGCCGACGCTCGCCAGATTTGCTACCCCGCAGAGCGCATAAGTGATAATCAATTTGCTGCGCGCGTCGAAGGTATCGGCTGGCAAAGCCGCCAGATCAAGATAGGCAACATATTCATTCAAAATGGTCTTTGTACCCATCAATGCACCAGCATTGGGTGCCTGATCCCACGGAATACCGATGCTCCACATAAGTGGCGCAAACAGCCAACCGAACGCGCGTTTCAGGGTCAGCGGCTGGCCCTCAATATAAGGCAACCACGCCAGCATCTGGTCGGTCAGATTGACGAGCGCAAACACGACGATGATGATACCAATGACCGCCAGGACCAGCGTCACCCCCTCCATGGTTCCCCTGATGATGGCATCCATGCTGCTCTCATACTTCAAATCCGGTTCGGCGATGTCTGCGCTTATTGTTCCGTCTCCGGGTACCATCAGGCGCGCAATTAAAACGGCGGCAGGTAGCGAAATCAGGGAGGCTACAATCATGTGGCCCACGGCATTGGGAACTGTCTTTGACAGCGTGGTCGCATAAAGGACAAGTATTGCGCCTGAAATCGTGGCCATGATCAGTACCATGATCATAAACAGTTCCGACCTGCTCATCCGTTCGAACCAAGCCCTGAGGACGAGTGGGGACTCAACGACCCCAAGAAACATCGTTGCACCGCCGCCAAGGCCAACCACGCCGCTGACGCCTAATGTTTTCTGCAATGCCCATGACAGGCCGCGGACAGCGGCCCGCAGCACGCCCCAATGCCACAACAAAGCCGAGAGCGCGGAAAAAACGATAATTAAAGGCAATATCTGAAATGCTACGATGACTGGCGGTTCTACACCGGGTTTCAGCATGAACGGGATCGGGGCGCCGCCGGTATAGCCGAACATATAACTTGATCCCACCAAAGTGGCCTTCTCGATCGATGACACCGCATCATTCACATAGCCAACCAGGGTCCAGATAATAGGAACCCGCGTCACAGCAAGTGCGATGCCTATCTGCAAAAAAAGGGCGCCCAATATCCATAGCCAGCTTGGGCGGGCGGTACGATCCTCGGACAGCGCCCACGCCAGCAGCAGCACAATCGATATGCCGATCACGCCTTGGAGCTGTTCCAAAATATTTATCAAATCCATCGGAATTCCCACGCTGCACCAAATGTAACCGGCTCCCCAAACCTTCTGCTTATGACATTAGGGAGTATCCTCCCTAGTACACAAGCTGTTAGCCCAGATGGAGCGCAAAAAACGATCATTGTAACTGACCCAAAAATATGTGACAAAATCGTGCGCTTCAGCTTGCGGTCCAGCGGGCCTGAGCGTTAGGGGACAAGCAGGACGTGATGGATAGCGACCCGCGAGACAAAACCGTTAATCCCGGCCCTTCAACGATATTTTTTAGCTATGCGCGGGATGACCAAGCGCGCGCTCTTCCCATTATCCGGCTGATTGAGCAAGCGGGATTTTCCGTCTGGTGGGACGGCTTGTTGGAGGGTGGAGAGAGATTTTCGCGCACCACAGAGGACGCGCTTGACCGCGCGAGGGCGGTCGTTGTCCTTTGGTCAAAAACGTCGGCGCAGTCGCACTGGGTGCATGATGAGGCCACGCGTGGCCGCGACCGCCGCGTCCTCGTTCCTTTATCACTTGACGGCTCGTCGCCGCCGCTTGGCTTTGGCCAGTTTCAGGTGATTGACCTTTCAAAATCAAAGATGAACGCAAATGACGTCGGCATTGCGCGAATGGTCCGAGCCATCGCGGCCATGCATGGCGACCAATCAGGACGTGTGCTTCCCAGACCCGTTCCTTCAGCACCCGGCATTGACCGTCGCACAATGATTGGCGCAGGATCAGTCGCACTGCTTGCCATCGGCGGATATGCAACATGGCGTGCAGGGTTTTTTGGCAACAACAAAATCGCTAACCGCCTCGCCGTGCTGCCATTTGATAATATTGGCGGCGATCCCAGTCACCAATATGTCTCAGAGGGACTTGCGAACACCATACGCGCGACGCTCTCCCAAAATGGCGCGCTTCAAGTCATTGGCCAAGCCTCGTCGGAAGTCTTTGTTCGGGGCAAGGACGATGCGGTTGCCTTTGCGAAAAAGCTAGGCGTAGGCCTCTTGATCGACGGCGCGGTGCAGATTGTGGCCAATCGATTAAGCGTAAACATTAGCGTCATTGACGGTTCTACCGGAGTGAGCCGGGCTAGCCGCACCTTTGACCAGAGCATGGGGGATATATTAGCGGTTCAACGAGAAATCGGACGCGCCATTGCAGCAGAGCTGAGCAACCGGATCGGGTCTGCGGGAGCCGCCCGAATGCTGATTGGTGGAACAAACAATGTCGTCGCCTTTGATCACTATCTGCGCGGCAAAGACCTATATGCCCACGCGGGAAACGAAGCAGAAGAACGCCAAGGCGTCGCACAATTCGACGCTGCAATTGCAACGGACCCGCAATTTGCTTTGGCTTATGCTGGCCGCGCAAACGCGCTTGCTTCGGTGGCGGCGAGCTACGGCAGTGCAACCGAGATTAAAGCGTATAACGGTGCAGCCATTGAATCTGCCCGGCGCGCTATTGACCTCACGCCACGCCTTGCCGATGCGCATTCAGCACTGGCGCTTATATTGTTTCAAGGGCAGTTTGATGCAAAGTCTGCGCGGGCTCCATTTGATCTTTCTCGCGAACTAGGTGACGGAGATGCACCGGTGCTTGCGCGTTTTGCGGCATTTTGTGCCTCCACTGGCCGACATGACGAGGCGTTGCCCGCTATCAATCGGGCGGTCCTGCTGGACCCGTTAAATGCGCTCATTTACCGTATTCTGGGAACTGTCCATTTTGCGGCAAAAAGATATCCTGAAGCAATCACTGCCATCCAAGAAGCCCTTGAGCTGAGTCCAAACTTGCCCGACACCCATAGTCGGATTGGCATGGTCTTGCTGGCCCAAAACAAAAACCGCGACGCGTTAGCCGCTTTTCAGGCAGATACACATAAATGGTCGAAAATGGCCGGGGTCGCTATCGCCCAACATCGGTTAGGGGACCGCGCCAGTGCCCAGTCTGCCATGACTGAACTTTCTAACGACACAGATACAGTCTCCTTTTACCAACAAGGTCAGGTTTGGGCGCAATGGGGAAAGCCCGGCGAGGCGATGGTTGCATTGCAGCGCGCCCGCGTCCAGCGCGATGCCGGATTGATTGCCGGACGATATGATCCGATGCTCGCGCCATTGCGCGCGCGGCCAGATTTTATTGAGTTGCTTAAATCGATGGGATTTGATTAACTCACGCTCTCTGAATGAGGGGGAGAAGACCAATGCAAAAATTGACCAGTATAGCTGCTACTCTGGCGGCCATCATTACACTGAGTGCTTGCCAGCCTGCCGCCAAGGAAGAGGCCGCAGCGCCTGAAACGACGGAAATGCCAGCTGCAACGACCGAAGCAGCGCCTGTGGCTGAAGTTCCTGAGGCTGCGGACGCTGCGAAAGCCGACGAAGCCGCAACCGCCGCTACTGATGAGGCAGGTTCACCCGGCGAAGCAGGAGCGGAACACACTGGCGGTATCAAGGTCGGGCAATAACAAATTCAGCGCGCGGGCGGTGTGATTGCACCCGCCCGCCCGCTATATTCTAAATGCACCATCGATTTTCATTCATCGGCAGCGCAGACGAAAATCGGAAATTTCGAGCAGCCGACAACTGATTTCGCTAGCCGCATGCGCCATTGATTATTGGATTAACGCACTGCTCCTCCCGTGACTTGCGTAATCCAAGGCAAATAGGCTCCAACACGGGTATAGACACCGGGTACGCCATCATTGGCACATGATTTGCCTCCCCCGCTTACGATACCGACCAGCTGGTTAGATGTATTAACGAGTGGCCCTCCGCTGTCATTGGTGCAGGTTTTACGCCCCGGTGCGGCGGCACAAACAACGCGTGTGTCGATCAAACCTACACGGGCTTTGACGCATTCGGGACGAATAACGATATTGAGGGCAACTTTCAACATGATGGCATTGCTGCGATTTCCGCTATTGGCAACACGGCCCCAGCCGAAGGCCGTCACAGCTTCCGAAGGCGCAGCATCGGCACCCCTGAAAAGCATTATCGGGCGAACCTGCGTTTGCGGCGGGTCTGCTTGCTGTTGGTCCTTGATGATGTGGATCAATGCAATGTCGCCACCCTTAAACGCAATATACTCGGGATGACGGATAACCTTATCAATTTTGAACGTCCACCCGCCCTCAAGGTCAATGCGCTCTTGTCCGAGACGCACGCGGTAGCCTTCGCGCATCATGCCATCATCGATACAATGCGCGGCGGTTAACACCCAGTTTGGCGCAACAAGTGCACCGCCGCAAAAATGCTGCAATACCCAAGGTTCCTCGCCAGCGGCAAGCTGAGGTTTCCATACATCAGCCACCTTTGGATAATATATTTGCGCTTGCCACGGGGCAGCAGCATCGGCGACCCGGACGCCGCCCAATGACCGGGGAACCAGGGTCCCGGTTGTGGGGCGTGCCTCAACCAGCGGCAAGCCGGGAGGAGCGCGCAATTTAGCTTCGCCGGGATTGCCTTCAGCATACGGCTCGGTAGCGTCGACAGGCAATTCGTCTGGTGAAACGACATCATCCGGCCAGATGTCATCGCTGTCTTCAACGACATAATATTCCGTGTCACCGGCATCTTCCTGACTGCCTGGGTCAACCGCATCGCCATCCGACTGCGCGGGTTCCGCTGCATTGTCTTGCGCCTGAGCCGCATTGTCTGGTTGGGTCAGCAGCGCCAGCAGCACGGCAACACACTTAGATAGGTTGGACATCCCCCGCCCTCCAATAATCACAGTATTTAGCAAGTAGGCGCTTGCCGGAATAATAAGTCAAGCATGCTGTAAACCGACCAAATCCGCGTTCCGCGCGCGCACGTCATTACACCGGGACAGAGATATGTTTTCCTCCGAACACATCCTGCCAATGCTCAATTTCGGACACGACAATTTCGTCAACGGCACGCGCGATGTTCGCGACTCTGCCATAATCCAGTTCGTCATCAGGAGCCGAAAGTAAAGTGGCTGTACGCCGTTCGATGGCCTCCAACCGATGTGCCGTTGATTCCGAGATAGCGGCAAAGCGTCCAAAATCGGCAAAATAGTGAATACCAGCGAGCGCACCGCCAAGGGTCGGCAATGCCACACCCAAGAAAGTGAACAGCTTTGAAGCGTGCCGAACATCTTGCGTCGGCAACATCCCGGCCGCGGCCGCAGCTTCAGTCCCGAGGTAGAAAGCCACAGTCAGCATAGCCAGCAAAAATAAATATTCAGAAATACGCTCCAGCCGGTGATTGATGCGTTCGAGCCGAATTGCCTTTGCCAGATGGTACCTGCGTTGCGCCGACACATGCTGCCCGATCCAGTTTTCCAGCGCGATCCGCAATGTTGCCTGATCAATTACCGCGTTTGGCAGACCAATTTCACGCAGAATGGAGCATACGTAATCCTCGGGCCAGTCTGTGTCGGAACTGCGCGGCCAAGACCCAGTTGGCCGGGCAACGCCCAAAAGCAGCATGAACGGCGCATGGCGCAGATATTCAGCAACGCGCCTGGTTTGAAACCAACGTCCATGCCAGTCGCGTCTCCGGCCAATCACGATGACGAGCAGGATCGTAGCGAGCAGTGCAAATTCGAACAGCGCGAAGGGCCATTTTAGCGCAGCGTCAAAAAAAGGCAGATACGCAATTCCTCCAATGACGGCAAAGGCCGCCAGCAGCAAATTTGCGACCATACCCCCACGATATGCATCCGACAGATAGGTCGCAATCGTATCAGCCCGTGCGAAGCGGCGGACAATTTCTGTCTCGGTCTTGGCAATCAGGTTGCTGTCAGATGTAGCCAGGGTTTTTGCCGAATTCAAAAGAGAAGCAGCGTCATTGGACACGACCTCGTCCTCAGGCGAATATCGCTGAGTGAGAGATCCAAAAGCGCCTGACATACCACTCCCGAATATTGCCTCAATTCTCCTATAGGCGTGGAAACGTTTCCGGCTTCTCGTAGGTGGAGAATGCGCGTCCAAAAGCGCAGCTCCGGTGCTGCTTTCATCATGCGGCACTAGAGACCCAACAATCGTTTCGACAGCCTCGGCATCCTTTAACAGTGGTAATTGCCATCGGCTTGCGAGCGCCTCTATGGCATCGAACAAGCGCCATTCAACGGGATTGCTGGCATTAATCCAAAGCACGCGGATGCCCATTTCGAGCGTCCGCGCTATCGTATGCTTCGTGCCACCGACTGGTCCGGGACTATGGCCATCCCACACCGCAATGAGCAAGTCTATTTGATCGATCATGGCCTGTCCGGCCAAAGCGGCGCGGTCGGACGCTGACACCGAAAAGCCAAGAACTGCATCAGGGGATATTGGCAACTGCAAGGAGTCCAGAAACATCTGGGTCATTCTTGCATCGCGTTCAGCAAGCTCAAAACAAGTCGCGCGGGACGCAAGATCGCTAATCCGTTTGGCGTTGGCCGCAACTACAGGATCGGATGCGGTCAAACCCTGCAACATGTTGCGGGCATCTTCAACGGTCTGCGGCTGGGCGTTGATAGCAGCGTTCAAACCCTTGCCAAATGGCAAAGGAGCAGTCACTTGCCAGCCTCTACGCAGGGCTATCTCGACCGCCATAAGGTCCGTGCCAAGGGCAAGAAGCGCATGCAGTCGCGGCTTTAATTCTTCAATCTTGGATGAATCAATGGCAGCGAATACGATTTCTAAGGCGCCCTCTATCCCCGAAGCGTTGTCGCTGTAGGCAAGATTATTAGCTCGATGGCCTGTAATGCCCACGCTCAATCGCATTATACGGTCCCTCATCCGCCTAGCTTGTTGCACATCTCACACGCCATCTGGCAATGCAACCATTGCGCACAGTGAAGCTATTTCTGTTTTGAGCGTGTTTGATTTAGGGTTGCATAGACAGCAGCCGCACTCGCCACGAGCATGGTGCCCAAATATTCCTGTATCGCCCCCCAATAAAAAACTGGATGTCCTCGCACAAGATCTTCGTCAAAATGATGAAATGATGCCGCGCGCAAAAGAACAAAAAGACCAATCATGCCCAACCCAACGATGGCCAAGCGGACCGTGATATGTGTGCGCCGGGTCAACCACAGCATTAATATTGCGGCGATGGCTGCAGCGACTGATAATCCGATGATGAACCAATATTGTGCCTTTCGGTGTTCGCCATACCAACCATTTTGAATTGCATTTTGCCGACCAATTGCGGTTAGCAATGTTTGTAAATCCAGCAATTCATTCACGGCCAAAAAAACCAATAGACCGGCGGTGAGGCGCCAAAAAAATTCTTCGCGTGGCGCAAGCCTTATTCGGGCCTGCTTCGCGGCCCAAATCGACATGACAGTTGCGAACAGATTGACAGCTACGTTTACCCAATCAGCCGCATCGGCGTTAGAAATGGAGCTTTGCCATTCGCTTATCACTTCAGGTCATTCCTTATATCATTCTCATCGTGGGCACCTCCGGATCAGACGTCACCTCGACGTCATGCAACGTTGTTTCGCTATCCTGAGTTTCGAAGGCACCAGCAACGGTCTGTCCACCGATCGATCAATCTCCATCAGTATCACGCTTGATGACGTCCTTCCCGAGCATGCCCACAACGTAAAGACGTCGCACTGCGACAAACACCACAACAGTCAATGGGGCGGCAAGCAATATCCCCAAAAACCCGAACAACACGCCAAAGGCGAATACCGCAAATAGGAGAACGGCGGGTGGCACATCAACAGCGCGCTTTTGGATCATAGGCTGAAGGAGGTTGCCCTGAAGCTGCTGAATTACCAGAAACAGCAGTAGCGTCCAAAGGGCTGCCATCGGCGAGACTGTGAAAGCCAATAGGACAGCAGGCACGCCTGCAATGATCGGACCAACCATTGGAATAACATCAAGTAGCCCTGCGACAATCGCCAAACCGCCAGAGGCAGGAACCCCGAGAAAACCAAGACCCGCCCAAGTCAGCGCGCCAACCACCACCGACGATATGGCTTGGCCCAACATCCAGCCCGTAAGACCGTGTCTGGCTTCGTCCAATGTCTCTCCAACAGATACTTCGGCCTCTGCAGGCAACAGCAATAACAGTCCCCGGCGATATACGTCCGGGTTGCTTGCCAGAAAGATTGCACCGACGAGAACCAAGACAAAATCCGCTAAACCACTGCCTGCTGCGATGGCGTATCCCCCGGCCCGGGCAACCAGCGCCGATGCATCATTCGAACCGCTGCTGATCAAATTTCGCGCCTGATCGCCAAGTCCATATCGGTCGAGAAACTCTTCAAAGCCTCGCAAGGCGGTCGGCAATGTCTTTTGGAGTGTCGCAAACTCACCTGCAATTTGTGTCCCGAACAGTGCAAAAGCACCGACAAATAACAGAATCAGCGAGAGGACTGATATCGAGAGCGCAAAATTCCGGCTCATTCCAGTCTTGCGCCGGATCCCGCCAGCCAGCACATCGAAAATTGCCGCGATAGTGATTGATGCGAAAACGAGCAGTAACAGTTGAGTGAGTTCAATCATCAGCCACGCAGCACCCACAATTGTAATGACGATTACCGCAGCCCGGGCGATTTGGGCGGACCCAAGATTTCCAGATTTCTGCGATTTCTGTTCACGGGGGTCATCCACTGCTTGGCACCTTTAAGATGTTATTTGTTTTACGCTGAACATATGGATGCCGTTTGGCAACGAAATTGCGCTCTACAGTGTCGTACAACACTGAGCCAAACTTGCGGGATACCAGGGCATGTAGCCTTAAATTGACATCCAAAATACCAGCCCACTTATGACGCCCCATAACAGCAGAGATGATCCGATTATTATCCAAATCCGCATACCAATGGGCAGGTTTTCTGACGAAACGCGTGGGGGTTGATCTTCCCCTGTGTCCTCAGATAGTGGAGCGTCTATCAGCTTTAGGACAGACTCGGCAGAGCAAATATTCCCATCTGACATTGGTTGGAATTTTGTCAGATCCGGACTTTGCGCCGCTATGAAACTGCAACCCGCGAACGGCCTGCTTATCCAGAGGATAACGGCTGTCCTAAAGCTCTCGTCTGAATGATAGATTTCGATGAATTCACCCACAGATATAACCGCTTCCGTTTCGATCACAAAATCGGTGCAAACCGTATCATAGAATTCGACGCGGGATAACGAATCTGGTTCAGTTTCACCGACGGAGAATATCTTGTGTCGGCAACGGTCATTTTCCGTCGAAGTTTCGAA